>JAAYAD010000041.1 GCA_012719545.1 Clostridiaceae bacterium
AAGGAGAGTTACTATTCTCCATCATAATCTTTACATCCATCCTGTCTCCTCAACCCCTATGAAAAAAGGCCGTTATCTATTCTGTCAACTCAACCCTGCTAATTTTGGAGTTCAAATTTTACCTCAAAAATAATCGTCGATATGTTCCCATGTACGTATTTTGAACCTTTAGGTTGAGTAGACAACTTGGATGTACTTCCGGAAACCTAGTAAAATAAAGGCTTACAGCCTTGACATCAACACCACACACTCCACATGATAACTCCACGGAAACATGTCAACTGGCTGGACTTCGTGGACTTTAAAGCCCTGGGATGTGAGATATTTTAGGTCTCTAGCAAGAGTTGACGGGTTGCAGGAAACATAGACTATCCTTTCAGGGGACATGTCTACGAGGGTCTTTAGAAGTTCTTCGTCACAGCCCTTTCGGGGCGGATCAACAAATACCACATCAGCCCGCTCCCCTTTTTTATAAAGCTCGGGTACTACTTCTTCAGCCTTGCCTGCATAAAATTCTGCATTTGATATATTATTGCGCAGTGCATTTTTCTTTGCGGCTTTAACTGCTTCCTCCACCACTTCAACACCAATTACCTTTTTAGCTTTGCTTGCTGCAAATAAACCTATTGTTCCTATCCCGCAGTAGAGGTCAAAGATTGTCTCATTGCCACTCAAAGTGGCATACTCAATGGCTTTTTTATAAAGTATCTCTGTCTGTATAGGATTTACCTGATAAAATGACAGTGGAGATATTTCAAAAACAAGGCCTCCAAGGACATCTTCAATGGTATCCTTGCCGTAAAGAGTAATATTTTTCTCTCCAAGAATTACATTTCCGGGTTTCTCGTTAATATTTAAGACAACACTCTTAAGTTCAGGTATATTGCTTTTTAAGGCTTCTATAAGCTTGTCCCTGTGTGGAAGCTCTTTTCTGGTTGCCACCACAATAACCATAACCTCGCCTGTAGTAAAGCCCACCTTTGTTACCACATGGCGAATCAAGCCCTTATGGGTTATCTCATCATAAACAGACACATTATACTTTTTTATATAATCAAGAACTGTCTTCTTTGCCACATCGCTTACGGGATGCTGAATTTCACAAACTTCGGAATCAATTATCTCATGGCTTCTGGGGGCAAAAAATCCCGAGACAGGTCCTGTTTTCCCCATACCCACGGGATATTGGGCCTTGTTTCTGTAACTAAAAGGCCTTTCCATGCCAATGGTCTCATTAACCTGAACATTATCAAGGCCTCCTATCCTTGTCAGATTGTCTAGCACAACCTGGCGCTTAAAGGCCAGGGTCTTTTCATATGTCATGTGTTGGATACTGCACCCTCCGCATCTTTTATATACGGGGCAGAATGGTTCCTGTCTTTCAGGACTTTTTTTTATAAATTCTTCTATACGGGCAATGGCATATCCTTTAAGAACCTTAATAATTTTTACTATTACAATTTCTCCATCTATTGCTCCCTGAACAAAAACGGCAAACCCGTCTTTTTTTCCAACGCCCATTCCTTCATGGGTCATGCCTGTAATTTCAAGATCGAAAACTTCATTCTTCTGTACCATAATTCACCCATTAAATTTTCAAGTTTATTTTTAATATCGCAGAAAATTACCGTTAATATTTCACAGAAAATATTATTTTTGAGCATTTAATAAGCATCCGTGTTTTACGAATGCTTATATGTTCTCCTATAATTATCCTTTAATTATTTTAATTTTTTACTTCAAGCCTTAAGAAAAATCTTAACTGCTTTGCGAGATTCATCTTCAAGTGGAAAGAGATCTCAAAGAACAGTCCAGCTTGATGTTCCCGCTTTAGACTGGACTATTCTGAAAATTCTGGAATCAGACGTTTCCCTTGTACTTTTCCAGTATGTTTTTAAGGCCAGAATATGCATTGTCAAGCATTGCCTCAATCCGCTCCATATCGGTAATGCTCTTGTCAGAATCCTTAAGCTTACTGTCGATGTTCTGGCTAGCCTTAAATATTTCATCACTGCTTCTGTTTAAATCACCAATGTCCTCAATGAGCTTTTGATTTGCCATAAGCTGTTTTGCGCTCTTCTGGGCGTAATCATCCAGCGCAGATACAACTCTTCTCACTCTCTTTGTAATATCCTCAATGGATTTATGAACATCGGTGATGACAATCGCGCCTTTATTGACACTGTCAACACCCTTATCCATGTTTTCAACGGTAAACTGGATCCGCTTCTGTATTTCGCTGAGCTGCTTCTTAATATCGCTGGCGGCTCCTCCGCTTGCATCGGCAAGCTTTCTGATTTCATCAGCCAGAACCGCAAAGCCCTTGCCCTGTTCCCCTGCTTTTGCAGCTTCAATGGCTGCATTCAAAGCAAGAAGGTTGGTTCTCTTTGCAATCTGAGTAATGGTGTTGGTTATCTCCTCAATTTTAGCAGATGAGCTTTCAAGCTGCTCAATGTGATGAGCTACTTCCTTTACAGTCTCAGATGCCTTGATGATAGTTTCTTTTGCTTCCTGTGCTGTCTGCATGCTTTTTTCGGTTGCTTCAATGGCTTCCTGTGTAGATGCAACATCAAGCTCAGCGGAGTCTACAATATTATTTTCGTTAACTGCAACAGGCTTTACTTTTAAGGATTTTAAAAGATCCTGCATCTCCCGGGCAACATTCTTTAAAAGCTCCTTATTATAATTGAAGCTTCCTGATATCTCGGAGCGCATCAGAGCAATTGATTCGCTTACTGAAGCCGCTTCCTTAATAATCTGTTCCCTTTCGGCAAGTACATTGTTAACGCTCTGTGCCATCTGGGTAAATTCAGGGGCTACGGCAGCATCCACACGGGTTCTGTAATCCCCTTCCTCGACTTTTTTAAGCTGCCCCGTCATCTGACGTATGGGTTTTATAATGGAAATGGAAACTACATAGGCCATAAATGCCCCAACAAGGACGGACACTATTGCCAGGGCAATAATAGCCGGAATTACAAAGCTCTCTATATTGTGGGCAGTTATAATATTCTCTTCAAAATTAGTCTGTAAAATCTCATTTAAATTAGTGTACTTGGGGGGAAGCCCCTTTCTGATTTCCTTAATTTCAGCAATGCCTTCGCTCTTTTTGTCAGCACTTATTACTACAATGTTTAAAATTGCCTGTTCAAGAGAAGACATCCCTTCATTTAAAGGAGCAATGTCCACTTCTCCTTCAAGTACAACAGTCTCAAGGCTGGCTCTCAATGCAGGGATTTTTTCGGAAATTACAAGGTTCAGCATCGCCTGATCATGTGTCAGGGCACCAACGGCTGTGTCAAGGCGTATTTCTGCCATAAGAGCCTGTGCCTGTGCTATATCCTTCTGCTTTTGCACAGCAAGTTTAATCTGGTCGACAGTTATGCTTTGCAAGGATGAGTAATGCTCATCAATTTGAATATTAAGAAACTCCTCTGAATCCATAAGAGCGGCAATATTCGCAGTCAACTGGCTAATCTCACGGTTTATTGCATTCTTTTTGCCGCTGAAATCATAGGATGGAAATGAAGCCTGGTCTATGGAAGTCCCCTCTGCCGAGGCCACGTCTTTCAAAAGTTTGCTCAAATTATTTACTGCAGCCTGGTTCTCATCCAGAAAAGCTTTAATATTCTGGTCAAGCCTTGCTGCTGCAAGACTTATCTCCCGTGACTTGTCGAGTATTTTAACAGCCTCGTTTTTAACACCCTCCATGGCAGATTTCTGCATGGATAATTGGCTGTTAAGGTCAGAAATTGCCCGGCTCAACACATCATAATTGGTTTGTGCGAAAGCTGTAATATTATCGGAAAGTATTTCCCATGAAGCCATTGCTCCGGTGACGGATTTTTTAAGGCTCTCCTCGTCTTTTCCCGAAATTGTGGGAACTACAAGGCTGGTATATGTGTCGGTTATGGCTTTTTCCTTTTCAAGAATGTAAGCTGCTATACTCTTTACCTGTTCCGATTCATTTGATATATCTGAACCAAGAGCAGAAAGATCACCCAGAATGTTATTTATTCCTTCTTTAATATCATTATCAATTTTTTCGATACGCTTTGTCTCGTCCTTTTTATCAATTACGCTCTGATAAATCAGACTTATTTTTTCATCGGACAGGCCGCGTACGGATTCCAATTTCCTTGCCAGAGAGGAATTATATTTAATTTTTTTTGCGCCTTCCAGCACATAATTTCTTGAATACCATGATACAGTTGCAAACATAAATACAGATAAAACTATTAATATCGCAAATCCGGTATATACCTTGCTTCTGATAGTTCTTTTCTTCATAAGCCTTCCTCTTGTCACAAATACTGCCATAAATAAAATTCAATAATATCATATACTAATTTAGCAAGAAGTTCAAAACAATTTATATCAAGAATCTTCTCTTATTGGAGATAATATATTATAATATGGATGCAGCAGATTTCAAAAATGTTACAATTTATTTTCATTTGTAATATTGGCTTTTTTGATTTTTTTATTTTATAATTGGTAAAGCTTAAAGTTACGGAAGAATTATTATGAATCGCAGTTAAGGAAGTGAAATAATGAAAAAAATGACAGGCAAGGTTTCTGCCGGAAGGCAGAACTATTTGTCTTTCATGTTTATACCACATAAGAGCGGCAATGTACGAACCATCAGAATAAGCAATTATAGGACAACCCTTCTTACCGCAACAGCAATTATGCTTGTTGCTCTTCTTATGCTCACAGGGTATACCATCTCTGTGGTTAAGCAAAACAAAACCCTCAAGGAACTCCATGCCAAAGAATTGCAGGAGATTATGGATGAAAAATTAAGGCTTGAGGAATTTATTGCTAATCAAACACAACAACTTGTTGAGGGCAACGAGCTTATTTCAGCGGCAGCATCTACCAAAACCCTTTCAGATGACATTGTAAATGAAATTAAATCCAAATACGAAGAAATGGTAGTTTCATATGTTGATAAAAACGTCAGCACCATAAAAACCATAAGCCGAGGAGGTTCCAAGGAGAAATCCTTTAAGGAAAGTCTTGCTGACCTCAGGGCATTAATTGAGACAGTTGAAAGCGCAAAGCTTGCTGAGGACGATTTATCAAGCAAAATTGCAAAGAAGCAAACCGAACTTACCAATTATCTTAATTCATTACCCACCTATTGGCCGATAGATAGTATGGAATCCCCTGCATCCGGTTTTGGAAGACGCCTTCACCCCATATATAAGAAATATTTGACACATGAAGGCATTGATATAGGCTCCAAATTAGGTTCACCCATCTATGCTGCAGGAGCCGGTAAAGTAATATTGGCGGGCTGGAACGGCGGCTACGGAAAATGTGTTGTTATTGAGCATGGCAACGGCTTTAAATCTGTCTACGGTCATTTAAGCGCAATTAACGTCAAGGTGGGAGATTGGGTTAAGA
This sequence comes from Clostridiaceae bacterium, assembly GCA_012719545.1. Taxonomy (GTDB): domain Bacteria; phylum Bacillota; class Clostridia; order DSM-8532; family DSM-8532; genus DTU059. The sequence continues at coordinate 5,413 of JAAYAD010000041.1, forward strand.
AGGGTCAGCAGATTGCAAAAATGGGCAATACCGGAACTTCGACAAGTGCTCATCTTCATTTTGAAGTAAGAATAAACGATGTTCCTGTAAATCCTTTGGAATACTTAGAAAAACGTTAGAGATAAAATGAAAGGGGTCAAAATTGCATGTTTAAAAAGAAGCAGACACCACTTGCTCTGGATACCGTTCTGGGAGAATACACTTCAATTTCAGGGAATATAGAGTCTGAAGGCTCAATTAAGATTCTTGGAAAGGTTGAGGGCGACATCCGGGCAGGAGGAGATGTATATATTGAATCTACTGCCTCAATAACAGGTAATGTTTACGGAAGCAATGTCTCCGTCAGTGGTACCGTAAAAGGTAATATTCTTGCAAAGGGACTTCTGCACCTTATGATGCAGGCTCGCCTTTTCGGTGATATAGAAGTGGGCAGCATTGTTACCGATGAAGGTGCAATCTTCCAAGGTTCCTGCAGAATGATTGATGTAAAAGAAGATGCAACCAATAATGAACATGAAAAGAAGCACAAGAACAAATTAAAGTCTAAAAAAGAAAATGACTGATACTTAAATCAGTCCTTAGATACAAATACCAACAGCAATCCTTTTTTCAATGTGATGGTGGCAGTGTCTTCAATGAACTCGTTACTAACACCGAGACTGACGCCAAAATCCAGTTTAAAGTCTTTAAGGGGATATAAAAGGCCTTTTGTTGATAAACCATTTGCGCAGGGAGGCAGAGAAAGCAGGGAAACTTTGCGGTTTTCCTGCTTTTTTATTGTTATAGAATCATCAACCAGATATATTATGTTATTCTCATCTTCAATGCATCCCTTTATGCCCTTTTGCAATAAGCCATAAAGAAGAAAGGCATTTGCCATGGTATGGTCAAGGCGCGTTCCTGTAGCCCCAAGAAGAACGATCTCTCTTGCTCCCTTTTCAACAGCAATATTGATGGCAAGCTCCATGTCAGTGTAATCTTTTTTTGCAGGGTACTCCACAATTTCCAAATCCAATTCCCTGATTTTCTTGAAATCTTCTGAAGACACAGAGTCAAAATCTCCCAAAACTATATGAGGAGTAAGCCCTGACCTTAAAAGGTGCATGGCGCCGCCATCGGCGGCAATTACCAAGTCAGCCCACTTATAGCGCTCTACAAGGCACCTGTTATTTTTGATACTGCCGCTTGCAACAATAAGGACCTTCATTACTTTTGTCCTCTTTCCTTTAAGGCCTTAACGAAGGCAACCGGGTCGGGACTGTTGAAAAATGCAGAGCCTGTAACCATAATATTGGCTCCGGCATCCACTACTTTTGAAATGGTTTTCTCATTAATACCGCCGTCAACCTGTATGTCAACATTGAGATTTCTTTTCTCAATCATATCCCTGATAGAGGCTATTTTCCTTGTCATGCCCTCAATAAAGCTCTGGCCGCCAAAGCCCGGGTTAACTGTCATGACAAGAACCATGTCGATTTTGTCCAGGACATATTCAAGAACACTTTCATGGGTCGCAGGATTCAGTGCTACGCCTGCCTTTGCCCCAAGCTCACGGATTCTTGATACGACTCTGTCAAGATGAGTAACTGCTTCGGCATGAACGGTTATTATGTCCGCACCGGCCTGTTTAAAAGCTTCCAGATACCGATCCGGCTTTTCAATCATAAGATGGACATCAAAGGTGAGATTTGTAATGGGCCTTATTGCCGACACCACCAAGGGCCCGATGGTTATGTTGGGAACAAAGTTCCCGTCCATTACATCTATGTGGACAAGCTCTGCTCCTGATGTCTCAATTTTTTTAATTTCTTCCCCCAGAATTGAAAAATCAGCTGAAAGTATCGAAGGTGCAATTTTAATCATAGCATTATCTCCTGTATCTGTTGTCATATATTTCCTTAAGCTCTCCATATAGCTCTACATACCTGTTATATCGTCCTTTATCCAGTTTCCCCTGACTGCAAAGCTCCTTGACAGCGCATCCAGGTTCATTCCTGTGGCTGCATCCTTTAAAACGGCACAGGCCCAGGCAATCCTTAAAGTCCGGATAGTAACTGTCAAGCTCCTGGTGATTTATTTCTGAAAGGCTGTAAGAGCTAAAACCCGGTGTATCAAGAATAAATCCTCCATTATCAAGCCTGAACAGCTGGACATGTCTTGTTGTATGCTTTCCTCTTTTGATTTTTTCACTGACATCTCCGGTTTCCATAAGCCAGTTATCCATGATCATGTTAAGGATTGTGGACTTACCCACCCCGGATTGGCCGGCAAAAGCAGTGGTATAGCCAATAAGCTCCTGATGGAGCTTATCATAGCTTTCTTTTAAGAACTTGCTCAACATAATTATGGGAAAACCGGTAGGCTCATATATCTTTCTTAGTTCATCCACCGAGCCTCCCTCATCCAGATCAGTCTTGTTTATGATTATCAGGGGCCTTATATCCTTTGCCTGACAGGAAATTATAAGTTTGTCCACCAGCATAAGATCAGGCTCGGGGCTGTTTACAGCCATTACAATGGCAAGCTGGTCTATATTGGCAACCGGCGGCCTTATAAATGAGTTCCGCCGGTCTGCAATCTTTTCAATATGCCCTTCCTTTTTCTTTTCGTCCAGTATTTTAAAAACTACCCTGTCGCCGGGCAAAGGAGTCAATTCATTTTTTCTGAAGACTCCTCTGACCTTGCAAGTGTATATGGATTGTAAGTCATTTTCATCAAGAACTTCGTAGAATCCGCCAACACCCTTAAGAATAATCCCCTCAGGCAAACGTATTTTCACTCCTTAATTGTTAAACGTCTCTTCTCTAACAAGTGTATCATTAATATAAACCCTTACCATTACTCCGCCCGAGGCTGGGATAGGTACTGCCACATGTACGGGGAACTCACTTGTGGAAATCATCTCGTCACGCAGTTCTATCTCATCGCCGGTATCCATAAGCATTTCAAAGACGCGTAGCCTTACAACATCTCCCCAGTTTTTCTTATTAGGCAGGTTAATTGTTACGGTTTTGTGTCCTCCGGCCTGGGACGGATCTCCATGGGTCTCGGTTGCCTCCTCTTCAAAGTAAATGGTTATTGCCGTATCCTCGGGAACGGTTTCTCCTGCCTTAGGCGCCTGGTCTACAATTCTTCCGGTGTATCCCTCACGTCCCTCAGGGAATACATCTCCTAATTTAAGGCTGCTGTCCCTAAGCTTCTTAACCGCCTGTTCATAAGTATCTCCGACAAGGTTTGGAACAACGACAGGTTTCTTTTCAGGGCCCATGCTCCAGTACACGGTTACCTCGCTTCCGGCCTTCACTTCGGTGCCAGGCTGGGGATCTGTTTTGATAACCAGGTTAATTCCGACCTCTTCATTGTACTCGGATACTTCTTTGACTTTAAGGCCATATTCATCCTCAAGCAAGAATTTAACAGTGTTGTGATCCTGATTAAGTACATTGGGGATCTCAACCATCTTTGGTCCCTTGCTTACTGTCAGCACAAGCTTGGTAATGCCCCCTACCTTAAAAGGAGTATCAGGAAGCGGTTCCTGATTCATAACCATATTTTCAGCAACAATGTCATCATTCTCATATTTAATCTCAGGACTAATGCCCTGTTCTTCAAGCTCTCTCAAAACATCATTTATATCACGGTTAACATAGTTTCCAAGAATTATTTCCTTAGGACGCTCTTCCGGAGGGGTAACAAGCTCTCCAAGAAGAGTTTTAACAAAAATACCTATGCTTCCAAGGATGGCTACAATTAAAGTTACATAAAGTATTGGCATAAGGTACTTATTATTCCCATTGCCGTTTTTAGATGTCTCTTTATTTTTTCTCCTTTGTCCTTTTGGCAAATCTTCATCCCCTATCGGTTCAAACTTCCTGGTGGTGAACATATCGTCACGCTTAATGTTAGGCAAAATCACTTCTGAGGAAGCACCAGTCCTCGAACGTATATTTTCAAGGTCTGAAATTAGCTCATTAACCGTCTGATACCTGTCCTGCTTATTTTTGGCCATAGCCTTAAGTATAATGCCATCCAAAGCTCTTGGAAGCCCCGGCTTTATTGATGAAGGTATGGGCGGCTCCTCCTGGATGTGCTTTAAAGCTACGGCCACGGAAGTTTCCCCGTCAAAAGGAAGCTTTCCTGTTACCATTTCAAAGATAGTTACTCCTATGGAGTAAATATCCGACTGTTCATCGGTATATCCGCCTCTTACCTGCTCCGGCGAAGAATAATGAACTGAACCAATGGTATCAATTTTCATGGTTGCAGTTTCGCTGGAAGCCAGGCGTGCAATGCCAAAGTCAGTTATCTTTGGCACTTTGTCGGATGTCATTATTATGTTATTTGGTTTTATATCCCTGTGAATAATGTGCCTGCTGTGGGCTTTTGCAAGGGCACTGCATATCTGAATGGCAATATTTATTGCCTCGCGCCATTCAAGATACCCTTTTAGCTGAATATATTCCTTAAGAGTTATCCCGTCAACATATTCCATTACGATGTAATATCTGTTGTTCTCCCTTCCCACATCATAAATTTGCACAATATTGGGATGGGTAAGGCTTGCTGCAGCCTGAGCTTCGGTATCAAATCTTTTTAGAAACTCCAAATCTTCACTGAATTCGTCCTTTAGAATCTTAATGGCTATGGTTCTTTGAAGATAGCGGTCCTTAGCCTTGTATACCTTGGCCATTCCTCCAGAGCCGATTTCAGACAAGATTTCATATCTATTTCCCAAAACTGTTCCTACCATTTGATCACCCCATTTGTCCTTACATCCAGGCCACTATGACCGTGATATTATCGCTTCCACCATGTCTCTTGGCCATTTCAACAAGACGTTCTGCTACTTTTTCGCGCGGTTCATTAAGAATTACCTGAAGAATTTCCTGATCATCCACATCTTCGTAAAGCCCATCGGTACAGAATAGATAAATATCCCCGGGTAAAATGGGTGATATATAGAAATCAGGCATGGAATTATTTTTAAAGCCTAAAGCTCTGGTAATAAAATTTCTGTCAGGATGATGTTCGGCTTCATCTGAACTTATAAGTCCGCCTTTAACCAATTCGGCAACATATGAATGATCCTGGGTAATACGGCTAATTCGACCGTCCCTGACAAGATAGACACGGCAGTCTCCGATGTGGGCTATGTGAAGCTTGTTATCGAGAACAACACCAACAGAAAGCGTAGTTCCGCTGTCCAGACCGCCAAGGTTCTGATTTGAGTACTCCATAATCTTGTCATTAATCTCGCGGAAACGCCCTACAATAAGATCAATTATCTGATCCGTAGCAGTATTGTTGGATATACACTCCATAACCAGTGAAGACATTTCTTCAACAGCAATTCTGCTCGCCTCTTCACCGGCAAAATGCCCACCCATTCCGTCGGCTATAATAAAGCCAACCGGATTGTTATTCTGATCCAACACTATATTCCAGTTATCTTCATTCTTTTCTCGCTTCAAGCCTACATCGCTGAGCGCTGAATACCTCACACACTGCACCTTCCTGTTTCAATCAGGGTATTTCTACGTAACTGTCCGCATGCCGCCATTATGTCGCTTCCCAATTCACGTCTGACCGTAACGGCAATACGAGCCTTCTCCAATATCTGTTTAAATGTTTCTATCCTTTGTCTCGAGCCTTTGTCATAGTTTGTACCTTCCACTTTGTTGACAGGAATGAGATTTACATGGCATAAGGTCCCCTTAAGCTTACTGGCAAGCATTTCTGCATACTCCGGAAGGTCGTTTACACCATTAATCAGCGAGTATTCATAAGTCACCCGCCGGGATGTAATCTCCGCATATTTTCTGCATGCGGCCAAAAGCTCATCATAGGGCCATCTTCTGGCAACCGGCATTGTTTGTCTTCGTACCTCATCGTTTGGTGCATGAAGGGATACCGATAAATTAACGGGTATACCTTCGTGTGCAAAATCAAGTATGCGTGGAACAATGCCGCAAGTGGAAATTGTCATCTTTCTAAAGCTGATATTCAAAGTATCTTCCCTGTTTATGCGCCTTAAAAAGGTCATTACATTGTCATAATTGTCAAAGGGCTCGCCGATTCCCATAAGGACCACATGACTTATCCTGTCACCAATGTCATGGGCTATTGAAAGCAGCTGGCCCAGCATTTCACCTACCGTTAAGTTTCTAACAAGCCCAAGGGGAGCAGATGCGCAAAAAGTGCATCCCATCCTGCATCCTACCTGGGTTGAAAGACATGCCGAATAGCCATAACGGTATTTCATAAGCACGCTTTCTATAATATTTCCATCCCTAAGCTCAAATAAGTATTTTCTCGTGCCGTCAATTTTGGAGACCAGTTTATTGGCTATCTTAAGGCCTCCGGCAACAAATTTCTCCGACAGCGTGCTTCTCATTTCTTTAGGAAGATTGGTCATTTCATCAAAATTGAGCTGTCCCGAATAAAGCCAGTTATATACCTGTTTTGCCCTGAAAGACTGAAAGCCCATCCGGGAAAATGCCTCGGACAACTCCTCATACGTCATATCCAGCAGATCCTGTTTTTCGTCCATTAATCCTCCTCATTATGGGCAATCCTTCAAAAGAGAAGGACAGCACATATCATATGCATTATACAATACTTTAAGAACTTGCTCAAGTTCAGCATCACGGGCAAGCCTGGTTATACAGCAATAGCACACTTTTGGGGGTACTGCGTTCATACACATCACAGTAATTTTTGCCGCATCCCGTCCTGCACAGTGCGCTTAAAGTATTTGTTTAAGCAGTCTTACAAAGTTTCCTCCTGCAATTGCTTCCACATCCTTTTCAGGGTAGTTTAGCTTGAGAAGGAAATCTATAACCGTTTTCATGCTCTCAACACCTGTTATGCCGGAGGGCAGGGTTTCAATGCCGTCAAAATCGCAGCCAAAGCCTACATATTGGGTGCCTGCAAGAGCGGAAATATGTTCTATATGTCTGATTATATCCAAAATTTCAGCATTTCCCGAGTTATTCAGAAATGAAGGACACAAGTTAATGCCTATTACCCCTCCCGTTTTTGCAATGGCTTTAATCTGATTGTCTGTCAAATTCCTTCTATGTCCGCAAAGGGCTCTGGCATTGCTGTGGCTTGCGATTATTGGGCTTTTGGTAATAGCCAGCACATCTTCAACAGTTTTATCCGAGGAGTGGGATACATCAATAAGGATACCCAGGCCCTGGGCTTTCTCAACCACTTTTCTTCCAAACTCCGAAAGACCGTTATGAATGTTTTGTCCTGCAACACTGTCACATACATCATTGTCATTGTTCCAGGAAAGAGTGAGAATTCTAAGCCCTGATTCATACAGCCTTTCAAGCTCCTCAAGACTTCCTCCCAGAATTTCGGAGCCTTCTGCCTCTATAAGGCCGTATACACGTGTTTCTGACAGCTCTTTAAGGCACCTTTCCAAATCATCTTTACTTCGTATTAATTGAAGCTTATCGGGATATTTTCGCTCCGTCTCAAGAGCAAGTTTTAACTGGGATTCCATTTTTGCTTTGACATCTGATGCAGATTCACCTACCGCAAACAGTGAAAAGACCTGAATAAAAGGGCCGTTTGACAAAGCCCTTTGAGCGTCCCAATGATTTTTGTTGCTAAAAAGATCTTCGGAAGAATTAATGGCAAAAAGAATATCGCAATGGGCATCAAAAAATAACATACCATCACCTTAAAATCCAGAATGTCAAAATTTAAAATTAAAATTTTAAAATTAAATAAATTAATATTAATATTATATATTAACAATTTAATAGAGAATAGAAAAAAATAGAAAATAGACTATAATTAAAATGCATTAGTGATATGGTTTATACTCTGGACCAGGCCGTTTCTGGCCATCATGAGCTCTAAGACATCAAATCTTACCGGACAATCCAAAAGGTTAAACTGGCTTAAATACACCTGAGCAAGACGCCTTATTGATGCCTGTTTTGAAAAAGAAACCGCCATGGAGGGTGTGCCGAAGTTGTCATTGCTTCTTGTTTTAACCTCAATAAAACAGATGGTTTCACCATCCCGGGCAATTATATCAATTTCTCCCATGCGGCTTACCCTGTAATTACGGCAAAGTATTTTAAAGCCCTGCTTAATAAGGAAGTTAACCGCCTCATCTTCTCCCCTTAATCCGAAATCACGGTTATTCATCCTTATTTCTCCCCCGCATAGGACTTGTCAAGAAAGCTAATAAAGGCAAGGACCTCTGCCACAACATCATAAAGCTCTACAGGTATCTCGCTTCCCAAGGATATAAAGGACAGGGATTCTGCCAGATGTTCATCCTCTATAACAGGTATTTTGGCTTCTTTAGCTTTTTCAATGATTTTTTCTGCTATTACGCCTTTTCCCGAGGCAACGACTCGGGGAGCCCCATCCTTTTCCGGATCGTAGCTTAATGCCGATGCCTTCTTTATTATATTGTCGCTATTATTCTTCGATGCCACTTGCATGACTCCCTTACTAAATCTTAAGGTCTACCCTGGTCTTTGACTCCAGATACTCCCTGGTATTTTCCTGCGCATTTAAAATACCGGTTCTGGGTTCTTCAATTACCCTGCACTTCATATCAGCAAGCTTATATCCCTTTTTCATAAGACCATCATACAAAACCTTGTAATTTTCCTTAAAGAGCCTTACCAATTCATCTTTCTCGACCCTGACACTTATAGAAACACATTTATCCCTTGAATTTAAAAAGGCTTCAACACATCCAAGGCTTGCGGTATTCAGGGCCAAAAACAGTGTGAAATTATTGGGATTAATTGCTTTATTTTTTCCTTTACGTTTCATTACATAAAGCTCGCCGGTAGTTTGTTCTCCGTTGATTTTTAATGGAATCTGCATCATTGCATCATAAGTTGAAACCTGAGCAAAAAACCGGAATGCCTGATCCACCTCATTTATGACAGGAAGTGCTGCCTTAAAGCTTTGGGTGTCCACCCGGCTTAAGACTTCTTTTGAGAATTCCATTATGTTTTTTATAGCCTCAAAAGTATCTTTAATATTCTGCCTTGTTATTTTATCAGCATCGGTATCAAAAAAGGCTTTCTCAAAGAGCTTATCAAGTATTGAATTAATCTCTTTTTCGCCGCCAGCTTTTAATTTTTCAGTACTGGTATGAACTTCTTCCAATGTATCGTGGACAATTCTCACTAACTGGTCAAATTCGAGCTTGTCCAAATCTTGGGACAATTTTTCCGGAATTACTTCACTTAAAATCTTTTTGTCCGCATTTAACAGATTATTTATAAGCTCTTCAAGGCTTTTTGCCCCTATATTCTCCGTCTTGCCTGACATTTCGTTCAGAATAGTTTTGGTAAGAAGAGCCCGGACATTCTCTGAGATTGAATCCGCTAATGACTTATCTTTCAATACCTGCTCCATTTTTTCAGAAAGCTTCTCTAAAGCCTGGGACACAGAAAGAGACTTTAAAAGCTCTTCCCTTGCTGCCCCATCCATTTTGGATATATTTTCTGCAAGAACGTTTTTCAAATTTAAAAGATTGTCAGAAAGCTTATATTCATGCTCTGAAAGAGCTTTAATGAGCTTAAACATCTCAGGCTTTGGTTCAATGGCGTTGGCAGCCATAAACACTGCCTCATCCAAAGAAAGCTCACTATTATTGGCTATAAGCTTCATGGTATTTTGGATAAGATTTTCAGAGGGCTTTACCCCCATGGATGAAAGCTTATCCAAAACAGCATTAATAAGGCTGTTGTCCGCACCGATACTTGATGAAGAGACCTGTCCATGCTGTTCAGGGTTGGTTCCGGCTACCGCCTCTGTTGAAGCATCGCTTCCGTTTGATATGTACACTACCTTTGCGGTTATCTGGCCATCTATCTTATCCCCTATTTCAAGAGCCAGCAAATCATTGGGGGATGCCGAAAAGCTTTCAGGAACCTTGGCTGTAAAGTAGGATCCGTCCAATAGTTTAATAAGGAGCATGCCGTTTTCAAGGGACTGAACCCGTCCCTGAAGAATGTCTCCTTTACTAAGGCTCTCTATTGCAGCCTTCGTAAGTATCTGAAAAAGCTGCTGAGGCATTGCATTATCAATTCTGAAAGAGTTCACGGTTCACCACCAGTTTTTATAAAGATTTTCCCTGTAAAGCTTCTCCTGTGTATCGGGCATAGGCCTTTTTCCTTTATTGCCTCCAGATGCTCTTTTGTACCATAACCCTTGTGCTTAGCAAATCCATAACCCGGATGAACCTTGTCAAGCTCATCCATTAACCTGTCCCTGGTTACCTTTGCCAGTATGGAAGCTGCAGCAACCGATATGGAATTCATGTCTGCCTTTGGAACAGCCATTTGGGGAATGTCAACATTAAGCTTTACAGCGTCAATAATTAGATAGTCGGGTTTTATCTGCATATTCTCCAAAGCAAGGCACATGGCCATCTTTGTGGCTTCATAAATATTGATTTCATCTATTGTTTCATTATCCACTATGCCTATGCCGTAGGCTACGGCTTTTTCCTTTATCTCGTCAAAGAGTTCCTCACGTACCGCCTGGGTAAGCTTTTTGGAATCATTGATTCTTTCAATCAATACACCCGGCGGCAAGATGGCACATGCCGCAACTACCGGCCCAGCCAACGGCCCTCTTCCCGCTTCGTCAATTCCTCCTACGAACTGAAAGCCCTGGGAATAGGCTTCAAGCTCCATGGCTGACATGGCAAGCAGGCGCTCATGTTCCTTTCTTATGGCTTCTGCTCTCTTATAATATATATCGGCAAGTTTTTTAACCGAATCTCCATATTCTTCGGCAATTGACGAAAGCCAGCGGAAAGCTTCCTCCGCTTTCATGGCTGCAGCTTTTTCCTTAATGCTCTTAATGGTCATTTTCTTCATTGGTACTCTCCTTCTGAGGCTTTTCAAGGGTAATTTTACCTATTCTCCCTCCCCTGAACTCATCCAGAACAATGGAAGCAATTCTGTAAAGGTCTACCTCTCCGCCTGATACAAGGCATCCTCTCTTTCTTCCTGCCTCTTCTAAAAGTTTCAGACCGATTTTACCATCAAGTTCTTCAAGTTTATAACGTTCTTTAATTTTGTCAGGATAAAGAACTGCCAATTTTTCCAGCAATTTTGCGGCCAGTTCGGCAGTATCCATGATTTCATCCTTGATTGCTCCGGTAAAGGCAAGGTTAAGACCTGTTTCAGGATCTTCAAACTTGGGCCAGAGAATTCCGGGGGTATCAAGAAGCTGTATTTCAGGGTTAACCCTTACCCACTGCTTTGTTCTTGTAACGCCTGGCCTGTCGCCTGTTATAGCGCTTGCTTTACCCGCCAGTTTATTTATAAATGCTGATTTACCCACGTTTGGTATTCCTACAACCATTGTCTTTATGGGTCTTTGAATGCGTCCCCTTGCCTGCGCCGACTCAAGTTTGCTTCTTGTAAGCTCCTTAAGCTTACCTTTAAGCTCGTTTAATCCTGTGCCGCTTATGGCATTGGTATAGATTACTCCAATACCTTGTTTTGCAAAATAGCTTGCCCATTCCCTGTTAAGGGTAGGGTCTGACAAATCGCTTTTATTAAGAGCAATTACCCTGGGCTTATGCCCCACAAGGGAATCAATCTCAGGATTGCGGCTGGATAATGGAATTCTGGCATCCAAAAGCTCAATAACCACATCTACAAGCTTTAAATTTTCAGAAATAAGACGCCGTGTTTTGGCCATATGGCCGGGAAACCACTGAATAATCACGCTTTCAACTCCTTAATTCTGATAAGCTATATTCTAACCCAAAAATGGCAAAACAAAAAGAGGACTTGTCGTCCTCTCCTGTCATTATTAATCCTTGGATGCAGTGATATCTTCCTTGACTCTCGCGCCTTTGCCGACTCTTGAACGCAGGTAGTAGAGCTTTGCCCTTCTTACCTTACCTCTTCTGATAATTTCGATAGAGTCAACATTGGGAGAATGGAGCGGGAACACTCTTTCAACACCTATGCCGTAGGAAAGTCTTCTAACAGTAATGGTCTTTCTGATGTTGCTTCCACGCATAGCAATAATAGTTCCCTCGTAGGCCTGAATTCTCTGACGGTTTCCTTCCTTAACCTTTACGTTGACCTTTACATAGTCACCGATTTTGAGATTAGGAAGATTCTGCTTCATGCCTTCTTGTTCAAGTGCACGAATGATATCCATTGTATTTCCTCCTAGTTCCTAGAGCGTTCATAACTGTAGATTTATTGTTATGGTATACTACCCATTCTTTCAGCAGCGGACCGCTCTGTAATCGCCGTAATATTATAACACGGCAAATCAAATTATGCAAATAAAATTCAACAAAATCTTACCTGCAGCTTACCCTGACGCTTTTATTGTCGTCCGATGATATACTTTTTACTTATACATATACCTGATTATTATACAATAATTAATTAAATTAATTCTATCTGCAATTTTTTGTCCATAGCAAAGTTACTATGCTTTATAATTGCCTTTCCAATTATATTTTCTTCATCAAAATTTACATATTGAACTGAAATATCATATACTTTATAATCAGATAAAATGACTTACTTTAGTAATGTAAAGTAATTGGAATTTAAGTATTTGCGCAGTTTGCGCCTGAAAGGGGAAATTAAAATGTCAAATAAGTTGAAGGTAGGCATTGTCGGCGGCACCGGCATGGTGGGCCAAAGGTTTATTTCTCTTCTTGAAAACCATCCCTGGTTTGAGGTTGTATCCATTGCAGCAAGCGCAAAATCTGCGGGTAAGACCTATGAAGAAGCAGCGGGCAGCAGGTGGAAGATGGCAACTAAAATGCCCTATTCAGTTAAGAACATTGTTGTTAAGGATGCATCTGACGTAGAAAAAGTAGCTTCTGAAGTTGATTTCATTTTCTGCGCAGTAGATATGAAAAAGGATGAGATAAAGGCTTTGGAAGAAGCCTATGCAAAGACAGGAACTCCGGTTGTGTCCAACAATTCGGCTCACCGCTGGACTCCTGATGTGCCCATGGTAATTCCCGAAATCAACCCTCAGCACATTGAGGTTATTGAATATCAGAGAAAGCGTTTGGGAACAAAAACAGGCTTTATCGCCGTAAAGCCCAACTGCTCAATACAGAGCTATGTTCCTGCATTAAGCGCCCTTGCAGCGTTTAAGCCAAAGCATGTGGTTGCTTGTACCTATCAGGCTATCTCAGGAGCCGGAAAGACCTTTAATGAGTGGCCTGAAATGATTGATAATGTAATTCCCTTTATCGGCGGCGAAGAAGAAAAAAGCGAGCAGGAGCCATTAAAGATATGGGGAACCATTCAGGATGGAGTTATTGTAAAGGCTTCATCACCAATAATAACCACCCAGTGCATCAGAGTGCCTGTAACTGACGGTCATATGGCTGCTGCCTTTGTATCCTTTGAAAAGAAGCCCTCCAAGGACGAGATTATTTCACTTTGGAGAAGCTTTAAAGGCAAACCTCAGGAGCTTAACCTTCCCAGCGCTCCCAAGCAGTTTATCAACTACTTTGAAGAAGACAACCGTCCTCAGACTCGCCTTGACCGTGATATTGAGAACGGCATGGGCGTAAGTATAGGAAGACTTCGCGAAGATACCCTCTATGATTACAAGTTTGTAAGCCTCTCTCACAATACTGTAAGAGGAGCTGCAGGCGGTGCCGTTCTTATTGCTGAGCTTCTGAAAGCCGAAGGATATATTCAGAAGAAATAATCCTGCTTTCAGAAGATTATGTTCCAGAATATTAATTTCAAACAATTGAACATACCAGGAAAAATAGTAAAACTAAAGGCTGTCACTTTAAAAGTGACAGCCTCTTTTATTGGATACTATTTATTACTGGATTATTTCAACAACAACCCTCTTATTTTCTTTAATGGCCGCTGCTTTCATAACAACACGAATGGCTTTGGCAATTCTGCCCTGTTTTCCAATAACCTTACCCATGTCGTCCTCGGAAACCCTCAGCTCCAGGATAATGGACTGTTCGCCTTCAACTTCATTTACCGATACTTCGTCCGGATTATCAACCAAGGATTTCGCTATATGTTCCAGCAATTCTTTCATTACAGCACCTCCACTTACGTTGCAGAAATAGAATTACTCGGCAATACCAGAAATCTTAAGCAGCTTCTTGACAGTATCGGTGGGCTGTGCGCCATTTGCGAGCCATTTCTTTACCTTCTCGGCGTCAATGTTGAACTGAGAGGGGTTGGTTCTGGGATCATATGTGCCAACCTGCTCGATGAACTTACCGTCACGAGGAGATCTGCTATCTGCAACTACTATTCTGTAAAAGGGCTTTTTCTTAGCTCCCATTCTCTTTAATCTGATTTTTACCATGATTTCACCACCTTTCAAATCTGCGTGCAAATTCTTTATATCCACCTATTAAATAGAAGGATTTCACTTTAATTTCAGAAGGGTCTTTTAAATCCGCCAAAACCTTTGAGCAATTTATTTCCCTTGCTGCCAGACAAAGTCTTCATGAGCTTTTTCATATCCTCAAACTGCTTTAAAAGCCTGTTGACATCGGTAACTGTAGTTCCGCTTCCCTTAGCTATTCTCTGACGCCTGCTGGCATTGAGGATACTTGGGTTATTTCTCTCCTGCTTTGTCATGGACTGTATAATGGCAGCAACGCGGGCAAACTGCTTTTCATCAAGGTCCACGCCTTTAAGGGCATTGGCGTTCAAGCCGGGAATCATGCCCAACACCTGGGTTAAAGGCCCCATTTTCTTAATTTGCTGCATCTGATCCAGGAAGTCATCCAGCGTAAAGGTTGCGGTTCTCATTTTCTTTTCAAGCTCGAGGGCCTTCTTTTCATCAAAGGCGGTCTGAGCTTTTTCAATGAGGCTTAAGACATCGCCCATACCCAGGATTCTTGAAGCCATACGGTCCGGATAGAAGGGCTCAAGGTCATTAAGCTTTTCACCAAGTCCCGCAAATTTAATGGGCTTTCCTGTGACCGCTCTTGTTGACAGCGCCGCACCGCCGCGGGTGTCACCGTCAAGTTTTGTAAGGATAATACCGTCGATACCAAGCTTCTCATTAAATGAGCCAGCTACATTAACGGCATCCTGACCAGTCATGGCGTCTACCACAAGGAGAATTTCCTGGGGCTTTACAGCTTCTTTAATGCACTTAAGCTCATCCATGAGCTCCTCATCTATGTGGAGACGTCCTGCGGTATCTATAATCACCATGTCAAACTGCATGGATTTTGCATGAGCAACAGCCTTTTTCGCTATCTCAACGGGATCGGTGTTTGTTCCCATCTCGAAAACCGGGATATTGAGCTGCCCTCCCACAACCTGAAGCTGTTTAATAGCAGCAGGACGATAGACGTCACACGCAACAAGAAGCGGACGCTTGCCATCCTTTCTGAGTAAGTTGGCAAGTTTACCGCTGGTGGTGGTCTTACCTGAACCCTGAAGACCAACCATCATATATACCGTAGGCGGCGCAGGTGAATAGGTAAGCTTTGATGTCACCGAGCCCATGAGCTTTATAAGCTCTTCATGGACTATTTTTACTACCTGCTGACCGGGTGTCAGGCTTTCAAGCACTTCCTGACCCACAGCCCTTTCAGATACAGTATTGATAAAATCCTTAACAACTTTAAAGTTGACATCTGCTTCAAGAAGCGCAAGCTTAACCTCGCGCATCATTTCTTTTACATCTTTTTCAGTAACACGTGCAGAACCCTTCATTTTTTTCATTATGTTCTGCAGCTTTTCGGACAATCCTTCAAAAACCATGGTATACCTCTATTATAAACGCTATTTTGGCTGCCCTGGGGCTTAAAGCGTATCAAGCACCTTATCAAGAAGATTAACGGCCTTTTTGTAGTCCTTGTCTTCCAAAAGTGCCGGGTGTTTGTCTCCTAATCGTTTAAGATTCTCCAACGCCTGTTCAATTATCTTTTCCTGCTCCCTGAACCTCTCCACAAGGCCAAGCCTTTTTTCATACTCTATTAAGGCTTGTTTTGCCTTTCTTATGCCATCATATACTCCCTGCCGGCTTATGCCAAGGTCACTGGCTATTTCGCCAAGGGATAAATCACCGTTGTAGTGGAGATCCATGATGTCATATTGCCTTTCGGTGAGAAGCAGGCCGTAAAAATCCAGAAGTACGGCTATCTCATACACATCCTCAACAGCGTTGATGGAACCTTGACTCGCTTTATCATTATCATGCATTGTATCACACCTTGTCAAGTATTTTTGCTTGACACTCCATATATTTTATATAAGATTGCCTTTTAAGTCAAGATTTCGGCTCCTGCCCCCATTCATCCCAGCTTTTCATCCATCTTTTATTTAGCTCTTCATACAATCATTCAAATTCAAATAGTTTAATCCATATTATCTCAACATTAATTGCAATTCTATACGCATACCGCAAGTTAGAGCGTATTTATAGACATACTAATCCTACCCATTGCCATAAGAAAGCTAATGCTTTATAATCTTGAAGGACAGGGCATCCGGTATATTCGCCGATTGCGATAGAATAAAGAGGTGTAAAAATTGAGGCTAAGAAACGACCCTCAGGCCTATGACAAGCTGGAGGCATCACAAAATTTTATTAAGGACCCTAAAGAATTTAAGGGAAAATGGCATGAGTTTTTTAAGAACCAAAACCCCATTTATATGGAGATAGGCTCCGGAAAGGGGCGTTTTATAACCACTCTTGCTCAGCAAAATCCTGATATTAACTATATCGCCCTTGAAAAATTCCCTACGGTGCTTATAAAGCTTATAAGAAAGATTCCGGAAGGCGGGCTTCCAAACCTTGCGGTTATTAGCTGGGATGCGCAGCTTTTGGAGGAGATTTTTGCTCCGGGTGAGATTGACCGGATTTATCTTAATTTTTCAGATCCCTGGCCTAAAAAGCGCCATGCCAAAAGGCGCCTTACGTCGCTGCCCTTCCTGCAGCTTTATGAAAAGGTCCTGAAGGATGGCTCCATAATTGAATTTAAGACAGACAACCGCGGCTTTTTCGACTATTCACTGGAAGAGTTCAAGGCATCCCATTTTACCCTTGAGCACGCTACCTATGATTTATATAACAGCCCTCTTTTGGAAGGCAATGTTGCAACAGAATATGAGGAAAAGTTCCACGGTATTGGTACGCCAATCAACAAACTTGTGGCAAGGCTTCATAAACCGACAGAAAATAAGGAGGATGCATAAAATGACATACAAGCACAGAAATAAAGGCACATGTTCATCCTTTGTTGAATTTGATATTAAAGATGGCAAATTACATAACGTTAAATTTACCGGCGGCTGCAACGGAAATCTTCAGGGCATTGCCGCACTTCTGGAAGGCATGGATGCCAAGGAAGCTGCAAGCAGGCTTAAAGGACTTCAGTGCGGATTTAAAACAACTTCCTGCCCTGATCAGCTATCCAAAGCCATAGAAGAGGCACTTCTGGATAAGGAAGCTATCTAGGTTAATGTTTGCCTGTTACCCATGGCAGAGCTTAAAGGGATATTATACTGCAATTTTAATTTTTATTCTTATATATTCGTTCTCATTTTTAATGGAAATCAGCCAGGGAATTTATATTGACAATATCAATAATTGTGTTGTATACTTGAATTCGTCAGTTGTAGGGGAGTAGCTCAGTTGGTAGAGCAGCGGTCTCCAAAACCGCGTGCCGCGGGTTCGAATCCTGTCTCCCCTGCCATTGTATAATTCGCTTCCATAAAGGTATGCGGATTTTTGTCGGTTGGATAAAAAAGCTGATTCCATCAAAATGACGCTGATAATTGGATGTGTGAAATTTTTCTGTAAATTGACTTTCTATGATAATTTTCATTGGGGCTTGTAAGCCAGAATCTGGCTTACAAGCCCTTGTTAACAATATAGAGAAAAGCAAACGGCATGTCAAGAGCGCCCTTGAAAAGGGCGTGCATTTACTCTTGATGTGCCGTTTTGCTTTTTGCTACGGAAGCCTACCCTCTACATGATTGACAGTTCCCCATAGACCTTACCCCAGTTTCGTAACGGCAAAGTCCATTTTTTTACAGCTTCAAAAGTAGCCAGGTAAAGCGCCTTCAAGAGCGCAGTATCGCTTGGAAATACGCTTCTTTTGCTGTTTAGACGGCGGTATGTACTATTTAAACTCTCAATTGCGTTGGTAGTATAAATAACTTTTCGGACATCGGCTGAGAACTTAAATATAGGGCTGATTACATCTCAATTGGCCGACCAACTCTTCATCGCATTAGGATAATGCTCCCGCCATTTTTCTGTGATTTCCAGCATGTTTGCGTATCCCACTTCTTCGGATGGGGCATGATAGATAGTCTTCAAATCGGCTGCAAATGCCTTTTTGTCCTTATCAGCTACATACCTTAGGGTGTTTCTGACCTGGTGCACAATACAGCGTTGATACTCTGTCTGAGGATATGCCACAGCAATGGATTCCTTAATACCTGTCAAATCATCAGCGCACAGGACAAGAATATCTTTTACTCCTCGATTTTTAAGTTCGTTTAATATACTGAGCCAATATTTGCTGCTTTCATTTTCTCCAATCTGGATTGTAAGAATCTCTTTCCGGCCTTCTTCATTGATCCCGAGTATTGTATAGGCTGCAAGTTTTCGTATAACACCACTGTCTCTGACAGAAAAGTGTACAGCATCAATAAAGACAATTGGGTAAACACTGGACAAAGGACGTCTTTGCCACTCCTCGATTTCAGGAAGCAACTTATTGGTGATATCGGAAACCATTCCTTCACTGACTTCAAATCCATAGATGTCTTCAATTTGTTCAGAAATTTGCCTTGTGGTAAGCCCCTTTGCGTACATGGCTATGATCTTATCTTCAATACCTGAAATGTCTTTTTGCCGTTTCCGAACGATTTTAGGCTCGAATGTACTCTCGCGGTCTTTCGGAACATCAATATCCATCTCACCATATTTACTACGAATGGTTTTTCTTTTCTTACCGTTGCGGGAATTTGAACTATCTGAACGTTCATATGGGGCATATCCCAAATGTTCATCCATTTCTGCTTCTAACATGGACTGTATAGTACTGCCCAGCAGATCCCTTAAGGCATCCTGAATGTCTTCGGCAGTTTTGATGTCGTACTCCTGAAGTAATGCTGCGATAATGTTCTTTTTACCCTCGCTCAAGGGTTCGCGTCTTTTTGCCATAAAAAAGCCTCCTATGATTTTTTATTTTATCATAGAAAGCTAATTTTACAGACTTTTCTTCACACTCTCTGATAATTTACGTATGTACAAGTATAACGTAAATCATTTTATTAGCCCTTACACCTTAGCCTGAGCTTTAGTAATTAGTTATTTACATTATTACACTTTCTGCTATAAAGAATCATCGGACACAGCAACTTCTTCTTGCGCTATATGGAGTTTCCGAATTGTGTTAAGCTGCTGGATCAATTTATCATCAATAAGTCCTTCTAACTTATCTAAATACCTATTTAAGATATCCAAATCACCAACTATCAATTCATCAAATTTATCTTTAGACACGTGTTTTCTTAACAACAACGCAATTTCTTTTGACCTTGACCTGTCTAATTCATCGCCTTTAATTAAAGACATTGGTCTAGATTTACCACAGTCAACAAAACCTAAAGTACATTTTCCATCAGCAGTTGCGAAAGAACAATTTACTTTATTTTTTATAAAATTCTCTTGTACTTTTGTCCCACTATCAAAAATATGTACAATATTAGGTAGTACTGATATTTTTCTTCTTACAGAACCTTTGACGGCACTTTCACTTTGACCGCGTTTAATAAAATCGAAATCTGATTCTTGTAAAGTTCCATTATAGCTTTTAATAAAAAACTCTTTTGCACTAATTAATGAATGAACACCTGTAAGATGCTGATAATTGTCCTCATTGGCACTGATAATATAAAATTCTTTGTACTGAAAAGCTTCCGAGCAGATAATATACTCATAATCAACAAACTTTTCTTTATATAATTTTGCGTTCTTAATAATAGTATCCATTACTCGTTTCTTAAAACTAATCTCTGCCAATAGAATAACTCCTTGCAAAGCAAAAGGATGACCTGAGTCATCCTTTTATTGATTTTTAGCAGTTTACTCTGCTATGGGAATGAGTTTTAGGTCTTCATCCCGACCAATGGAAATGGGTTTAAAGTCTCCATTCCGACTTTAATTTCATTTGAAAGCAGTTATGCTTTTACCTGAGTATTATATACATTAGATATATCTATTGCTGTCTATATTTTACAATAACATTTGACATATGTCAAATGTTATTTGTACAGAACCTCTATGTTAAACAAGATATTAAAAATCTTTAATTATTGTCAACGCCGGAATTAATTTGACCCATCAGTTCGTCTTTCAAGCGGTAGCTGTTTCCGCGAATATTGATGACATGGCAGTGATGCAGCAGTCGGTCTAGAACAGCTGTCGCGAGGATAGGATCGCCCATTAGTTCATCCCATTCACCAATACTCTTGTTGCTTGTCAAAATCATACTCCCTTTCTCGTAGCGGGCAGACACTAGCTGAAAAAACAGATTCGCTGCCAGCGGGTCAAGCGGAAGATATCCCACTTCATCCACAATGAGGAGGCGAGGTTTTATATACACTCTCATCCGCTTGTCCAGACGATTCTCTTCGTATGCATTCCTTAAATCATTGATGAGTTGTGTGAGAGAGACAAAATAGACCGGTAATCCTTGCCCAATGGCCTCCATGGCAATAGCAACAGCCAGGTGTGTCTTGCCTACTCCAGGAGGACCGAGAAAAAGTACATTTTCGTATCTCCTATGAAGGTCAATCCTGCAAGTTCTCGGATAAGCCGTTCGTCAATCCCTGGTTGAAATGAAAAGTCGAACTCGCTTAAGGTGCGCCGATAAGGCAAATGCGATAATTTCATGCGCACCTCGACGTTTCGGCGCTGGCACTCCTGGAGCTATACTTCCAGCAGTTCATTAAGAAAGGACAAATATGTACTTTGGCTGCGACTGGCAGATTCAAGAACGGCATCCAGTGACCGGGCGGCTTGTTCCATTCCCAGTTCTTCCAGACGGTGGCGGGCCTGTTCCAGCTCTATCATGCTCTCACCTCCGTCAGCCGTTCATACATATCCAGTGGGCGCACTTCCACGTCTTGAACCGGAATCTGGAGGCCTAACGGCTTAGGATATGCATACCCTTGGACTGTGATTAAGTTCGCATACTGGTGTTCACACATAACCCACGTCCGCGATTGGGAAAGTTTCTTGTGCTGGGCAATCAATTCTTTCTCCCAGTAATTTCTATGAAACCGTTGATGTCCCGCACTTACACTTCCCGTCCGCTGTACTGCCATGGTATGCCATATCGCACACCATCATAACTCACAAATCCGTCTCGGCTTGCCTTTCGGACTTCAAACCTGTACTTCGCCAGACGATCCGCAGGTGGAAGTGCTCCAAACTGCTCCTCAACCAACCGATCGATGGGTCTTTCACCGGTCGTCCTGTGAATGCGTTGGTTCTGTTCATCACACCATTGTCTCGCATGACGATTCAGATCCTCTACATCCGTGAATCGCCTCCCGGGCATGAAGTTCTGTTCTATGAACCGGACCGTCCGTTCGACCTTGCCTTTTGTCTGTGGCCGCCTCACACGACAGACTTTGGGAACCATTCCAACTGTAGCGGCAAAGTCTTCAAACAGCGGATGCCATCGGGGCTTCCGATTATCTCCCATGCCGAGTATGACCGTTTTCATTTGGTCGGTCAGCATTGTTTTGGGGACTCCACCAAAGTACTCCAACGCGTTTATCATGCAACGTAAGAAGCTGTGAATGTCACATCGCTTTGTAAATTCTATGTACATAGCGCGTGAATACCCCAGCACCATCGCAAACACCGGGATCTTTTTCACTACACCGTCAAGATCAACGTATTCACAAATCTTCCAGCCCACCTGGGCCTGATAACCTGGTTTTGTTTCGTATCGCTGTACGGGCGGCATCTGCCTTGGTGGTCGGTGCGGCTTCACATAGTCCTTAATGAGAGTGATGCCAC
This sequence comes from Clostridiaceae bacterium, assembly GCA_012719545.1. GTDB lineage: Bacteria > Bacillota > Clostridia > DSM-8532 > DSM-8532 > DTU059. The sequence goes on from JAAYAD010000041.1 coordinate 27,460, forward strand.
CAGTATAACCCCGTTCTCTCAACAGACGCTTCAATACTTCGCTGTTGAAAATCCCCTGGGCCATTAATACAATTCTTAAATTCATTATGGGGTCCACTATCATAAATATGCTGGTTGAATTAACCTATAAACCTAATCATCCTTTCATAAACAAAAAAAATATTTATTTTATCAGAACAGAATGATAACAGATAAATCAGTATGCCACTTTAATCTTCTTCTGTTTTGATGTAAGCTATGCTTTTTCTGTTTAACATGTATTCTCCAACTATCCCGTTGTTCATGTTGTATTTTATTGTTTTAACTTCACTGCCGTTTTTGTCCTTGAACCAATCAAGCAACTGCTGCAGTTCTTCCTCAGAAGTATAACAAGTAAATAAAGATAATTGGTCGCCCCCTACAAAATATATAGATACATGCACTTTTTCTCATCCTCCTTTTTACTTCCAATCTTTAAGGCACATTTTCTCTTGCTCTTTGGTTTAAAACTAATAACATTTTTATGAAAAGTAATAGCAGAAAAATTCCTACTATAAGTCACATGCATCCCGAACTTGTCATAAAATTTTTCCTCCTTATATCTTTTATGTTTTAAGCATATACGTGATTTTACCTCCCACTATCAAATCAAAAACCTAGCCCTCACCACCTCCGCCAAAAATAGTTTTAATTATTTAGACAATTTAAATAAAGAGTATTAAAGCATTAATCTTATTATCTATCAGATTTTATTAATTCTTCTAATCTATAATATTAATTGTATCACTAAATAATATCAATTAACATATCTAGAAAAATTTTTTGGCGTTTTGTAAAATTATGCTATATTATTAGTTTTTTATGCGAAAGAGGGATAACTAATGACTTTTGAAAATACCGGATTATCAGGTAATGAAAAAATAACATATGATAGGCTTTTTAAGTTATCTGCAGTTCTATACGCTGATGTAGGTAGTAATAAGAGCTATAATGTACGCTTAAATACAGTTATAAACAAACTAGTTAAATCAATCTTTGTTGAAGTAAATAATCAAGAGATGAGTATTACCCAAATTATTAAATTTAGTTTGGATAATTATAGCATTATGCTTGATGAAAGTGAAGTAAAAGATGTGGTATATAACAATGATGAGTACTTAGTTATTAAAGGTAGTGATGGCTCAACCTTTATTTCTCTTAAACAATCAGAATATGACTTAATAAAAACTAAAGTAAAGAACAGTTCCATTAACTCTTTTATTGATATTTTCATTGCCAGTGAATGCCCTGATGAAGACAAAAATATAAAAGATATAATTTATCGCTTTCTTTACGAGCTATATTCAACAAATGTTACTAGCTTTATGAATTTAATAAAATGTAAAGTTGATTGCTTTGATTTTGAAAGTATAAACATAAATTCAAATGATTATAGTGAGACTGAAAAAAATATAATCATTCGTTTTCTAAATTGGGATAACCCTCAAAAAAATAAAGCCATATTTGATATAGTTAGTTATGGTATAGAGTTTTGTCTTATATGCAGCAAATCTGATTTTAACAATGTTCTCGGCAAAGGAATTAAAAATAAAATTTTTTATCTCGACACTAATATCATATATAGAGCCTTGGGTATAAACGGTGAAGATCGTCAGATCCTTACAAATATTTTTTTAGACAAATGTAGTCACTGTGGAGTTACTCTAAGAATTTCTAAATATACAGAAGAAGAATTTAAGAATTCAATAAATTTTCATATAACTAAACTTTCTAAATATAAAACTATTAACATTGATCCAAGTTATTTTGATAATCCTGATGTCAATCCTGGTATATATAAGTTCTATCATTTATGGAGAAAGGGAAGGATAGATACAAACTTAGAAAAATTCAAACATTATATATTTTCCCAATTCTATAACTTATGTCAAAAATTCAATATAAGTTTTGACTATAAGCAATATTTTGACGAAAATAATACTGAAGTCAAGCTAACTCTAAAAAATTACTGTGGAACTCTTCAAAATTATAAAAAAGATGACTTAGAATATGTTGAAAGTAGACGGAATTATTATGATGCCGCTAATATTCTTTTAGTTGAAAGTGCACGAGGCAATAAACATTCTACGTTTCTTGATACTAAACATTATATAATTTCGTCAGATCAAGCATTAAGGAGATGGGATTATGACAGAAAAAGTTTCCCTTCTGTAGTCTTACTACCTACTCAATGGCTAAGTATTCTCTTACGGTATACAGGTAGGAGTGAAGATGATTACAGGAGTTTTGTAAGTTTTATAAATTTAAAAATGATTAATACTATAGATGATGAAATGCTCCATATGATATGTGCAGGAATAAATGAAATGACTATGGATATTAAGCAACAAAAAATTGTAATGGATACTTTCTTAGAAAATAATATAAATGACTTCTTTAATAAAACTTCGTCACATTACATATATGAAGAATCTAAAACATATGCAAAAAATGTTCTAGAAAGTCAATTAAAAGAAGCCCTAGAGCTAGCTTCTGCAGCAGAAGAAGAAGTTTCTATAAAAGAAAAGGAAATAGACAGTTTAAAAAGAAAATATTTGAACGATTTAGAGAAAATAAATAGCATGCTATTTGATGAAAAATCGAAACGGTATAATCAAATCATAAATATAAAAAATAAAGTTGACAGAAGTAGTAAAATTATTGTAACAACTATTTTTGCTGTCATATATTTTATAATATTAACAGTTATGATTTTACTGTTTAAATATTTACATGGTAATTGGGATATCATTGAACCTATAATTTTTATTGGTACTTTTTTGTTACTCGGAAATGCAGTCTTCTTTGATAACAAATTATCACTGACAAATGTAAAACATGCACTAATTAATAGGCTTAAAAATAAAAAATATAAGAAGGCGAATCTTGATCTGACTGAACTTGAAAATCTTAAAAATGATTTAGAGCTTTAATTAAGAAAGGAGACTATCCCGAAATTTGTGTAAACCTCCATTACGGTGTAGAATAGAAGCACCAGATGGAGGTTTAATTTATGGCAAGAAGGAATCGTACCCCAGAAGAAAACGCGCGGAGAGAAAAGATCCGTGAACTACTGCAAATGAGCAATATTGGCAGCATGGAGGACATTCAGAACCTGTTTAAAGAAACCATAGCAGAGTTTATGGAGAACGGCCTAGATGCGGAGTTGGATGAAGAGTTGGGATACAGTGTAGAAGTCAATACCAAAATGCATAAAAAGGGCCTTTTGAAAATGTCGTTTTTGGGTACTAATTTTGCGCCTGTTGTTTTGAAGGAGCTATCAACTTATCCTTGGTTCTATATGACTTTCCTGTAATATTTATGATTAT
>JAAYAD010000062.1 GCA_012719545.1 Clostridiaceae bacterium
GTATTATTTTGTCAATCCTGTTTCAATTATTAATTAATCTATTATTAATTTCATTATTTTAAAAAACATCCAAATTTGCAGTAATACAGCAAGCTCAGAATCAATTCATGGCATAGTTACCTTTTATTTCTCTGGTTAATTTATAAAAAAAATAAGTTCATCAGTTTCTCCATAGTTATCATCTTTCGAAATAGTTACTACAGGGCCTTCAATAAACTTCATTTCATTTCCATCATTGATAAAAAGAAATCTTTTATGTAAAACCATATTTTCATACCTGACCATATTCATGGGATCATAACCACAAACAATGAAATTACCTTTTATTTTTTTAGCATTCTCATTATGAATAACAGAATCAATGATCTTCTTTATATCAACAACATATTTATTAAACAATTGATCAAATTCATTATCGTTAAAATCAGTAACTATCTCTTTCTCACATATATCTTCATACTCATCATTGAAAATGTGGTCAAATAAATATGTTTCACTTTCCCCTACTTTATCAACAATATCCTTTCCAAGTTGATCGCCTGCCAAGCATGTCAATGCACTTTAATCCATCCAAATCATTAAAGAATCGTTTTTCTTTAAAAGTATTTTGGTGAGCATGGAACATTTCATGAACAATAGATGCTGTAAGGACATCTAAATTTTTTATATCATCAGAAGTTACTCTCCATATGGCTATGTACTTTCCATCGTACTCTATACTGGTATTCCCTAAAATCGATTATCTACAGGAATGACCTTTTCCCTAAAGTAAACATTTTCACTGTCATATAGGGCAATTCATATCTTGAAAAACCATTCCATAGTTCGTTAAAATTCAGACAATTCAACCTCTTGTCAATCTCTTTAACTAGCTCATACATCCTATTACCTCCAGACCGTCAACCCATATAACACCATCCATGGCACATTAAACTGGATTAAAGTAAGATGAGGTATTGTTTTACTGGCAGAACATACTTGACATTTTCCTGTCCCCTAAAGAATAATGCGAACGCTCAATGGGAAGTGTTGATTTGCTTTACTCTAAAGATGATGTTTTTGTGAGCAGATAATCATTCAACGTATTATCAATTTCAACTATCTTATAAGAAGCTGCATCGCCATAATAACCAATATAGAACTTTCCATCTTCACTTTCAGCATAGTTCAATCTATAGACAAGGTTTGGATAGCTTTCAGATGAAAATTCCAGAAGATAATTTTTATAGCCGCTCTCTCCATAAAGCATTGACTTTGATATTTCATCCTGCTTTTCGGCTGAAACTGCCTTCCCATTTTCTATAGCAGCTACTATTTGTTCAATATTTTTCAAATCCTCGGTATCAAAAACTTGTATTGCTGTACCAGACTGTTCAGTTGTTGGCGAAGTTAGATAACTAATATTAAGATGATCTGGTTTAAAGTCAGCAATTGTATCCATTTTAACTTTGGAAGACCTATATATGCCTCCATATGGGTCATCGGTGGAAAGCATAGAGTTGTTATCAAGATAAATCCAATCGCTCTGTGAAAGACCTTTTATTTTATACACATCAGCCTTCCGATATGTTCCTGCTTTTTCACAGATTTCAGCAATTCCTTCATATAAGGTATTATATCCATTAAGATTAAGACCAATATTCTCCTGAAGAACATAGTTTATTCCATCATAGTTCACTGAATTTTTTTGGTTCATTTTGCTTCCGTAAATTGAACAGCTTACTGCCACAATTGACATAGCGACAATTAATAGGGCTGCAAATAAAATTCTTATGCCTTTTCTTATTCCATTTTGATAGAAGGTAAAAAATATGGTTTTGGACATTTGCTTTATTTTATTTCCCATTTATAACACTCCTAACCCAAAGGAATTTTTATGCAATTATATAATATTATACATATTCAGACCTTTGTAGTAAATAACAATTTTTCCAAATATATTCGATAATAAGAGGACCCTGAACCAAAGATAGCTCGTAAGGCAATCTTTGTTTTGGTGCACCTTTTTTCGATTATGAAAAACCGAAAGAGGTATATTTTTTGTGCACCAAAATGGAAGAAATAGGACAACTCCGCCCATTTGGGTATCTCAGAATTTTTTAACAAGCTATAAAATAATAGAAAGAATAACTCGCAGAACAACCCTTAACCGGATGTTATTGAAATTGGCCCGGGAAAGGCTCATACAATAGGCGTATTGATAAAAAAATGCCTACTCCCCAAAAAAATGGTCATTACCTGACCTGTTAACTTATTTTTTTAATTTAGCAACCATGCATATGTTCTCACATTAAAAAAGTAGGGGTCTTCTGGCTGTCATCTCAGGCAAAATGCCTGATAAATCTATTAAGTCAGAAAACCCTTTATTTATAATTTTTTGCATTTCTTCTATTTTTTAATTTTAACTTTAGGGTAAAATTTTATATACCAGTATTTAGAGAACTATCCCCTTGTTTACGCTACATCAGTTGTCTTTAAGAAGGCTATTTTTATATATACGTACTATATCATCAAATGCTACTTCTTCCGGATGATTTTTTAACTTAGCTTTATTGGAAATAAAGCTTCTTGAATATTCGTTAATTTCTTCTTCTGTGATGTAAAGCCTGACATCAATTAAGCTATTAAAAATAGTCTCCAATTCTCCCAAGTCACTAACTCCTAATAAGTTTAACATTCTGTTTATCTTGGTCTTATCTTTGAAGCTTTTTAAGTACTCAATCGTTAAAACGCCATTGGCAAGTCCATGAGGAAGTCCTTTAAAATAAGTCAGCGGATAGCCCATTCCATGAGGCAGCGAAGTTCCGTTTTGCGCAATTTGTATTCCTCCCATTACTGAAGCCATCATGACATTTTCTCTGAATTCTCTGCTTAAATCTTTGATAATCAATTTTTCAAAACAGTACTTAAATAACTCAAAGCCTTTTTCTCCATAAATATCCGACATGTAGGAACTGTTAGTGTTTAAATATCCTTCAACTAAATGGGTAAAAGCATCGATGGCTGTGTTGACAGTAATATCATAAGGCAAATCAAAAGTATATTTAACATCGATAAAAGCAACCTTGGGGAATATTATCTGCCCTAGATTTTTCTTTGTCTTTTCCTGATTGGAAGTAACAATGCTGTATGGAGTAACTTCTGAACCTGTCCCTGCAGTTGTGGGCACAGCAACAACCGGAATGCTGTCCAGTTTTCCCGAACTAAATATATTTTCCTTATTGATTTCAGGGTTCTTTATAAAAACGGCTATTGCTTTAGCAGCATCCATAGGCGAACCGCCGCCGATGCCTATGACAAAATCTACATTATTAACCTTTCCTATATGGCTTCCTTTTTCTACGGTTTCTAATGATGGATTTTCCTCCACCTCATCAAAGAGAACATAATCAACATTTACTTCAGAAAGTGCCTTCTTAACATCATCGTATGACCCATTCTTTTTTGCCGAGCTTCTCCCTGTAACAATCAGAGCTTTTCTTCCAATGGAACTGATCAATTCCTTATTCTTTAAAATTACATCTTCACCAAAATAAATGTCAGTAGGCATTGAACACTTAAATTCCATAAAACTTCTCCTTTAATGATACATATAACGGTCAGTCTTTTTATAAATCATTATAAATCATCGGCATCAACTTATATCTTTCCATGCTCATATTGATGTAATCATGTTTATAGATTTATTTTACAGCATTTGTCCGCCGAAACAAAGCAAAATGGCATTACGTTTTGCGCAATGCCATTTTTATGTGTGGCAATGATTATTGTAGTTCTCTTCCCCTTTCTCCATCTTGGGATATTAAATTTAATTTTTCTTGTTTTTTCTATAATCCTATCTCTATATACTCTACATAGTATCATAACTGATATCATAAGACGGCTTTACTGTATAGAAGTGATCATTTTCTTTCTCAATTTTAATGCGCTTGCTAATAATAATATCTCCCTTCTTATTAAGAACAGATATTGTAACTATATTCTCTCTCACCGTTTCGTCCATTTCAATGGGTAACCAGTATACCGGCTCTGCTGAAGCCAATGTTGTAAAACTTACTGATTTGCCATGGTCTGTAATTTCACGTGTGGTTACATTCTTTGTTATAAGAGAACCGCTCTCTGTCGAATACTTTACACTATAGGCTGAATCATAATATTCTGCATTCAGTGCTATCAAAATCCGCATCCCCGGCACTGCCGAAATAGCCAAACTGTATTTCTCGGGGAATATAAAAATCTCGAAATATATATCCAGCAAGAATTCTTGGAAATCTTTTCTTGTACTCGAATACTCCCACAGATCTTTGTCAAAGAACTGCTGCAGTTGTGTCCTCTCAAACTGAACCACAGTATCGGACGGTAAGATTTTAAATCTGACAATATCAACATTTTCAATGAGTGAAAAAAGAATGAGTGCATTATCAAGCAGTGTAGGCTCTACATTTTTTATTGCATCCTGATTTGACGCATCAATATCCTCAAGCCTGTAATTTATAGTAATTCCATATGGTTTGCTGTCTGTATCAAGCTCAATACCTTCCTTAACCTTGCCATACGGAAGTTTGTCCAGCAAGTTGCCTACATTGCTGGCATCTCCAATATATCTGCTTCTGTGTTCCAGCAGGTTGTCAAGAGTATCGTAATTTATTACAGCAGAATTGATATTATCAAAATTATCATTTTGTCCGTTTGTTAAAAGTATAAAAGCCATAACAACAAGTAATAAAGCAGCAAAAATTCCGAGCCATACTTTATTCTTTTTAAACTTCATTATTCCTTTAATCCTGCCCTTTAAATTGTTTTCTCCGAATGCAAGAACTAACCCATACATTGAGTTTTGCTTTACCGCAATGTTTAGCAGAGAATTTGCATATTCAGTTCGTATATCATTTTCATATGCTGTTAAGACTCTGGCATCACAGGACATCTCCATATCCTTCTGATATATTAAAAAGCAGAGCCAGATTAACGGATTGAACCAATGAATGCATAATGAAAGAACGGCCAAAAGCTTTGTAATATTGTCATAGCGCTTTATATGAACCAGTTCATGAGTAATTACGTATTGAAGCTCTTTCTTGTAACAATCATCAGCTAGAAAAGCAGGGATTATTATCCGTACATTAGCAATTCCGGATACAACAGGAGTATCTATCCCGTCTGTGATATAAATATTTACTTTCCGTTTTAATTTGAGCTTGTTTAAAGACTCAGCAAGTAATCCATTATCACTAAAAAGAACGGCTGTTTTAAATCTTCCTATGATTTTTAAATATGCATATATGCAAAAAGCCAGTAAAATCAGGAAAACTGATATCCATATACAGGACATGATAAAAACAGGTTCTGTTTTCCCGGAAAAACTGACTTTATCTTTTAACGTCTTTGCTTCATGGTTACTAATTAAGACATTATCATTATTTTCAATATTCTTTTTATCCGCTCTATCCTGTTGATTATTGATGTTGCCCGTATTATCTCTGACTTTATTCTCAACAGGAACCACTTCTTGAGAGGTGCTTCTTTCCAATAGTTTGGCGTTTTCTATTGCACTGTCAATTGCATTAACCGGAGACTTCATGATATTAAAAAGGCTGAAGTCGGATTGTATTGAAAATGGAATTAAAAGTCTTATTAATACAATAGCCCATAAAGCATAACTAAAAGTTCTAGGCAACTTCCTTCCTATTAGCTGCCTAAGCAATATTACTATAATAGCAACTATTGAAGCCGTAATACTCATTTTAACTACTGTTAAAAATATTTTATCCAACATATTATTTCTCGGCCTCGCATTCTTCTATTATTTTTTTCAGTTCACTAATCTCATCATCAGTAAGCCTTTCTCTTTTAAGAAATGTACTGAAAAAAAGCTTCAAAGAACCGCCGTAGAATTTGTTGATGTGTTCTTCACTCTCTGCCCGCAGTACTTTTTCACGTTCAACCAGTGCATAGACCATGGTGTCTTTATTTTCAATAATTCCCCTGTCACAGAGCCGTTTTATGACAGTATATGTTGTAGATTTCTTCCATCCCAGCTTTTCACGTGCAAGTTCAACCAGTTTGGAGCTTTTTATCGGCGAATGATTCCACACAATATCCATAAACTTGTATTCAGCATCATAGACTTTTATCTCATCCATTATTATCTCACCCCTTAGTCTAATATATTAGACCACTCCACAGAAAGTCTAACACATTAGACCAACGTTGTCAATGTTCAATTAACGAATCTTTTTATGTCTGTAAAGTTAAATACTTGTATGTTTCTTGCCATACTAACAAGGTAAAAAAACAAGGTTTCCAGATTTTAAATCTTTGCCTTAAAGTCTGGAAACCCTTTATTTGAGTCTTTTGATTATATTTGTGGGCAGTAATAAGTTTGTCACAAAGTGAGTTTACTTTTCATTCCACTCTTTGCATACATCAATCCACGCAAGATATGACGAATACTTTTCAAGCTCCAGTATTGTCAGTTCGATAGCACTGTTGCTGCTTCCACAGGCAGGGAAAACGGTATTAAACCTTTTAAGAGAAATATCCAGATAGACCTCAACACCTTCGTTCACAGCAAAGGGACAGATACCGCCTACTGCATGTCCAATCAGTGAAACTGTTTCATCCGGTTTAAGCATTTTAGCCTTTGTACCAAATTGCGCTTTAAATTTTTGGTTATCAACCTTCGCATCACCAGCTGCAACAATTAATACAGGTTTACTCCCGACAATGAAGGAAAGCGACTTTGCTATACGGCAAGGTTCGCACTTTAACGCATCTGCCGCAAGTTCAACAGTAGCACTTGAAACATCAAACTCTTTTATTCTATTATCCAGCCCATACTGAGCAAAAAAGTCTTTAACTTTTTCAATAGACATTTTTAGTCCTCCTATTCAGGTTTTCAAAGAGCATTTTTCCCTCTGAAACTGGTAATTTATAATGTTAAATTGTCACATCACACTTCGATAATGATAGGTGAGTGTTTGGTATAGGGCAAGAATCTGTGAAGGATATGGTCGGTTTTTACTCTCATATAGCATGTGGTTGTTCCATCAGTGCATCCATACCATTCTTCACAAATAACATCTTTGTTAAAGACAACCTGAACAGCGTTGTCCTCATCGAGCAATGCGCTGAAAACAGTTGCAGCGCCGATTTTGGTCCCCATCATCTTTTCCAGCAAATCAGCCGGTGCGAAGGAAACTCGGGATATCCCCAAAGCCCTGCTGAAGTCCTTTGTTTTAAAAGGCTTGTCCCCGGAAGTTATAAACAGATAAAATGAGGTTTGCTGCCGGTTGCAAAGAAACAGCGTCTTTGCTACCTTCACATTAAGCGCTTTATTAATCTGAATGCAATCTTCCATTGTAATTGCTTCTTCATTGTCTACACGTTCAAATGGGATATTTAATTCCTGCAAAGCACGATATGTTTTTTCCTGCAAGATGGTCTTAAACTCTGACGGTGCTGTTGTATAAACATCACTTACAAACATTCTTCTCATCTCCATTGCAGTACATCTTAAATATAAAAATAATGCAACCATGGCAGTATGGTTTGCATTGGAAAAATTATCTTAAGTATTATAACACAAATACCTTTTTTATAAATAATAATTATGACAGGTATTGGCTATTCCCGGTATCTATTAAAGCCGGATTAAGGGATTAAATGATTAAATCATCCTATCGTGCATAATGTTAAAACCTTTTTCATATATTTCAGTTATTATCTTTTCTATGGGAAGCTCCAAAGATCATATAATTTTAAACTCAAAATGAACCAATCCGCTATTAGAGACGATATATTACAGGAATTGTTTTACCAGTATAAGGAATGAACTTATAATATTGCTAAAAACATATTGCATCATTCCATTGAACCGAAGAAATTGTAATATAGTTTTTACCGTGCTGAGAGGAGAATTGCAGTGTGCAACATCGAAATTGATAGCCTTGTGACGCAGTATGGCAAGGTCGTTTACAGATTCTGCCTTAGACTTGCCCAAAATAAGTATAATGCTGATGATCTGTATCAGGAAACTTTCCTGAAAGCAGTGGAAATGTACAATAAAATTGATAAAAACAACAATCCAAAAGGTTTTCTCATTGCCATTGCCGCAGGATTATGGAAAAACAATCGTAGGAAATATGAAAGACGGCAGCGTATAGCACCCGAGGAAGAACTTAACGAAGAATTGGCATACAGTACCTTCTGCTCTTATTCTGCAACTCCCGAAGAAATTGTTATATTAAAGGAACGTTGCAAGGAAATACGGACAGCAGCAGATAAGCTCAATGACAGGCTTAGAATCCCCCTATACATGTATTACACTGCAGAAATGTCTGTCGAAGATATTGCAAAAGCTCTCAGAATTCCAAAGGGTACGGTAAAAAGCAGACTCCACAAAGCTCGCACATATCTGAAGAATACCTTGGAGGGTTTTTAGTATGGAAAAAAATGAACAGCTGGAACAATTATTAAAACTGGCTCTTTCTTCTACAGCCGAACCCGATAATAATATAAATCAAAAGATAAAAAGCAAGATAAATGAGGTTAAAATTACACCAGCAGTAAAGAGAAGAACAGCAGCTATCCTTGTAGCCGCAGCCATTGTTATAATGTCGGTCTCTGCATTTGCTGCCTGGCAGTATCTAAGTCCGAATCAAGTTGCAAAACATCTTGGTGATGATGCTCTTGCCGAGGCTTTCAATAGCGAAAATGCAATTAATATTAATAAATCCGCAACTTGCGGTGACTATATTTTTACGCTGCTCGGAATCACCTCCGGCACAAACTTAAGTTCAATTAAAACCTCTTCTCAGGATATGAACCAGGATATCAATCCTGATAAAACCTATGCCGTGGTATCAATTGCAAGAAAAGACGGAAACCCGCTGCCCGAACTTAAGGATAATTTTTATTTTGAAAACGGATTCATTGTAACCCCATTAATAAAAGGACTGAATCCCTGGGAAGTTAACATATTCTCCATGAATGGAGGAGCTATTGAATGTCTTATAGATGGAATCATTTACAGAATGATCGAATGTGACAGTATTGAGATGTTTGCCGACAGAGGAGTGTATCTTTATGTCGGTACAGGCCGTTTCCTTAATAATAGTAAAATAATATACTATGAAGAAACAGGAGAAATCACTCTTAATCCAGATAATGAAGAAGCCGGTGTACTCTTTGATTTACCGCTGGATAAAAGCAAGGCCGACCCTGAGAAAGCCGAACAGTATCTTAAGGGATTAACGGATGCAAACTTAAATGAAGAAGACTCACCCTCAAGTGAGGTGGATTCTAAAGATGAACATAACGACTGGGATGAAGAATTTGATAACGGTATTGTCATACCAGAATCTATAAAAGAAGTAACTATCAATGAAAAAGGATTTGCAATCTACGAATACAAAGACAGTAACAGAAAAAGTAATGCGGGAGCTTCCCTGGACTATTTGTTAAATCATAAATTCAAAGACACTGAACCAGGCGTGTGGAAAACCATAAGCATATTCGGAGACGGTGATAATGAGATAGCCATTCAGTTTTCAATAGATGAAAACGGTGTACTCATGGGAAGAGCAGTGAAAAAAGCCAAATAAGCTTATTAATAGTCATTTTAAAACCAGCACGACTATACCAGCTATTATGGCGGATGGTATGCCAAGCAGCATCCCTTTGAATGCGCCTTTGATATGGAACATATAGTCCTTATATCCAGCCATGCCTTCAGTGCCTGGAATAACAACTTTATTGCTATGGCAGAACCAGAGACAATCAAGAATCAGAGCGTCATACCAGTTCACGGCTGTCCATAAAATATATGTATATCCTGCACCTGTAAGAAAATTTCTTGCGCCATTGAAATAATATATTAAAGGTCCGAAAATCAAACCAATTAAAATAACCGTAATTATACTTATTACAATAAACTTCTTGGATTTGCGATCATGAGATTCCTTTACCAACCCCAGCTCAATTGCTTTTTCATAAATATCAGTTGGATAGTCATGCACCATTAATAACGGATTTTTTATTACTGCAGGCACTACCATGAGCGTAAACAATGTAAACAGAATAATTATTTCTATTACCCAGACCACGTTTTCCTCCACAATTTATATCAAAAGTTCTGGCATTTACCCTGCATCTTCAACTTAACGAGCCTGACTGCTGTATCTTTTTCCTTTTGATTTAAGCCTAGAAATAATATACTACAGAATAAATTAAAATAGGAGCTTATCACAGCTCCTATGCATAAAACATCCTAATTTTCTGCCATCACAAACTCTATCAGTTCATCAAGAGGAACGGTGGCAAGGCTGATGGCAGTATCAGTGCAGCCGTAATATATGTAAAGCAGGCCATCCTTCACTACATTACCCGTGGGGAACACCACGTTGGGTATGTACAAACCAAATTTCTCGTAATATTCTTCCGGCTCCATGATAAAGCTCTTTGCTCTTGCCACCACTTTTTCAGGGTTTTCAAGATCCAGCATCATTGCTCCAACACGGTACACATTGTCTTTATCAACTCCGTGGTACAATATCAGCCAGCCTTTTTCGGTTTTTATGGGCGGTGCTGAGCCGCCTATTTTCTTATACTCCCAGTCAACATCATCCCTAGGCTTTGCAAGAAGCTTAGGCTCCGTCCAGTTAACCAAATCCTCAGAATACGTTATCCAAATACCGGCTTTTTCGGTTCCATATTTTTCACCGATATATTCCTCCGGCCTTCTTAAAAGAACGAATTTACCGTTTATTTTTTCAGGAAAAAGAACATTGTCCCGGTCGTTTATTTCAAAAGGGGTGGTGTAACTAACCAGGGTAAAATGGATTAAATCTTCCGAAACCATAATTCCGGAACGAGTCATAAAGCTTTCCGGCTTTGACCACTCCCCGGGATATTCATAGCTGATTTCATCAGGTTTTCCCACACCAGTAGGGCTATAGCCGTAGGATGACGGGCGCAGAGCAAATGTCATATAGAATTTGCCATCTATTTTTACTATTCTAGGATCCTGAACGCTTCCATAAGGAAATCCAAATGTGTCCGGCGTTACAATTGGCTTGTCGGTAACATGTCTGAAATGTATGCCGTCTTCGCTCTCCAGAAGCCCCAAATAGCAATGGAAAGGCCTGAGCCCGCCGGCTGCACGCTCTATCATATAGAACTTGCCGTTATCCAAAATTACGGCAGGATTAAAAACCGTTGCCTTTCTCCACTCATATATCCCCGGTGTAACAATAGGGTTTTCCTTGCATCTTGTAATTTTCATTACCCCTGCTCCTTCACTTAAGACTAAAAACCATTATTTTTTATTACATCCTTATACCACAGGGCGCTTTTTTTTAAGATTCTTCTCTGGGTTTTATAGTCCACATAGATAAGTCCGAATCTTTTTGAGTAACCCCTTGCCCATTCAAAATTGTCCATAAGGGACCATACATAATACCCTTCTACATTAACTCCATCGGAAATAGCCCGGTGAACCTGTTTAAGATGCCTGTACAGGTAGTCGAGGCGGTTATCGTCTTCCACTTTTCCTTCTCGGTTAACTATATCGTTAAATGCAGCACCATTTTCTGTTATCAGAATCTTGATTCCTTTATATTCTTTATGTAGATACATTAAAAGGTCATATATACCTTCCGGATTTATCTCCCAGCCCATTTCGGTCTTGTCCTTGCCTGTGTCAACACTTAAAGCTTCTAAAGGCCAGCTTTTGGCGTCATATTTTATGAAACTGCTGAAATAATTGTTTATTCCCAGAAAATCTATTGGTTGGCTTATTGTTTTTAAATCATCGGGCATAATATCAGGAATTTTCACTTTTCCTTCATACCACTTTATCAGTTCTTCAGGATACTCACCTTTGAAGATTGGGTCTGCAAACCACCTGTTATGGAAGGCATTAAACCTTTTTGCAGCCTCCATATCCTCCAGCCTGTAACTTGCGGCATACACCGGATTCATGTTTAGGGTAATTCCAATTTTTCCGCCAAAACCCATTTCTCTATAAGCCTTTACGGCCTTTCCGTGAGACAGAAGCAAATGATGTGATACCTGCAAAGCCGTTGAAAAATCTCTGATTCCCGGCGCATGCCTTCCTTCCCAGTGCCCCGTAAAGGAAACAACCCAGGGCTCATTATGGGTAATCCAAACAGGCACCTTGTCGCCAAGTTCCTTAAAAACATAGCGTGCATATTGTTCGAAGTGCTCAACCGTTTCACGGTTAGCCCACCCCCCTTTGTCCTGCAGCTTTTGGGGTAAATCCCAGTGATACAGGGTTACAGCCGGCATAATCCCATTTTCAAGCAATTTCTCGCAAAGCCTTTTATAGAACCCAATTCCCCGCTGGTTTGGAGTTCCTTTCCCCTCCGGAAATATTCTTGCCCAGGAGATAGAAAACCTGTATGTATCTACTCCAAGCTCTTTTAAAAGCTTTATATCCTCTTCATAGCGGTGATAATGGTCACAGGCCACATCGCCGTTTTCATTGTTCCACACGTTTCCCGGTATGTGACTGAATCGGTCCCATATATTTTCACCTTTACCGTCCTCGTTATATGCTCCTTCAATCTGATAAGCCGCTGTTGCGGCCCCCCATAGAAAATTTTCAGGAAATATTATCCGCTCCATATCTATCTCTCCTGACCATTATTTTTACTGCTCATATTCAACTATCATCTGGTTTTCTTCATTAGTGCAAACATGAGATTTGAATGGCTGCAAAAATGATAACTTCAACAATTTTTAATTTTATTTGTAGCCTAGCCCTTCACCGCACCGGCTGTCATTCCTTTTATCACCTGTTCCTGCATAAACAAATACATAATTAAAACAGGAATGGAAGATATCACGAGGGCTGCCGTAAGACCCGCGTAATTGTTTGTTTCTGCTCCAAGAAAATTGTAAAGCCCAAGGGGCAGAGTTTTCTTTGCTTCATCGGATATAAAAATCAACGCAAAGGAAAATTCCTTCCAGTTATTCAGAAAGCTTAGTATTATAACCGTCGCCAAGGCAGGACGAGACATTGGAAGTATGAGTTTGAAAAAGGCCCTTGGCACAGAGCTTCCGTCTATAACTGCCGATTCCAGAATCTCACTTGGCAAATCGCGTATAAAGCTTTCAAGAATAAATATGGCCATGGGAAGCCCAAAGGCAGTGTATGACAAAATCAATGACCATCGGGAATCCAAAAGCTTAAAGTTCCTCATCTGAATAAAAAGCGGAACAAGTATGGATTGGATAGGGATCAGCATTCCGATAATAAAGGATGTATAAACCAGCCTCTGCATTTTAAATTTGAACTTTGCAAGGATGAATGCTGCCGAAGCTCCCACCAGTATTGTAAATATAATGGATACCACTGCTACAAGAATGCTGTTAAAGAAATACTCACCAATCCTGGCAGTTTTCCAGGCCTCCAGGTAATTTTCAAAATGAAGCTTGGTAGGAAGCGCCAATGTATTCATTGAAATATCCTGATTGCTTTTAAATGACGTATACACCATCCATAAAAGCGGATAAACGGTTGTTATGGCAACAAAGCATAAAAGTGCATACAGCAGTAGTTTACGAAACCTTTTTCCGACACCTGAAAGCAGATCCTTACCGCTATTTGCTTTAATTACATTTTCCATATCCTCCGCCTCCCTTCATCTATCGGAATTTTTCTTTCGCATAAGGCTCTGGCTGATTAGAATCAATCCGAAGCTTATGACAAAAATCACAAGCGAAACTGCGCTTCCGTATCCGTATTTGTAGACGGAAAATGTCTTATTGTACATGTACGTGGCCATAAGTTCCGTTGCATTTGCAGGTCCTCCCTGGGTCATGACATATACCAGATCGAAGGAACGCATGCTTCCCGATATGCAAAGAACAACAGCGGTCATCACCGTAGGCCACAGCATGGGCAGGGTAATGGAGAAAAATTTTCTTAATTCATTTGCTCCGTCAATATTGGCTGCCTCCAGAATGTCATTTGGAATATTCTGCAGAGCCGCAAGAAATATAATCATGTACAGGCTGAAGAACTGCCATATAATAACCGCACAAACCGTATACATGGCAATATCAGGGTTTCCCAGCCAGTCCAACGCAAGTTTCTCCAGACCTAAGGATTGCAGAATATAGTTCACCACACCCATCTGGTAATTTAAAAGAGTGGACCACAGCAGCCCAACCACTACCGTTGACAGAATCATGGGGATGAATAAAACTGACCTGAAAAAACCTGCTCCTTTTAATTTGCTGTTTAATACAATTGCCAGGAAAAGCCCTAAGGGAATCTGTCCTAATATGGATGCCACGACAACAAAAATATTGTTTTTGAAAGACAACCAGAAGATATTATCCTTAAGGATGTCCTGAAAATTCTTTAATCCTATATAGATGGGTTCACCAAGCCCGTTCCATTCATAAAATCCATAGAAAAAGGATCGTACAATAGGGTATATGACAAAAATTATATAAAGGGCAACTGTCGGAAACAGTCCTATAAAGATATATTTACGATTTCTGCTTATGAGTTCCATCCCTTCACCCCTTAAAGAAGTTTTAAAATAAAAGGGTTTAAATAAACCCTTTTATTTTAAAATCATTATTTAATATCATTCCTGCTACTTTACAGCCGCCTGCAATTGCTTTGCCACCTCTTCGGGTGTCTGCTTTCCGACCATAATTCCCTGAAGACCATTATTAACAATTTCAGTAAGCTCTGAGTTCAAAGCAGAATCGTATACTGTTACCAGAGGATGCTTTGAAATCAGTTCAGTCAGCTTGATATAAATCGGGTCAGCCTTGCTCTTATCAATGGTCACATTTTTATAACTTACGGGTATGTTGTATTCGGCATACATTTGCTGTGCTTCGCTATTGGTAAGGAAAACAATCAAATCCTCGATGGCAGCCTTCTGCTGAGGGCTTACTTTCTTGTTTATTGCTATACCAGTTGCACTTACACCTGACATTACGTTGGGATCACCCTTGCCGCCCTCAAAACCAGGCAGAATGTCAAGTTCAATATTTGCCTTGAGATCTTCTGGAGCTTTGGCAATGACATCGGGAACAGCCCATGAGCCGTCAATCATCATAGCAGCCTGGCCTTTATAGAAGTAATCACGCATCTGTACATTGTCAAGGCTTATGAAGTCCTTGTTAAACGCACCCAGTTTCGTAATCTCCTCAAACTTTTCCAAAGCTCTTATAAACTCTGGATCTGTAAACTGGGCCCCGTTTTTGGCAAGAACATTGTCCAGCCACTCGCTTCCTGTTTCACGGTTTGCCATAAGACTAAAGATGGTGGACTGGGCCGGCCACTTAGGCTTATTTCCATGCGCAATGGGAATTACTCCGTTTTTAACAAAGGTAGTGATTACGTTTTTAAGTTCTTCGTAAGACTGAGGGTAGCTGAGATTATACTTGTCAAACAACGCCTTATTATAGAAGACAATAGAGGTTACACTTACACCCAGACCTGCCGAATAGGTTTTGCCGTCAACGGTGAACTCGTCCAGGGCTCTTGATACAAATCCATCCCTCCACTCGGGATTTCTTTCAAGCAAATCATTTATGTCCGCTAAAAGATTGGATGTTGCAAACTCTATGGTCATGGCATTGGGCCAGATAACAAACGCATCGGGAAGCTGGCCTGCTGCTGCCTGGGTTTTAAGCTTGGTCTGATACTGGTCTCTCGGAATCTTCTGCTCATCTATTTCATAATTTGGATATTGGGTTCTGAACTGAGACATTCTTGCTTCCATAAAGGGAGCACGCTGGTCTGTTCCAACATAGGAATGCCATAATGAAAACTTAACTTTCTCCGGGACAGCTTGTGCAGCAGGAGTGGTGGTCTCCTCCCTGGAAGGTGTCTGAGAAGGAGTATTCTCCTGGGAGGCAGGCTTGCCTGAACATCCTGCAAAAGCGAACAACAAGCTTATTGCCAGTATCGCGCATATAATTTGCTTTTTCATGTAGTTCCCTCCTTTGGAATCTTAAATAAGGATTGCATGAAGAGCGCCCTACCCTGCATTTTCATTTTACAAGGTAGGGCGCACCAAAGAAAATCCGCAAATCTTTGATTACTTCCAAAATTCTTAGAACTTTATTTTGGAAGTTTACTGTACTCTATTGGAGAAACCCCCACATACTTTTTGAATATGCTGCTGAAATATTTATAGTCGCTGTATCCCACCATATCGGAAATCTCGTACAGTTTATAAATGTGTTCTGACATAAGCTTTTTTGCCTTCTCCACACGGACCCTGTTCAAATAGTCAGTAAAGCTTTCTTTCCGAATTTTTTTAAACAGGTGACTGAAATAGTCTGCATTCAAATGAACTTCATCGGCCACTTTTCTGACTGAAAGATCTTCATTATAGTGATTTTCTATGTATTCCACAGCTTTTCTTATAAGCATATGACAGCTGTTGTCTTTCTTTTCTTCTACAAGTCCTGTTATCTTTTCTGTAAAACGGTACATCCAATCCTTCATTTCCGAGGGCTCCGTAATGCTGACAAGGCTTCTGCAGGAGTTGAGAAAATCCATGTGCAGTTTATCCTCTATTTCAATACCATCCTCTTTAAGAACTCTGAAAATACGGTCGACTATCTCAACCACCTGTTTTTTATGGCTTTTACTCAAAGGTTCTCTGAAGGTTTGGGATTCAAAAATCTTATTAATCTGAACTGCAGCCGCCTGAAAATTGCCCAGAAGGATGGCATTTATGTACGGTTCAACAATACTCTGGATCTCATTCTGCAAATCCAGTTTCGGCAAATCCTCCAATAATTCTTCCTGAAATGAATCAATCAGCTTTTTCATTACCTTTCTTAGTTCCTCTGCATCAACGGGCTTTATAAGGTAATCGGAAGCTCCATATTTCAAGGCCTGCTGTGCGTAAGAAAATTCATCATAGCCGCTTAAAATGATAACTCTGGTGGATGGAATTTCCTCTTTTACTGCTTTTAGAAGCTCAAGGCCATCCATAATGGGCATTTTGATATCAGTCAGCACCACATGAGGCTTTTTCTCACGGATAAGCTCCAGTGCTGTTTCACCGTTACTTGCGGTACCTGCCACCTCAACCCCCATCTCAGCCCATGGCATGGTGTAAGCAAGCCCGTCACGTATCATTTTTTCATCGTCCACAAGCACAACTTTAATCATTTGTCGTCAATCCCGCCTTACCCATAACTTTCGGAACCCGGACCTCGACCCTGGTTCCCTCACCTTTGACACTATAAATACTTACTCCGTATTGCTCCCCGAAGTAGAGTTTTATCCTTTCGTCAACGTTTTTGACGCCATAACCTTTTTTATCTTCAACCAAGCCGTCGAATATTTCCTTTATTCTGGTCTCATCCATTCCTACACCGTTATCCGTTACCTCAAAAAGAATTCCGCCTGTGTATTCTCTTCCTGTAATGCGTATTTTGCCTTTTCTTTCCCTTAAGTCCGCAATACCGTGAATCAATGCGTTTTCAACCAGAGGCTGGAGGATAAGCTTTATTATGCTGCAGCCATAAAGCGCTGGATCGACATCTATGACAATATCCGGCTCTTCATCGTAGCGCACCTTTTGAATTACAAGATAGCTTTTCAGATGTTCTACCTCTTTTTCAACTGTAGTAATCTCGTTTCCTTTATTTAGGCCCAGTTTAAACAGCTTTGCAAGTGCGCTGACAATTTCCCCTGTTTTAGGTGCGTTTTCAAGCCGTGAGGACCAGTAGATAACATCCAGGGTGTTATACAGAAAGTGGGGATTGATATGTGCCTGGAGTGCCTTAAGTTCCGCCTCTTTCCTGGACAGCTTATTCACATAGACTTCTTCAATCAAAGTTTTAAGCTTTCGGGTCATGCTGTTAAAGCTCCTGCCAAGAGTACCTATTTCATCTTTCCGGTTAATATTAACCAGAACGTCCATATTCCCTTCTTCAACCTTCTGCATGAGCCTGGACAGTTTGTTAATGGGTTCGGTAATTTTCATTGATGCAATAGATACAATTATAAATGCCAGTATCAGGCCAACCAGAATTACAACAATCATCATCCTGCGGGATATCTCTGCCTCTCTGGTCAATTCGTCAAAGGGCACCACGCCAATATACACCAGGTTCTGGTCAGAAGAAGTGTAGTATGTAACAAGCACATCTTTTCCTTCGATATTCTTCCGGTAATACCCCTGCTTTCCGCTAAAGGACGCAGCAAAGGCGGGGTCATTTCCAATATGCTTGAACAGTTTCCCTGTATCCGAATGGGACAGAATATATCCGTCTTTATTTGCAATAAAAACATAACCGCTGTTTCCCAGCTTTATGTCCCTATAAACCCTGTTTATCTCTCTTTCGTTGACGTCTATCCTTATTATGCCTAATCTCTGGGAAAGATTGTTTATATCCTTGAGCTGTCTGTACATTGAGATGACATAGCACTCCCCAAGCATCTGGTAAGTGCGCTTGTATGTAGGTGTAAGTATATAGCTTCCATCACTGGGAATCTTATTTTCATATTCCTGTATCAAATTTCCGTTAACCCATGAAACACCGGCCGATTCGAATTGAAGTCCTTTGTCTCCATACACGTTGATGGACAGAACATAGGATTTGGAATTGGTCAGGTTTGCGAAAGCCTCGCTCAAATTCAGAAGAGAATCTCCGGCCATTTGCAATTCTTCCTTGTTCATTTTGGCATACTTCCGGATATCCTGATTTGATATGACAAAGAGGGATATGTCCTGAATTCCTCCAAAAACCAACTCCATATTTTTGTCAATCTGTTTGAGTGTCTCAACGGTAGACTCACTCATTCGAAGTTCAACGGCTTTTTTGGTCCAGTAATAAGAAATCCCCCCAACCATTAAAAGAATGCCTGCAATGATGATAGTAAAATACAGGATAAGTTCATATTTAAGACTTTTCAATGACCATCGCCACCTTTGTTTCAGACGATGAACTTAAGAACCGTAATATCTGTCTGTCAAAAATTTATATTTTTTAGTCTACCAAATAGTCGGATAATACGCAAGTAAAGAGACTCAGGCTAAAATACATCAGCCTGAGTCTTAAATACGTATCACTTTTTTTCCCCATATGGCAATACCGGCCATGTTCCGTTTTTAGTCACTCTATAATATTTATCATTCTCTGTATCGACCATAAGAACAGGTATGATGCCGCTTTTCCTCACACTTCCATCAATATAATAGTGGGATTCGCTATCGTAATATATATCATGGAATTCCGGATTTCCTGAAATCTCAGCAGTTCCTACATGACCTGCCACAACCTTCATATGCAAGTTTTCTATTTTCCCTGTTTTTGCGGGATACTGCAATAAAAACGTTTTATCATCAGTTTTCTGCTCCCACATTTCACCTGCTTCTTCATTTATCCCGGCATGAACGAAAATTGTATTTCCTTCCACATGGTATTTAGGCAAGGTTTCAAACCAACGGTAATACTTTTCGTCATTTTCATTGAGATCATGAATATTATAAATCAAATGATCAATGGTTGAGATGCCCTCCAATATCCAATTTTCATGATTGCCCATTAGGGCAATTACTTTGTCCTTCCCGTATTTGTTCTGAAGGTTTATTATCATGTCCAAAACACCGCGATCACTGGCTCCGCCATGCACATAATCACCAAGGAGTATCAATTTGGCATCCTCTTTTTCAAGATGCTCCAAAACCATTGACAAAGCTTCTTCAAATTCCGGGAGGCATCCGTGTATATCGGACATGCAGTAAATTCTCATACCTTCCTCCTAAAATTATTATTTTTCTTTTTCACAACCTCGCCTTTTCCCTCATAACTATTATCCTTGCCGTACATGACTTCAATATACCTGTCATAATTCTTTGCGGCATCTTTTTAATCATTTGGAGGCTGCCTTTACATAGACATATCCTCCTTTAGTTTTGGGTTTCCGCATAGCTCTTTTCATTATTGTTTCTGATTTTTAATGAAGCTATAAAAATAAATAGTAAAACAGCATAGATAAAGGACGGTATTTTAAATGCATAAAAGACATTCCAATTGTCGCTTAAGTATCCAATTGGCACTGCCGCAAAAGCAAACATTAAAGATGAAGATATCTCATCCCCCCAATATTTTTGCAGCCAAGGGTTAATAAGACCTATTACAAAGAACAGTAATACGGGTAAAATTATTCCGGCAAGGCTTTTTATAAATCCCATCAGGGCAACACAAACCAGATTTCCAAATAAATAAATTGCGATAACATCTTTCTTCTTAAAATTGACTTTGCCACTTAACAAGCCGCAGACAGCACTTATTGAGTTCATAAGAAAGCATGTCAACTTCAAAATACCACATAAAGGAAATATTCTATTCTTCAACAGAGTTTTTTAAGCACCAAAAATATTAGATGTTTTAAAGCCTAATTAAAGCTCTTGTAATTATTGTTGTATACATATATTATTAAAAGAGACTTAAAAATATGGCACAATTTAGCACTTTTCTATACATAGTATTGAGGTATTTATGGACGTTTTTGAATTTATAATTTATTTCTGTTCAGCTGTTTATTCAATTATTGCCCTTTGTTTTTGGTATGTAAGAATAACCAGTATCTGGCCTTCCGAAAACAGCAATTCAATAAAATATACCCTGGCTTTCCTGCCGGTTATATCTTTTGCCATTATTCTATATACCCTGAAAGTATTGGCTTCCTTTGATGTTGTGGGAGATATAATTTACATATTGTTTTATATTTTGCTGGGCTTTGCCTGGTTGTTTATAGGCATAACTCTGGTCTTTTATTTCTTTGACCTTTCCTGGATAGATGATGTATTGCAAAACAGGAACAAAGCAGCCCTTTTGGCTGTTTCAGGAGCTTATTTAGGAATAGTAATCATTTACGCTGGTGCCAATGTGGGTGATGGCCCGGGCTGGTGGTGCGTATTATTTGCCGGCGGGCTTGGAATAGTTGCATGGTTCATTGTAAGCTTGGTCTTGAACAAATATACACAGATTTTTGAGAGAATAACGGTAGAACGTGATATATATTGCGGAATTCGTGTTGGTTCATACTTTCTTGCCTCTGGAATCATTTTAGCAAGAGCATCGGCAGGAGACTGGACATCATTTTCCATGACGATAGTGGAATTTTTGGTTGGTTGGCCGGTTCTGCTGCTAACGCTTCTGGCTGTTCTTGCTGAACGCTATTACATAAACGCTAAAAAACATGAGAGGGTTGAAAATAATTATTTGATAAGTTCCTTATGCCTTGGAATCATATACATTATTTTCGCAGTTATAAGCGTTATAATGTATCCCCTCGTTGAAAACCCCATTTATGGCATCATTTCAGGACTATCAGGAGTTGTATTATGAAAAAAGCTGTAGATTTGATGCTGATACCAGAGGAAAAATATTCTGAATACCGTTATGATGCCATATTTAAAGCATACAAATGGGATCCCCAGGTAGGCGATCACAACACAGTAGCAAGGCATGTGGTTGTGTTGGATGAGTCAACGGTAAAACAACTCGAAACATATGCCGAAAAGTTATCGGAAGAAACAATGCTCATGGAAGAAGCATTGATACATAAGCCACATCTTTTGAAAAAGTTGGGACTTCCTAAGGAAATAATTAAAGCCGTCCCTCGGTTGTCCTCATATAACAGGAACCAGAACATAAGGCTAATGCGTTTTGATTTCCATCCAACAGAAACTGGTTGGGCAGTATCAGAAGTAAACAGTGACGTTCCCGGAGGTCTAGCTGAAGCTTCGGTTCTGCCCCAGATAGCATGCAGGTTTTTTGAAGGCTGTGAGCCTCAATATCATGTTGGGCAAAGGATTTTGGAAGCATTTTCGGATAAAGTAAAAGAAAATGGAACCATAGCATTTGTCCATGCCACCTCCTACTCCGATGACCGTCAGGTAATGGAGTTTTTAAGCGACTACTTTCTGGCTCACGGATATAAAACCGTTTTTGCGGCTCCAGACCATTTAGTTTGGAAAGATAAAAAGGCATTCTGCATTATTGAGGGCAATGAAGGCCCCATAGACGGAATTATCCGCTTCTTTCCATTGGAATGGCTCATTAACCTGCCACGAAAGTCGGACTGGAAGGGTTATTATGATTGTGTGACGGCTTCCTGCAACCATCCTGTTGCAATCTTAACCCAGTCCAAAAGATTGCCTCTTATCTGGGATGAACTGGAGCTGAACATTTCGGCATGGAAAAATCTTTTGCCGGAGACAAAAGACCCAAAGGCAGTCAAAAAGGATGATGGCTGGATATATAAGCCCGCTTTGGGCAGGGTCGGAGAAGGAATTTCAATCCTGGAAGCTATCAGCGAAAAAGAAAGTAAGCAAATAAGAAAAGCTGTGCGAAAAGCCCCAGGAAGCTGGGTGGCTCAGAGAAGATTTTCAAGTCAGCCAATAAAAGATAAAAACGGAGAAGAATATCATTTATGTGTTGGTGTATTTACCGTAAACGGCAAGTGTGCGGGATTTTATGGGCGTATAAGCCCGTATCCGAGAATTGATCACAGAGCAAAGGATATACCAGTACTGGTGTGGAAAGGAAGTAGGCAAAATGAGTCGTAACCTGGAAACATATAAAATATGGGCGCCAGATAATGCATTATGGACACAGTGGGCTAAGCCTGTCTTATTTTTCTGGGAGCCCGGCCTTGTTAATTATTTTAAGCTTGAAATACCGGAGATTAAATGGATCCAAAGTGTTGACACCCACACAATGATAATCGTCGACTTACCCGGATCAAGCGGTGTCAGCGAAGCTCTGGCATTGGCACGCCTCGGCTATCGACCCGTTCCTCTCTATAATGGGGTAAATTCCCAGACAGAATCTACAATTGTGAAGGTTGCTGATATTGCCAGAGCTCTTTATAAAGGCGCTGACGAGCTTAGCACATATTATATCCGTTCTGATGCTCCACCTGTATTCATGCTGGATTCCAACAGAATGTCGGGCAGAGGAAAAGAGCCAGGTAAATTTGATAACCGTTGGTGTGTTTTCCCTCAGGATATGCCTTCGTCAGCCTTTCTTATAAGAACCGGAATTAATAAGGTTATAGTTCGGGCAGATTCAATACAGAATGACTTATCCCATATTCTGTGCCGCTATCAGGAAGCAGGAATTGAAATTTACCTCAGCAAAGATGAAGAAATTAAGAAAATACCAGTAGTAAAGCCATCTATGTTTAAGAGTTTATCTTATCGGTTTAAGACTATTTTGGGCCTTACCAGAAATGCTGCAGGTGGCTTTGGCGGACATATACCTGAGCCTACTCAGAGCAGCTCTTCGGGAGTAAGGTATCATGGTTACGGCTGATTTTACATAAGATAAATCCCCTTTTTAAACACTTGCACTTTGAATGGCACTTTAAACCTTGTACTTAAATCTTACTCTGATTGAAACCAAATTTAATTTTTACTATAATTATTTAATGTTGATTCTATATTCTTGGAATGCTCTGGAGGTTTAAAATGGCTTGCAGTAATACTATCACTTGCACATGTACATATACTTCGTGTTCACGTCGCGGAAAATGCTGTGAATGTGTTTCATATCACCGCAGAAGCGGAGAAGTTCCGGGATGCTTCTTCTCCAAAGCCGGTGAAAAGACTTATGACAGGTCAATTGAAAATCTCTACAGGGATTATAAAAATAATTACTGATTTCTGCCGCTGACGATAACAAAAAAAGAGTGTCTTAAGGTGAGACACTCTTTTTTATGTACCTCATCGGTCTACTTTTTGATTCTTATCTTTCCGCTTTTCTTATATCCAATGCAATCTTTATAGCGGCAGCTGTTGCATATCCTTTTAAAATCAATATCATAATAGCCTTCTGAAAATATGAAAGCCCTGGGGGTTGCGCCATTGGCACATCTTAAAAAGGTATTATTTTTCCTGTCAATTTTAATATATTGATTTTCCCAGGTGTAATTCTTAATAACCTTATCAAAATCTGCATTACTGCGCATGTAAAATAGTTCCCGCAGCAGATTCAGGCTATCTTCGTTCTTTTCCCTGGAATTTGCATAAATTGCATTGTACAGCCCCGCAATCTGCAACAAAATATCTTTTTCCGGTGAATATCTTATATTTATAATATCACGGTTCTCATCATATATTTCAGCGGCTCTTACCAAATAATTGACAGCCTTTTCATAATCCTGACTGCCAAAAGCACTGCAGGCAGACAATCCCATATTCACAATATATTTCAGAAACAGAGTATTCACTTCTGATTCCTTGATAATGCTGCTGCTTTTATCTGTCTTGTCCAATTCTGTTTGCAATAAATTAAATTCATGTATAGCTTCGTCGTAAAGACCGAGCTTCAAGTATGACGAACCTGCAAGATAAGAAATATTAATATTGGTATCCGGCATCAAAGGAAAATCTCGCCGTGCAAGATTAGTTCTGACCTCATTGATTTTGTTCATCAAATCAAGGAATCCAAGATAATCATCATGTTCTAAATATTTGGACCCATTAATTTTTACCATAACAACTAACAGTGCTGATTCCTGTTCACATATATTGTAATAATCATAGCTGTTGCCATCATAATTTTCCAGACGTTCTTCAAGTTCGGATATTTTCTTGAATACCATTTCATCCATTTTCCGGGGATCTGTTTGCTTTAAAAGTTCCTCCTGAAATGCAGGACTTAATATGCCAAAATATTTCTCATCCTGAACTTCACTTTCCAGCTCTGCATATTTTTTTAAATACTCATTTGCCTTTTCTTTTTCGCCAGATGATGAATGTATTCCGTACAGTATTTGATAAAGTTTTATTAAACAACCAGGATTAAATGTTTTTATTTCTTCAGCATTAGCTTCAACTATCTGCAAAAATTTTTCTGCCAGTTCGTATACACCTGTCACGTAATAGAATGAAGCAAATTCAGTCAATGCATTATAATAAATTATTATAGTGTTCTCCACCATTTTCTGAATGAATTGATCTGGTTCTTTTTCATGCTCGTAATAATTAAATATATTTATGCATATATCCAACACTTCTTCCAAGATCTCAGGAACATTGACATAAATAAAAAGATCCTTCCACCTGTACACCAGCTTGTATTGCAGAACCATGTGGATGTAAGATTTAATAATACCTTCTTTTATAGGATCGCCACATGAATACCTGGAAACGTCGAAATCAAGCTTATCCGCATTTTCCAGCATTTTGTACCCACGCTCTGTATCATCCTTAGAATACAATTTAATGTACCTTTCAGCTAAATTGAATATCCTCACAAAAAGGTCAAAATCAACATATTGGGAAATATCCTCGCTATAAAAATAATTAAGATGCAGCAAAAGATACCCCTGGCCTTCTCCAGTTATTTCCTTATTGTTTAATACAAACTCAGTATATATATCGGAAACCAGATCTGCAATTGCCTGATTAAATCTATTATCAATTTCGGCATCCTTACGGGTTAATATCTGCAAAATGGATTCCTTATACAACTGGTTGGCAATGCTGATTCTGTTCTTTTTATTTGTACGCTCGTATCTTAATATTCCTTTAAGATCGTTGAGGATGCCCAGGAGTGCAAAACTTATTTTTTCATCTCCAAGTAAAAAGGACAATTCCTTCACTGTTAAAGGCTCAGGCGAAATTGCTATCATGTACAGAATGTCATACAAATAGCTTCTGTGCTTCATAAGATAATTGTCTTCAATCATTTCCAGATATACATTCATAATATTGCCGCCATTAAGGACAGAAGCACGTTTTTCAGCATCGGTTCTCAAAAGTATTTTTGTCAATATGTTAACATATGCGAAACGGTATTCTGATTTGTTCAATATTTCTATAGTATCGCTTTCAGAGATACCAGCCGCCTTAATATATTCAGTAAGAACCTGGCGATAATTCATATCATCCCTGTATAAAACAAGCTTATTATTTTCAGGTATTTTAAGTTCATTGAGCCAGACGTTGAGATAATCGCTGATATTCTCAGAATCTCTGCATGTTATCAAGATGTAGAAATGTTCCGGAAGCATATCTGAATCTGGTATGCAGCTGAAAATATTGTTATTGTTGTCAAGCAGCACTTCATCTATTCCATCAAGAACCAGAACTATTTTTTCTATCCCTTTTTCCTTTTTATAAAGCTCAAGATAATAGGCGCAAAAATTGGCTATTTCCTCTTTCAGATCTTTTGCGTCCATTCTTATATGCCGATTTGAACTATCATCAAAAACAACTGCATGATTTTTGTCCGTGGTCATTACCTGGTCTATTTTGCTCACTATGGATTCCTTTGTTGAACGGTAGGTATCATTCAGATAGATTGGCTTAACAAGAACATCATTTTCTAAAATTTTACCTTTTGAGATATTTCTTACCCATGATGTCTTTCCCATGCCCCGCTCCATCATGAGCAGAAAAATTTTATCCTTTGTCTGCTTAATTCCTTCCTTGAACCAGTCATCCAGCATCTTCATTTCATGCAGATTTTCATCATAGTTGGAAATATAGTCCTCATAGTTTACCAAAAACACACCATCTTCAGCACTTGCCTGACTGCTGACTGATTTTTCTCTTTTTAATACATTGGAACAATAATTGTAGATATCTTCAATATCCTTTTGAAGCTTCGTATTTTTGAAATGCAGTTTTCTTCCTATCGGATAGCAAAGAACGTCATATTTCTGCTGAAGATAAACCAAAGCATCGTAAATATAGAATTGATTCTCCCATAGTATAAGAAAAGGATACAGCGGAAGCCTGGCACCTTTATCATTTTCAAAATAAATATAGCTGTTGTCATCACAGCAAACTGAAGTAGCGTCCTTGCCTTTGAACACAATTTGGTTGCTGCTTTCCAAATAGAATTTCATGTTAGTGTATACAGCTTCCCACTTGTTGAAGTGTTTTGTAATGAGTGTCAGTAAGCCTTTAAATTCACTTCTGAACTGTTCATCACTGTCAAATGCAAGAGCGCCATGTCCTATGGTCTGATTTCTCCAGTGTACAACATCAAATTTTTCTGTTCCAAATTTATATGTGGTGGTAAATAGTTCTTTTAAATCATTAATAAACCTGTATTCAAAAATATGTTCTTTACGATTGCACATTTTGATAAGGGCTGTTCGCCAGTCACCTAATCCAGGCTGTTTCAGAAGATCGCTCAAGAACAATAAATCTTCAATATTTCTGTCCTCTTTAGCATAAATTCTTGCCATCTCTATTACAACCGGAAGCTTGACTATAACCTCCAGCAGATCCTTTATCTGCATCATTGCGCCATATGTTTTGTTTTCTTCCATCAGTCGATAAGTGCGGTAATATTCATGTGCAATTAAAGAAGGAGCCTCTTCAAATATCCTTCTGTTCCACAATTTTTCATCTTCGCAGATCAGCCTGTGCCATGGCTTGTTCTGTTCAACACGAAAGCCGCAGTAATTACAAAAATTCGAATTATCAGCTATAGTCTCATTGCAATTTTTACATATCATGCCAGTCCCCCCCCGTCCGACCCGTTACAAAATAACAAAAACCATGTCACAGAGTCTTAAGCAAATATGAAAGTAAACTTATTCTCAAGATTTCTGTATATCTCGCTGACATTTCCAGAAAATGCATCTGAAAAATGTTTGCTTATTGAAGGAGTTTCATCAAGCCATTTTTCGAATTCCCTTATGCTTTTTTCAAGACATTTAATGTTTCCACTGTAAAAATAGTCCTGAATAACTGTAAATAAATTAATTGCTTTAATTGTATTATCAGCTCTCTTAACACAGGATGCGGCTTTCTGCATGATTTTGGAGGCATCTTTATTGTTCTTTTTATAAAGCAGAATCCCGAGATTTTTATAGATTAATTCCCATGGATGGTCAACAGTATTGCATTTCAAATTTAGAATCTTATTTTTTAATTTCTCAACAAAAGCAGAATCAAGTTCATCCGCATAAATGCAATTTAATGCTTTCAGGCATGTGTACAACTTGTATGGCTGGATGCGTTCTTCCTGAAAAATGCTGTGGCATAGTTCTGTAATGGAAGTATAGTTTCCAAAATATTCCCGTGAATATTTTTCAAACAGTTCTCTGTCTTTCATATGGCTGGCATGATTTAAGAGATGAGAATATGTTATTGCCGCATTTCCCTTATCATCACCAAATTCTTCAATTGCCTCCAGAAAATAGTTAAGAGCCGTTCTGTCACCTATAAATGCATAGCACTGACCAAGAGAACTTAAGGCTCGTCCCCTTGGTACAGAACGATAATTAGAATTGCCGTCAGCACTATAAAGACATGCTATATCCTTTCTGGCTTCCTTAAGTATATCATGGCATTCCAGATTATATTTCTGTTTTTCCAGTGCCGCCTTGAAATCAAATTCGTTTATATGTGTCTGAACTATCCTGGTGGTAGTCCCAAGATACTCTTCGATAGGCACCATGTCTTTAAGTTCTTCATATATCCTGACATATGGGTTGGTTTCAATGGTACTGCCTTTATGGTTATATGCCCTGACACCTATATCTGCAAGCCTGTACTTATAATCTGACCTGATATAATCATAATCATCCCTGATAATATCCATGAGTTTTTCAAGAACATAAATACCTTTGTCATAAAAAATATTATCCTGCAGGTAGAAGCGGTCAAGCTGTGCAATATATGTACCTATGCTGATTCTGTCATAGCATAACCTGATATTAGATTCTATCATTGAAAACCATTTCTTTCTGTAGTAGTCAACAAAGTCACTTGTTGACATCCTCGCATCATACAGATCCATCAAAACTTCAATCAGGCGTCTGTCAATGAATTTACGGAAAATATCGGTATAAACCCGGTCAATGTCATCATAAACCCACAAATAAGGCTTATTTCCTGTAAACATTAAGGCTTGATGTTCCACACTAGCTATGGAATAATCTTTTGCTGACATGTCAAATCTTCGCTTAAGCCAGTTACATACAATGTCGGACAAATATAGGAAAGGCATACGGCTGTTGGCATTATTATAATCTATAGGCCCTATATTTAAGGAATCAAAATGCAGACTGCTTTTTCTTGGAGACCCCATAACCATTGTAGATAAGCCTGTCTTAAATGTCTTTTGATCGGTGGAAAAAAATCTGTAGTAGTCGGAGCCGTTTTTGTTGTCAACTTTATAAGAATAACCCAGAGAAATAAACTCCCGAATTCTGGCACTGTTTGTTCCTTCTATTACTGATACTCTCGTAGGAATTTCTATACGTACATGATCTTCGTCAATGAAATCAAGACAATGGAAAATACCATTATTGAGAAGGCTTAAAACCATGTGTTCATACAGATTATTTGCCTGCGTATCATCCAAGAGATTACTGATGTTTTTGTAGTCATTTCTGCCATTCCTGCTTTTAATCATACAGATTAAATGATACTTGCCATTGGCTCTGAAATACCTGCTCAACGGCTCTTCTATCTCTCTTTCAAATCTGCTCACAGCATATCTGTTTGTGCCACCCAGATTTAAGTGCATATCATTGGGATAACACACGCCCATCTTATTGCATTCCTCTTGCAGGAATACTTCAAGCCTGTTTTTTTCTTCATCATAGTCATCACCAGTATATACAAAGCCTCCAACCAAACTCAGGCTGCTGTCACTGCTTATAAAATGTCCGAATTCGTCAAGTCCTATGGTTATCATTATGTATCCCTGCCTTTACAGAGTTTCTGCAATATGAATTCGCTAAAATTCTACCATTTTCAACATTTTCCATCAAGGTAAAATACGCTTTTGCAGGTGATTTGCATAAAAAAAGTTACTTAAAAACCCGAAACAGCAACTGTTCCGGGTTTTGTCTGGTTGCTGGTTTAATATTCTATTAAATAACTCACATTTCCTTTATAAGACCATACGCATTTCATGCTGCGAAATGGGGTCTTCGGTAAAGTTTAAGCGTTTTAAAAATCCTAAAAGTAAAACGTTGTCAGGAAAATTTATTGACAGCTTCTTTGGCTTAACCTCTTTGGCAGCATGGCTTATAAGCCCTTTTCCTATCCCCTTATTTCTGAAACCTGCATTTACCCACAAAAAATTAATTCTCCCTGACGGATGGATGCTTATCGCCCCTGCCAGGGTTGAACCTTCATATACACCATAATGTACCTGGTCAACAAAGTGGCTTATATAGTCAAAGTCATTCTGCCAGTTGATATGTGTTTCCCTGATTTCATCACTTAGACTTCTCAAGGAATCCAGACTTATTTCATTGATTGATACATCGTCCGGCAATTCAGTATTGATTTCTGACGGATCGTTGTGGGAGTAATAAACAATATCATATACTTTTTCATATCCATGTTTTCTATAAAAGTTTATAGCTCTGTCATTGCCTTTTATAACTTCAAGGCACATCTGCCTGCATTTGTTTTCAATGGCTATCTCTTTATGAATCTCAAACAGTCTGTAACTTATCCCCGACCCTCTGTAACCGGGGTGGACGCAGAGCGCTCCGCAGCGTAGTGTTTTTATTCCTTCATATACTTTTATACCGCCTAAATTCAGTCCTATGGGCTTGTCATCATCAAAAGCTATAACAGAATATTCTAGTCTGTTGCCTTCAGGTCCAAAGAAATGCTTTATAAAATTATCCTTAGTCATCTCGATTTTAATAATATAATCTGAGAAACCGGTCTGAAAAGCTTCAAAAATCGCGTCCTCACTTACCTCTGTACATCTTTTGTATGTAATCATTTACCCACCCCTTCCATTGCATATATATTAGAACATAATAGTACATACCGCAACATCTTGAGTAAAAAGGAAAATATCAATTCCTGCTTCCTGATAGCTGCACAGAATATGGGACAAATTATTCTGTATTGAATCACTCATCTGGTACATAAAACAAGAGTGCCTCAATTGAGACACTCTTGTTCCTTATTTTTATTTGTCATACTATTGTTATTACAACTTTATGAATAAACCTTTTCTAAATAGCGCCTGTCACATCTTCTAAACTGTCAATCTGCACCTTATTGATTACTTTATAATATCAATTATTATGCCTTATCTCATCTTTAAGCTCCTGGCGCATACCTTCTATGGCTTCTTTTCTTCTTTCGTTTTTCGCTTGAAGTTCCTGCTTTGTTTTCGGATCATCAACAGCTTTAATCATATCTTCAGCCAGTTCAATGTTCTCCAGGGTATTTTCGATATTATTTTTTATCTTTCTTGCATTATCTCTTCTGTCATCCGGTTTTGGTTTCATATCCTGCTTACCTCCATATTTTTATATTAATTAGCTTTATCAGGGTAAGCATAAATTATGCTTCTGCTTCACACAAAAACAAAAAACTCCATCTTAGCATTAAATATAGCCACAAAATAAATCCACTTTTGTTATACCAAATATCCACTGCTTTAAATTTGATATTTTAAAATCAGTATACAGCTCGTATGGTTTCAATAATATTATCCTTTTCAAGCAGTGACATTGAATGCCTCATTATGCCCCAGGTTATGATTATTACTCCAAGAGCGCACTGTAATATTGGCATCCACGGTACTGAATAATCCAGTTTTACTGGAAGTACAAAAGAGCGGTATAGCACATACGAACCAAGTATACCAAGGGGCACTCCAAAAGCAAGGGCTTTAATTGAGCATAATAGGCTTTCAAAATTCAGCATGCGTTTTAATCCTGCAGGTGTTATGCCCACACTGCGAAGAATAGCAAATTCACGGGCACGGGAACGGATATTGGTGGATATGGTACTGATAACACTGGTCAGACCAATTAGTGCCAGCATGGTAATAAAGCCATATATAAACACCATTATTAAACGGCTTATATCCCGTACTTCAAAAGGAATCTCCTCCATATTTTTTACCTGGATATATCGAGAGGCGCCTTCAAATTTAATGGAATCGTGGAGTATCCCACTTGCATATTTTGCGAACCCTTCCGCATCCTTTGTTTCTATGAACCATGTATAGCGTGTGGCATTGAGCTTTGGAACAATAATTGTTACGTTTCCAACATAAGTTGCCGCAATTTCATTTGGTACCTGGCGTATATCAAGGATACCATCCAGGGGCAGTTCAACCTTGGAACTATCGTTTGATTTTGATAAACTCAAAGTATTTGGAATGGATTCAAATGGTTCAAATATGGACTTTCCCTCGCCCTCACCGCCGGGTATTCTTGCATAATTCACAAGAATATTGGAGCCAGGCTGAACTTTCGCAAGCTTGCAGAGTTTTTCATAATTCTCAGCGTCAGTGGTCACTAAAGTGACAGGCAGCAAGTATCCGTTATCATCAGGGACATATTGGTTTGAGTTGAAATACTCAAGCATCTCTGATGTCAATAGATCTTTGGGTATTGCTGTTTTATATGAATTATACGCTCCTTCCAGCACATCGTCTCCCACGCCGAACACGGTAGTATTGGGATACTCAAGAAATTTTGAAGTAATTTTGTTTGCAAGAACACTGTCTAAGGTATGAATTCCTTGCTCTTTTGATTCACTGCTGTCAGACTTTGATTTATCCGGAGGCAAAAATGTACACACCACATTTGCATTTTCTACTCCAGGGTAATACAATCGTGTAGCCGCTTTATACTGGTCACCGAAATAACCCGCCACAATAAACAGCATTATGCTTGCGGTGAGTGATACAACCGTTGCGCGGAAATTTCTGCTGCTTCTTTTAAGTGATTTATAGGCAAGTGTACCCTCAAAACCAAACAGTTTTCCGATAAAGCGTCCGCCCCGTACATTTTTTGCCTTTACTTTAACCTCACCTGTTCCCCGTATAGCTTCAATTGCAGACATCCTGGAAGCTTTGCGGGCAGGAATCCATGCGGACAGCCACACAGTTAAAAAAGACAGCATCACAGAAATTAATATAGCCTGCCAGGCGATAATAAAATCAAAATCAATCTGAAAAGTATTCCTGCTGTTTGCCGCTTCCAGAAGATTATCCATAATTTGAATACCAAAAAAATTAACAAGCAAGCCCAAAACAATTCCCACAGGGATGGCAACTATAGCAAGCATTACTCCTTCATACAGGATTATTTCTGCTATTTGGCTGTTGGCAGCGCCAACGCTTTTAAGAATTCCAAACTGCCTGATACGCTCTCCTGCACTTACACGGAATGAGTTGGATACAACTATAACGAAAGCCGCAATAATGATGGAACCAAAAACAGCTCCCATACCTGAAAGAATCTCGTTATACACAGAGTTGTAGTAACGGCTCTCCCCTACCAATCCTTTAAACATAACGTCGGCACTTGCCACAAAACCGGAAACAGCAGTTATCATAGCCGTTGAAAGCACTATTCCGGCCAGGGTCCAAAAGGTGCGGTTTTTGTTTGTTTTTAACTGGCTGTATGCCAGTCCTAAAGTCAGCCTCATTTTCCAACCACCTCATCCCTGACAATTCGCCCGTCGCTGATGGTAATGACCCTATCGGCCTGTTTTGCTATTTTTTCATCGTGGGTGATAACTATTAATGTCTGGTTGTATAGCCTGTTGGACAGTTTCAGCAGTTCAATAACCTCCTTGCTTGATTTGCTGTCAAGATTGCCTGTCGGTTCGTCTGCAAGAATCAGCGCAGGGTCATTAATTAATGCCCTCCCTACTGCCACCCGCTGCTGCTGTCCCCCGGACAATTCATTTGGCAGGTGTTTTGCCCTGTCAGTTAGGCCAATTGT
This sequence comes from Clostridiaceae bacterium, assembly GCA_012719545.1. Classification (GTDB taxonomy): domain Bacteria; phylum Bacillota; class Clostridia; order DSM-8532; family DSM-8532; genus DTU059. The sequence goes on from JAAYAD010000062.1 coordinate 33,725, forward strand.
CTCAAGTATTCTCTTAAACCTTTTTATATCCGGCTTTCGATTGTCCAGAAGGCATGGCAGCAATATGTTTTCTTCGGCAGTTAGGGTTGGGATTAGATTATAAAACTGATAGACAATGCCTATGTTTCGGCGGCGAAAAACCGCAAGCTGGCTTTCGTTCAGTTTAAAAATATCCTTTCCTGAAATTGAAACGCTTCCCGACGTAGGCCGGTCAACTCCTCCAAGTATGTGCATAAGAGTTGATTTGCCGGAACCTGATGCGCCTACAATTGCGACAAATTCTCCTTTTTCCACACTGAAGCTCACATCGTCCAAAGCTGTAACTGTTGTTTCCCCTTTCCCATATGTCTTTGTTAATTTTTTCGCTTGCAAGACAGCCATTATAAACCTCCTCATATAAAAAATAATGGCAAGTGAATATCAGGCATGTTTTCTTACTGCAGAGTTACACCGAAAGCTTCTGTTGCTTCGTGTGATTACCCGTTCCAGCCTTGTTCCTAAACGGCTCAAAATTTCATTTGCAATTGTCCCAGCCTTCTCAGCTAATTCACAGGCGGTTATCTCTGCTTTTCCGGATTTACCGATAATAACCGCAATATCACCCTGCATTACATTTTCAATGTCCGTTACATCAACAATCATCTGATCCATGCAGATACGTCCGACAACAAAAGCTTTCTTTCCGTTAATAAGCACATAGCCGATACCGCCTGAAAGGCATCTTGGAATGCCATCAGCATAGCCTATAGTGATGACTGCAATCTTCATTCTGTGATGTGTCGTATAGTCAAGTCCGTATCCAACCGTTTCACCGGCAGAAAGTGTTTTTACCGCGCTTACCCTTGCCTTGACAGACAAAACAGGACGAAGCCCGATATTGTATTCCTTGGTGTCATTAAAGGTACTTAACATGCCATAGAGGGCAATGCCGATTCTTGCATAGTCGCAAGATAAATCGGGGCGGTTGAACACCCCGTAACTACTCTGGATATGCACTTTTGGAAGAGCAAAGCCTTGTTTTTGAATTCTTGAGAGAACGTAATAGAAATCATCAATCTGCTTCTGAGTGAAGTTTTTATTTGCCTGCCTGTCACTGTCAACTGCGGACAAATGCATATAGATACCCTTGATATCAAGATTTTTGAATTTAAAAATCCGCAAGATGTTATCAATATTTACCCATGGTTCACCAAGCCGGTGCATTCCCGTATCAACTTTTATATGAACGGCGATTCTGCTTCCGTAACAGTTTAATGTTTTGGCATACTCATAATCAATGACTGTTTGCATCAACCGGTATCTTGTAAGAAGTTGAAGCTGTTCCGGATGGGTATATCCCAAGATTAAAATCTCACCTTGAATTCCATATTTCCGTAATTCAACACCCTCCTGAACAGTTGCCACACAAAATGAGCGTATACCGTTCTTGTTAAGCTCTCTTGCCATCTCCACAAGGCCATGCCCATAAGCGTTTGCTTTAACCACGGCCATAATGCTGCATCTATCCGGCAAAAAGCTTTTAAGGACCTTTATGTTGTGGCGAAGATTATTCATATCAAGCTCAATCCACGCTCTGCCTGTCCCCGTCATCTTCCTGCCCTCCATACAGTAATTACAAATCCGTCCATGTTGTTGCCGGACACCGTATATGGAGTATCTTCATCCATTAAAAACCTGACCACTTCTTTATCTGCGGGAAGGTACGATATTTCTGTCCTGAAACTTCCAAAATCGTATTTCAGGAAACTGCGTCCATAGAGATATTGCCTGATTCTTGCGTGGTACTCTTCCAGTGTGTCACCAGTTTGTTTCATTATTATGGAGTGAGGAAAACCCACGTATCTGAAATGCCACGGTTCATAGGCAATACCCGTTATGTCCTCTTTTCCTTCCGGATACCTTTCAATAAAGCCAAATCTGTCCGCTTTTTTTCTGAAGGATGCGCATACCCCGGTATTGGGAAAGCATGGCCTTAAAAAGTCTATGTCAGGTTGGTTCAGAGCAAGGTCAAGGGCAAGTCCGGTCTGATGTTCACTATGGCCGGGAAGGGCAACATATTTGGACGTAAAATTCTTTCCATGTTTCATTAATGACTCATTGAAGATCTCTTCCTGTTCTTTTTGTGAACGCCATCCGCTCACTACCGTAATCCGATTTTGAGCCTTAAGCTTATTTATCAGATTATTGTATATTGAAACCACATGGCGCGCCAGAAGAACTTTGACGTTTACGGAATCTATTGGCATGAGAGCTTTGTATGATGATTCACCCCTGTATGGGTAATCACGGTTGACGAGAATTAAATCTCCCGTATAAATCATATTTCTTACAAAAGATATGGTTTTCATGCTCCCACCGCCAATCCCACAGCCGTATCTATAACCTGTTCAAATGTCATACCTGCGGCCTGAAGCAGCCGTGGATACTGGCTGTGTATTGTAAAACCCGGGATGGTATTTACTTCGTTAAAGACGATTTCACCCATTGGAGTAAGAAACATGTCCACCCGTGCAAAGCCAGAACAGTCCAAAGCTTTGTATATCTTTACGGCAGTATTTTTGATTTCTTCGGCTTTTGGTGCAGGAATCCGTGCAGGAACATGAAAAGTCCACGATTTTGGTGTGTATTTTTCTGTGTAGTCAAAAAAGCCATTTTTAAGCTCAATCTCACCTAATTCTCCAACAATCAGCTCATCATTGCCTAAAATAGCGCAGCTTACTTCAAATCCGTTTATATTTTCCTCAATGATAATTCTGTCATCATAAGCGAAGGCTAATTTTACTGCTGTTGCCAAATCATTTCTGTTGAGTACTTTGGTAATTCCGATGGATGAACCGGCTCTTACGGGCTTAACAAACAAGGGATAGCCGATATTTTCCGCTTGCTCACAAACTGTTTCCCAATTCTTTTTATCATCGATAATAAACGAGCGGGGTACTCGGACGCCTGCGGCATAAGCAAGTTTATGCGCCCTGTCCTTGTCCATGCAAAGGGCAGAAGAAAGGGTTCTGCATCCTACTATTGGTATGCCGGCAAGTTCCAACAAACCTTGAATTGTGCCATCCTCACCGTTTTTGCCATGAAGAACAGGCATTGCAGCATCAAGTTTAATTTCTCGGATTTTGCCATTGTCAAATTCCAATACCCCCTGCACTTCACGGCTGGGCGAAATAATTGCCCTGACACAGTCCTGTGAATTGCACCAGGTATTATCCTTTATTTTTACGGGGTCTCCGGTAAAGCGGAACCATTCGCCGGTTGGTGTGATCCCTATCAAAACCGGCTCGTATTTGTCATTGTTAAGATGGGTTATTATTGAATAGGCGGATTGTAAAGAGACATTGTATTCGGGAGAACAACCGCCGAACAGTACCGCAATTTTAAGTTTATGCATATATTTATCTCCTTTCTGGAATAAAGGTGTATCTTCTAAAGGGAATATAAAAGCCTGCCCCATTCAACTATTTCATCTTATCGAAATCGGGCAGGCTATGTTGGAAATTTAGATTAGCAAAATCTTAAAATTTTCTTATGATGAGCTTATTTTTTTCTTATGCTGTTGTACACCGTTATTGCATCGGTGATGTTGTGCTGTTCTGAATAGTGATTTCCTTTTGCACCTGCTGTTATGAGGATGTAATCCTCCTCATACACTTTGGCAAGGGTCGCAAGACATAGACCGGCTTTATCGGTATATCCGGTTTTCCCACCTAATATTTCTCCTCCTAATATGTTTTGATTTCCAAGTTTCTCATATAAGGTACTGTAAAAGGTTATGCCCTCAGGGTGTTTATTGGTAGGCGAAACGAAATAGCTGGGCGAAGTAAAAATCTGCCAAAAAGTATCATTTTTTAAAGCATAGGATAAAAGAACCACCAAATCCTTGACTGTTGTGTAGTGTTTATCATGGTGTAACCCGGTTGTGTTTTCAAAATGGGTATTTTTCATTCCCAGTTCTTTGGCCTTTTGATTCATTAATTTCACAAAATTCTGCTCTGACCCAGCTATATAATCAGCTAGCGCAATACAGCTCTCTGCACCGCTTGGCAGCATTACTCCGTATAACAAATCAATTGCACTAACCTTTTCACCAGCCTGAAAACCCGCCATTGAAGCATTTGCCTGGTACAGCCCCTCAAACATGGACCAGGTAAGTTCAATTTTTTCATTCAAATCAGGTAAATTTTCTATTGCTACGATGGCTGTCATCATTTTTGTCAAAGAGGCAGGATATATTTTCTCATCGCTGTTTTTTTCCATTAAAACGGTATTATCTTTTAACCTAATCAAAATAGCATTGGAACTGTATAGGTTGCCTTGAGAAGCATTAGAAGGCACATTAACTTCTTTTATCGGAGGAAGTGTTTCAATTTGCCTGCTGATTTCTTGCTCGTAGTTGTCCTGGTCTTTGCTTTCTATATCAATTTTCTCAATTTGGCGTTGATTTCCCGGGGTTTGATTTTCCGAGGCAAAAAGGGATTTAAATATAAATACGAAGGCGATCATCAGAAGTGCAGCAAATTTGCGTATTCCTGGCTTTTTCTTTCTAACTTTTCTCACCATTTAAAAATCGCTCCTTATTCTGTGATGATAATTATTCAACCACAAAACAAAGAGCAATGTTTTAAATCCATCTTATTAACTGCTTAAGAATTTCTTAATAAACAGTTTTAATCTTGCAGAAGCTTCTTCAGGAAATTACTCCCATAAAAGATGCCATAAAAAATCATTAGGACATCAAAAAGCCTTGGTTTAATGGCTTCTTTTATCCCTTACATAGATTTTCATACCGGAAGCTTTACTGTAAACGTAGTCTTTTCAGTGTTGCTTTCCGCAGAAATTGTCCCATCGTGGGCGTTGACAATTTCTTTGGCTATGGCCAAACCAAGCCCTGCTCCACCTGTGTTTGTGGAGCGAGCGGAATCCAGGCGATAAAATTTTTCGAAAATAGTTTCAAGTTTTACCTGCGGAATTGGATTCCCCTGATTGGAAAAGGTTATTACAACATGCTTGTCCTGTTGTTTTGCCGTAATGTCAATGACGCTATTTTCGAAGCTGTATGCTATGGCGTTCTTCAGAATATTATTGAAGACACGGGCAAGCTTGTCCGCATCTCCCCACAGGGTAAGCCCTTCCGGAACATTGACTGACACCTTTTTCCCTTGTGGAGTAAGGATTGGATAGAATTCATCAGCCATCTGCTGGAGCATGAAAAGCAAATTAATCTTTTCCTTGTTCAATACGATAGTTTGGAGATTAAATCTTGTTATCTCAAAGAATTCATTTATAAGCTGCTCTAATCTATATGCTTTTTCCAATGTAATACCCACATATTTTGCCCTTTGCTCAGGAGGCATGTCCGGAGCTTCATTAAGCAGGCTTAAATAACCTATTACAGAAGTCAAAGGTGTCTTTAAATCATGGGCAAGGTAAACCACCAGATCATTTTTGCGCTGTTCAGCATCAAGGGCGGCCTTTTTTTGCTTATCCAGATTGCTTTTTATCTTATTAAGCTTGTTTTCCATAAAGTCCAGTTCAGATGATAATGTTATTTCATCATCGGTTTCTTCTGTAAGCTTATCCAATCCTCCGCTAATCTCATCAAAATATTTTGTGAACCATGAAATGGAAAATCGAAAGAGGATAACCAAAAATATGAGAGTTATAGTAATAAGGATTGTGTCCATATTCTTGCGGAAGACCAGATTATATATGGTGTACGCATCCATATAGCTAAAACTGAAAGCATTTATTAAGAACTCAACGATACTGTCTCCCACTTGTCCGCGCAGCAAATTGCGCAACAAATAAACAGTCGCTGCGGCTGCTACTGTTATCAGGAGCATTTGTATAAAGACTTTTCTTTTTAATTTTGAATAATCATTCTTTCTTTTGCCTCTATCACTTTTCAATTTTATAGCCAACCCCCCACACGGTTTTGATGTACTTGGGATGTTCCGCATTATCACCCATTTTTTCTCTTAAATGCCGTATATGAACCATTACTGTATTATTGCTGTTGGTATAATATTTGTCTCCCCATACCTCCCGAAACAATTCTTCCGAACTTACCACTCGCCCACGGTTGGAAGCCAAAACCCACAGAATTGAAAACTCTGTGGGGGTAAGAGACAGAGGCTTTTCATTTAACGTACATTCGTGGGTGTCCTTATTTAAAACAAGACCTGCAAATGCTATGACCTTTTCCTCCCTCAAGGGTTCAGGAGAGTTGTATCTTGTAAACCTTCTAAGTTGGGCCTTGACGCGGGCAACAAGCTCCAAGGGCTGAAAAGGCTTTGTCACGTAATCATCTGCCCCAAGTGTCAGTCCCGTGATTTTATCAATTTCTTCATCTTTGGCGGTAAGCATAATTATAGGAAAATTGTGTCTTTCACGGATTTTCTGGCAGACTGAAAAGCCGTCTATATCGGGAAGCATTACATCCAAAATTGCCAAATCTATATTCTGGTTTTCAATACACTGTAAAGCATCCCATCCGTTATAGAACTTATATACATCGTAATTTTCATTCTTTAAATATACTTCTATCAAATCCGCAATGGACTGCTCGTCATCTACAACCAAAATATTTGCTGCCAAGTCTTTTCAACTCCTCTTTCGCAAAACCCCATAAACCCATCATATTATATCAAGGAATTTACAACGGTTTATGGGTTTTTTCTTATAAAATTCTTAAGATTATCTTAAGGCAGCCCTCTGTTTTTTTTTACCTTTAAGCCTGCCATTTTCAGTCTACCATAAGTAATAAGTATCCTATAAGCCTCATTGGTACTATCTTTGAACATCCATTCAAACTACAACTGTTTGTTGGTTATTCATGCTGAGTATTCTACTCTTCATCTTTATCCTGCTTAGCTTTTATAACAAATGTCGTTGCTGAAATTAAAATTGCAACAGCTGCTGTTATAAATAATACAGGCGCACTCATATCACCAATTTGCTCTGAACTGGTGAAACCTGCATTATTCATTATAACTAAAATGGAAGCTGATATTAATATGACTAAAAGTATAATCAAAACTACATTAAGAACAGGTTTTTGGATTTTAACAGACGGTCCTGCAAAAGCGTTCGCAGCTATTAACCGAATCACATAGATTCCTGCGCACAGTGACAAGATGATCATTACATTGGCCGGATAACTAATCCATCTGAACCCAAAACCATAAAGCCCGGCATCAAGAAGCAGCAAGTACAGCAGCATTACAAACGACTGATTTCCGATTGAATTTCTTTTTTGCAGCTGCATTTCATCCAAACCTTTTTTATTCATATTAATCATCCTCCCAAAATAGATCATTCAACGTCTTGTCCAATGCTTTGCAAATAGCAATGCATAAATTAATTGTTGGGTTATAGTCTCCGTTCTCAATAGCATTAATGGTCTGCCTTGTTACACCTACGGCATCAGCTAAATCCTTCTGTGACATATCTTTAGCTACCCGAGCAGACTTAAGTTTTAAGTTTTTCCCCAAAAAATCACCTCATTCCCAAGCTATCCTCAAGTATAATGTATCATATCTTTGATATTATGTCAAATATATTTTACATTTTATCATTTATATATTGCACTTTGCGCCAGAGCGCAAATAACACGTAAAGACTCTCAATTGAAAAACGAGACTCCATTTTGTAAGGCGAAATATAAGTTTATAAATTGACAACCGAATATTTGTAAATGAGATGCAAGTTTTGAATCCAAGAAGCCGGTTTTGAAAATTAAAAAACTATCACGACTTACCGTGATAGTTTAATTAGTTGGCTGTTCATGTCACTCTTCATGCCAATATGATATTCAGAATCAATTAGTATATTGGGGGCTGGTCATAGAAAATTCTATCTCTCCGCTGGGATTATACAGAATCGCTTCTTTTATGCCATTGGCTTTTAAATGTTTAAAGAGATTTTCATAGTGTAGGGAGTGTATGTCCTCATCATTCCCGTAATGTTCAACTATTTTTTCGGCTAGACCCGGTATTGTTTTTCCCGATACCGGCATTGTGCAAAACTTTTTGATGGATGGCAACCAGTCGGCACCATCCCTTGCCTGCTCATATTTTTCAAGCACATAATTGCCATTATTATCCTTCTTAAAAGTAATGGCTGCCGGAACAACGCTTCCGCTCTCCATCTCCAGAACATTGCCGTAAAGCCTATAGGTTGCATTGAAGGTGGTCACAAATACTTTTAACTTGCCTTCTTCTTCAAAACTTCCGAAGATTTTTGGTGCAACTATGGTAAAGCCTCGCTGAGGCTGGGAATGCACTTCAATTTCAGTAGCATATACAAGTTTTTCTATGGGATCATTCCCATCATAATTAAAGTCCGGAAGTTTGACTTCAAGCCTTATTGAGAGAGCTTCATACCATTCCTGCGGCGTGAGCGTATCATCAGCAACATTGTTACGAACTCCCAGAAGCTCTTTGCACAACTCCATCATGAAGTATCCTCGAAGTCCCTCGGCATTGCCTCTTTCAAACTGGGACAGCATGTACTTAAGTGCTTCTTCCCCGCCGAGCTTTATAATCAGCTCATACTCTTTCTGATGCGCCTCAATATACACCTTAGGATCTGATTCCTCCTGTGGCGGTGACATTATAATTGCCAGGTTATCTTCTACCAGTTTTTCTACGTCAATTTCACTTTTTCCATTTAGCAACTTTTTAACAGCAGATTCCAGGCCTCCGTCTTCTTTTACACCTACAGTCCACAAGGTTCCGATGAACTTTGCCGTAGTATTCTTTCGTGATACAACCAAAAGTGGGCTTCCCATGCTGCTTTTTTCCTTAAGCCACCCATTCTCATCCGTCTCCATACCTCCGGCCAAACCAACCTTGCTTAAGTCCTCTGGAAGTAATCGGTATTCCAAAGCAAACACATCGATTGGCGCGTCTGCTATTTTTTCAAAGGTCTCAATCCGTTCCAGACGTATAATCTTGCTGTCAACAATATTTACGCCCGGATTGGATTCATATTTGGCAATTTCATTATTTATAAAATCCCATGCAATATCTTTTATTTGATCCGTCCCTTCGGCTTTGGGATTTACAATAAGTCCAGCACCCACAGCTGCAACTATAATAACAGATGAAACAACTACCCAAAATCTCGGCTTTTTATAATTCAGCACATTTTTGATTCTCCCTTTTACATTTCCCTCACCAAACGCAAGGGGATTTCCGTTTAAAATGTGCCTTTCAACGGCAAGGGATAATAATGAATGGGCATATGGCTTTTTTATGTCTCCATCCATCATTTTAAGCACTCTTTCGTCACAGGACAGCTCCATATCTGTACTCATAAGCATAAACGCAACCCACACAAGGGGATTGAACCAATGAATTGAAGCTATTAAGAAAGCCAATGTCTTAATGATATGGTCCTTGCGTTGTATATGGGTGTTTTCATGCATGAGGATATAATTTTGCTCCTCTTTGCTGAGGCCTTCCGGCAAATATATTCTGGGTCTTAGTAATCCCAGAACAAAAGGTGTTTTCAGATTCTTCACCAGGAATATATTTTTCTCTATTAATTGCGCGTCTTTAAGTTGTCTTTTCAATTTCTGCACAGAAACGATGCTGTAAACAAAAAGAGCTAATATTCCTAATATCCAGACGTAAGAACCTATCTCCATGTAGACCTGAAGCGGGTTCACACTTGTCTCTAAAGTTAGTGCAGGCAGTGAGTTGTTTATATATGTGTCAACTGCTTCTATCCCACCGTTAATTTTGGAACTTTGCTGATAGACAATATTATAAGATATTGGATCAAAATTAGTTTTCCTGGGCAAAAGACTAAACACGCTTTCAAAGGAAAAAGGTATTATAAGACGAAATGCCACAACACTCCATAATGCATAAGAAATAACCTTTGGAGCTTTCTTAAGAAGCATCCTGACAAGCATCACTATAAGGATTACATAGCTTGCCGTAAGGCTCATGTTTAGAACAGAAATAAACAGTTCACTCATCGCTATGCCTCCTTATGCTCATCAATCAGTTTTTTAAGCTCTTCTGCTTGCTGGCTGCTTAACTTTCTGCCACCAATAAAAGCCGCTAAAAACTTTGGCAGGGAGCCTCCGAAAGTTTCCTCAACAAAACTTATACTTTGCCTTGAATAATATTCGTCCTTTGTAATGAGAGATGAAACAACAGCATTTTCATTCCGGCAAACGCCTTTTTCACACAGCTTTTTCAGCACGGTATAGGTCGTGGACTTCTTCCAGTTCATTTCTTTTTCACAGAGCTTCACAAGTTCTCCTGAGCCTATGGGCTCATTCTGCCAGATTAGTTCTGCAAATCTTTCTTCGCTTTCCGAAAGTTTATATTCCATAGATATGACACCTCCTGGTCTATACGTCATAGACCTCATGTTGTCAGTCTATACCTTATAGACCAAAATGTCAACGGGTATTTAAAAATATCTTCTAAATTTTCGCCAAAGCAAGTCTAGAAAGGCAAAAGAAACCACGAGTGCCGGAAGCTGAAACAGGCTGTTTTCTTCCATTACAAGTTTCGCAGCCCAACAATTGTATTTCGCGTACTGGTATATCCTTCTATTTTTTCAGATTATTATAATTTCCGTATAATAGAAGTGTAGGAGGACATTGGCATGAAAAAGGCAACAAGGAAAATTAAATTGATAGTTCCTTTAATTCTGATTGTCTTAGCATTAGTGTACATAGATTTTAATTATTTTAAATGCAAAAATCTTATTGAATCGTATGGTTGGAACGTAATTTCCAGGGGCAAATCAAATTAAACATTTGTACTTAATGATTCGCTTTTAAGTGAAGGTCAAAACCAAACACAATACCTGCCTGAACCTTTATCCCATGGCGGTGGATATTATCTATCAAAGGTTAAAACATAGTACCGTTTCACTTTCTGCCGGAACGTATTCTTGCTACATTAATATTCATTAATTTTCGGGCAACATGCTGATAAAGCAATTTTTTAAGTGGTGACAACTGTTGTTGATATTTTTCAAAGAATTCATCAGGAGAATCAAATACTCCCAAATCGTTGTTTATGGCACCTTTCTGTATATATGTATCGTTAGCATTCCAATTAACTTCTGGGTTCTGAAAGTTATCTGTAGCAACGCCATATCCGCAAAAACCAGTTTTGCAATCAGAGAACGTTTCCTGGAGGTTCTTTAAATATTTGCTGTCCAGAATCAAGCCCTCGCTATCATACCAATTCCCTTTATACTGAACTTCAACCCAGCTATGAACAATATTTTGGGGAGTAAATTTATAAATGATACCTGGTATAACACCTCGCTGCAGCTTCTTATCAACTGTAAAACCATGAATCCGGCAGGGTATTCCAACAGCTCTTAAAAGAGCCATGAATAGTGTTCCCTTTGTATTGCACTGCCCGTAACCATCTTTCAGCACCTCTGAGGCTGGTATGGTATCATCCACATTATATCCGAATGCAATCTCGTCCCGGACAAAATTATAGATTTTTAAAATTTTTTGAAAATCATCATCATTTGCCCAACCTTTATTCTTTATTAACCTTTGAATGTCGTCATGGCTAAAATCCAGCATTTTAGTTTCCTGTAAGTATTTATCCATTGTGTAATCCTCCTTCTTTTTGATTACACTTTATCAAAATACTTATCAGAAAACTTTCAAAAACTCGCTATCTTTTAAAATATTTGACGCAGACATTCCAGTCAGCATTTTATTATTGTAAGCAAGATGCGACGGACTATCAAAGCCGGCATTTAAAGCGGCTGTAGTTATATTTTCTCCATTGAAAATTAGCTCGTATGCTCCCTGAAGCTTATGCAAAACAATATAGCTTTTTAAAGGAATCCCTGTTTCTTCTTTAAATAAATGTGCCAGGCGGCTTTCAGACAATCCTGTTTTTTGAGAAAGATATTTTATCTGATGGGATTCATCTTCATGAAGGCATTCATCCAGGCAATTCAACACTTTCACAACCCGATCGTCGAAATCTTTCATGTTACCTGAAGAAAATTGCAAATTAACGCACTCCGCAAGTTCACGTACAGCATCATGACTTCTTTTTTCAAGTACGTTTCTGAAAGCTTCCTGAACTCCCGTTATTTTTTCGTGAGGGAAAATATAAAAAGGCTTATCCATTAACAGGTTTCTCATTCTTCTGCCCAGTTCAGTTGTAGGATCAGCCACCAAAGTAAGATGAGGTTCCCCCTCTGCGTTAAACTTATGTGGAATGTTCATATTTACCAGAATGGCATTGCAAGGCAATGGTTGGTCATCAACCTCTATATTCAAAATCTTTTGCCCGCTGAGAAACATTTGCAGCACCCAATGCTGGTGGCAATCTGCTTCCAACCTGTCTGAGATGGCCATAAAGTTTTTACCCAATTTAACTATATAGTTCATTATTACTCCTAAAATCTTCAATATTTAATAATTTAATTTTCCAGATATAATCTTACCATTTGTTCAGCTTACATAAAACTTCATCCTGAATTTCCATAAATAAATTCCCATACCCTTTGTCATATCCGTAGAGCAAATGAGGGTGCGCTCTGGTTCAATCATCCTGCAAATTCGGTCTCAAGGTACAAACTTTCAAGGTATTTAAGTACGTATTCTATTCCTGTCAAATCATCAACCGGATTGCAGAGCTGGTAATGGTGGCTTTTATTTTGTAAAAATCCAAATAACAGGCCTGACAAGCTTTTTAAAGCCTTTCTTATCCAAATTAACTGTGCTAAAATTTATATAGATTTAATATCTAAGATTAAATAACTTATATATTGAACCGGGATTGGGTAGCTAGGGTTCCGCCTTACAAAGTTAAGGGTCCGAGACCGAGGGCTACATCTCCTTATAGGAGGCACCTATTGGAATAAAAAGCCCGAGGGGGAAGGTTCAGCGTGTTTTGCATGCGCTGAAACTTTCCTCCCCGGGCAATTTTAATATTAGGAGGATTAAAAATGGACAAAGTCAAAGAAATCCGTCCGGGAGTAGCTGTAATTATTTTTAACGAAAAAAATGAAGTACTTCTGCAAAAAAGAGCAGATATTAAACTTTGGGGAATACCTTCCGGACATGTTGAACCGGGGGAAACAGTTTTAGATGCCGCAATCAGAGAAGTATGGGAAGAAGCGGGCCTTCATGTAAAAATACTTAGGCTCATTGGCATTTACTCCGACCCCGCTTCTCAAATTTTCCATTACCCCGATGGCCATGTAACTCATTTTGTAACCTGCTGTTTTCAGGCCGAGGTAACAGGCGGAGAACTTTCTTCTGCTTCACCCGAAACACTGGATATAAGATATTTCCCTATTGATGGTTTACCGGCGGATATTCTGAAAATGCATCCTATGTGGCTGGAAGATGCCTTAAATCCAAAGATGCAGCCATTTATCCGCTGATTATTTAAGCAAAAAAAGAACCAGTATAAGCCAAGAAGCGTCTTATTCCTTGATAAAGCTCGGGAAATGCTTGAATTACTGCATACTTGATTAAAGTTTTCATTGTAATCAAAAAAATATTATACTTTTCCTCAACGTTTCACCCGCCATAATCGTATTATAAGTGAAAAGGGGGAAGAAAATTGAATTCTTTATTGCGTACGAATGAAGAAATGATTCAAATTTATAACCGTCATGTAAATACTGTCTACCGTGTCTGCTTTATGTATATGAAAAACAGGCACGATACTGAAGACATGGTGCAAAACACCTTTATAAAGCTTATGAAGGACGGTACCGTTTTTAAAAGCGAAGAACACGAAAAAGCCTGGCTTATAAGAACGGCAACCAATCTTTGCAAGGATCATTTCAGGCATTGGTGGTCCAGAACCGTTGGTATGGATAAGGCAGCTGATAAGGCGGTTGAGCAGCCTTTTGTCGCTGACGGTAATTTTGAGATGATTATGGCACTTCCCCCAAAATATAAAACGGTTATTTATTTGTACTATTATGAAGGCTATTCGACGGTAGAGATAGCAAAAATGCTTGGAAAGAAGGAATCTACCATCAGAAGCCATCTGCATACCGCCCGAAAACTATTAAAGATGGAAATGGAAGGTGATTTAAAGTGAAGCGTGAGGATATAAAGATGGTATTTGACAATATTGAGCCGGACATACCTGCAAAAGAGCGAATGCTTGAGAATGTCTTATATCATTCAAAAAATAGAAAGATAAATACTATGTTTTACTTTAATTTCAGAAAAGCAGTACCCGCCCTTGTGTTAACAGTTGTTTTGGCCGGAGGAATACTGTCCTATGGTCTTAAAGACATAATTTTTAACAATGGAATGCGTGGCAGCAGTCCCACAGAAATAGCGCAGGATGGTTTGATTGACAATGATACTGCGTCAGGCAGAGAAGATATGGTTGCACCACTGTTGAATCAGTTCCAGATTAAAGGCAGAAATTATATCCTTATGTCGGATTATGTTGAAGAGTTTGGCTTTAATGCTGCAATTTCAGACGGTGACATTGGCAATAAAATTGCCACCATTGAGAAAAGCCCTGATAAAAGCCTGATCGGCTGCGAGGTCTTTGAATATATACCTGCCGGATGTCAGGCAGTTGTCGTCGTAAAAAGAAACAATGCCTATGAGTTGTACAGATTTTTCACCTTTGAAAGCTACAACAACAATCAGGATGAAGACGCCATTGAGTATTTGAAGCTTTACGGCATTAATAGTCCTGAGGATATCGCCAAAATCCAGTTTATAGTCCATACCGAGAGAAGCAAGCTTGAGGGAACCACCAATATTACCGGTGAGATTACCGACAGAAATGAAATAGCCAGGTTTTACAGCTTCTATTCGGTATTGAGGAACTCCAGCGACAAGTACTTTGAGAAGTTGTTTGGCAGCAGGCCCGGTTCAAGAGACGTTGAAATTGACCGTGTAAATCCTGATGGACAAAAGGGTGAGATTGTTCCTGATGAAAAAAGTGTTGAACCTGTGGTTCCCGATTATATGCCTGCGCCTGATTATGACGGTACATCCGGAAGCAGCAGTTCCTATCCCGGCATTGCCGAAGATATGCCATTGTCAGCGGGAGAAGGCCGTGATGCTGTAATAGCTATCGAACCTTACATTGCCATTGACCAGCCTGCAGATTTGCCCGTTATCGGAGGCGATACCCCTGTATCGGTTATAATTGACCGCGGAAATGTTTCAAGCCCAACCGGAGGGTCATCCAGCATGACTGGTTTTGGCAGTACAGAACCTGTAACAGTAGCTCCTGCACAGGGTGGTTCTGTGGGCAACGATCTTGACGATCCTGTTACAATAAAGATTTACAATAAAAAAGGTGTGTACTTGGAAACAACATACTACAAGAACATAGGCTTTATCTCAAGATATGAGATTTCATCAGATTTTGCCGCTTTTATAGAGAACTATATCAAATAAAGATAATCAAAACTTAACAACTGATAAATCATACAGGGGCTGTCTCAAAATAAGTAAAAATTTTGGGACAGTTCCCTTTTTTACGTCCAAGTTTAAAGAAAATCCATACGAGTTTCTGAAAATACACATGAAAAACTAGATATTTTGAAACTGCCTTGTTGTTTTGGGCATGACAAATAGACCGGCTTTACCGGTCTAACAGCTTCTTTTTGCTCAAGCTATTTCTTTTTTATGTA
>JAAYAD010000022.1 GCA_012719545.1 Clostridiaceae bacterium
CCCATGAGGTGGATGTCAGTCATGCTCCAAAACGGGGTCTCTGCCCTTATGGTGATTATTCAACCTGACTAATCCCGGCTCGTTTTGTCAATGTTCAAATCCAAGATATTAGCTGGAACTTAAGTTCATTATTTTTCCTTGCACCGCTTAGCTATATAGCCATCGCAGAAGCGAGGTTGTCAAGGGTCGGCGTAGCCGAGACGCAGTCCTTGCCCTTGACTACCTCGCTGATGCGATGTAGAATCGTGACTGCGGTGCCCTTATGCCGCCGTCTGTAATGCCGGCCTTTTGATATCGTTCACCATTTTTTCTGGATCGTATTTTGTTTTCTTTGTCATCAACGCAAAGAATATCCTGATTAGCTTACAGCATAGCAGTATTAATGACTGCTTCTTTTTTAGCGGGTTTGGTCTTGTGGTATAGTACCAGTGCAATTCCCTGAACTCCTGGTTCCGAGCAACCAGCGGCATTATTCCTTGGAACAAGATCGCCCTAAGCCGCCTGCGCCCCCGCTTGCTGATGGTTGTCTTCCCTTTGTGTTTGCCGGAATTATTCTCCTTAAGATTCAACCCCGCCAGTTTCTGCACTTGTTTTGGATGCTCGAATCTCGTAATGTCGCCAATCTCTGCCACGAAGCCCGCTGCTATTGTCAGCCCGACACCTTTTATTTTTAGCATTTCTTCTATGCCAGGCACCTGTAAGGCCAGTTCCTCAACCAAGGCCATTGTCTTTTCGCAGTGCCGTAACAGCACTGTGTACTCTTCCAACAAACAATTCAGTTCGTTTTCGGCGGCCCGGAGACCCTGGCGTATTCCTACCGTGGCTTTTGCTGCCTCAAAGAGCCTCCTTGCCCGCTTGATCCCGACTGCACTCCTGATTTCCTTCCGCCATGTCGCTAAGATGCTCTCCGGGCCCAATTCGGGCACCCTGGCCGGGGTCGGGAATTCTTTCAGGGGTATCATGGCGGACTTTCCTTACCAATTCACAAACACCTGGCTGAATTCCGGGAAGTAGATGCTTATCCAGCGGTTTACCTGGTTGCGCACTCTGTTTAGCCCTTTTACCAACCTCCAGCGGGTATCCATGACATTGCGTATTTCGCTGTATATTCCTTCAGGAATATATGGCTCCATGTATCTGCCGTCTTTCACCAGCATCGCTATGGTCTTTGGGTCCTTCCGGTCGTTCTTGGTGGGATTGTTATCATCCAGTTCTTTGCTCCGCTTTACATGAAACGGATTCACCAGCACTATTTTTATCTGGTGATCCTTTAAATACTGAGCAAATGTTAACCAGTAATGACCGGTGGGCTCCATGCCAACCACGGCGTGATCTTTTTGATGCTTTTCTTTGAGCTTCTTTAGCCACTCAGTAAATTCAGCGAATCCGATGCTATCATTGCTGAACTTTATGAGCCGGCCAAGCTCGATCCCTCTGTAGTCAAATGCTCTGGCATAGTTAAATTCGCTGGCTACATCAACTCCTATTACGAGCGTGGTTTCTTTGATTTGCAAAATCTTGGCGTTTTGGGTATACTTCATTCTAGGTACCTCCTTGGTTAGTCTTATTAATTAGGGGTAAAACTCTCGAGAAGCTCTACACCCTGTATTCTAACCGGAGGTACCTTTGTTTTCAAAGGTCATTTAATTTGATTACAGGAATGCTCCAAAAAAAAGCCCCAGGCGTTTTTCCCGGGGTTGCTTTGCGCTAGATCTTGAGAGGTAC
>JAAYAD010000023.1 GCA_012719545.1 Clostridiaceae bacterium
ATGTTATTTGGTCCCTGCAATATCCTTCTATGTACTTCATCTTTTACCCCTAAAACGTGCTATTTATATACATTATATCATATATTTAACAATTACACAAAAGCCTGTTTTTGACTAAACTCTTTTCGGACAATATGACCAGTCAATTGATAAGGCAGTACGAAAAAGGCCTCGAATCAGACGATTTGAAGCCTTTTTCGTACTTTTTTAAAATTATGGAGGAATTTCTATGAACAAACAGCAACTTGCTTCAAAAATTTGGGAATCAGCAAACAAAATGCGCTCCAAAATTGAAGCGAATGAATATAAAGATTACATACTCGGCTTTATCTTCTACAAATTTCTTTCAGATAAGGAGGTAAAATATCTGAAAGGAAATGACTGGACAGAAGAAGATATAAAGCTGTATCTTAATGAAGAAGATACGGAAACTGTTAAAACTATTCAGAAAAATTTGGGCTATTTTATTGCTTATGAAAACCTGTTCTCAACATGGTTGAATATGGGCAACGATTTTAATGTGTCCAACGTTCGGGATGCTTTATCTGCTTTTAACAGGCTCATTGATTCTAACCATAAGAAAGTATTTGACAAAATATTTGATACTTTGCAGACTGGACTTTCTAAACTTGGTGATACCTCCGGTAGCCAGACAAAGGCCATAAGAGACCTTATTCACCTAATTAAAGATATACCAATGGATGGGAAACAGGACTATGACGTTCTTGGATTCATCTATGAGTATTTGATTTCTAACTTTGCTGCAAATGCAGGTAAAAAAGCCGGTGAATTTTATACTCCACATGAAGTATCACTACTTATGTCTGAAATCGTTGCTGCACATCTGAAGGATAGAACGGAAATTAAAATTTATGACCCAACATCTGGTTCTGGTTCACTGCTTATCAATATTGGTAAAAGTGTTGCCAAATATATGGGCGATAGTGATAAAATTAAATACTATGCTCAGGAACTAAAAGAGAATACCTATAACCTTACCCGTATGAACCTCATTATGAGAGGTATTAACCATTACAACATCGTCACTCGCAATGGCGATACACTGGAGGAAGATTGGCCTTACTTTGAAGAAAATGATCCGATTGGTACATACAATCCCCTTTATGTAGATGCAGTGGTTTCTAATCCACCGTATTCACAGCATTGGAACCCAACTAATAAGGAATCCGATCCCCGATTTAAAGATTACGGTCTCGCACCGAAAAGTAAAGCAGACTATGCCTTCCTTCTTCATGATCTCTATCATGTTAAACCTGATGGTATTATGACGATTGTTTTACCCCATGGTGTTTTGTTCCGTGGCGGTGAGGAAGGCGTAATACGTAAAAACTTAATTGAAAACAATAAGATTGATGCTATCATAGGTCTGCCTGCCAATATTTTCTTTGGCACTGGTATTCCTACGATTATCATGGTACTCAAGCAAAAGCGCAGTAATACCGATGTGCTGTTTATTGATGCATCCAAAGGATTTGAAAAGGTGGGAAAGAACAATAGGCTTCGTGCCTCTGATATAAAACGCATAGTGGATGTGGTGACGCAACGTATTTCTGTAGATAAATTCTCCAGAGTTGTTTCACGTGATGAAATCCGTCAGAACGATTATAACCTTAATATTCCTCGTTATGTGGATTCTTCCGAGAAACCTGAAAGCTGGGATATTTATGCCTCGATGTTAGGCGGCATTCCTGCTGATGAGGTAAATGAACTTTCTGAATACTGGAAAGCGTTCCCCAACTTAAAAAAGGCGCTATTTACCGAAGAGACCGCCGCTTATTTGCATTTCAGTACAGAGGATATTAAAAAGAAAGTTTCAGAGCATGACGATATTCAAAGTTTTGAACAGAAATTCAAAACCGCTTTTGAGGGTTTCGGAGAGTTTCTTTATAAAGAATTGATTGAGGGAATGTTTAACCTTAACGTTTCAATGAAAGAGAGCGAACTTTCTGAGAAGATTTTTGAACGTTTAAACGGCATTCCTTTAGTGGATAAATACCAAGCGTATCAGATCTTAAATGATGAGTGGAAACGTATTGCCATTGACCTTGAAATAATCCAGACTGAGGGATTTGAATCGACTAGAAAGGTTGAACCGAATATGGTAGTAAAGAAAAAGGACGGACGTGATATCGAGGTTCAGGACGGCTGGGTTGGGAGAGTGATTCCTTTTGAGCTTGTTCAGGAATCAATGCTACATGATGCACTAGAGGAGTTGAAAGTAAATGAATGCAGGCTTTCCGAAATTGCTTCCGAATATAAATCACTGATTGATGAATTGCCTGAGGAAGAAAAAGATAAAGACTTTATTAACGACGACAGAACAGCGTTTGTCCCTACAGCCGTTAAGAAGGCAATCAAGGAAAACGAGGTCGAAGCAGAAACTCTGGGAATTCTCAAGAAATATGATGCTTTGAATACCGAAGAAAAGGCCATCAAAAGAAAGGTAAAAAAGCAGGCAATGGAGCTTCAGATTATCACTAAAAAAACAATTGAAGAACTTACAGACAGTCAGGTAAAAGAATTGCTTAAACACAAATGGGTTAACCCGGTTCTTAACGGCCTTTTTGAGTTGCCTAAAAAAGCGGTAAACGAATTTGTTGTCAAACTTGAAGCGCTGAAAAAGAAATACGAGACCACATTTTTTGAGGTGGAAGAGCAGATTCAAGAAACAGAAGAATCTATCTGTGCGATGTTGGATGAACTCATCTGTGACGAATTTGACATGCAGGGCCTTGCAGAGTTCAAGAAGCTTCTTGGAGGGAAATAAAATGTCTGAAACAGCAAAAAAACCGGCTATCCGATTTAGAGGATTTATGGAAGATTGGGAAAGGCGTAAGTTGGGGGAAGTTGCAGAAAAAGTTACTGAAAAGAATGTTCAAAAACAGTACACTGAAACTTTTACAAATTCTGCCGAGTTTGGTGTTATTAGCCAACGGGATTTCTTTGAATATGATATTTCAAATGCTGATAATATCGGCGGATACTATGTAGTAAAACATGAGGACTTTGTTTACAACCCACGTATATCAGCATCTGCTCCTTGCGGACCTATAAACTGTAATAGATTAGGTAGAAATGGCGTGGTGTCTCCACTTTATACTGTTTTTAGAACACATGATATTGACAATGTTTATCTCGAATGGTATTTCAAAAGTCACTACTGGCATAGCTACATGCATTTCAACGGAGATACAGGCGCAAGAGCAGACAGATTTTCAATAAAAAATGATTTGTTCTTCAAAATGCCTTTACCAATACCGCCTTTGCCTGAACAAAAAAAAATAGGAAACTTATTTACTCAGCTTGACAACCTTATCATTCTTCATCAGAGTAAGTGTGAAAAGTTGAAAAGTATCAAAAAATCTTGCCTTGAAAAAATGTTCCCCAAAGACGGCATCAATGTCCCCCAAATTCGCTTTAAGGGATTTACTGAAGCTTGGGAAAAGCGTAAGTTAGTATCACTTTGCGAGAAATTTACTGATGGAGATTGGATAGAATCAAAGGACCAAAGTGATTACGGAGTTCGTCTTATTCAAACAGGTAATGTAGGAGTCGCTGAATATCTTGACAAGTCCGACATCAAAAAGTGGATTTCAGAGGAGACATTTGAGCGACTTAACTGTGAAGAGGTATTGCCTGGTGATATTTTGATTTCAAGATTGCCTGAACCAGCTGGACGAGCTTGTATTGTGCCGTTTTTAGGAACAAAAATGATTACAGCAGTTGATTGCACAATCGTTAGAACATCAGAAGATTGTTACAATAAATTCTTACTTCAATTTTTATCATCACAACAGTATTTTAATGTAGTTAATAACTATCTTGCTGGTGGAACACGGCAAAGAATAAGCCGAAGTAATCTTGCTGATATTGATGTTCCAATTCCGAAAGAAAAAAAAGAACAAGAATTGATCGGTAATTACTTTGAGAAGCTAGATATTCTTATCGCTCAGTATCAGCGCAACCTGGAAAAACTTAAGAATCTCAAAAAAGCATTTCTGGAAAAGATGTTTGTCTAGTAGGAAGGAGTAGCTTATGGCGTTTATAAAAGAAACGGATTTTGAAAATGCGCTCATAAAAATGCTGACCACATCCTGTGGATGGGAGCCTGAGGTTTTGGAATACAAGACCGAAAAAGAGCTAATACAGAACTGGGCAAATATTCTCTTTGAAAACAATCGCAGCATAGATCGATTGAATGATTACCCACTGACAGAGGGTGAGGTGCAGCAGATACTCGAGCAAGTCAAAATGCTGAGAACTCCGCTCAAGCTAAACGGATTTATCAACGGCAAAAGTGTATCGATCATACGCGATAATCCGGACGATAAAGCCCATTTCGGCAAAGAAGTCAGCTTAAAAATATATGACCGTCAGGAGATTGCTGCGGGTCAAAGCCGTTATCAGATTGCACGGCAACCTAGATTTACAGCAAGGACAAGTATGTTGCCGGACAGACGCGGCGACTTTATGCTGTTAATTAATGGCATGCCGCTTATTCATGTGGAACTGAAAAAGAGTGGTATTCCTTTGTCGCAGGCATATAATCAGATTGAAAAGTATGCTTGGGAAGGTGTGTATACAGGATTGTTTTCATTGGTTCAGGTGTTTGTCGCTATGACTCCGGATGAAACGGTCTATTTTGCAAATCCCGGTCCGGACGGTAAATTCAACCCAGATTTTTATTTCCATTGGGCTGACTTTAATAATGAACCAATAAACGACTGGAAAATGATTGCTCATACTTTATTGTCTATTCCTATGGCGCATCAGCTTATCGGCTTTTACACTGTTGCAGATAACACGGACGGCGTATTGAAAGTTATGCGTTCATACCAGTATTATGCGGCCAACAAGATTTCCGATACTGTTGCCAAACACAAGTGGGAAAACGGAAATCAGTTAGGTGGTTATATCTGGCACACAACTGGTTCCGGAAAAACAATGACATCATTTAAGTCTGCGCAGCTTATTGCCAATTCGAAAGATGCCGATAAAGTGGTATTTCTGATAGACCGCATAGAACTTGGCACACAAAGCGCTAATGAATATCGTGGTTTTGCAGAGGAAACAGAATACATTCAGGAGACTGATGACACAGCTGTTTTGATCGCGAAGCTGAAAAGCAACGATCCTGCGGATACTTTGATCGTTACTTCCATTCAGAAAATGAGCAACATCAAAGATGATCCTGAAGGGATGCTGAAAAAAGTTGATCTTGATTTGATTTGCGAAAAGAGAATTGTCTTTATTGTTGATGAATGCCATCGTTCTACTTTTGGGGAGATGATGCAAACAATAAAGAAAACATTCCCTAAAGCATTGTTCTTCGGTTTTACAGGAACACCAATTCAGATTGAGAACGAGAAAAAAGGAAATACAACAGCAGATGTATTCGGAAATGAATTACACCGTTATAGCATAGCTGATGGCATTCGGGACAAGAATGTTTTGGGCTTTGATGTGGATAAAGTTTTGACATTTAAAGAAAAGGATATGCGTCATGTAGTTGCTTTGGATAGGGCAAATGCTTCTTCTCTAATTGAAGTTTTCAAAGATCCAAAAAAGAAAAAAATATATTATAAATACATGAATGATGTTCCAATGGCAGGCTACTACAAACCTGATGGAACCTATGTTAAAGGTATTGAAGATTTCCTATTGGAGCATGGACAATACCGCACTGAAGAACATCAAAAAATGGTGGTTCAGGATATTCTGGAGAACTGGATTACTATTAGTCATAATTATAAATTTCATGGTCTTTTTGCTACTTCAAGTATTCCTGAAGCAGTGGAGTATTATAGACATTTCAAAAAGGAAGCGCCTCATTTGAAAGTCACCGCCCTTTTTGACCCGAGTATCGATAATAACGGTACTGGAATCGAGAAAGAAGAGGCTTTATCTGAGATTATTTCTGACTACAATAAGCGTTATGGGCAAATATTTACGATTTCTACATACGCAAAAATGAAAAAAGATATTCAGGCTCGCCTGGCACATAAAAAACCGTATGAAAGAATTGAGAGCAAGCCCGAGGAGCAAATTGACCTATTAATTGTCGTGGACCAAATGCTCACCGGGTATGATTCCAAGTGGATAAATGTTCTATATCTGGATAAGGTGATACGCTATGAAAACATTATTCAGGCGTTTTCCAGAACAAATCGACTTTTTGGGCCAGATAAGCCCTTTGGTTCTATTAAATATTATCGTGCACCTAATACCATGGAGCGAAATATCAAAGCGGCAGTGAAACTGTATTCAGGGGATAAACCGCTTGGTATGTTTGCAATAAAACTAGACAAGAACCTTGAAAACATGAATGCCACCTTCAAACAGATTAAAAGCTTGTTTGAACAAGCAAGAATAGTAAACTTTGAAAGATTGCCAGATGATATATCAGAACGCAAGCAGTTTGCAAAACTGTTCAGGCAGTTTAATGAATATCTTGAGGCTGCTAAAGTTCAAGGTTTTGTCTGGAGTAAATTAGAATATTATATTGAAAACAAAGAAACGGGAGAAATTAAGGAAATTATTCTGCAAATTGATGAAAGGACATATAAAATACTTGCATTGCGTTATAAAGAACTATTTACGGAAGGAACAGGTGTGGAAGAAGAAGACGCACCGTATGAATTGACGGGTTATCTTACTACAATTGACACAGATGAGATTGATGCCGATTATATGAATTCGCGTTTTGAAAAGTTCAAAAAGGCTTTAGCAAGCGGTAATCTGGAAGATGTCCAAAATGCAATGAGTGAGTTGCATACAACATTTGCTACGCTGACTCAGGATGAGCAAAAATATGCGAACATTTTTCTGCATGAGCTTGAAAGCGGAGATGTAAGTGTTGAATCTGGCAAAACATTGAGGGACTATATCAACGAATATATGAAGCGGGCAAAGGATGATCGAATACACAGGCTCTCCATAGCATTGGGGTTGGATGAACAGCTGCTGCGAAAAATGATGGAGCTTAAGCTGGATGATGCTACCATAAACGAATATGGTCGTCTAGACAATTTAAAAGCGACTGTAGATAAAGCTAAGGCAAAAGCATATTTTGAAGCGATTGAGGGTCATTCCATTCCAATGTTCAGGATTAACAACAAAGTCGATGCTTTACTCAGAAAATTTATAATCTATGGAGGTTTTGAGATCAATCTTCCGAATCAACAATAACTTGAACATGGATGCATATCTTGTTTTTTGTCAATTGGTTATTGTGTAGAAAAGCCTGCTGGGTTAAGTCCAGCAGGCTTTATATATTCCATAACGCGGTATTTAAATGTGAATTAGGAACTATCTTACGCTGTGTGAGAGGTTATTAAGCATTGAAGTATCAATACGCTGTCCATCCAGTGTTACATAGATGTCCTGACCATTGTGGTTTTCCTTAAGGCGGATGGTGTTAACCTCTACGAATGAATCCATCTTAAGCTTTTTCACCTGCTCAAGCGTTGCAGTATAAAGCTCTTTTGAACCCTTGGCTGAGCATGCATCGCAGGTGCAGATAGTAATCTGGCGGGTCGCAAATGCGGAATTTGCCTTCTTTTTGACTGTTCCGCAGCGGATATCACCATTGACAGCATGATAGTGGGTATGTAAAAGCTTATGAGCCAGTGGTGAATTTGCTTCACCGTAGAAATCCTCGTACAGTCTTAATATATCAGGGTTTTCCTGAGATTTGCGGTAGGTAGAGGTCTTGTCGATATTAACAAGTACCTGCTGACGCTGTTCAAGTGTTCCCACCTTCTCAGGAACGGGATGACCGGCACCGCAGATACAACCTCCAGGACAAGCCATAACTTCAATCAGGTCATAGCCCAAATCCACACCCTGAATAATCTTTTCTGCAATGGGTTCAACATTTTTAAGACCACTTATAACAGCTACGCGGACGGTTGTGCCATAGGCTTCAACGGTGGCTTCTTTCAAGCCCTCAAAGCCTCTGACTTCTTCGAAATCCAGATGATCTGTTATTACCTTGCCAGTCAATTTCTCAACAGCCATACGCAGAGCAGCTTCAGCAACACCGCCTGATGCACCGAAGAGAATGCCGGCTCCGGTGACCTGTCTGTAAGGCTCGTCAAACTCCTGAGGTTCAATGGATGAAGTATCAATGCGCTTAAGTTCAGCCATACGCATCATTTCGGTTGAGGTCAGCACGGCATCTACATCACGGATTCCATCGGGTGCAAATTCAGGACGTGCAGCCTCATATTTCTTTGCGATACAAGGAACGATTGAAACAACGTACAGATCTTCCTTGTTGATGCCTGCCAGCTTAGCGTAATGATTCTTCACGGTAGCGCCCATCATCTGCTGAGGCGATTTACAGGTTGACAGGTGAGGAATAAGCTCCGGATAACGACGCTCAACAAAGTTGACCCAACCTGGGCAGCAGGATGTAAACTGAGGCATAACGCCCTTATTGACTACACGGTTTAAGAATTCTGTGGTTTCTTCCACAATGGTTAAGTCAGCGGCAAATGAGAAGTCGAAGACTTTATCAAAGCCGAGCTTTTTAAGAAGGCCAGCCATAAACCCGGAAGCCTGGTCAAAAGGAATACCGTAGTGGGAAGAAACAACGCTTCGTACCGCAGGAGCGACAAAGGCAACCACTGTCTTGGTAGGATCATTGATGGCTCTGAATACCTTGCCTTTTTCACTCTTTGCTTCCAACGCGCCGCAAGGACAAGCATTCACGCACTGTCCGCAGCTTACGCAATCAGTTTCACGAAGGGGAAGACCACTTCTTGTACCAACAAGCTGACGGCCATGCTTCATGTAGAATGCCAGTACATCAGGGCCTTCAACCTCTGCACAGGCAGCAATACAACGACCGCAGGAGATACATTTATTGTGATCTCTGACTATAAAGGGATGATCCTCAACAATAGGAATATATGGTCTGTCGTGAATGGGTTTTTCAAACTGAATATCGTGAGCTGAAGCTTCTTTCCTCAAATCACAGTCATAGCGCTGGTTACATCCGCATCTTAAGCAGCGGCGTGCTTCCTCGCGGGCAGCTTCTTCAGAAAGTCCCAATTCAACTTCCTTAAAGTTTCCTTCTCTTTCTTTAAGGCTGATAGAAGGCATCTTAGCACGCTCGAGTTTGGGGAAGTGCTCGAAATCCCACTTTGGCAGGTCTTCCATAGAGCCTCTGCTGCAGCTGTAGTCTATATGGCTTTCCTGAACGTAGCCCTTCATGAGGAAACTGTCTATAGCTTCGGCAGCACGGCGTCCGGCGGCAACAGCCTGAATAACTGTGGCAGGACCTGTTACGCAGTCTCCGCCTGCGAAAATATTAGGTTCGGATGTCTGGGAGGTCTTGCCGTTAATCTCGATATCGCCCCACTTGTTAAGTTTAACAGGCAGGTCGTTATAGAGGAATTGGGTATTGGTGCTCTGACCAATAGCGCCAATGATGGTATCGGCCTCTATTTCAAAGTTGCTGCCCTCAATGGGAACAGGACGACGACGGCCGGAGCGGTCGGGCTCGCCCAGTTGCATCTTGATGCATTGCAGCTTCTTTTTGCCATTTTCAAGAACAATACTTGTAGGAGCCATCAGGAAGAGCATTTCAACGCCTTCATGAAGGGCTTCTTCTACTTCATAGGGTTCAGCAGGCATTTCGTCGCGGGTTCTGCGGTAGATGAGCTTAACAGACTTAGCGCCCTTTCTTAATGCAGTACGGGCACAGTCAATGGCTGTATTACCGCCGCCGATAACAACAACAGTATCACCAATATGTACATCGGCCTGCTTGGTAACCTGCTCAAGGAACTGGATACCCAGCCATACACCCGGGAGATTTTCTCCTTCAATATGCATGGGGGTAGCACGCCATGAACCAATGGCCAGATAAACAGCGTCAAAATCTCTCTGGAGATCTTCAAGACGGATATGAGTACCCAGAGCCTTTTTGGTCATAATCTTGACGCCAAGGTTCTTGATGATGTCGATTTCCTTATCAAGTGTTGCCTTTGGCAGACGGTATTCAGGAATACCATAACGCATCATACCGCCGGCATGGGGCTGACGTTCAAATACTGTAACGTCATGTCCGTTGATGGCACTGTAATAAGCGCATGTAAGTCCTGAAGGTCCGGCACCAACTATGGCGATACGCTTGCCGGTAGAATCTTTCTTTTTAGGCATCCAGGGTTCTTCCTGAGACATATCCCAGTCAGCGATGAAACGCTTGACGTGGTTGATGGCAACGGGAGAATCCACAAGATTTCTGCGGCATTGTGCCTCACAGGGATGGGGACATACGCGACCACAGGTAACAGGGAAGGGGTTGCGATCTTTTATGACCTGCAGAGCTGCACTGAAGTTACCGTTGGCAGCATGGCGCAGATAAGCCTGGATGTCGATATTTGCCGGACAGGTCATAACACAGGGTGCGACACAGTCCGCGTTGTGATCCGACAAAATTTGCTCAAGACGGACCTTGCGATAGCTTTTTAACTTGGGACTGTTGGTGGTTATAACCATACCTTCCTGGATAGGCGTCTGACAAGCCTTGACATCCCTTTTCTGGTCGCCTTCGCCTACCTCAACCACGCACAATCCACAGTTTCCATTTGAACGCTCAAGACGGATATCATAGCATAGATGAGGGATATGTATATCCTCTTGCAGCAAAGCCTGGAGGATGGTCAGATTATCATAGACTTCCATTTCCCGGCCGTTTACAATGACTTTGATACGTTTGTTCTTTGTGATGGCTTTCATTGTGAACTCCTTTTTGTTGTGTGATAGATTGATAAAAATTTGTCATAGTCTATATCAGATTATATCAAAAATTGTTCTTAACTACTACAATCTATCCAAAAAAAATACATTTATTTTATAACTTTTAATAATTACTGATGCGCTTCATATTAATTTTATGATATACTGGATGTCTTTTAAATGTCAGGAATAAATATCCTTAAAAGAAGGCGGGGAAACGTAAATATAGGTTATTATTAATGACCAAAAATGTTATTGA
This sequence comes from Clostridiaceae bacterium, assembly GCA_012719545.1. Lineage (GTDB taxonomy): Bacteria > Bacillota > Clostridia > DSM-8532 > DSM-8532 > DTU059. Next base: position 11,030 of record JAAYAD010000023.1, read on the forward strand.
GGTTTTTAGTTTGTTTTAATGAGATATAGCGTTTTCTAAAGTCGAAGTGTTAATATAGTATAATTAAACATGATATTTTGAGGTTAAGTGGCAATAACTCATAACAGATTAGTTTGGGGTTGAGTAAACAAGATGAATTCTAAAAGCCAAAAGGCTATTATTGAATCAAACAGGCTGTTCCTGCGTGAAATGACAACGGACGACTTTGACGCATTGTATAAAGTGCTTGCAGATGATGAGAACATGAAGTATTATCCCCACACATTTGATGATACCCGTGTCCGGAATTGGATCCAAAGGAATATTGAGCGTTACCGGATATTAGGTTTCGGACTTTGGGCAGTTTGTCTTAAGGAAACAGGAGAAATGATAGGTGATTGTGGCCTTACAATGCAGCTTATTAAAGGCAAGATTTTGCCTGAAATTGGTTATCACATCCGGAAAGATCAGCAGCAAAAAGGGTATGCCAAAGAGGCAGCGTGCGCAGTACGGGACTGGACCTTTTTAAACACACCATTCCAGATTATTTATTCTTATATGAAGCATACAAATGAGGCGTCTTATAGAACAGCTCTTTCATATGGGTGCAAAGAGATAGATGAATTTGAGGATGAAGTTAATGGCCTTATGAGGGTACTTGCTATAACACGTCAGGAATGGGAGTGTCTCTACTATAAAAACTGAGCCAATTTTTTAAAATCCCCTTAGGTAAGGTATTGCTTGTTACGCTGCGTAATGTTGCATGATATGCAGTGTAAGGAGGTGAAAAGCTATGTCAAAATACACAACGGGAGAAGTAGCGAAAATTTGTGGTGTTACTGTAAGGACAGTTCAGTACTACGACACCCGTGGCATTCTTATACCCAGCGAAATCAGCGAGGGAGGAAGAAGGCTCTATTCTGAAGACGATATAAGAAGAATGAAGATTATCTGTTTTCTGAGGGAACTGGGTTTACCCATTGATTCTATATCTCAGCTTCTTTCTGAAGATGATCCTAATAGTGTCATTTCACTTCTGTTTGAACAACAGGAGAAGGCGCTTCAGGAAGAAATAAACGAATGTCAGACAAAGCTTGATAAGCTGAAAGCCCTGCAACGTGAACTGAAAGGCATTGACAACTTCTCCGTTGAATCTATCGGTGATATAGCTTATGTTATGGAGAACAAGAAAAAACTTAAAAAACTCCGTGCGACTCTTTTAATAACCGGAATACCCGTTGCCATAGCGCAGTGGGTATCAATAATCCAATGGATTTTGACAGGAATATGGTGGCCTTTTGTAATCTACATTCTGGCTGCTGTTCCTTATGCTGTCTGGGCATCAACATTCTTTTTTAAGCGGGTAGCCTATATTTGCCCCAAGTGCCATGATATATTTAAGCCTGCATTCAAAGAAGCGTTCTTTGCAAGGCATACTCCAAACACACGAAAACTTACCTGTACCTGCTGCGGGCATCATGGCTTCTGTGTGGAAACATTCGGGGGTGTTGCCAAATGAGAAATTTAAAAAAGCCTTTACTCTTTGTTCTGGCATTACTGCCTGTGGCTTTATTGTCTGGTTATTTTGTGGCAATGTATCAGCTTGAGTTGTATGACCAGGAAACCGTTGCTGAGATAATCAGCCAGGTGGGTAGCAAGGGCAGTGTTGTTATAATCGCTGCTATACAAACCATGTTTTTAGCAGGTGTCCTTGGATTCATAGGTTATGTACTTTCTGACAAAATCGGACTTATGAAGCCTTTCCGCCTTGAAAAGCATGCTTTAACCCGCACTTTAATATTATCCTTGATTTTTGGAATAATTTTTAGCCTTGATTACTGGACTTTTGGCAAATGGATTCCGGGAAATGAAATACAGGATGCTGCAATGGCAGGACTTACACCATATGGGTGGGGAGCAGCCATTTTATATGGCGGTATCATAGAAGAAATCATGCTTAGGCTTTTTGCCATGAGCCTTATTGCTTTGATTTTATGGAAAGTGTTTTATCGTAAAAATGAAACTGTTCCTGTTGGAATTTTAATGGCATCAAATGTAATTGCGGCACTTCTGTTCGCGGCAGGGCATCTTCCGGCAACGGCAGTATTATTTGGAGAGTTGACGCCAATCGTCCTTTTTAGATGCTTCCTTCTTAACGGGGCGTTTGGACTACTGTTCGGATGGCTGTATCGCAAGTATGGTATCCAGTATGCTATGGCAAGCCACGCTCTGCTTCATATCATCAGCAAAACTATCTGGACTGTTTTTACATAATGTGGTTCAATGTCGTACTATACACTTGGCGAGGTTAAAACATAATTTAACCTCGCCATTTTTATCCTGTTCATATACATTGACTGACGAGTCAATGAGGTGTATAATTAACTCAAGAGATTGACTCGCGAGTCAATTTGGAGGTATCTATGGTTAAAGAGGCATTTAATAAACTATCAGATGATAAGAAAAAGACAATTATAAAATGCGGGATAGCTGAATTCTCAAAGAAATCCTACTCAGAAGCAAGTACTGATGAGATAACTAAAAATAGCGGTATATCAAAAGGAATATTATTTCACTACTTTGGAAGCAAGAAAGATTTCTATTGTTTTTGTCTGGAACAGGCTTTGGAAAAACTTAATGCAGAACCCACCCATGAGCCTGGAGCAAATGATTTTTACGAAATTATCTTTTCCTTTATGGAGGAGAAAATAAGCCTTTGCCGTGAGTTTCCTGAGGAAATGCAGTTTGTAAACATGGCAGCAAGAGAATCAAACAGTCAGGTATTGGAGCACAAAAATGCGGTGTTGGTTAAGTTTATGATAAAAGCAAAAGAAAAGTCTGCTCAGGTAATGAAAAGGGCGGTTACAGCCCTCAATCTAAAAAATACAAATACAGAGAAAATAATAGATGCGTTTAACCTGTATACAGGAGCAATTATAAATAAATATTTGGAGATGTATAAAGAAAAGCCTGATATGTTTTTTCAAAAAACAGATGAGATAAAAGATGAGATAAAAGAATATTTGGATTACTTATTGTACGGCGTTGTAAAGGGGGACAGAAAATGAAGAGAATAGGTATTTTCAAAGCAATGATGCTTTGTATGAAATATAAAAAATTAAGTGAATCCAAAAAATCAAAAATACGCCAGGAGCGGCTTAATAAAATTGTAAGATATGCAAAAGAGCACAGCCCTTATTACAGGGAGCTTTATAAGAATATAGGGGATGAGTTCAAGCTTTCTGATTTGCCGCCAACAAATAAGAGGGAGTTAATGGCCCATTTTGATGAATGGGTAACGGACCGCACTGTCAAACTGTCGGACATAATTGAATTTATGAAAGATTTGGACAATATCGGACGCAAGTTCAAAGGTGAATACCTTGTATTAACTACAAGCGGGTCTACAGGTGACCCCCTGGTGATGCTTTGCGACAGAAACACCAATAATGTTATGGGGGCAGTCACTACCATGCGCTCCTTTGCCAGAAAACAAGACCTAAAAGCATTTATTAAGGCTGGAAGCAGAACAATTGGAGTATTTTCAACAGGTGGTTTTTATCTGGGCAACAGCTCGGTGCGTTCAAGATTATTAGCCATGCCCTGGAAGAAAAAACAGATGGCTGTAACAAGCGCACTTCTTCCGGTATCACAGGTAGTGGATGAACTCAATGCTTTTCAGCCTGTAATGCTTGGTGGATACCCAACTATTTTGGAACTGTTAATTGATGAACAGAAAAGCGGAAGGCTCAATATAAAGCCTGTAATCATCATGACAGGCGGCGAATATTTAAGTGACAACTTGCGTGAAAGATTGACTGAAACATTTAATTGCTATGTTCAAACCAATTATTCCTGCACCGAAGGCGGAACAATTGCCTGTGAGTGTACAGAACGGCATTTTCATATCAATGATGACTGGGTAATTATTGAACCTGTTGATAAGAATAATAATCCGGTTCCTGATGGAACTCAGTCCGATAAAATTCTTCTGACAAACCTGTTTAACTATACTCAGCCATTTATCCGGTACGAGGTTACAGACAGAGTTGTAATGCATCATGAGCCTTGCCCCTGCGGCAACCCGTCTCCTTGGCTGACTCTTGAAGGCCGTACGGATGATATTGCTACCTTTACGGAAGAAGGAAAAGAAATAAAAATTGCCCCTCTTGCCATCTATGCGGTATTAAAAGAGGTAAATAATGTTCAAAGATTTCAGGCAGTAATTCATAAAAATAATAAGGTGGAATTAAGGTTAAACACAAAAAACGAGTGCAGTAAAGAAGAAGTGTTCCAGTCAGCCTCTAAAGCTTTATCAAAGTTCCTTGCATCCCACGGCGTAAATCATGTTGACATTACTTTATCTAAAGAAGAACCAAAACAGCATCCTCAAAGCGGCAAGTTCAAACATGTAATCAATGCTTGCTGAAACTTAGTTAAATCTGCTTGTTTATAGTATCCGCTTGCTTAATAGTGCAGCGGTTTTTTTTATTGTTACATATTGTCTGTATTATGCATATCTGATGGTGTTTAAGATGCTGATTTAATGCAGGTGCGAACAGGTTCGCACTAATCATGTAAAGGGTACAATTAAATTGTAAGAAAAGGGCCCTCTGAAAATGTAGAAAAAAGTGCATTTTATGATATCCTCTTTTCATGGAAATGGAGGATATATAAGATGCGACAAGATGTATACAACGAGGTAAAAAGACAAA
>JAAYAD010000070.1 GCA_012719545.1 Clostridiaceae bacterium
GAAATATATCGACTACTACAATAATCGTCGAATAAAGGGCAAGCTAAAAGGTCTGAGCCCGGTTCAATACCGAGTTCAGACCCAAATAGTTGCTTAATTACGATATCCGCCTTTTGTCTAACCTTTTGGGGTCAGTTCATAGAGAGAGAGCTTTTATTAGCTCTCTCTTTTATTTGTCCCTCTTTATTATTGCATTTCTTTATTTATGCCAATGCAATTTAAATTTGACCAATGTTTATTAACCGGGGCTGCATACCTCTTTTTAAAATGGTATAATAATGTGGTGTCCGTTTTGAGGAGGTATATTATGAAAAAATCAATGTACGATGTAATTATCATAGGATGCGGAACGGCTGGTATTTTTGCTGGATACGAGCTTCAAAAGATGCTGCCCGGTTTGGACATCCTCATGCTTGAGCAAGGCCTTGATATTTACCACAGAAGCTGCCCCATAGTTGAAAACAAAGTCAAAACCTGTATTGACTGCAATTCCTGCAGTATCATGAACGGGTTTGGCGGAGCAGGTGCTTTTTCTGACGGTAAGTACAACTTTACTACCGAATTTGGCGGCTGGCTCCACGAATATTTAAGCCATGAAGATGTAATGGCACTTATAGAATATGTTGACTCCGTAAATGTTAAGTTTGGAGCAACCCTCAAACGTTTTTCAACGAGCACTCCCGAAGCCCGCGAAATATCAAGGAAGGCTCTTTCCTATGACCTTCACCTTTTAGAGGCTGAAGTCAAGCATCTGGGTACAGAAAACAACAAGCAGATACTGGCAAGAATGTTCGATTATCTCACTGAACGGGTTGAATTATGCTGCCGCTCATTTGTCGAATCCATTGAAAAAGACGGAGATATGTATAAAATTACATTATCCGATGGAAGCAGCGCTTCATGCCGTTTCTTAATTGCAGCTCCCGGACGTTCAGGTGCCGAATGGTTTGCCTCTCAGTGCCGGAAGTTAAATATGCAGCTTATAAATAACCAGGTAGATATTGGAGTCAGAGTTGAACTTCCTGCCAAGGTTTTTGAGTGCATTACCGATGTGGTGTATGAATCAAAACTGTTGTACAGAACCAAGCAGTACGGCGATCTTGTCCGCACCTTCTGCATGAACCCATACGGATACGTTGTAAGCGAAAATGTTGACGGTATTATTACTGTAAACGGACACAGCTACACCGATCCCGCTTTAAGAAGCGAGAACACCAATTTTGCGCTTTTGGTAAGCAACCGCTTTACACAGCCCTTTAACGAGCCCTACCAGTATGGCAAGCGCATAGCTTCCCTTTCCAACATGCTGGGAGGTGGCATACTGGTTCAGAGATTCGGTGATTTAATTAAGGGTAAGCGCACCAATGAGCACAGACTTTCCCAGAGCTTCACCAAGCCGACATTAAAGGCAACTCCGGGTGATTTAAGCCTTGTGCTTACAAAGAGACACCTTGATAATATCATTGAAATGATATATGCCCTTGATAAAATTGCTCCCGGTACTGCCAACTATGATACACTCCTTTATGGCGTTGAGGTTAAATTCTACAGTTCAAGGCTTAAGCTTAACAATGACCTTGAAACTGAGCTTCCCAACTTCTTTGCCATAGGAGACGGTGCCGGAATTACCCGCGGTCTTTCACAGGCAGCGGCAAGCGGTGTCCATGCTGCAAGAGCAGTGGCCGCAAGACAGGCAAGCCGCTAAATTAGCACAATCTTATAAGAGGTGATAGAATCGTGCCATACTATGATTTAAGATGTTCTAAGTGTGGAAACACTTTTAATGCGAAGGCTACAATATCCCAGAGGGAAAACAGGCAGATTCCTTGTCCTCAATGCGGAAGTTTTGAACTGGAGGCAGTATTTGCTTCAGTAAATTATACAGTAAAATCCAGCGGCTGTGATGTTTCTTCCTGCCCACAGAGTCACAGATGCCATGCAGGCTGCTGCCACGGCTAAATCAGAGCAAACAATAAAAACTGAGCCTAAACGCTCAGTTTTTATTGTTTCTTCTTATAATTTACAAAAATATTATTGCTCCATATGCCTCCCTAAAAATCCTGCCGCCGATTGAACCAGCTTAGTCTCAACATCGCCCATTTTCGCCTTGGGGTCTGTTGAAAGCATGATTACCGCACCAATGGCATCTCCTTCAGAAATAATTGGCGAAATAACCTGGCAGGTGTATTTATTTCCTGCTTTATCGTCAGCAACAACAGGAATCTTCTGATTGTCTGCTGACTGAGCTACAAAGAGCTCGCGGTTTTCAATGATTTTTTCCACTTCAGGGCTTAGTGGTTTATCCAGAAGCTCTTTTTTGGATCCTCCTGACACAGCAATGATTGTATCCCTGTCAGCAACTGCTATAATGTGTCCACTTGTATTGTGAAGCGATTCAGCATAGGCTTCTGCAAAATCTGCCAATTCTCCTATAGGTGAATACTTCTTTAAGATGACTTCACCCTCGCGGTCGGTGTATATCTCCAAAGGATCCCCTTCCCTGATTCTTAATGTTCTTCTTATTTCCTTTGGAATTACTACCCTGCCGAGATCATCAATTCTTCTTACAATACCGGTAGCTTTCAAATGAATGCCTCCTTTCAAACCGAGTTGTCTAATTTGTTATTTTGTAACATTCATAGTATTGGATAAATTCCTTAATTTATGCAAAATAAAAAGAGCTTGATATCAAGCTCTCAGACTGAAGACAAAGCTCACTGAAAAGTGGGCTTTTTTTATCTAAAAGAGTAGTTAAGGACATAACAATCATGGTATAATATAAATACATGAAACGCTCATGTAATAAGGATTTCAAGGTGATTATGTGCTAAATAAA
>JAAYAD010000050.1 GCA_012719545.1 Clostridiaceae bacterium
AAACACCTTGGACATACTACGTTTTTTGGTATAATGGTCATGAGACTTGAACGCTCCTTTCTGGGAGGTAATGGTTGTTTGGCAATTTCCATTATACCAGAGGCGTTTCAGGTCTCATTTTTTTATTAAGTTAACAGAACATGACAATTATTTAGGAGGTAAGCGTATGATTTGTCTACAATCTGTAAAAAGATCCAAACTACTTGTCTTTCTTTTGATGTTTCTCATGGTATTCAGTGTTGTTCAGCCTGCCTTTGCAACACCCCAATCCACTTCAATCACTCTGAAAGCTACTGCAAATAAAGACAGCATTACACTAACCTGGAACAGCATAACCCATTCCAAGGGAGTATCAGGATACTATGTTTTCAGAGCAACTAAGTCAGGCGGCCAGACAAGTACGCCCGAAACCGATTTTTGGATTAAAGGAACCAGCTATACTGACAAAAAAATTGAATCGGGCAAGACCTATTACTACATTGTAAGGCCTGTTCTGGGAGACGGTTCTTTGGGTGCCCCCTCAAATGAAGTTGCCGTGTACTATCGCGGTTCCCAACAGGCCATTACATTGAAGGCCAATGTAAATGCGGGAAATATTACTCTTACCTGGAATGCCATAACAGATCCCAAAGGCGTAAATGGTTACTATGTTTACAGAGCAACCAAGCCAGGCGGTCAGTCAAATACGCCTGAGACAGATTTCTGGATTAAGGACACCAAATATGTGGATACCAAAGTTGTTCCCGGCACCACCTATTACTATATTGTAAGACCGGTACTGGGCGACAAGACATTAGGCACTCCGTCCAATGAGGTTGAGGTTTCATACCAAAACATCTACGGAACCATCTCACTGACAGTTGGCAATAAAATTATGCTGGTCAACGGAAAGCTGACTGAAATCGACCCCGGATTAGGTACAGTTCCTGTTTTAAAAGATGCAAGAACCATGCTGCCCATAAGGGCTGTTATAGAGGCCATGGGAGGCACGATAGAATATAAGTCCGGAGAACAGCGGGTTACTATTAATTACAGGGGCAAAACAATTCATATGTGGATAGGCAAGAAAACTATCCAGGTAAACGGTGTCAATAAAACCATTGACGTTGCTCCTTACTTCTCCGATACAGGCCGTACCATGATACCAATAAGATTTGTCGTTGAAAATCTTGATTGTACTGTGGACTGGGACGGAAATACACAGACTGTAACAATCACATATTTGTTGGACGAAAATAATTATTTTCCACCCGCCCCTCCTAAAGAGATCCCCGAAGACAGGCTCTGGCAAGGTACCTGGTACACTGATAAAGGAAAGCTCGTTATTAATCAAACCGGTATAGTGGTAAACGGCACCTACGGAAATGGCAACAGCAACACTATTAACGGAATCATCTATAAGGATAACGGAAAGTACAAACTTTTAGGCAACTACAAAGAAAAAGGAGAAACAGGATTCTTTGAATTTGTCTTATCAGACGATGGGCAGACTTTCGAAGGGATCTACGGAAGCATAGCCAAGAATAAAAAGAACTGGGACAAATGGAATGGCTGGCGTGAAGAGGATAAATTCCTGAAATATTTAAGAGAGCTCCCATCCCCCGCCGACTTTACGGGAATATGGGCTACGGATTTGGGAAGGATGCAGATTTCTCAGACCAACAATAAAGTAACCATCAAAATTAAAGACAAGGATATCACCATTCAGGGGAAAGTGTCAAACAATTTAATAACCGGCACCTATAAGCAGGGACGCGAAAATATGAATATTGAAATATATTTACTGGAAGGTAACAAAAAGATTATTGGCCGTTACGGAAACGATGATACGGCTAAGCAAAAATGGAAGGAGTTTACCGGAGAAAGGATATCCACCAGGGTAAATTGATGTCCCCAAAGCAGGAAAATGGCTGTCCATGCGGCAGTCATTTTCCTTATTCGACAAAGCATAATCCATAATTTATTAAAAATTCATCTGTCAAATTTGAAAAAAAGGTATTGTAGTTTTTGAAAATATGCATTATAATATCATTTGTCGCGTCGGGGTGTAGCTCAGGTGGATTAGAGTGCTTGCTTGGGGTGCAAGAGGTCGCTGGTTCAAGTCCAGTCACTCCGACCAGAAAAACAGCGGGTTTCAGAAAATGAAGCCCGTTGTTTTTTGAATTTTGACCGTGATTTGACCCAAATTTTAAGAATACAAAAGTATATAAATTATAAAAGGCTATCTCAAAAAATTGAGATAGCCTTATTTAGTATTATTCTTAATACTAAAGTGCCTATACGAAAGAATGCATATCGGCAAATAATATAAGCACCAAAATTCCAGCACAAGAGTTCCAATCCAGTCTGAACTTGCATTCTGCGAGTTGAATAATCCAAGCATGGGCAGAATAAAGCAGCATATAAAGAAAATACCGTGGATTAGCAATAAAGCTTTAAGCCATTTATCCTGTTTGGTATGGGCTTTAAATGCAAGACCAATGAAAAATGTGGCAAGAGCCATAATTCCATATCCCAACAGGTCATAGCTGAAATACAGACCATAACGTTGATAGTCAATAATTTTTAAAGCTTCGTTACTCAATGAATCAAGTCTCACCGCCGTTGTCTGAGCAAAATAAACAATGAGAATCAATACTGCATATATTCCTGACAAGATCAAAGCTGTATTGGCCGCAGCTTTATGTTCCTTATCACATTCCGCATGGAAACCGGAAATCATCATAACAAAACCAAGTGCAATAAACATACACACGATGTAGCTTCCAAAATCAAAATCTATAATCATAAATACAGCAAATGCTATAACCGCAGCAGCCTGTATGAGTGCTCCTGTCTTTGCAATGGATGAATTCATTTTCCTGCCCCTCCAGCTATAATCTTAGAATAATAATACAATAGCGGCCTGATTTTTCCAATGAAAAGTTATAAGCTCATTAAATTATCAGGTATAACAAGTTTTACAAAAACTTTTGGCTTGTGACTCAAGATTGCCGGCCCATACAGTCCAATAGCAAGATATTAACATAAGCTCAAAGGCATTATTTTATAATTGTCCTCTTTATTATGTATAATATAACCAGGAGGATGATGGACGTGGCTTATTCATATTTTATTGGCAAAAGAAAAGAATCACGCTTAAAAAAATTATGGTCTGTTCTGCTTGTACCCCTTGCATTTCTTATAAAATGGCTTATGTCATTAAATCCTGCTTTTACCGAAAAATATTATTCAAGGGGACTTTATCCCTTCATAATGCAGCCATACAGCAAACTGACAGGCTTAATACCAGTAAGCATAGCAGAGCTGCTTATATTATCCGCAGTAATATATATATTGGTTAAAATAATATATCTTATTGCCTCAAGACGTACCGATAAAAAGTCGCGTTTTCTCTCCTTTTTGGTAAATATAATTATGGTGGCCTCAATTTTGTTCTTCGCTCAGTCTATTGTATGGGGAATAAATTACGAAAGACTATCCTTTGCCGACAGCGCAAATATCAGTGTACGGGATTCATCGGTGGAGGAACTGGAAGCGCTATGCATCAAACTTATAGAAAACACAAATATGCTAAGACAGCAAGTTTCTGAAGATCAGAACGGCGTTATGAAGGTTGAAGGGGGATTTAAATCCTTAGTTGAGCGTGCCCAATTAGGCTACAACGAAGCTTCAAAGATTTATCCATTCTTGAACGGAGAATATGGAAAACCAAAGCCTGTGCTTTTATCGAGGCTTATGTCACATACAAATATTATAGGTATTTTCACAGGGCTTACCGGGGAGGCCAATGTTGATACAGACATAACAGATATGGAGCTGCCTTCCACAATTATGCATGAAAAAGCTCACCAGCATGGTTTTGCCAATGAGGATGAAGCAAATTTCATTGCATATATTACATGCATGTATCATCCCCATGCAGATTTTAAGTATTCAGGTTCAGTACTTGCCTTGCAGCATTCCATGAATGCACTGTATTCGGTTAATCAGGACAAATATTTCGAGCTTATGAATCTCTTTGGCGACGGCTATCTTAGGGATCTTAACAAACAGCATGAATATTGGAAACAATTTCAGGGACCTGCAAAAGAGGTTGCCGAAAAAATCAATGACACATATCTTAAAATGAACGGCATAAAAGACGGAACAAAGAGCTACGGACGCATGGTTGACCTGCTTCTGGCGGAATTCAGAGAAAAAGGTGAAATATAAAATATAAACAAAATTATACGGAGCTAATTGTAAATATTTAATAGATATATTGGTTTACACATTAATCCTCTTCGTGGTAGTTTAAGTAAGTACTACTTACGGAAGGATTATTAATATGCTAAAGCCAAAATTATTTACTGTTCTTAAAGAAGGGTACTCTAAAGAGCAATTAATAAAAGACTTGACAGCAGGTATAATAGTAGGAATTATAGCTATACCCCTTTCTATTGCATTAGCCATTGCTTCAGGAGTTTCTCCCGAAAAAGGTCTTTACACCGCTATTATTGCCGGGTTCATTATCTCTTTGCTGGGCGGGAGCCGTGTCCAAATCGGCGGCCCGACTGGAGCCTTTGTTGTTATCATATATGATATTGTCGAAAAAAAAGGTTATTCTGCCCTTGTTGTTGCCACTATTCTAGCAGGAATCTTACTTATTTTTATGGGGCTGATGAAGCTGGGTAGCGTTATCAAATTCATTCCCTACCCTTTAACAACCGGCTTTACAAGCGGAATAGCCGTAATCATTTTCTTTCAGCAGCTTAAGGATTTTCTGGGTTTAAAAACCCATAAGCTTCCTGCCGAATTTGTTCCAAGGCTCATGGCGTACATAGAATCAATTCATACAATTTCAATCAACAGCATTATTATAGGGATAATTGCCCTTTTGATAATTATAGGCTGGCCATACATAAACAGAAGAATCCCCGGCTCTCTCATTGCCATTATAATTACTACCGCCCTTGTTCATCTTATGAACATAGATGTGGTAACCATTGGCGACCAGTATGGCAATCTGAAGGCAGCTCTACCCTCATTAAATTTGCCTGAGTTAAATCTGACAGAAGCATTTGACCTGTTTCCTGAAGCTCTGACCATTGCAGTTCTGGCAGGCATTGAATCCTTATTGTCCGCAGTTGTGGCAGATGGTATGGTTGGAGACAACCACAGGTCAAATATGGAACTGGTTGCTCAAGGTACAGCAAATATATTTTCAGTTCTGTTCGGCGGTATCCCGGCAACAGGAGCCATAGCAAGAACAGCAGCCAATGTCAGAAACGGAGGCAGAACCCCGATTGCGGGCATTGTCCACTCAGTAAGTGTTTTGGCTATTATGATGCTCTTTATGCCTCTGGCTAAATTAATACCATTGTCCACACTTGCCGCAATACTTATGGTGGTTGCTTACAATATGGGTGAATGGCATGCCTTTAAGAGCCTTTTCAAAGCTCCTAAAACCGATATTGCCATTTTTCTTGCAACCTTTGTCCTGACAATTTTTACAGACCTTGTAGTTGCAATTGAATTTGGCATTATAATGGCTGCATTCCTCTTTATGAAGCGCATGGCCGACATAACAAGAATAGAATCCATTAAGGATGACCTGGAATTTAATAAGGATATTGTCCTTAAAAACCCCGAAGGAGTTAATCCTTCCATACAGATTTTCCAGGTATATGGTCCATTTTTCTTCGGAGCTGCCGATAAATTTGCCAACACCATACAGCAAAACATCTCAAGAACTCATGTTATGATAATACGAATGAAGCATGTGCCCTTTATGGATGAAACAGGCTATCATGCATTGTTTAAAACCTACTCCTACTGCAGAAGACATAGAATTCTCCTTCTGTTTACCCATGTAAATGAGCAGCCTCTTTCCCTTATGGAAAAACACGGATTCGTTGAGCTTATAGGCAAGGATAATTTCTGTCCGGATATTGAAACGGCAATTATACGCGCAAATGCCTATATTGAGCTTCACAACAAGCATCATTCAATGAAGACTGAAAAAACGGCATAAATGCATCTAAAGAATTGCAATAGCTTATCCGGCATACTCCCCTAAGGCTAAGAAAGATAGATTTCAGTTTGCTTTAGGGGTATTTTATTGCATCTTAAACCTTCATGCCTTTATACCGGGAAAGAATGAAAAAGCACCGGATTATAATGTTTAGTCCGGTGCTTATTTTACCATTTATGGTCATGCTTTAACCTTTCGGGGGATATATGTAAGCGTTAATTCAGCGCTGAAAAATCAAATGTATCTGCAAAGGCCTCCAAATCTAAAGTTGTTATTGCTCCGTTCATTGGGTCGGAGCCAGCCAATACATTGATGGTTACAAAGGAATTATTGAGGTCTGCAATAATCAGGGATTTGCTGGGGCTGATTGAAAGGCTTACGGTAACACCGCTGGATGTTGTGTAAGTCCACTCGTTATAATCCTCAGGATTTCCGATATTCAAAATAACATCTGTAAAACTTCCCTTAACGCAGTTCATCATCTGGTAAGCAATTGTGCGGTTCTCGTCAAGTACCACCTCCCCATCGATATGGAAGGTTCCGTCCTCATATATATAGGCACTAAAGGAAGAATTGTTCTCGCCCAGAAATTTGCCTGTACCTGCTCTTTTGTACAAATCTTCTTCGCTTAAATCAAGTTCAATTGCCCGGTGAAGTTTAAGTCCATATTTCTCAACAATTTCCTCCAGCTTATCGGCCATCTCCTGAGTATATACCAGATAAAGCGAATACTTCTCATCCAGGCCAGTGGGACCATTTCCTACCTTAGCCAAAAGTTCTCCATCCTTATCGTAACTGTCAAGGAACGCCATCCATTCGGCTACAGCCTGATATTCTTTGCTGTCAGAGTACCCCTGCAATGATATAATTTTGGGGGAAGCAGGTGTTTCAGTATTTGAATTTGTATTTTCATTGTCTATTATACCGCCGCTTGGCAGAATCATATCCCTTAAGCCAAACAGGTTCATTGCCAATGCTGAAACAGAGAGCGCTGCCAAAAGGCATACTGCTGCCGCTAAAGCAACTATTTTTCTTCCGCTTTTTCTAATTGACTGCTTCATAATAAAATCCTCCATTTCTATTGCTTTGAGGCTGCGGACCTGTGAAAACACAGATTTATATTTCTCCTTAAAACTCATCCTGCCATACCTCCTTCAATTTATGCTTCAATTGCTCCCTTGCTCGCGACAACCGCGTCGTCACTGCTGATTCTTTTATATTAAGCATGCTTGATATTTCTTTTACAGTTAAATCCTCGTAGTAGAATAAATACAGAACCGTGCGGTATTTTTCCTTAAGCTCCATAACTGCTGAAAATATTGCACTCTGCTCTTCGTGTTCGAACACAAAAGAGGCTTTCAATTCATCTATGGGGACATGTCTCCTTTTCCAGGGTGCTCTCAGGCTGTTTTTACAGAGATTAATGGTTACCCTTATAAGCCAATGACGGATGTGTTCATCGCTCATAAACTCATTTTTACTGTTAAACAGCTTCATAAACACTTCCTGCATCATATCTTCAGCATCATATGTATTTCCCAGATAGTTCAGCGCAACACGAAACACAGTATCCTTGTATTTATTCGCTACTCCAATAAATTGTGCCTGTTTCATTTGTCCGCCTCGTACTTCCATTTTGAAAGCTTTCATCTATAATACAATTAAACAATGCCTTTTGTCACAAAACTTTTAAAATAAAGAAACATCTGGGCCGCCAAAAGTGATTTTGGGGCCCTGATGTTTCTAGATTCTTGACAGAAGCATATCAAACGGTATCCACAAGAACGAAAGTCCCAAAAGAGCGGCAAAGATCCCTTCTGCCAGCCTATAAAAACGTTTGACACGAAATTTATCGGGCTTTCCGGGATTCACCCAAATACGATAAGTTTTTCGTGTATCAAAATGTTTTTTAATATATTTGGGTTTGTAGTAATCATCTGAAGGGTGTTGATATATTTTCCCATCTACACTGTATGTAAATATAAGACTATGATAGACTATATTCCCTTTAGCATAATGAGCAAATATTGTGCCATTAAACTTTCCTTCATTTTTTTGTCGATAGCGAAAAACATCTATAATCATTCCAAATCCCATAATGGAGACAAAACCGCCAAATGGAATAGCAATAATGGATACTACCAAAATCTCTGCGTTTAAATAAATGGCAACAGCCAGGGACACACCTATGAGCAGGAAAAGAATTGCCAGCCCGTAACCGATTTTACTATTCCAGGCCCAGCCTTTTATTATCGCTGCAAATAATATGAAACTCACAACAAAAGGTGCGATTACAAGAAAAACTGTTTCAGAAAAATCCATATATAAGCCTCCGTCCCTGCTCTTGTCTTTTTGCATAGAATCAAAACTAAATGATTTTGCAAAAAATTCTAAATTAAAATAATGGCGTACTTCATAGGTTATGCTACATAAAAACTCGGAGAAAAATTAATGGCCTGGCTCCCATTGAATTTAGGAATCAGACCACTTTAGTCAGCATATTTCTTTGCTTTTACTCTGTTCACATGACAATGAGCAGTTCATTTCAGTCTTTTATATATCATGTATCCTTGTTTGCATCTAAATTAATTTGACAGCTCCTTAATTGATGTCACAAGGGAAGACAGATTCTGAATTTCAGAAGGAATGATAATTTTGGTTGCCTTGCCGTCAGCTGCTTTTTCAAAGGCCTCAAGGCTGCGAATAGCAATAACTTCCTTGCTTAACTCCTGTTCCTTAATCATTCTGAGACCCTGAGCAGTAGCGTTCTGAACCTTAAGGATTGCCTCCGCCTGACCTTCAGCTTCTCTGATGGCAGCTTCCTTTTTAGCTTCGGCACGCAAAATAGCAGCTTCCTTTTCAGCTTCAGCTTCAAGAATCATAGCCTGCTTCTTACCTTCAGCAACAAGGATATTTGCAGTCTTCTCACCTTCTGCCTTCAAAATTGCTTCACGTCTTTCACGCTCAGCGCGCATCTGTTTCTCCATGGCATTTTGGATATCCTTGGGAGGTATAATGTTCTTAACCTCTACACGGTTAATCTTAATACCCCATGGATCTGTTGCCTCATCCAAAATAATGCGCATTTTATTATTGATTATGTCACGGGATGTAAGGGTTTCATCCAGTTCCAGGTCACCAATGATATTACGCAGAGTGGTGGCTGTCAGAGTCTCAATAGCAAGGAGAGGACGATCAACTCCATATGTGTAAAGCTTCGGATCGGTAATCTGGAAATAAACCACTGTGTCAATCTGCATTGTTACATTATCCTTGGTGATAACAGGCTGAGGTGCAAAATCAAGTATTTTTTCCTTAAGGGATACCTTATTTGCAATCTTATCAATAAGGGGCAACTTAAAATGGATACCTACACCCCAGGTTTCCTTATATGCGCCTAATCTCTCGACGATATAGGTCATAGCCTGAGGTACAACCTTAATGTTCGTAACAATGAGTATAATGATAATTCCAAGTAAAATTAATACTGCTTCCATACAATAATACCTCCGTTTAATTTATTTGATCGGCAGCTTTTACAATAAGCTTAACTCCTTCAATTCCACAAATTACAACTTCCGTATCCTTTAAAATGGGTTGTCCGGTTCTGCTTACAGCAGTCCAAATCTGACCTCTTACTTTAACCTGACCGGTCGAATGTTCTGTAATATCCATAATTACAACGCCTCTGCCTCCGATTAAGGCATCAGCATTGGTTCTGTATCTTCCAACTCTGAGGTATTTTACGGCTACAGGCCTTGTGTAAATGAGAAGCACTGCAGAAACAATCAAAAAAACAGCAATCTGCAGCCACAAGGGAAGGTTTAAAAGCGACAGGAAAAAGGCTACTAAAGATCCCGCAGCAAACCAGATAGTCGTCAGATTTACGGTAGCAGCTTCAATTATTATAAGCAGCACCAGAATTCCAAGCCAGGTATAGGGAATATAACCTTCCATAACATTCTCCTTTCTATAAACTCCATACTAATTTATTTTTTCTCAGTTCTGATTATGTTAATTATAAACGTACGATTTTAGTCAAAGCGTTTCAGATAGCATCTTCTACGGCGGTGTATCCTCGTATTGTAATTTCTCCACATGGACTGGACGGCATGGTTAGTCTCAAGTTCAGGAGACGCAATGGCCCTTTTTACCCCATTTCTCAATGCTGTCCTTGTAAGTTCATCCAGCATTACATAAGGTACTCCTTTTCCTTTAAGCTCAGGCTTAATGGCAACAAGATACAAATCAAGGGTGTCATTCTTCTTAATTGCTTTTAAAAACCTGATAAATCCAAATGGAAAAAGACGACCCTTGCTTTTCTTCGCCGCTTCGGACAAAGACGGAATAATAATGCCAAATCCCGCAAGTTTTCCGTCCTGCCCCTTTATCAGACATATATAATCAACATTTACAAAGGAGAAAAACTGATTTACATAGGTCTTTACCTGCTTATCCGTGATGGGTACAACCCCGTAAAGGTGCTCATAAGCTTTATTCAGCATATCAAAAACTTCAGGTATGTAGGGTATAACATCCTTGTTTTTCTTTAAGGGCACCACAGATAAGCCATATTTTTCCTTGGCCTTTGAAGCCAGGGCACTTATCTTGGAAACTACATCCTTATCCTCAGGTATTGAAATATCAATTTCTATCCATTCGGCATCTTTAACATATCCGTATTTTTCAATATGTTCCTTGTAATAGGGATAATTATATATGGTTATAAATGTGCCCATTTCTTCAAAGCCTTCTACCAGCATTCCTTCCTTGTCCAGGTCGCAGAAACCCAGAGGGCCGTGAATGCCTTCCATACCTTTTTCCTTTGCCCAGGCTTCAACCGTATCAAAAAGGGCTTTTGAAACTTCATAATCATCTATAAAATCTATCCATCCAAAACGTGCGTAGCGGTTTCCCCATTTGTTTATGTAGCTGTGATTAATAATTCCTGCAATTCTTCCCGCTACCTTGCCGTCCTTGTAAGCAAGCCACAGTTCCGCCTCACAGTAATCGAAAGCGGGATTCTTTTTCTTATTAAGAGTAAATTTCTCGTCAGAAATCAAAGGGGGTATCCAATACGGATTATCTTTATATAACCTGAAGGGAAATGTGATAAATTCCTTAAGCTGCGAACCGTTAAGTACTTTTTCTATCTTTACCATATGTACACTCCTTAAGCTGTTCCGGAGCAATCAGTGATTCCATTATAACATGATTCAGGCAATATTAACAACTTTAACCTACCGAAAAAAGCCAATCTGAGGGTGAATATTGTGGTAAATCTTCTAAAGATCAGCTTTATAAATACTCCTTCTGTCAAGGGACCATACCGGATCCGAAAACTGTCCCGGGCTTAAGTTCTTTGTGGCATTTTGATAATCGTAAACCCTGGCATCAATAAGATCGATATGGTGCAGCAATTCAGCTTCAAGAAACATGGGCTTTTTGGGGCTTCCATATTCCGGTTCGTAGTGGTGGCTTACAATCATGTGCTTTAACAGCAGCATTACCTCTTCGCTTGCTCCCACGATTTTTCCCGCATTCTCAAGCTCAAGCACTCCCATTACAATGTGGCCCAGAAGCTGGCCTGTCTTTGAGTACTCGGCAATTCCAAGTTCATTGCTTGAAAGTTCCCCAATTTTTGCCAAATCGTGAATAATTACCCCTGCAAATACAAGGTCGGTATTTATCCCATCATATACTGAACATATGGCCTCTGCAAGACGCAGCATCCTTAAGATATGATAAAGCAGACCCCCTCTTATTGCATGATGGAGGCTTTTTGCAGCAGGATAATAAAGAAGCTTCTCCTCCTTTTGCTCAAGAAGAAGCATAACCACGTCGCGTATCTCGCTGTTCTTAATTTTTGCGGCGAAAGAATAGATTTCTTCAAGCATATCATGGGGAGCAAGTGGCGCTGATGGAACAAACTCGCCAATGGTCAACTGAAGCTCTTCATCGGCAAGCTGTATTTTGTTCAGTGTCAGCTGCAGGGCATCCTTCCATGTATCAACCCTTGCATTGACACAATAAAGCTTATTCAGAACCAGAGACTTGAAATCCTCTTCACCGGCATCCCACCATTTGGCCGATACTTCGCCGGTTTTATCAGAAAATACTATATCAAGATATGTTTTCTTATTGACAGATACTTTTAGCTCTGCGCTTTTTAATATATATATCCCGTTAATTACTTCCCCGTGCTTTAATTCCGAAATTCTTACTCCTTCATATTTCATTGGCATACCCTCAATACATATACATATAGTTACATGTTAATTTTACCTGATAATAATACCGAAAGCAAAAATAATCAGGCATGCCGCTTAAAAATCCCAGACATCAACAATGCGGCATTCGGGCTTTCTGGAAAGGTCACGTTCAATGTATCTTGACAGCTTGTTTCCTTTTGCGTCAAAGAGTATGCGAACAACGGGACGGTTGGGCATAACATGATTGTATTCAGAAATTATTCCCTTTTCACCCGTATTGAGAATAACGCCTGTACCTATGGGATAATTGGCGATATGCTGAAAGAAAGCCTTCAGAATCCGGCTGTCAAAGTGCTTGTCTGAAAGGGAGTACATATAGTCAATTACGTGGGATGGATGCATTCCTTTGCGATAACTTCTTGTGGTAGTCAAGGCATCATATACATCTGCCACAGCCGTTATCCTGGCAGCCAAAGGAATGTCCCTGCCTTTAAGGCTGTAGGGATATCCGCTTCCGTCAACCCGCTCATGGTGATAAAGGGCAATAGAATGAGCCATGGGGCCTATTCCCGGTGAATTTCTTAGAATATCATAGCCGTAAAAAGTATGCCTTTTTACTTCTTCATATTCACTCAAAGTAAGGACGGATGGTTTATCGAGAAGCTTTTTATCAATCATGACTTTTCCAACGTCATGGAGAAGCGAGCCTATGCCAAGATCTTTAAGGCTCTCCCGGGAAAAGTCCAGAGTAATTCCTGTTATTAACGAAAAGATTGATACGTTTACGCTGTGAGAAAAGGTGTAGTCGTCTATTGAACGGATATCTGACAAGTTTATGATTACATCATCGCTCTTTAAGATTTCGGTCAGCAGCTTTTCAATAAGTTCAGTAACCTTATTAACATCAACGGAGGTTTTTATTTCAGGCAAGGTCATCATAGCTTTTACCTGGGATTTAACCATTGTCAGAATCTCTTCCTTAATGGTTTCAGGCACAGCTATACCCTGTGACATTTCATCTTCAATATAAACCTCGGTGATACCATAATCCAATAGCTTTTTTATTACTCGGGATGTTAATACCGTTCCGGCAGTAAGCAGAACGTCATTATCCAACGTAAATATGGTACGTGCAAGTATGCTGCCATTAATACTGTCACCCAGGCCGACCTTCCTCACAGAGTTTTATCCTCCTGTATAGTAATCCGTTATCTTTTGTAAATTTAAGCCTGCCAACCTTCTATGTTCCTGATAGGCCTGATGAATAATCAAAACCTTGCCGACATATTATAAAACCTGTTGCAGAACTCTGATTCAATGCGCGATACTCTTGTCTGATATATCGGTTTTAGGGCATAAAAGCTTAATATTTTAGAAGATAGCTGCCTTAAAAAGGCAGCTATCAAATTATTCCAATAAAGGCTTTACAACTCCCAGTACATCCTCCCTGAAAGAATCAAGTCCCTTTTGTGCTCCTTCCAAAGAATCGGATGAAACACCGTAATAAATCTTGATTTTCGGTTCAGTACCCGATGGTCTTACACAGAACCAGTTGCCATTAGTCATACGGTAGTAAAGTACATTTGATTTAGGCAGGTCAAGGGCTCTTGTTGCGCCAGTTTCCAAATCAACGCAAACCTGCTTCTCATAATCAAATACTTCTCTTACTTTGGAGTTTCCAAATTCCTTGGGGTTATTCTCCCTTAAGGTTGCCATTGCATTTGATATCTTTTCAATTCCCTCCTTGCCCTTTAAGGTAAAGGAATCGATGCCTTCTCTTACATATCCGTACTTGTTGAATAACTCAAGAAGCCCTTCATAAAGGTTCATGCCCCTTGATTTATACCAGGCATAAACTTCAGCAATGAGCATTGAGGCAACTACTGCATCCTTATCACGGGCATGTGTTCCGGCCAAATATCCATAGCTTTCTTCAAACCCAAAGAGGAACTTTTTCTTTCCTGTATCATCAAGAAGCCTTATCTGTTCACCAATAAATTTGAACCCGGTCAACACGTCAATGAGCTCTACGCCGTAATAATCTGTAATCTTGCGGGCAAGCGCGCTGGATACGATTGTCTTTACCACAAAAGCGTTTGAGGGAAGTTCCCCTTTCTCTTTCTTCTGGGAAAGAATGTATTCCAAAAGGAGGCATCCTGTCTGGTTTCCTGTAAGGGTTATATATTCACCGCTGCTGTCCTTAACAACAACGCCCACACGGTCCGCATCAGGATCGGTGCCTATGATAAGATCAACACCTTCCTTTTTGGCCATATTTATTGCAATTTCAAAGGCAGCTTTTTCTTCAGGGTTGGGATACTTGACTGTTGAAAAGTTGGGATCAGGAAGCTCCTGCTCCTTAACAACCTCAACATTTTCAAATCCTATATCCTTGAGTATTCTTCTTACCGGCTTATTGCCAGTGCCATGAAGAGGCGTATAAATAATTCTTGCATCCTTGCCATACTTCAATGACAGTTCAGGGTTTACACATACCTTTTTTAGAGCTTCATTATAGGCATCGTCAATCTCCTTGCCTATAACAACAAGAAGTCCCTTTTTTACAGCTTCATCATAATCCATAGGCTGAATTGTGGTAATATCGGTAACGGCATTGACCTCTTCTATAACCATATCGGATTCTTTTGGAGGAAGCTGGCAACCATCGCTGCCATAGGCTTTGAATCCGTTATATTCCTTGGGATTATGGCTCGCAGTTATTACAACTCCTCCGGCACAATCAAGATGCCTTACCGCAAAGGAAAGCTCCGGAGTAGGCCTTAATTCGTCAAAAAGATAAGCTTTAATTCCGTTTCCGGCCATAACCAAAGCTGTCTCCAAAGCAAATTCAGAAGAGAAACGGCGTGAATCATAAGCTATTGCAACACCCTTAGATGCCAGGCCCTGCTTCTTGATGTATGTTGCAAAGCCCTGAGCCGCCTTACGAACAGTGTACTTATTCATGCGGTTGGTTCCTGCGCCTATAACGCCGCGCATACCACCGGTGCCGAATTCCAGCTCCCTGTAAAAACGATCTTCAATTTCTTTTTCGTTTCCCTCTATAGCCAATAGCTCCGTTCTGGTTTCCTCATCGAAATAGCTGTTTTCAATCCAAAACCGGTAATTTTCCCTGTAACTCACACACAACTCTCCTTCGTAAAACTGCTTTATATACATATATAAATATTAGATATCAACTTATTGCTTTATTTAAACATATCTTTTAGGCTCTACCTTAAGTCTTATAGCAGTTCGGCTTTCACCATCCACCTCAACCTCTGAAAATGCCGGTGAGCATACAAGCTCAATACCAAGAGGAGCTAAAAAACCACGGGCGATAGCTATTGCCTTAACGGCCTGATTCAATGCGCCCGCACCAATTGATTGAACCTCCACAACACCTTTTTCCCGGATTACCCCCGAAATAGCACCAGCAACAGAATTAGGGTTGGACTTTGATGAAACCTTCAACAAATCCATTTCAAACTACCTCCGAAAACTCATCAGTCTTTCTTTTTATAATAATCTGTTATTCTTTTTATTTCCATAGCCTTTCTTGTTTCTTTGTCTATTGTAATAATTACGGCGTTGAACTGTCCTCTTCCTTCTGCAACCTCATGCTGAACGGGAAGACCCAGGGTAAATTTTCGTAAAATAAGGTTCTTTGCAATACCTATTACGCCGTCAGCGGGGCCTGTCATGCCCACATCTGTAATATAGGCAGTACCATTATCCAATATTTTTTCATCGGCTGTCTGGACGTGGGTGTGAGTTCCTACAAGACATGATACACGCCCGTCAACATAATAAGCCATTGCAATTTTTTCGCTGGTTGCTTCTCCATGAAAGTCCACAAGTATAATATCTGCCTGCCCCTTCAAATAGGAAAGCTCCCTGTCAATGGTTTGAAAGGGGCAATCAACATTATTATCCATATAAACACGCCCCAGAAGGTTTACAACCGCGAGGCGTATACCATTCTTCTCAATAACAAGACGGCCTTTTCCGGGAACACCCTTTGGATAGTTCGCCGGCCTGACAATTTTTATTCCTGAATCAATAAAGTTCAGTATTTCCTTTCTGGCCCATGTGTGGTTGCCCATGGTGATTACATCGATGCCACAGTCAAATATTTCATGGGCGGTATTATAGCTTATCCCCTTTCCTCCTGCCGCATTTTCTCCGTTTGCAATACAGAAGTCGGGCTTGTATGTTTTTATGATATCTGGCATTTTTGCTTTAAGTGTCTCTCTTCCAAGCTCACCAAAAACATCACCAACAAACAGGATTTTTAACAAAAAATTCTTCCTTTCAAAAGACAGGAAGCGTTTTCACGCTTCCTGCCATAAATTATTTTGCATATTCTACAGCCCTTGTTTCTCTTATAAGATGGACCTTTATTTGTCCAGGATAGTCCATTTCATTTTCTATCCTCTTAACAATATCACGTGCCACCATTATCATGCTTTCATCATTAACCAACTCTGGTTTAATCATGATGCGAATTTCACGTCCGGCTTGAATAGCAAAGGATTTTTCAACCTCTGGGAAGGAATCTGCAATTTCCTCCAACTTCTGCAGACGTTTAACATAAGTCTCCAGAGTCTCTCTTCTGGCTCCCGGCCTTGCGCCAGAAATAGCGTCCGCAGCCTGAACCAGAACGGCAATAATTGAATTTGGCTCAACATCACCATGATGTGCAGCTATGGCATGGATTACTTCTTCGCTTTCCTTATACTTTCTGCAGATATCCACACCAATGCTTACATGGGTGCCTTCAACCTCATGGTCAATTGCCTTGCCTATATCATGCAAGAGACCGGCACGCTTAGCCAGATTCACATCCTCGCCCAGTTCTGCAGCCATAAGTCCTGCAAGATGGGCAACCTCAATGGAATGTGAGAGGACGTTCTGTCCATAGCTGGTTCTGAACTTTAATTTACCAAGGAGCTTGACAATCTCCGGATGCAGCCCATGAACACCGGTTTCGAAGGTCGCACGGTCACCTTCCTCACGGATGGTGTTATCAACTTCCTTGCGAGCTTTCTCCACCATTTCTTCAATGCGCGCCGGATGTATACGACCGTCAATAATCAGCTTTTCAAGTGCTATACGCGCAATTTCTCTTCTTATCGGATCAAAACCTGACAATACTACGGCTTCCGGAGTATCATCAATAATCAAATCAATTCCTGTGAGGGTTTCAAGGGTCCTGATATTACGCCCTTCTCTTCCTATTATCCTACCCTTCATTTCATCGTTGGGCAGATTAACAACTGAAACGGTTATTTCCGCTGCATGGTCAGCTGCGCATCTTTGCATTGCCGTAGCCAGAACTTCCTTGGCCTTACGGTTTGCTTCTTCTTTTGCGCGTTCATAAATTTCCTTGACCATTATGGCCGCTTCGTGTTTTACTTCACCCTCAATACTGTTCAACAGGTATTGCTTTGCCTCTTCCACCGACAGGCCTGAAATGCTTTCCAACTTTTCAATCTGCTTTTTATACAGCTCCTCAATTTCAGCCTGCCTTTGCTCAATTTCATGAATCTGCCTGTTTAAGGCTTCGTCCTTTCTCTCAAGGGCATCCATTTTTTTCTCAAGGGTCTCATCCTTTTGTTGCAGACGTCTCTCGGTACGCTGTATTTCAATTCTACGTTCCCGGACTTCCCTTTCCAGTTCTACTCTACTTTTGTGAATTTCCTCACGTGCTTCTATAAGGGCATCGCGTTTTTTCCTCTCTGCAACTTTCTCAGCTTCACTTACAATGCGCTGGCTTTCTTTTTCAGCACTTTCGATTTCTGCCTCTGCCACGCGCTTTCTATACTCAACTCCCTTGCGGAAGGATATAAGTGAACCAATCAATGTCATGATGAGTCCAATTCCAAGTCCGATAAATAAATCTATCTTACTCACCTCCTCCGTTTAAATTTAATCCCACACGAATTCATAATCAATAAAGCAAATAAACGGCATGATGCAATAAGTGCATACTAAAATGCCATTATGAAAATATTGTATACAGTTTTGAATTTTGTGTCAAGAAAGCTTGCCCCTTTTATGCATTATGCACGCTTTGATTGTATTCTTCAAAAGCATTGCTCTTGTCATGGGGCCTACCCCGCCGGGCACAGGAGTAATAGCGGAAGCAATCTTGCTTACCTCAGTGAAATCCACATCCCCTGTCATACCCCCGTCGGCAGTACGGTTGATGCCTACATCAATAACTACGGCGCCTTCTTTCACAAAATCCCTGGTGATATAGTTGGGCTTGCCGATGGCAGCTATCAGAATATCCGCTGTTTTGCAGACATCCTTAAGATTTTTGGTTCTTGAATGGCATATGGTAACCGTTGCATTGGCATGGAGCATCAGCATTGACATGGGCTTTCCAACGATATTGCTTCTTCCCACCACAACGCAGTTTTTACCCTCAACGTCAATTTTGGCATCTTTTAGAAGCTCCATTATTCCTGCCGGGGTACACGGAGCAAAGGCATGGTTGCCAATCATAAGCTCACCGACATTATACGGATGGAACGCATCCACATCCTTGTCAGGTCTAATTCTTCTCAACACTTTGCCTTCGTCCAGATGATCAGGAATGGGAAGCTGAACAAGAATACCGTCAACATTATCGTCATTATTGAGGGTGTCAATCAGCTCCAGAAGCTGTTCTTCCTGTACATCTTCAGGGAGAGCGTATTCAAAGGACCTGATCCCAACCTCTTCGCAGTCCCTTTTCTTGCTGTTGACATAAATTCTTGAGGCCGGGTCGTTGCCAACTATTATAACTGCAAGGCCGGGTATTGCTCCTTTATTTTTAAGCTCTTCCACCTGTGCGGACATTGCCTTTTTCATTCTTAAGGCAAGATCCTTGCCGTTTAGCAGCGTATATGCCATAAATCACCAATCTCCTTCTTTCCGCACCTTTAACCGATAAAAGCAAATCCGGCTGATGTGAATGTTTATGCAAAGCTGAAATTAAACTCTCCGGGATTAACGCAGGAAAATTACAGTATAAGGTGCATTAATATTTTGCCATAATAAGTGTAAAGCAATACCAATAATAATGTCAATTAAGGTTCTTTTTTATATGTATATAAGTGTATACTTCGGAAAAATGGTAAAAAATAAGCTTCCTGTCCTCCAGCTTTTGGTGCAGATTACTTAGACAGATTTATATAAAAGAAATATATTTATATATACTTCTTTATATATATTGTTTATTGAATGACAACATAAGAAAAAGCCGCACTTTTTGCAAAGCAATGCGGCCTTTATAATTTGCTTTACGCCCTTAAATATTAGGATTGAAACAGATTAACAACAATCTAACTTCCTGGTCTTAAGCAAGACAGCTTAAGGCGTCTTGCTGTTATAAGCCGTAGTTATTACTTATCATAGCAGTTCTTTACGCAGTTCTTCGGCTGACTTTGGTGAAAGATAGCCGAGCGGAATATCAAAGACAGTAAGTACTCCAGTCTTTCCTTCCTTATTTAGGCGTGCAACAGCTCTGGCGTAGCTAACCAGCACACTTGCGGTAAACTCAGGGTTACTGTCAAGCTTTAAAGCGAACTCTGCAATTTGATTATTTTCGTTGTTTAGACCGGTCTTGCCGCTTCTTATAACAAAACCGCCATGGGGCATTTTGTTATGGTTTGCCTTGAATTCTTCCTCTGAAATAAAGTGAACTATGGTATTGTAATCTGCAAAGTAATTGGGCATCTCTTTGATATTTTTCTCAATTTCAGCTTTATCTGCACCTTCCTCTGCCACAACAAAGCATTCTCTAAGATGCTTTTCTCTGGTTGTTAGCTCGGGATTTTCACCGCTTCTTGCCCTGTTAACTGCTTCTTCAATCGGGATTGTATATTGAATTCCGTACTTAACACCTTTTACGCGGCGAATGGCATCCGAATGCCCCTGGCTTACTCCTTTGCCCCAGAATGTATAATCCTTGCCCACAGGCAAAACCGCCTGAAGAAGCATACGGTTAATGGAAAAAAGACCTGGGTCCCATCCGATTGAAATAGCAGCAGTTTTCCCGGAAGATCTGGCTGCCTCATCAACCATAGCAAAATATTCGGGAATTTTAGCATGGGTGTCGAAAGAATCAACACAATTGAAAAGACGTGCATACTTTGGAGCCTGTTCAGGAAGGTCCGTTGCAGAGCCCCCACAAAGTATAAGAACGTCAATTGAATCTTTATATTTCTCAATATCGTCTATGTGAACAACCGGGACGTTTTTAGACACTGTTTTAACAGTTTCGGGAGCTCTTCTTGTAAAAACTGCGGCAAGCTCCACATCAGGGTTTTGAAGAATTGAAAGCTCCACTCCTCTTCCAACATTACCGTAACCGAGAATTCCTATTTGTATCGCCATTGATACACCTCCAAATATAAATAAACATATATGAAATTATTAGAAATGAATCATATAAAGTTTACAGGAAATGAAACTCATTTTCAAGCATCATTCAAATTATTCATCAAAATATTTTCAGATAAAATACCAACTCCTTATTTTATCGGCTTTTAAGTATTTTGCAAGGTAAATTAATAAACAAAAAATGCAACATCATATTAACGAAGTTGCATTTTACCTGCAATTTATTATAAAAAACTTTTATCTTCAGGCATTTTTTCTCTCTTCTATAAGAGGCAGGCGGGTAAGCTCCATAAATGCAGGATAAGTCCTGAATGCCGCAAAATCGTGGGATGATTTTGCACGAAGCTTTAAGTTGGGATTAATTTCAAAAGCCCTTGCCAAAAATCCGAGAGTTGCCTCAACATCACCCGAAAGGGCGGAAACTCTGGCAAGGCCAAAAAGCATTTCATCATCATCGGGCTTGAACTTAAGACCTTCCTTATAAAGTCTTGCTGCTTCCGAATAGTTCTTAAGTCCAATGGCAGCCGATGCCCAGTTGTAATAAAGAGATGGGTCGTCATCGGTCAGCCTGTGAGCTTTATTAAAGATTCTTATTGCCTCATCGTAACGCCTCATCATCATTAGGGTAATGCCGAGATTATAATGGACAATATAGGATTCGGGGTGCACTCTGACTGCTTTTTCATAAACACGGATTGCATCATTGATCCTGTCGCTGGAGATATAAATTTCTGCAAGCAGGTTATAAGCCATTTCAAGTTTTTCATTGCCTTCAAGGGATTTATTAAGGCAATCAATCGCATTTTCAGTTTTGCCCTGGGCATCATAGATTGATGCCAGGCTGTAATATGCCCTGCTGTGTTCCGGCAATAAATCCACTGCAAATTTAAAGCTGGAGATTGCTTCATCAGTTTTTCCAAGTTCACGCTGAGCAACACCAAGATGATAATGGTAGTCCGCATTTTCAGGAATCAACTGAGTAAGACGTTTGTAAGCTTCAAGCACTTCCTTCCATGCTCCGGACTTTCGGTAAATCTTTCCTAACAGCTCCCATGCCTCTGTAAATTCAGCATCGCTTGCAACAATGGTTTCAAGATGATACTTGCATTCCATCTCAAGATTTCTCTCAAAGCAGAGCTTTGCCAGCATAAAACGGAGCCTGGTATCTTCTTTTAATTTGAGCGCAAGCTTAATATGCTCAGATGCCTGTTCAAGGTCTCCCACTGCAATATGGCAGCGGGCAATATTGATTTCAGATTCTCTTAAGTCGCCTGCTTTTTTCTGAGCAAGATTAAATTGCTCAATAGCCAGTTCATACCTTCCCAAAGCATAAAGACTCAGGCCATACCCGAAATGAACTGCGGGGCGCAAAGCCTCAACAGCATCATTGATATTCCCGTCAAAGTCCTTATTCTTTTTATTTTTATTCTTTTTCTTGCCATTGTTTTGGCTTTCCCCTCCGACAAGCGAGAGGGTCTTTTTATAATGCTTGACTGCCTCTTCAAAAAGACTGTTTTTATAGCACAGCCAGCCTGTGTTGTAAGCAATAAAGGGATTGTCATTGATTAGGCCGGAAAGTATAAGATATATATCCAAAGCCTTATCGTAATCCTTTTCATCAATCAGCCTGTGCACCTGTGAGATCTGCTGGGTCACATTGGTTTTAAGCTGCTTGTCCTCTATTTTAAGGCTGTCCGTTACAATTGATGCAACAACTTCGTTTTTCCATTCTTCTGCGGTCGAAACATATTCATTGTACGTCCAGTTTACAGTACTCTTTTTTTCTATTTTTTCAATAAGGGGGACATCAGTGTTATTGGCTTTAATTCTTTTTTTCATGTCATAATAGTCAAAGACCAGAAAGCCTCCGGGAAGCATAACGCCAAAGACAATCAGCATTATTTCGTAATAAGGGATTGTCATGGTCTTTTCCAGTACGGCAAGGATGCCGGACGTAAGCATAAAAAGCTGCATTACAAACGCCAGAACTGTAACCACATGCATTCTGCGTCTTATACAGCGCAGCCCCATATAGATTGTAAGCAGTGCCGTAAGCAATACAACGAAAGCCAGCGACACATCATAGCCTACCGGAATGCTTTCTAAATATTTCATACTCCATCCCCCGGACTTGACATCTTCATTTCTTCCCAGCGTTCCCGAGAAATCAGCACCCGCCTTGGTTTGCTGCCTTCATAGCCGCTTATGATATTACGTTCGGCCATCTGGTCTATAATTCTTCCGGCTCTGGCATATCCTACTTTGAATTTTCTTTGAATAAAGGATACCGAAGCCTGTCCACAATCAATTACTGCCTCAATTGCCTCATTCAGAAGCTCATCGCAGTCATAATTATTGGTGCTGTCTTCTTCATTTTTGGAATTGTCATTTATATTTTCAATGATTTCCTCATCATAGTGAGCATAAACCTGATTTTTTACAAAATCTACAACAAGTTCAACTTCTTTGTCGGAAACAAATACACCCTTAACACGTATGGGTTTTGGTATGCCCACAGGGTAGTAGAGCATATCACCTTTACCTAAGAGCTTTTCGGCACCTGCCATATCCAGTATGGTACGGGAATCCACCTGTGATGAAACGGCAAAGGCAATACGAGAAGGAATATTAGCTTTGATTACACCGGTAATGACATTAACAGACGGTCTTTGAGTAGCAATTACCAAATGCATTCCCGCAGCTCTTGCCATCTGGGCAAGACGACAGATGGAATCTTCCACGTCATTGGGTGCAACCATCATAAGGTCTGCCAACTCGTCAATGATAATAACTATTTCAGGCAATTTCATGCCCTCTCCCGTCTCCTCAACGGAGGCGTTATATCCCATTAAATCTCTTACTCCACGTTCAGCAAAAAGCTTGTACCTCGTTGTCATTTCCGAAACTGCCCAGCGCAGTGCTCCTGCCGCTTTATTCGGGTCAGTCACAACAGGTACCAAAAGATGGGGTATGCCATTATAAACTCCAAGTTCAACAACCTTTGGGTCTATCATGAGAAGCTTTACCTCATCAGGTGATGCCTTGTAAAGAAGGCTTACAACAATGGAGTTTATGCATACGCTCTTACCCGAACCTGTTGCACCTGCAATCAGGATATGGGGCATCTTTGCAAGGTCCACAACGGTATTTTCACCCGAAATATCCTTACCCAAAGCTACAGCCAGCTTTGAGGGATGGTTCTGGAATTCGGGAGATTCTATAACGCTTCTAATGTTAATGGGTGCAACCTCTTTATTGGGTACCTCAACACCTATTGCAGCCTTTCCCGGTATGGGCGCCTCTATACGAATACCTGATGCCGCCAAATTAAGGGCAATGTCATCGGTAAGGTTCACAATACGGCTTACCTTTACTCCGGGGGCGGGCTGAAGCTCATAACGGGTAAAGGCAGGGCCTACCGAAACATTTATTACCTTGGCACCTATTCCAAAGCTGCTTAATGTATCCTCCAGCTTCTTGGCCGTTTCAGCGGCAGCAGTCTTAATGCGTTTAAGATTGCTTTCGCCTTCCTTTGACCTTGAAAGAAGCTCATAGGGAGGATATACGTATTTTTCTCTTTTTTCCGCAGCTGACACGTTAATTGCTTCTTCAGCAACGGGTTCTTCTTTGACAACAGCTGCGGCAGCAGACGGTTCTGCTTCCGGAGCTTTAAAATCCGGAACTTCAAGATCCGCTTTTACATTTTGTTCTATGTCTTTATCCTCCTCATTATTAATAGAGGGTGCTATTACAATTTCGGGACCTTGTGCCTCATTATCGGCTTTTTCTTCAATGTTTATATCATTTGCTTCTGCAGCAAAATTTCTTTCACTGTCCTTATATTCTTCCTGAATAGCTGGGGCATTTGGCGTTTGCTCGGGCTTGTCCAGGCAAAAGTCAACAATTTTAGCTTTTTTCTTTCTTTTAGGAACATCTGTATCTGAATCGGAATTCTCCTCAAAAGTTCTTTGATAGGATCTTTGTGCAATCTTTTTTCTGGCAGCCCCAACCATGCCATTGATGGCTTCGCTGGTGCCCCTTGCAACACTTCTGGCGGCTTCAGCCAGTGAAAGCCTTGTAATGAGCATTCCAACTATTATTGACAGGGTAACAAGTATAATCATGGTTCCTAACTTTCTGAATACAAAGAGAAGCGGAACACCAACCACCCCGCCGAGTATGCCGCCGCTTGGCAGGAACTCCTGCCCCCTGCCCACAGCAGCCATGCCCTCACGGTAAAAGGTGCTAATGTATCTTCCCAAATTCATATTTTCATAATAGGAGACATCATGAAGTCCTGCCTGGAACATTGATGAGAAAAGAACCAGGAGGATTATGACAAGAACAAATCGTTTATCTTCATATATATACTTGGGTTTAAATATCTTAAACAATCCATGAATAATTACAAGGACTGGTACAGCATAGCCTGAAAGTCCGAAAAATCCTCCGGTGATTCTTCCCAGCAACTCTCCAAAGGGACCTGCCGAATTTTTGGAAAAAACACTAATGCTTAAAAGAATTCCAAATGCAACAAGAATAATTCCCACTACCTCACTTCTGAGGTTGGGTTGATTCATGCTGCTTTTTTTCTTTCTTCGAACTGTCTTCTTTTGTACCTTTTTTGGAGCCACGTCCATTCCTCCATAGAATATTTTTACGCAAATTTACTATATCACAATAAATTAACCTTTGACAATGTAAGTAATAAATGATATCATTTACGATAATTTAAGTATAGTGGTGTGGAGTAAATTAGGAAAATCGAATATAATTATTAGATAGAGGCGCATTTTTCAAGAGTAGCTTAAGGAAGGGCAAACGGGCCGGGCACTTAAGTGAAAGGGGAAAATGCCGAAGGGGTACGATGCCGTTTCATCTGCCGCCTGGTTGACTGGTGAATAACCATTCGACTGTCGCGTGAATCACGCGGAGTGCTATCGGTAATTGAGCCACAATGGTTCTTAGCCTATTCTTTTTTGGGTAATAAGGCTGCCGGTAGCAATACAGGCAGCTTTCTTATTTTTCCCTTAACTGCCCGTATTTTACTTAGACGTTTATATACAGGTCTAATACTGAAAGGAGTGCTATTATGAAAAAAACCTTGTTCACAGGATCTTGCGTAGCTCTTGTAACACCCTTTACCAAAACCGGAGTTGATTTTGAAAAATTGGAAGAACTCATTGAATGGCATATAAAAGAAGGTACTGATGCAATCCTTATATGCGGAACCACCGGTGAAGCTTCAACCATGCCCGATGAGGAGCACAAGGAAGTAATACGCTTCGCGGTTGAAAAGATAAACAAAAGGGTACATGTTATGGCAGGAGCAGGAAGCAACGACACCAGGCATGCCATAGAGCTTTCAAGGTTCTGTGAAGAAGTTGGAGCAGATTCAATTCTAAGCGTGACACCCTATTACAATAAAACTACTCAGGAAGGCTTATATCAGCACTTTAAAGCCATTGCCCAAAGCGTAAACATCCCTGTTGTCCTGTACAATGTCCCATCCAGAACCAATCTTAACATTAATCCTTCAACATTAAAAAGATTATCGGAAATTGAAAATATAGTGGGCTTAAAAGAGTGCAATCTTCTTCAGGCTGCCGAAGTTATTTACCTTTGCGGGGACAATCTGAACCTATATTCAGGTGAAGACGGAAATGTTGTTCCGCTTCTGGCTCTCGGCGGCAAGGGTGTAATTTCGGTAGTGGCAAACATAATTCCCAGGGATGTACATAACATGGTTAGATCCTTCCTGGAGGGGGATATAGAAACCAGCAGAAAACTTCAGATTAAGACAGTTCCGCTTCAGAATGCCCTGTTCTGTGAGACTAACCCCATCCCTGTGAAGGCTGCTTTGAATCTTATGGGCTTCAATGTAGGCTCATGCCGTTTGCCCCTTGTGGATATGTCAGAGGCCGGCCTTGCACAACTTAAAAAGGCAATGAAGGATTATGGCCTGATTTAACTTTTGATTAATTTGTATTTGACTTCATTATAAAGTAAGACTTTCACCGGAGGATAAAACAATGATTAGAATATTGCTGAATGGCTGCAATGGAAAAATGGGTCAGTCGGTCTCCAGAGCTTGCAGAATGAATGACGGAGCCTTTATTGCAGCCGGTGTAGATACAACCGCAAATGAAAACTCATCATATCCGGTATATACAAGCCCCTGGGATGTTAAGGAGGAAGTTGATGTAATTATTGATTTTTCTCATCCCAGCGCTTTAGAGGGTATACTTGGCTATGCAGTGCAGAAAAACATTCCCATTGTTATTGCCACCACAGGATTGAACGACCAGCATAAAGAGCTTATTATGCAGGCTTCACGCACAATCCCCGTTCTTCTTTCGGCAAATATGTCATTGGGAATAAATCTTATTCTGGAGCTTGTAAAGCGTGCTACTAAAACCTTAGTAGGCAATTTCGACATAGAAATAATTGAAAAGCATCATAATCAGAAGATTGATGCTCCAAGCGGCACAGCACTGGCAATAGCCGATGCAATTAATTCAATCCTGGATAACAAGATGAAATATGTGTATGACCGTCATTCAGCCATGCAAAAGCGTACCAGGGATGAAATAGGAATTCATTCCATCAGAGGCGGAACCATAACAGGAGAACATAGTGTAATTTTTGCAGGCAATGATGAGATAATTGAAATAAAGCATACCGCTATTTCCAAGGATCTGTTTGCAGCCGGTGCTCTTAAGGCTGCTGCTTTCCTCTACGACAAAGCACCGGGATACTACAGGATGCAGGATATTTTCCAGGAGTAAATCAATATGTAACTATATAAATCTAATTTACGAGGATAACTCAAATTTGGAGTTATCCTCTTTTCATGCCTAATAAAAAGGTCCTGATATACCTCAAATATATCAGAACCTGTCTTTATTAATCTTCTTTGCTTCTTCCCTATTCCTGCTTGTTTTCCGGCCTCATGTGCCTGTCAATTATGGGGTTGATGATAAAATTAATGATGTACCCCGGCAATGTAAAGCCCAGAAGAATATAGTACAGATACATAATCATAATGGCAAGATAGCTTGTGGTCAATTGAACCAGGAATACAGGTCCGATTATTAAAAGCAGGCAAATAAGTACAACTCCAAGATTTGGCAAGAACTTTCCGATGGCAAAAAGGAACGCGTTTTTGTAAAGGCTAGTCAGCTTAAGCTCGTAAGTTACCATCATAGGATAAATATACATGTTCATCATGATAAATATAATAAATACCATCATTACTAAAACACTTGCTGCAGATAAGATGATATTTGAGGAATCGGCAAGCTGTGAATAAAGATAGATATCCAGAATCAGTGAAGCCATTATAACAAGATTTATAAGGCTCACTGCTAATCCCTGCTTTAAGTTTTCCTTCATCTTGTCCTTAAAATCGGACCATGTAAAGGTTGGAATTTCGTAGGAAAAACAGCGCAGAAGATAAGTCATGCCCGCCTGAGCC
Source organism: Clostridiaceae bacterium (assembly GCA_012719545.1). GTDB lineage: Bacteria > Bacillota > Clostridia > DSM-8532 > DSM-8532 > DTU059. The sequence continues at coordinate 28,097 of JAAYAD010000050.1, forward strand.
GGTCCCACGCTGATTGTCGGAATTGCCAGAAGGAAAAACACCGCAGGAACACCCACCGTCATGTACAATATTACAAGTTCAGCATCCGTTAATGACGCGGAAGATATGGGAAAAAGGCTCTCCAGAATATAAGCACCAAAGAAAAAGGAAATCAGGATTGCAGGAATGTTGAAAACAAGATACATCAGGTTGATGGTTATAAGCTTCCAGAACTTTCTTACCAAAACCTGAAAAAATATTGTCGTCTTGCTTCGGTCGTCAACATACTCTTCTCCGGGTAATACATCAAATATTCTTTCGTTGTTATCCATCGTTATCTTTCCTTTTCTGTAATTTGGCTTTTCATAGAATCAAGGGTAAAAACTTTTAATTGTGAAAACTATAAATTAGCTATATAATTATAGCATAAAATAAAGCAGTAGTTTTTAACCCTTTGTAAATTTATAAGATAGTTATACATGCTATCTATGAAAGAAGGCTGTTATGGTAAGGCTGTATATAAAGCAAAAGGTTTTTTCTATCGGAGACAGGTATAATATAACCAATGAAGCAGGTCAACCTGTTTTTACCGTCCAGGGTGAGATATTTACCTTTGGCGCCAAGATTCACATCTATGATGCCACAGGTGCAGAGCTGTACTTTATTCAGCAGAAGCTTTTCAGATTCCTGCCTGAGTATCATGTATACAGCGGCAATACCTTATGTGCGGTAATCAAGAAGGAATTTGCCTTTTTTACCCCAAGGCTCAACATAACCAGCCAGTTTGGCAATTACACCTGCGAAGGCAACCTTTTTGGAATGGATTTTGCCATACTGAACAACGGAAATATAGTGGGCGAGCTTCATAAGAAATGGCTGTCCTGGGGTGATTCTTATGAGCTTATTATCTATGACGACAATGACGCTCCCCTGTTCTGCGCCCTTGCCATTGCCATAGATCATTGTCTTCATAATGAGGACAGAAAAAATTAAAATCTCGCAGGCTAATCCGGCAGGCTAATCCGGGAAATAAATCAGAACTAATTTTTATAAAAATGCAAAAATACATATTGACATGGCTGGGACCAGCCTGTATAATAAATCTTGCTGTTGCGGACAGCAAAAGATACGTAAAATAAATATGTTATGCGGTCGTGGTGGAATTGGCAGACACGTACGTTTGAGGGGCGTATGGGCAACCGTACCGGTTCAAGTCCGGTCGACCGCACCAAAGTAAGAACTCTTATTGTTGCAATAAGAGTTTTTCTTTTTTCTGTAATTTCCGCCAATTCCCTTCCAACTTCCAGCTTCCAGCCTTCAGCTTTCATGCAGAAACTTAAAGATAATATCTTTTGTTAAATTTTCTACAATGGTATAATGGGCATAGTCAAATGTTAACTTAATATGGGGGTACTATTGATATGTGGATTATATTCGCTTTTCTTTCTGCAATATTTGCAGCGCTTACCTCTATATTGGCCAAGGTGGGCATTGAGGGTGTAAACTCAAACCTTGCAACGGCTATTCGTACGGTAGTGGTTGTAATCATGGCCTGGGTAATGGTATTTCTTACAAACGCTCAGACAGGAATTTTTGAGATAAGCCGAAAAAGCTGGATATTTCTTATTATGTCCGGCCTTGCCACAGGAGCTTCATGGCTGTGCTACTATAAGGCGCTGCAGATTGGAGAAGCATCCAAAGTTGTTCCCATTGATAAGCTCAGCGTGGTAATTACGCTGATTCTGGCTTTTGTATTCCTGCACGAGCAGTTTACACCCAAATCATTAATTGGTTGCCTGCTTATTGGTGCAGGAACACTGTTCATGGTGTTATAAATCCAGATTTAACTCCAATGTACAACCTTAATATATACAATCCTGGATATATGTAAAGAGCTTCTGTTTAACATGGCAGAAGCTCTTAATATGATGTTTTTGCCGAAATTTACAGCTTTAAAGACCTGCTCACAGTGCGGACTTATAGTCCTGTACCTGTTAAAAAGCATTTAAATAAATGGTTCTATATAAATTGCATAGTACTCCTCATATGAAAGCCCGCTCTCATAGACTGCTGTTGCAAGTTCCGGGCCAAGATATCTTAAATGCCAGGGTTCATATGAATAGCCCGTGATGTTTTCCTTCCCCTTAGGATATCGGATAATGAATCCGTACTTATGGGCATTTGTCTTATACCACTCAAATTCCTTGCTGCTCTCCATGGTATAATCGTTTTTAATTACGTCCACAGCAAGGCCGGTATGATGCTCGCTATGTCCCCCTCTTGAATTAAGCCTGTCTACATCCTCAACGGTTCTTCCGGACTTTACTTTTCTGTTCCAGATATCATGCTGTGTCTGTATACTTCTGTATGTACCGTATACAGTGATGTTAAGTCCAAGCTTTTTTGCATCATTATGCATTTTTTCAAAAGCTTCCTTAGCTTCTTTTCTGAGATACTGCTTTCCAACACCCGGAGCCAAAAGGGACGAAGGTATCTCTTCAAGCTGAGGTTTGTAATTATCCGGAAGCTTATTGTACTTGTTTACCAATACATCAAGCCGATCAGGTTCCTTTATTTCCCTTATATCGTTATAATACGGCTTGTCCAGACCTATGTTCACATAAAGTATGGCCTTGTCAAAGTCATAGTCAGGATTCAAGGCTTTATAGCGCTGATATCTTTCATGCTTTGCGGAATAATAGTATGAAAGATTCAGGAATTCCTCAGGTATAACAATACTTTCCCATTCAACATCCGGAAAATCAGAAACTGGTGAAGAATCAGGTTCATTTTTCTTTGGTTTCTCCGTAGGCTTCGGAGTTGGTAAAGGTGTATTTTCAGGCTCAGGCGTGGACACAGGTGTATTGGAAGGCTCAGGCTGAGAATTATCTTGATTGTCCAATCCATCCGTAACATTTGGTGAAGGGGTTGTGGGAGAAACATCAACAACCTGGGCAGCAGGGGTGCACGAAACAACCGAAAGCGCCAATATTACTGCCAATAAACTTATATATATTTTCTTCAATCCCATTACCCCCAAATTTAATACATTGAAATACTGATTTTTCAGCATGCTTTATAATTATAGAACTCTGAATTATATTATACAATAATTTTAAGAAAAACTTATTATTTTGACATAAAGCCAGATTTTGCTGTTCATCATCGGTTTAAAGCTTAATTTGGATATTTTAAAATATTGTAGTATTATAATAAAAATGCTAATTTTAAGCACATACAGGCATAATATCGTTTCTACATCGGGGGATTGTATGGATTTAGTTGTTGTTAACCTGGAAGACGGCAGACCCACAAGAGATATGGCAATACGAAGAATGATATTTGAGCTTAATCGTGCCAGAGCGGGACAGGCAAAAGTGGTAAAACTCATTCACGGATATGGTTCTTCAGGAGTTGGAGGGGTTTTGCGAATTGCAGTCAGAAAAGAACTGGAGAGAATGAAAAAGCGAGGACTCATTAAGCTCTATGTACCGGGAGAAAATTTTGAGATTTTTTCACCCGACACAATCAAAATGCTGGATAACTGCAATGCCTTGCGAAGCGACAGAGATCTTGGCCGTTTCAATAATGGCATCACTCTGGTTCTCCTCTAAAAATTAAGCACATTGTTAAACTATTGGTAATATTTTTCTGCCGCCCTGCATCAATTAAAATAAAGCTGCTATAAAAGCAAACACAAGAAGGCGGTAGATGCCGGAATGGGTTTAAATATTGCTGTACTTTTCACAACTCTTTTTATGGTACTGATTATGGAGATGGGAGACAAAACACAGCTGCTGGTTATGGCCATGGCCTCAAGATACAAACCTCAGCATGTTTTTATAGGCATTTCCCTGGCAAGCATACTGTTAAACATGCTTGCAGTTATTCTCGGGACTTACATAGGCGGAATACAAGTAATCCAGGACTGCGTAAGAATAGGTGCTTCCATCCTATTTATATTCTTTGGCCTATTGTCATTAAAGGAGGAAGAAACTGACGGAGAAAAAGGGCACAGTCTTTCAGAAGGAGTTATACTTACTATTGCCCTTGCCTTTTTCTTAGCCGAATTCGGCGATAAGACCCAGCTTTCCACTTTTTCCTTTGCAGCCCTCTACCCTGAAAGTCCTTTGAGTGTTTTTATCGGCTCCACCCTTGGTCTTATAGTTGCTGACTGTCTTGGCCTTATTGCAGGCACACTTGTTATCAAATGGATTCCAAAGAAAACCATAGCTTTTGCATCGGCTGTTCTTTTCATTTTTTTCGGACTTGTCAACGGATGGATCACATTAAGAGAACATTTTCTGCTGGACATAAAGATAAGTGCCGTTATTACTGGAATTACCGCTCTTATTTCTTTACTGCTCTTCACCCTGATAATACACTTCCAGAACTCACACCGCCGTTAATTACATAAAATAACTATTGCCCATTAATCCTTAATCAAATGAAGCAGTTAAGATAGCAAAAAATGCATATATTTCATATTATTATCCCTTTAAAGGCTAATTTTCTACTTGTCAAGACATCAACCAACAAGTAAGCAAAATATTACAACGATTGCCAAGATTGTCGAGTTGTTATAATAAAAAAGTATATATATAATACATTTGTAAAAATATTCAAATATTTTAAGTTCTCTGGTAATGCAGATTAAGTGATCTTAATCGTCGCTTCTTTGGCATTCTTAAGGAAGACATCACAGTTTCTTTTATCGTTCAGTTTATAACTATAATTCTTTGAACGCTGGCAATTAACTTACCCCTAACTTTTCATTGCGCATTATGATGTTGCAATTTAGCAGCACGTTATTCCTTATGCCTGAATGGTTGATTTTCAGATTTAAAAAGTGCCCATGCATAAGGCTGTTAATCACGTCATACTCATTTCTCGTAGTTAAAACCAATGTGTCTGTTAACGCCTGCTGACCAAATCAGGTATGGGAAGGAGGTGTCTGGTTATTTCTGTTTTTTCCTGGGATGCAGGTGTATAAAAAAGAGGTAGAAGGGAGTAAGGTATCATGTTAAAAAGCGGAAAATCCATGAGAAAGATTTTTCTGGCCATTCTCCTGGTGTTCTCCTTAGCAATGACCGGCATGCCCTTTACAGGGCCAGTAAAAGCTGATGCTGCTACACCACGGGATCACAATAAACAGGTTATAGGATATTTTACTCAGTGGGATGCCTGGAAGGCCAATAACGCAGGATTGCCGGCCCAGGGAGCCCTCACCCATCTTAATATCGATTTTTCCAAGTACACCATTCTTAATTTTTCCTTCTTTGGAGTAGCCTATGACGGTTCTTTGCATAGCGGGGACTACAGAAACAAAAACATTTATATGCCCGGCTAGGTTCAGCAGCCTGCTCCCCTGTTATGCACCGACATTTACAGCAGCTGGGATTTGTACATTCTCTATGGAGAAATTGAGCCCATCTATAATATAACTGAAGAAGTAGCAAACAGAGCCCGTGCTCTGGGCTTTGAAGTACAAGTCAACGGCAGCACATGGTCCAATCCCAATTGGGGACTTTATAACCAGCCGTTGCCGCTCCCTCTTAAAAAAGTTGGAGGAGCTCCCGGAGACTTTGACCTTGCCGATCAGTATGGCACAAAGGTACTTGCTTCAATAGGCGGCTGGAGCATGTGCAAGCATTTTCCTGAAGTTGCCGCCGATCCCGTCAAGAGACAGAGATTTGTAAGTGATTGCGTCAAACTCATCAATATGGGGTTTGATGGAATAGACCTTGATTGGGAATATCCCGGTCCCTTTGCAGGAATGAATTTTACAGGAAGTCAGGCAGACTATAACAATTTCCTGACCCTTGTAACTGAGATCAGACAGGCAATCGGCCCGGATAAATTAATTACATCCTGCTTTTCGGCAGATCCGGCTAAACTTGCAGGATTTAACTGGAATGCTCTTAACGGTGTCCTGGACTATTACAATTTCATGACCTATGACTTTAACGGCGGCTGGTCGGACAAGGCAGGACACAACTCACCGTTATACAGCTACAGCGGTGCTGAAGCTCCTACCTTTAACTGGAACGACTTATATAATTACCTGGTTTCTGCCGGAGTGAACTTAAACAAGGTTAACATGGGCATCCCCTTCTATGGCAGAGGTGTTATTACCAATGGTCCTGCTGCACTTAACGCACCTACGGTTAAAAGATCCGAATTTATACAGCCCGACGGAAATGTTATGACCTGCGCGGACTTTATCAACTGGCCCAAGGATGTATATGACGGAACACCTTATTATTTCTATATAAAACAGGCTGCCCTTGCCCCTGGCAGCGGATGGACAAGGCATTGGGATAATGAAGCAAAGGTGCCTTATCTCACCAAGGGCAATTACTTCTTAAGCTATGACGATGAAGAGTCCATTGGCTACAAGGCCCAATACATAGTTGATAAAAATCTTGCAGGTACTATAATTTGGACCGCATATGGCGATCTTGAGCTTGCCGGAACCGTAACCAATTACGGCAATAAGCTTAAAAAATGGTCCAATGTCACCTCTTCACTGGTAGATAAAATTAATGAGGTATTTGCTGAAGGCTTTGAACCAGGACCCACCCCAACTCCAACCCCCACTCCGACTCCAAC
>JAAYAD010000021.1 GCA_012719545.1 Clostridiaceae bacterium
AAAAGCTAAATCCAGATATGAACCCTATTTTGCAATTTCTTATTGAATTTTTACCAGTATTTAGAGAAAAATCATTGATGTATTTAGAAAAAACGGTTATGGCCTAAAACCACAACCGTTTTTGTCTACAATCTGAAAGGGACAGGGAACTGTCCCTTTATGTTTTTTAAACCTTTATTGACATATGTCAGAAACAGGGTGTAACATAAGGAGTGGGTGACAGATATCATAAATCTTTAAGAGGATAATTGCATACCAAAAAATGGCGCTATGTATATGTGACAATATATTGTAAAACAGCTTGAGTGCCTAAAACGGTCATTTTTTCCGGAAATGAGGTTATGAGATTATGCCAAGGCCTCTAAAATTGAGAAAAATATGCTGCCTGCCTGAAAGAAAAAGATTCGGGCCTCTAGATGCAGAAATGCATGAAAAAAATTATATAAAAATGACAGTTGACGAGTATGAAACCATAAGACTTATAGATCTGGAGGGAGTTACACAGGAAGCATGCGCCAAGCAAATGAATGTCGCCCGAACCACTGTCCAGGGTATTTATGAGGAAGCAAGAAAGAAACTTGCTGAGTCGCTGGTCTATGGCAAGGCTCTTTTGATTGAGGGTGGAGAGTATCGTATTTGTGAAGGAATAGAAAACGGTTTGGATATCGACTGCCGCCGGCATAGAAGCGGAAGATGCTTTACTGGCAGCATGGGAAGAGGTGACTGATAGACACAATCATGATTTTCGGGCCAATCCCAAAACCATGTTACTTCGTAAATCAAAATAAAAGGAGCTAAGATTATGAGTACAAATTGCAATCAAAACTGCAACAGTTGTTCATTAAACTGTGCGGATAGAAAAGAACAGAAAACTGATTTTAGAGTAAAACCACATTCAATGAGCAAAATCAAAAAAGTCATTGGTATAGTAAGTGGAAAAGGCGGTGTCGGTAAGTCTTTGGTAACATCCTTGCTTGCTGTTACCATGAACAGAATGGGGTATCATACTGCAATTCTGGACGCAGATATTACCGGACCATCCATTCCAAAAGTATTTGGCATCAAAGAAAAAGCTGTAGGTAATCAGTTCGGAATTTTGCCTGCCAAAACAAAGACCGGAATTGATATTATGTCCGTAAACCTGCTCCTGGAAAATGATACTGATCCTGTTGTGTGGAGAGGACCTATAATTTCCGGGGTAGTAAAGCAATTCTGGACTGAGGTTATCTGGGGCGATGTGGATTTCATGTTTGTTGACATGCCTCCGGGCACCGGCGATGTTCCTCTTACTGTATTCCAGTCCATTGCCGTTGACGGGATTATTGTCGTAACCTCACCTCAGGAACTGGTATCCATGATTGTAGAAAAAGCAGTCAGAATGGCCGAAATGATGAATATTCCTGTTATAGGGCTTGTGGAAAACATGTCATATTTCAAATGTACCGATTGCGGCAAGGAGCATAAAATATTCGGTGACAGCCATATAGAAGAAACAGCCGAAAAACATAATCTTAAGGTTCTTGCGAAGCTTCCAATAGACCCTAAGATTACCGCTGCATGCGATAAAGGTATGATCGAGCTGTTTGAAGGCGATTGGCTTGAGCCGGTTGCAAAAGTACTTGAAAAAATGCAGGAAAGCTGAAAATTTAATTATATTTTCTACAAACGAAATAGAAGTGATGTCTGAGCGTTGGGGCGACATGAATGATGTATGATTTTTGCCAACGAACTGGAGAATAATATATTACATAAGATAGTATTACATAACCATCTATAAATAGTGTTTACATTAAAAAATTAGTGTAAGCACTATTTTTATTTGACCTTTATTTATTTGATAGTATTATTAATTTATAGTCAATTTATAATTTACTGTTGATATGACGTTCATATAGAAAAATTAAGATTACCATAAGCCTTAGGATAAGCTTAAGGAGCTTTTTGAATGAATGCTGGTATGCCGTTGAAAAAATCACCTTTAAAATTTTATATTTTGGTTTTTGTTCTGTCAGTTCCTTTTTGGTTGTTGGGCGCAATTGCCCAATCATTGTCTGAGAGATTTCCCATAAATCTTCCCGTGAGTTCCCTTATGGCCGTTTGTCCATTTGTGGCTGCCTTAATTCTTGCCAACAAGGAAGAAAAATCTTACGGCATAAAGAAGCTTGTAAAGACAACTTTCGATTATAAAAAAATTAAGAAAAAAATATGGTACGTGCCCATCATTTTGCTAATGCCTGCTGTCATGCTCTTGTCTTATGGAGTAATGCGTTTTATGGCAAGACCACTTCCCGAACCAAACATACAGCTTTTTGCTATCCCCATCCTGTTTGCCTTGTTTTTCATTGGTGCTTTATGCGAAGAAATTGGCTGGATGGGATATGCCATTGACCCCATGCAGGATAGGTTAGGTGCATTGGCAGCCAGTCTTATAATGGGTGCGATATGGGGGATATGGCATGTGGTGCCTTATATTCAAGCCAACCATACTTTGGAATGGATAGTATGGCAATGCATCTTTTCTGCCGCAGCACGGGTTTTGATTGTCTGGCTATATAACAGCAATGGAAAAAGCGTGTTTTCCTCAATTCTCTTTCACACCATGATTAATTTAAGCTTTTCATTGTTCCCAAATTACGGTTCACATTACGATCCGGCTGTTACCGGAATTATCACCGCAATAGTTGCTGTATTTGCAATTTTCTTGTGGGGCCCCAAATCAACATCACAACATAGGCACGACTGATTTAGCAGCTAAGTTGATTAATGAACCAATGCAAGGCTGATGAAAGTTTTGATGGAGTACCTATTTTATGGGGGATTCCATTATCTGAACCGCTTTCTCTTCGTTTTGATATGCGGATTTTAGCAATGATATAATCCTTTTTCTGGTCTCAGGTAATGTGGCATCCTCGTTTTTCTTGATTTTGAACGCTTCCATCCAGGAATTGAAAACCTCTCTGTAAGCTTCCGCCAACTGATTCTTTCCGACTTTTTCAAAGTATTTATAGGCGTATTCTTTTAATGCCCCATATGTTCCCAGAAAATATTCGGCGTTCCATGAGGCTGCGATATCGGGATTTTCTTCAAATATCCTGATTAACGGAGGATAGGCACCAAGCCCTTTTGCATTTTCACACCATTCTCCGCCTTTCAGATGGTATACAGCAAGTCTCATGGTATCGTGCAAAATGCTTTCCTTTGATTTATCAGACTTACCTGTTACGGTCAGAACCGAAAGAATGGGTATTTCACGCTTGCCTAAAGTCTCATAGGGCATTTCAGAGCGGTCATCGGGGCTTGTCGGATCTGACTTATTCTCATTGATAGCCAAGGTGTAAAAAACCTGTTTTTCATCATCATAGCCGGTTATAAGGCCCCATTCCGGAATACCGATGTCCCAGGATACAGCAGGAATACCCCTGTCAATGGAAGACTTGATGACATTTATGGCATCCTGCTGTTTTTCTTTTTCGATATGTTCCTGATCCCAGTAACGCCCAACATAATCACATAACAGGCCACCGTTTTCCACCCACGGCTTCTGACACTCAAAGTCCCATATGCTGGTTGCGGAAGGACACAGGTCTGCGCTGATCCACATACGGAAAGCAAAGCCGCTGGTCGCAACAATATCTTCGGCATATTCTGACCACGGGCTGTTTTTTACCGCACAAGCCAAAGATTTGGCAAAAGAAAACAAATAGCCTGTGGCATCCTGTATGCCGTCCCAAGTAATATTAAGCTGCTTTTTCATTATATCTCCTCCAATGGTATAAAAATTTTCTCGCTAAAAGTGCGGGATTCTTCAATATATGTTTCAAACTCATAGCCGCCTGTGCGTCTATAACCGCTGTTTGGCAGCCAAATACAGTTTATATAGCTCCATGTTCGGTGAATTGTATTTACAAAATCAAAATGTGAAGTCTTTGGAGTTGTGAAGACAGCATATAATCCGCCTGGAATCAAAAGCTCAACTGTGCCTTGGGTATCACCAAGAGCTTTTTCTTTTCGTATTCCAATAAAATAGTCCAGCTTGTTTTCGTGTTCCTTCCATGCATTTATGCCATAATCTTCACAAACTTTTCCGCCCGAAAGCCTTTTGGACCATTTTCGGCTATTGTATTTGTTCCAGAAGTTTGGAGGGTAGTCTTCATCACTTTTATAAGCTGTCACATAAAAAGGTTCAAGATATGTAAATTCCGGCGTCACTTCAAATGGCGGTGTGTCAAAACTAATTGCTTCATACAGCTTCAAACTGTTCAAGGCGGATTTATATTCGGTAGGCAGAATGTGATGTTCTGAAACAAAGGCCCTGGTGAAGTTTTCCTTTGAATTAAAGCCATATTCAAAAGCAATGTCTGAAATAGGCACACCATTTCGCATGTGCTTGATAATTTCGGTCAGCCTGCGCTTTCTTATATAATCAGCCGGTGTAAGGCCGGTAGCTTCCTTAAATACACGGATAAAGTGATAATTGGAATAACCTGATATGCGGGCACAATCAGAGAGGGTAATTTCATTTTTAAGGTTATTTTCAATATAATTTATAGCCCGCATTATATGGCTTTTATAATCCATAATTATCCTCCCAGTAACAGAATAGCACATTATGGAAATGAATCGTTGATAAAAATTGCGGGATTTATATAACATAACCCTGATTGTCAGAATCCATGGTTAAAATATCTGACAGTCAGGGTATTTTTTAAGAGAAAATGGCTGAAAATTAGGGGCTATTTATGGACATTTGGAACACATAATCAATTATTCTCAATAAACAGATTTATCTTTATTTGACTTTTAAATATAATAAATATATCAATAATTATGTAAGTATTTCATTGGCGTATGCTGATACACAAGCAACTTCTGCTGTTTTAAAAATCCATAGGGTTGGTGTGAGGAGGCATTACATATGAAATATTTTATTGAGGTGTTTAATAAGAGACAAACATATAAGACATTTCATTTAAAACATAGTAATATCACAATTCTTACGGGACAATTCTGGCCTTAATCCGCCCAATAAATTTATAGAAAATTTTATGTTAGCTGAACAAATGAGCATCAGATAAGACATATGGCCGATACGCCAGTAATTTATTCTTACGCAAAACTTTTTAAATCACATGTTTCTCGTTGTTACACTTTATTTTTCATAAAAGATAATTTGGTAATCGAAATTATCTGATTATGCCCTGTTTATGGCTTCAGACATTTTATGAAATTTCATTCTGGGATGTGATGCTATGAAATGCCTGTTATCCATAGATTGGGACTATTTTATCTATACAAAAAATGAGTATTGGGGTTCATATATTGAGAATAAAAAAAGCCTGATTGACCTCTGGTATAAAAGATATTTTCAGGAGAAGGCATTGGGAAGGGACATTCAAAAGTCATACATACTTTCTAAAGAGTGGGAGACATTCTGGGAGAAAATAAAGAAACATTTCATATTTTCTGATAATACTAAAGCATATGTTTCTGACTCCCATGCCTTGTCATATAATATCGCTAAAGAAAACAACTGCCCGATAGTTTGCCTGTTTGATTCCCATGCTGATCTTGGTTATGGCGGGCTTTCATCCCTGGACTTTGAGGTCAATTGTTCCAACTGGCTGGGTAAACTCCTAAAAGAAAATCATATTAAAGAGGCAAAAATTATTTACAGCCCGTATACCATGGAAAAGCCGGAATATTTTAAACAGATAAACAACACCTACAATATCGAATATTGCAATTTTAGCGACTTGAATAAAAGTTTTGAGGTTAAGGCTATTCATATATGCAGGTCGGGTGCCTGGACTCCGCCATGGTTTGATGATAAGTTTATTCAGTTTATTGATAAAATGGGGATTACATACGAAATAATGAACTGCCTTGAAAGAAAATGGGACACCATTAATACCACCTTATCGCAGCAAATTGATTATTTAATGGCATGAGTGATTCAATTTAATTTCTTAAAGGTACAAAACTGTGGGTATATACATAGTGTGTATTTTTTGTGCTGAATTTGGGTAATATCCAACCTGACACGGTTAAATAACAGGAGGCAAGAAGTATGAATGTATATGATTTTAAAGTAAAAGCACGGGATGGCAGCGAGGTTGATTTATCAACATATCAAGGAAAAGTCCTTCTTATTGTAAATACGGCAACTGAGTGCGGATTTACACCGCAATATGCGGACCTTCAGGCTTTGTATGAGGAATTTCATGATAAGGGTTTTGAGATACTCGATTTTCCATGCAACCAATTTGGGAATCAGGCACCTGGAAGTGATGACGAGATTCATGCTTTCTGCACGGGAAGATTTGGAGTAACATTTCCGCAGTTCAGCAAAGTAGAAGTAAACGGAGAAAATGCTATTCCTCTTTATAAATGGCTGACTTCAAACACTGCATTCCAGGGCTTTACCGGCCCAATGGAAAAGGTTCTGACGCCCATAGTTGAAAAGATGGATAAAGATTATAAGAATAACGGAAACATCAAATGGAATTTTACAAAGTTCTTAATTGACAGAAAAGGAGAAATAGCAGCTCGTTTTGAACCCACTGCAGATATTAAGGAAGTTCGCAAAAAAGTGGAAGAATTGCTGTGATGCCGATTTCCTTGTATTGGAAGCAAAAAATAAAATAACTATGTTGACAGTAACTCCACCATACTGTAAACTATTTAGCATAAAAATTGAATAAGTGCCTCACTTATATAGAGTGAGGTAGAGGCGCGGTATTTAACAGTCCTTAGTGGAGCATGAGAAAGCGATGAGGCTTTGGAGAAGGAAATATCGCCGAAGCATATAATATTCTCAGTATTATATGCTGGGCCTGTGGTTAAGAGCTGCAGGACTGTCTCAATAAATCACCCAGTTTATTGAGTTGCGCTATCTCATTTTGGGAAGGTGGGGTTTTAGGTATATTTGTGCATATTACACCTAAGAACACCTTAGGTGTTTTTTAGTGCAGAAAAATACTTATATACAAGCCACCCGGAACAAAAGGTGGTTTTTTTAATTTAATCTACATAACGGGGAGAGGAACCAAAATGAAGAAAAGAATATTAACGTTGATTGCTTTGGCATTATCCGTTCTTATGTTATTGTCAGCATGCGGATCAAAATCAGATGTTTCAGGTACTCCTGCAGGAGAAAACAATACATCTGAATCAAACACCCCCTCAAATGCAGAAAATACTCCGTCAAATACTTCAGAAGAAGATAATACTTTCAAGGTAGGACTTGAAGCAGGTTATCCGCCTTTCAACTGGACTCAGCTGGACGACTCCAATGGTGCAGTAAAAATTCAGGATGCTGCAGAATATGCCGGCGGCTATGATGTTGAAATTGCAAAGTTAATTGCAGAAAGCCTTGGTAAAGAGCTGGTTATTGTAAAAATTGAGTGGGATGGTCTGATACCTGCGCTGACATCGGGTAAAATAGATGCAATTATTGCCGGCATGTCACCCACTGAGGAACGTAAGGAAAGTATCGATTTCTCAGACACCTACTATACTTCAGATCTGGTAATGGTAGTTAAAAAGGGCGGAAAGTATGACGGAGCTACTTCTATACAGGACTTCAAGGGAGCTAAAATAACTGCTCAGTTAAATACATTCCACTACACCGTTATAGATCAAATAGAAGGTGTTAAGAAGCAAACCGCTATGGATAACTTCCCTGCCATGAGAGTTGCTCTTGAATCCGGTATCATAGATGGTTATGTCTCAGAGCGTCCGGAAGGAATCAGTGCAGAAGCAGCTAACAGTAATTTTAAAATGATAGAGTTTACAGACGGATTTAAGACTTCACCGGAAGATACCGCAATCGCAGTAGGTTTAAGGAAGGGAAGCGACCTTACGGAGAAGATAAATGAAGCATTATCCAAGATTTCAGAAGAACAGCGCAAGGAACTTATGGATAATGCCATAAAGAATCAGCCTACATTTGATTAAGCATTTTTGAAAACTGGGTGCAGATACCGCACCCGTTTTAACTTTAAGGAGGATAAAAAAAGGTGGAATTTGAGGTTATAATTAAGACCCTTTCAAAATATTGGCCTATGTTCCTGCGAGGAACCGGTGTGACACTTTTGATATCCATGATTGGTACAACAATAGGCTTTATTATTGGTTTGCTCATAGGAATCATACGTACTGTTCCCATGCCTGAAAAAGGTGTTAAAAAGTACATACTTAAAATCATAAATGCATTTCTTTCTGTTTATATAGAAGTATTCCGCGGAACACCCATGATTGTGCAGGCCATGGTAATTTACTACGGTTCCAAGCAAGCTTTTAATATAAACATGTCCCCCTTGTTTGCCGGAATATTTATAGTTTCCATAAATACCGGTGCTTATATGGCAGAAATTGTCCGCGGCGGTATTGTTTCCATAGACAAGGGACAGTTTGAAGCAGCTTATGCTCTTGGAATGAGTCATAATCAGACAATGTTAAATGTTGTGCTGCCACAGGTTATCCGTAACATATTGCCTGCAACCGGCAATGAGTTCGTTATTAATATTAAGGATACCTCGGTTCTGAATGTAATTTCAGTGACAGAGTTGTATTTCCAGACAAAGTCCGTTGCAGGTATTCAATATAAGTACTTCGAGGCCTTCTTCATAGCGTCAGTAATCTATTTTGTAATGACATTTATAGTAACACGAATACTGCGTTATATTGAAAGAAAAATAGATGGTCCGGAAAATTATATTTTATATGCTAACCAGATGCAGGTAGAGACACCGGAAGATGCTCTTCGCAGACAGAAGCTGCACGACATTCATTAGGAGAAGGGGGACAAGTATGGAAAAAATTATTGAGGTACAACATTTAAGCAAGACCTTTGGCAGTAATGAAATATTAAAGGATATTAATTTTTCAGTTAGTAAAGGAGAGGTAGTGTGTATTATCGGATCCTCCGGTTCCGGTAAGTCAACCCTTCTTAGGTGCATTAACCTTTTGGAAAAGCCAAGCGGAGGTCAGATTATTTATAAAGGAGAAAATATACTGGATGACAAGCACGATTTGCAGGCATACAGAACAAAGCTTGGCATGGTGTTTCAGCAATTTAATCTGTTCAACAACCATGATGTCTTGAGTAACTGCATGGTAGGACAAATAAAGGTTTTAAAGCGTTCAAAGGAAGAAGCCAGAGAAATTGCCATGAAATATCTGAGGGTAGTTGGAATGGAGCAGTATATTAATGCTAAACCAAGACAGCTTTCCGGAGGACAAAAGCAGCGCGTGGCAATTGCCAGAGCTCTTTCCATGGAACCTGATGTAATGCTGTTCGATGAGCCAACATCAGCTTTGGACCCTGAAATGGTAGGAGAAGTTCTGAAAGTAATGAAGGAACTTGCTGAGTCCGGACTTACCATGCTGATAGTTACCCATGAAATGGGCTTTGCCAGGGAAGTATCTGATCGTGTAGTGTTTATGGATAAGGGAGTTATCGCAGAAGAAGGCACTCCTGAGCAAATATTCAATAACCCCACACAGGAACGTACAAGGGAATTCTTAAAAAGAACGCTCCAGCAGAATTAGCAATATCGTTGTTATCTTAATGCTGGTATCAATAACGCTCTCACTTATGTGGGAGCGTTTTATTATAGTCTTGAGATACTTACAGCATGTGCATGCTATATTGTGCGATGAAATCAAGTCAGATACATGGTAGAATACTTATGCGTTGTTCTAAGCATGGAGAAACTAAACATAAGGAAAGCCAATCAGGAATCAGAACAACTAATTAAAACTAACCAGCCAGGAGGATAAAAATGAAATTGCTGCATGTAACTATTCAGACATCAAAGTTTGATGAGACAATTGAGTTTTATGAGAAATTTGCAGGACTAAGCATTCAGAGAGACTTACGTCCAATGGGAAAACCCATTGTATTTTTAGCTAATGGTGATAATGAGACGTGCATAGAAATCATAGATAATCCTGAAGCCAATGATACTGGGAATAAGTATCTTTCTATAGGCTTCAAGACAGAAGATGTGGATGCAAAATATGATGAATTTGTAAAGCTTGGGTATGAACCAACACCTATGCAATCACCCATGCCGCAAGTGAAATTTTTCTTTGTTAAGGACCCAGCAGGTGTAAATGTGCAGTTTATGTAAAATGACATGCATATGTTGATTGATTTAACCTTGATGTGTGCTGATACAGTAGTTAAATATCTATTGATATTTACAATATGCAAATCAAAAAATAGCTATAATAAAGGGGCAGGAAACTGTCCCTTTTGTTCATAATGGTACGTATTTAAATATAATTAATATAACATAAAATGAACTAAAGGATATTTACGAAGGGTCATATGTTTGAATAGTCTATAAGTTGTGGGTTCAATTTACTTTGCATTTGAAAGCTCTTTCTCTGATTAACCCTGCAGTTACACTTGTAAATGGGATGAGGAGTTTTAATTATTTGAAGGAGTATTTATGAAAGGTGTCATTCGTTTTTTATCAGGACTTGTATTGGTGATCAGCATAATTGCTTTGTCTGCATGCGGGAAAATGCATTCTGGAACAGATACAGGCAATTTTTCAGAAAAAAATACTGAAATATTAACAGAAGAGAAGGGTAAAGAAGAAGTAATCTCAGATAAGGCAGAGCCTGACCTGGAAACAGAATCTCCCTGGGCTTTGGTTACAAAATCAGATGAAGTATTAAAAACCATGGAGGTTCCACTTAAGAACGGAGAAGTTCTTACTTTATACGTGATTGGGAAAAAAAGAGATGATGTAGATCTATACGGCGTACGGGAGATTCGCGTATATAAAAAAGACGAGTTGCTTCAATCAGTACTTATCAAGGAAGCAATAGATAAGGATGGTGTTGACGGTATAGAAGAAGGTTATACAGCATGCTTTACGGCGGAAGAGTCTGCAGGGCTAAAGGATGTCAACTTTGATGGATATCTGGATCTTGAGGTTTGCGGATGGACTCCCAATAACAGCATCCCGTATTATTACTGGTGTTGGAATAATGACACATAGCAGTTTGAATACTGTTTTTGCCTGCAACTCTCAGACGTTGATGAGAAAAATAAACAGTTAATAGCATGGTATAAAGTAGAGAATGGTCTATACTACACTGACTATTATAGTGTAAACGATAAAAACGAACTGGTTCTGATACGCAGAGAAATTGAAGATGTAAGGCCGAAAGAAAATATTTAGAGGGGGTAAATCTGTTGGGTAATATAAAGAAAATTGTCTTTGATAAACTAAAAGCACATAGATTATGGCTGGATGTTAGGTTAAAAAATTATAGGGCACAGCATCTTTACCAATCTTAAGGATTTATTAAGGAAGGCGTTTTAAGAGAATGAATTTTATATAACGGAACCTATGAATCATTATTATGTCAATTCTTGAAAATGAGTACTTTAAGTAATTTGCTAGTAAATATGTAAGGCTAACATATGGCATCAAACCTGAATTATTAGTTTATTTCAGCATATCAATAAGGTATATTTTGTCAATTAGTATTTTTGGTCAGTTACATAAGGATGTAAATAAGGACGAAATATAAGCATTTTTGATTCTTCGCTTTGGCCGGCTATTAAATCTATTTGCACAAGGACAGAAATATCAGGTAATATTATATAAAAGACAGTAACAATAATATACGCCTTAAGCCTTCCAAGACGATTTCCAAGTCGATGAATGATGAATTCTGTTTATGAAGGCTCATTTCAGTCCTCTGTGGAATTCCAATCTGGAAAGCTGTATATATCCTTAAATCAAGCCTTACAAACAAATCCCCGTCGTTTTGTGGTTAAAGCTATAATGCGGCATTGTGTATGGGAGGTGCTTATCAAATGAATATTCTGATTGCTGATGATGAGGATGATATTCGAAACTTAATAAAAATCAGCCTTGAAGAAAACGGGTATACCGTCTTGACGGCGAAAAACGGCAAGGAAGCATGGGATATTATTTCTGCAGAAAATGTACATCTTGCAATCCTTGATGTGATGATGCCTGTCATGGACGGATTTAACCTGCTCCGAAAAATACGGGAATACAGTACTCTCCCTGTCATCTTTCTTACCGCAAGGGCGGAGGAAATGGACAAAGTACTGGGACTTGGACTTGGAGCTGACGACTATCTTGCCAAGCCGTTTTCCATAGCTGAACTGGTTGCCCGGGTGGGAGCGCAGCTTAGAAGGACCAATGAGTATCTCTCACAAGAAAGAAAAACCGAAAGACTTTCCTACGGAAAATTGTCCGTAGACAAAGACAAATGCTGCGTTTTTAAGGACGGAGATCCTATTGAACTTGGAGCAAAGGAATACAAGCTGCTTCTTTACTTTATGGAAAACCCGGAGAGGGTATTTACAAAACGGCAGCTTTATCAGGCGGTTTGGGATGAAGAATACTATTTTGACGACAACACCGTGATGGTACACATAAGCCGCATCAGAAACAGAATTGAGGACGACCCTCAGAATCCCGGGTACCTGAAAACTATCCGAGGAATAGGGTATAAGCTTCATTATACCGGAGAATAGCCATGAAAAGAAAACTGTCCAATCAATTCTTAAGACATTTTCTGGTGATATTTTTCCTGACCATACTGGATGCAATACTTGCTTTTGTGCTGTTGTCCTATGCCAGCGGCTTGATTTCTGATTCCCTGGCTAAAAACCAGTATCCTGCAAGTGCAATTATAAAAGAGGATTACAGAGAGATTGACGCTTCCGATGTAGTTAAGCGGGGCGGAGGCGTACAGGTTGTGGACAGGGAATACCGTGTGGTTTATTCGCAAGGACTTGATACCATCGGGAAAGACAAACTGACAGTCGAAGAATTCACAACATTTTTAACCGAAAGCAAGGTTAAGCCCTACCATTACGATATCCTTTACCAGCCAAAAGGCGAGTTTTGGCTGATTGTTACTTTTCCTACTTCTATCCGCCTGGATTTTTCCCTGGTGCATAACAAAGAAGCGGCAGCAAGTGATTTTATACGGGCAGGTTTGGTTTTAGCTTTTGTAGTTTTGTCTTTTGTTCTGATACTTGCCATTTTCACCTATATCTATTCAAGGATTACGGCAGCCAGCATAACCGTGCCTCTTAAAAAGCTTCGTGACGGAACCAGACTATTGCGGGAAGGCGATTATTCTGCAAGAGTGGATTTGCGCCTTAAAAATGAGTTTGCGGAGCTTCAGGATACATTTAATGACATGGCTGCCCGGATTGAGCGGGAAATTTCTTTACGCAAAAAGTCGGAGGAGGACAGAAAACGGTTGATTCTGGACATTTCCCACGATCTGAAAAATCCTATGTCCAGCATACAGGGGTATGTGGAACTAATTATGAATAAGCCCGATATGACCGCAAAAGAGCGGAATGAATACCTTGAGATTGTTCTTAATAACAGCAAAAGGGCAAATCGCCTTTTAAATGAACTGTTTGAGCTTTCCAGGTTGGACAGCCCGGAATTTTCGCTTAAGCTGGAAAAAACAGATATCTGCGAATATCTCCGACAAACCTGCGGAGAGCTTATTCCGCTTTTGGAGCGGGAGGGCTTCGAATACCATTTCGATATTCCAGAAGAAAGTGTTTTTGTAATGCTTGATACCGACCGGTTTGGCAGGATTATTCAAAACCTTGCAAATAATGCTGTGAGGTACAATCCAAAAGGTACACAGATTTCAGTAGGCCTTACCGTTCAGAATAATCAGGCAATAATTGATTTCAGCGATGATGGGACTGGAATACCTTCCCATCTACAGGACAATATATTCAAGCCTTTTGTCCGGACAGATGATTCCCGCAATTCCAAAACCGGGGGCAGTGGCTTAGGGCTTTCTATCGCAAAAAAAATAGCAGAGGCCCACGGTGGGGATCTTACACTTTGCCCCAGAAATAAAGGCAGCACCTTCCGTATTACGATCCCCACGATTTAAGGTAAATTTAAGATTCATATCAGCTGTATTACAGGTTCCATTGCTATTATGGTGATGAGCCTTGATACAGCTGATTTTTATTTGGGGTGATTTTATGGAATATGAACCCTCAGGATTAGAGATTTTTCTTACACACCTGGCATTTAAATTTTGCGGAAAATCTGTCTACAATAGCTTTGCCGATCGCCTACCCCTTAAAGGAAGAGAGCGGGTGCTTGATTTCGGGTGCGGAATGGGAACCGTTGCGTATTACACCGTTCAAAAACTGCCATACGGGCACCTGACATGTCTGGATATTTCCAGACGCTGGCTAAATTCATGCCGCAAGACCCTTCGAGGTTATAAAAATATCAATTACCTTTTATGTGAATTCCCGGAGCTTGAAGATGAATCCTTTGACGTAATATACTGCCACTTTGTTTTGCATGATATTTCGGAAAGTGATTTGGAAAAAGTCATTCCTGCTTTGATCAAAGCTCTGAAAGCCAAGGGTATATTTGCTTTCCGCGAACCACTTAATGAAACATGCAAATTAAACGCTATCAAACACCTGTTAGAGAAAAACAGGCTGTTTTTAAAGAATAGCCGTATTACGGATATTCCGATAATGGGAAACGCCCTTGAAAGCTTATACATTAAAGAATAAAGGAGGTTTTTACAATGGTTCAGACAGTAATGTTTTTTATATTGACCATTTTATCGGTTGTATCCCTTATCGTGGTTTTAATTCTTTCGTTCTATTGTGTAATAGCAAGCGTAAGAAGAAAGATGAACCCGAATCATTTTATTCGGTTAAAGAGAACGGCAATATTCTTTGCCGTGGTGATGATATTGAATGCAGGGCTTATTACCCTTTCGCAGCTTACCGCCTCTACACCGCCAATTGTTGATGAGAATGGCAATACTCCAGTAAACAGCATTGCTGAGCTTAGAAGAATTGAACTTAATGGCAGAAAGCAATGGATAAGTATAAGAGGCTGGGACAAAAACGCGCCCGTCCTTCTCTTTATAGCAGGAGGTCCCGGAGGTACACAGATGGCGGCAGTACGGCATGAGCTTTCTGAACTGGAAAAGCATTTTGTCGTTGTAAACTGGGATCAGCCTGGCTCCGGAAAGTCATATTACGCAGATAGAATTAAAAACATCACTCCTCAAACCTATATACAGGATGGTTACGCTCTGACAGAATATTTAAAGGAACGCTTTTCAAAGGAAAAGATTTATCTTATGGGTGAATCCTGGGGAAGCGCTTTAGGGATATTCCTCGTTGATAAGTACCCGGAGTCGTATCATGCATTTATTGGTACAGGTCAAATGGTGGACTTTGAAGAAACCGAGCGGATTGATTACCGGAAGGCTTATGAGATCGCGGAATCAAAAGGAGATAGCGCATTGATAAAACGTCTTGAAGCAAATGGAGAACCACCCTATTACGGAAAGGACGTAACATGGAAAAGTGCGGTTTACCTTAATTATCTCAGTGCATACATGGCCAGGAATCCCAAAATTCACAATCCCGGCTACAACACCTTCAGGGACATCGGTTCCTCAGAATATGGGCTTATGGATAAAATTAATTTTTTCCGCGGCATAATCAACACATATAATCATGTGTACCAGCAGCTTTATACCGTCGATTTAAGAATTGATTACGCAAAACTTGATGTTCCTGTCTATTTCTTTCTGGGAAGGCATGACGTAAACGCTCCCACGGTTCTGGCTGAGGAATATGTTGAGGTTCTTGATGCGCCCGATAAGGGGATTGTATGGTTTGAGCATTCCGGTCACAGTCCATGGATTAACGAGCCGGCAGAGTTTGTTGAGGAGGCATTGAAATGCTTTTTGAAAATCAAAACGCAAAAATAAAGAGGATTAGAATTATGCACCCAATTGTATTTCTACCGCTTTTTATTGCCATTCTTATTGGAATAAACGCTTGTTCCGCAACAAAGGGCAGCATTGTGATCCTTGAGGAACCAGATAATACGGGCTTCACAATAGATTTTAACAAGTGGAGTTCACAAAATAAGTGCGAGCTATTCCTTTACAAGGGTGATGAATTGCAGATTGAGGTTAATCGCGAAATTGGCAAAATAGCTCTTGCCATCAAAGGCAAAAATGGCAGTGAACCCTATACTGGAAGCGACGTCAAGGCAGGCCTGTTTACTGTGAAAGTAGATGAGACTGATAAATATGAAATACGAATCAACGGAAAAGATGCAACCGGAAAGATTAAGGTCAAAAAAATAAATAATATTGCAGAATAGATATGTATCCTGGTGGCCTGTATATTTAACCACTCTGCTCAGCCTAGTGCCGAGCTTTTTTAGGTAAACATAGTTATGCTTGTATAAAGGGTTTTCCAGACATTGAGCTTTTTTGGTTGCATTGCCATAGCTGTGTTGGGAAACCTTTATTTTTATGTGTACTGTAAGATTCGGAGTGTTAAAAATCGACATAATTCGACATTTGATATATATAAAATGATATTTCTTTTTGTTATAATAGCGGAGTTTGCTTTGAATAATCAGAAAGACCAGCTAATTAAAGTCAAGAGTTTATAATAAAAATTTTGAGAAATTTTTTTAGGCTCCTGACGTTAATGAAACGCATGACAACAAGACCACCTAGGTGAGGTAGACATAAAATAGCTGGTCTAAAATAGCAAG
>JAAYAD010000052.1 GCA_012719545.1 Clostridiaceae bacterium
TAGGAACAGAATACTTCATGTTATGGCATAAGCCTTTACATACAAAACTGGCAGACAACCAAATATGATCATCTGCCAGCAATACATACGTTACTTCATTTTACTTTGTTCCACCCCAACAATTGACGTAGAACCAAAAAATTCTTCTATGGGCAGAATTAAAAAAGGAATTGACTAAAATCAAACTCTTTGGTTTTAGCCAATTCCTTATATTTTTAAGCGAAGCCTTATTATTTATCCCCCGCAAGAACAGGTCTTTCACTTGTTTCAACAACCTTGCTCACAGGTTCGTATTTATTTGAAAAAAGCTCCTGTCTTTCATCGTCTATTATGCGGCTGACAATGGCAGTAAAGCCGGGTGTACCTTCAGAAACAACCCTTGATTCACCTTTGCCAAGTTTATTGTTTACACTTGTTATAACCGGCGGCGGAACTTCATCCTTTTTCTGAATTATTAGAATTCCGCTCTTTATATCAACGGTTGAAACAAAGTAAAAATTCATTTTGTTCTCAGAGATATCCGCAAGAAGCATGAGGGGCCCATTTGCCTCATTTTTTAAGACAAGGTTTCCGTCATTTCCCGCAATTACAGCCTCCAGTCCTGCATCAGCATAAGAAACAGGATGTGTGGAGGGTCTGTGATTTATAATCTTTATTCCCTCAATTTTGACAGCCGCCTGAAATACACCGGTAGAAATCCTGTTTAACAAGTCTCTTTCAATATCTCCTGAGAACTTAGAAAAGTCCAGAAGATTACTTAAATTTATATCCTGTCCGGCTTCAAAAACAGAGCCGTTAATTGTGTTGAGTGCATCAAGAACCTTTTCCGTCAAATTTATGTCAAATTCAACCTGAGCTTTTGAAATTATCTTGCTGAATGGCTCCTTATAAAGGCTTTCGCCTGGTTCTTCAACAAGGAAGGCTGCTTTTTCAGCATCTATACGGAAGGGTTCCCCGGTAAACATATAATTTTCAAGCTCATTAATCACAGCTTCATAATCCACCATTATTCCGGGAACCGGAGGGGTATAGACAAGGGCATCCCCGTCCACCTTATAGCTTTCTTTGGCAGGAAGCTTCTCTAAGGGTGACAATATTTTTTCAAGATATGCGGACAGCTTTCCGGAATTATATGAAAACGGGGGTTTTATAACTATATCTTTTTTTGAATTGTAGAAAAGCTTGTCAAATCCATTCCATGGAACTTCCTTTTTAAGAATCTCAATGGTTTTCTCTGTATCCACTCTGGCGTCAAATTCGGAATAATTGAGTCTGAAGGTGTTTTCTCCCAATTCAATTACCAAAGCCTCTTCTAAAGCAATCCTGTCATAATATTCGGTTACTGCTTTAGAAGCCTCATCAAATGTCATTCCCCCAATATTCAGCTTTCCGACTAAGACATTTCCTGTTACCGCATTCACAGCTATGGTACTTACAAGAGCAAGGCCCAAAACAATACCTACAAAGCTTTGGACTGCCATAACCAATAACCATGTGTATTTTTTAGGTAATTTTATCATTTGCACCGTCCCCATCTACAAAAAACAGGCCAGTTCTACTGACCCGTTTTACGTTTACTCCTCATAGTTCATGACCAATTCTATAAGCTTTCCGCTTTTCTTGGCATCATCTATAATCTGGTCGGTGATTGTATCTCCCTCATGGGCAATGATTCTTCCTGCTGAATCGCTTATGGTCTTTGTAACCCTCTTGCCCAAAAGATGCTGGCGCTGACGCTGCTCAAATAACTCGGCTGCACTTAAGGGCGCGCTCTCAGATACCTTGGCAGGCTCCTCCAAAACAGTTGCATCAGCAGGTGCCGCTTCGTCCATAATGCTAAAATCCGCATCCGGCAGGCTGTTGTACCCCTCTTCAGGCAAATTTCCGCTTACTGAAGATTCTGGTTCAAATCCATCCAGCTTATAAAGATCTTCAGTTTCTTCACTAAGCGGGATATTATAATCATACTTCACATCAGCTTGCTCTGCATGCACTTCGGGCTCAACATTAACCTGCTCAGTTTCTACTTCATTTTTTTTTTGCTCTCCAACAAGGGAGCAAGGTGATTCCATCAGGTTGTCAATGAAGTCATCCTGGACAACCAGCAGGTTCTTGCCAAAAGTAATTATGCTGCTTCTGGGAATTATTCCAGAACAGGTATCGCTATTTGAGGGTATAAACTCAACACCGGTAATGGTGTAAGCATTATCCTCATCAATATAAATATCTCCCGTTTCGCCTAAGAGACTGCCCTTTCTGGTAAGTACACGGCTGCCTCTTACGGTGATATTTTTTTGCAGGAGTTCAATTGCTGCGGGGATTTTAACTATGTCGCTGATATCATCAGGCTGCTCGATGGTCAGAGCATATTCTCCTATGCCCAATACTCTGTCAGCAGGAATTACTCCTCCTGCAAGCGACCTGATACCACTGTCAATGACAAAAAAATCAATCGTACCTTTTGCAGCATTTATTATGACGTTTTTAACCTTACCTATTTCATTTCCGTCAAATATGCTTACAACTGGTAAACCGATAATCTGCTGAGCGGTTTTCATCCTCAGCTACCCCCTTATTGGATATCAAAAATAGTCCAGCAGTATTATTATGCCAGAACAAATATATAATATCAGTAATATAAAAAGATATCAATGAATATCCATAATTTATTTTAAAGATTTTGTTGTAAAATATCTATTATTTCAGGATTAAGAAGGTTTTTGTCAATTTTCTCCAGGGTTTTAACAGCAAGATATTTCTGATTTGTCAGTTTGTAAAGTGAGCAGAGATCAATAATAACAAGTTCCAGTAACTGGTTATCCGAAATTTTGTCTATAGCCTTTTCATACATGGATATAGCGCCCTGATAATCTTTCTTATCCTTATAATCAAGGGCACTTTCCACAAGGTTTTCAAGGGTTGGCTCATCATATGTTTCGGTTACAACAGAGGTTGCAGCTTGTTCAAGGGCCTCGTAAACTTCATATGCCTCATAAGCTTCGTAAGCGTTATATACTTCATAGTTTTCATAAGTTTCATTGGGTTCAGGCACTTCATCAACTTTAGCCTCTTCATTTACTTTAACTTCTTCAAAAGTTTCAACATTATCTGCGGTGTTGACAAGCTCTGCCTCTGTCAAAAGCTCATGGATTTCATTATGCCCTGCAATATATTCTGTGTTATGCTCTGCATCCTGGGAAGCAATAATTTCAATCCACGATGTTCCCTGGGACTCTTGTTCAATATTTATCTCACTATGATTCTGAGCTTCTTCCTTAACCGCCTCAAGCTGGCCTGCATCCTGAGAAACTTTGCTTCTTCCCTTAGATTCAATATACTCCTTAATAATAAGAAAAACGCTGCCTATAAAAACAGCAAGAATAATCCAGGATACAAATATTGAGGCTAAAACAGAAAAGTACAGTTTATGAGCCAGTTGCCTTGCGAGATACGGAGTCATGGCAGAGCAAAACATGGCTAAAACCGTACAACCTGTGAGATTTATTATATTCTCTCTGTTGACAAGGTTTTTATTTTTCATGTAAAGATATACAATTACGTATATCAGGGCTGTTACTGCGAAAGCAATTCCGCAATATTTACTGTACATATGCTCACTCCATCTTTTGTAAACCTTTTCTTTAACTATATCGGTCAATGTTTTGTATATATAAATATTTTTTTAACTCTCTATTTTCCGAAATAAGCATCTATTCCCAGCTTAATTGCCTTGGCAAGCTTTTCCTGGTATTCCAGGGTCCTTAATTTAGCTTCTTCCTCTTTGTTTGAAAGAAATCCGCATTCTATCAAAGCAGTCGGCACCTTGATATCCCTGAAAAGCACAATCTTTTCCTTCTTTACAAGAGCTACGCGCTTGTTTTCCGGGTCGGCATTTTTAACCAGAGAATTCTGTATGCACTTTGCAAGTCTCTCACTGTCCACCGATGACGGAGGGTAGAAGGTTTGGGCGCCCTTATATTTTGTATCCTGAAAACCGTTCATATGAATGCTGACAGCGATATCCGCGCCACAGCTGTCAATGAGTTTCCTTCTTCCGGTGAGATCCTGCTTTCTCTTATCGTATATTTGCTTTGTGCCGGGCTCATACTGAAGAACATCTTCTGTTCTTGTCATGATAACGGTATAGCCGTCCTGTTCCAGATATTCCTTCACAAGACGTGCAATCCGGAGATTAAGGTCTTTTTCTGTAATCCCCGAATAATCACTGATTACACCGGGGTCTTCCCCACCATGGCCGGCATCTATAACAACAATGGTACTGTCATCGCTTTTTGAAGCTTCAGTAATTGGGTTAGCCCCGCTGTCAATACTAAAAATAGCAATTGAAAGGAAAAGAATCAGGAGAATTAATACCGCGTTTTTTCTTTTTACCAGTACAATCATGCATTACCCCGTCCCTGTTATGTCTTTGTACTAACATATTCAGGTAAGGGTTGGCCATATAACAAAAAAACGTGCATGTCTCCTTTTACTTTTTTAAAATTTTCTTGCCTCTCTTCTTGCAGTCTTTTTATTGCGTTTTATACCCAATTTATCGTAAACAAACGTTACAAGCAGAAAATCCTTATGACCTGCATAATAGCCCAAAAAGGCAATTACAACAAGCAAAACAAAAGAAATTACATAATGAACAGGTTCATTTCCTATCAGGCTGGAAAACCAGTACAATGGGCCTGCAAAACCCTGATAAAGCCTTTTCTTGAGAGTCAACAAATCCTCCGGGAAGCTGACAAATATTAATACCAGCTCAATGACAATCAGAGGTATGATTCCTATAAATCCATACAAAAGCCCCTTGAAGGGAGAGGGATTAATATTGTACTGGGGCCTTTTTTCCTTAAAGGCCATGACCCGCATTTCTACATAAATCAGGTAAAACATTACCAAAAACATGACCAGTGAATAGCAAAAAACAAAGGTGTTGGCGTTATCCTTGACAAATGAGAGAAGAGGCATTAAGAAAACGCCAAATATAAGGAGTGCAATAAAATAGTTGACAGTAACTTTTAAACCTCTTTTAATCTGTGAAACCAAAGAGTTGTCCATAAAACCATCCCACAATTAAATTTATGCGTAAAATATATCCGTACACACTAGCAAGCTACATATTTAACATACCAAAAGGCATATGTTTTGTACAGTACTTGATAATCGGCATATTTGTAAGCATACGACGCCGGCAGCACTTTTGCCCCATGGGGGTTGGTGCTGCCAGCTGCATGAATTCTCAGAATATCCTTATCTGGTTGTCCTCTTTATCCTCATCCTTTAGATAGCATCCTATTGCCGGAATATTTGCCCTGTAATATTCAGGATCCGACAGGTTCGCATCCTTTAAAGGCAAAATCTTTCTTAAGACACTTCCTTTCTTGGACTTTAACACCCACACTCCCTGGGAATCACGGGTGGTCTTGGGGTTTATCTGGGAAGTATTAAATACCAGCACCTTGTCTATGCTGCTGAATGCCGCAAAATCTCCGTCCTCCTCAAGATAGAACATATCGATAAGGGGAGATTCGGTATTATATGCATTGGCAAGCTTCTTCCTGTTGGTCTTGGTAGCATAGCTTGAAAGGGTTATCTTAGCCATCTTGCCGTTTTCATAGGCAAAGAGAATATGTCCTTTATAGTCATCGGTAGCAATCATCTTAACTATCTTCTCATTTTCCTCAAGCTTAAGGATATTATTAAGATAATCCCCAAGGGAACTTGCCTTGCTGTCAGAAAGCTCATGGGTTTTAAGCTTGTATACCACGCCCAGGTTGGAGAAAAGAAGCAAATCGGTTTTGTTCCTGGTTTCCAGCTCCTGGATGATATAGTCATCCTCCTTAAGCTTGTGCTCTCCGGATGCTCTTAAGGATACAAGGGAAATTTTCTTTATATAGCCCTGATTCGTCAGGAACAACCGTACATTATAGTCCTCGATAAAGTTATCCTCGGTTATTTCCTCCACCTGATGCTCGCTTATAATCTCGGTTCTTCTTTCCTGGCCATACTTCTTGGCTATTTCCGAAAGCTGGCTGCATATGATATCAAGAATCCTTGAATCACGGGAATAAATGTCCTCAAGATCCGCAATCTCTTTTCTTAGATTCTCAATATCGGAAGTCTGTTTTATGATATATTCCTTATTGAGGTTCCTAAGCCTGATTTCAGCGATGAATTCGGCCTGTTCCCTGTCTATATCAAAGCCATTCATGAGGTTTGGAATAACCTCTGAATCCTGCTCGGTATTTCGGATAATCCGTATGGCCTTGTCTATATCCAGCAATATCTTGGAAAGACCGGTCAAAAGGTGCAGTCTTTCTCGTTTTTTCTCTATTTCAAACCTGCATTTTCTTCTGATGCACTCCATCCTGAACTGAATCCAGTGGTCCAGAATTCCCAAAACTCCGAGAACCATGGGCTTTTGGTCAATCAGGATATTGAAGTTGCAGCCAAAGCTGTCCTCCAGAGGAGTAAGCTTAAAGAGCTTATTCATAATTGTATCGGGATCACTGCTGCGTCTTATGTCAATGGTAATCTTAAGACCTTCAAGGTCTGTTTCATCCCTGATGTCAGTTATATCTTTAATCTTGCCGCTCTTAATAATTTCGGCAACAGCTTCAATTATGGCTTCGGTGGTTGTTGTATAAGGAATTTCATATATTTCTATGCAGCTGTTCTGCTTGTCAAAGCGGTATTTGGCCCTTACTTTAAATGAACCGCGCCCGGTTGCATAGATTTTCCTCATTTCCTGCTCATTTAAAATAATCTGGCCGCCTGTTGAGAAGTCAGGAGCCTTAAGGTATTCTATAAGGTCGATATTGTCATTTTTTATGTAGGCAATTGTTGCCTCGCAGACTTCTCTTAAGTTAAAACTGCATATATTGCTGGCCATGCCAACGGCAATACCCTGATTGGGATTTACAAGGATATTGGGAAAGGCTGAAGGAAGAAGGACAGGCTCAGTCATGGTGCCGTCATAGTTGTCCACAAAATCTACGGTGTCTTTGTCAATATCCCTGAACATCTCTTCACATATTTCAGTAAGCTTAACCTCAGTATAACGGGGCGCAGCAAACTTCATGTCCCTTGAATACACCCGTCCAAAGTTACCCTTGGATTCAACCAGGGGGTGTAAAAGAGCCATGTTACCGGTAGTAAGACGGACAAGGGTCTCATATATGGCCATATCGCCATGGGGATTAAGTTTCATGGTCTGGCCCACCACATTGGCAGACTTTGTTTTCTGGCCCTTCAAAAGCCCCATTTTGAACATGGTATAAAGAAGCTTTCTGTGTGAAGGCTTAAGACCGTCTATTTCAGGTATGGCGCGTGATACAATTACGCTCATGGCGTAAGGCATATAATTTATTTTCAATGTATCTACAATGGGCTGTTCGGTAAATTTACCTTCCATATCTAATGCTCCTTTATCAGCTTACATCAATAAATTGCATGTATTCGTGGCCATGTTCCGCTATAAAGTCCTTGCGGCCCTGAAGGTTGTCCCCCAAAAGGAGGTCGAAGAACTTCTGGGTCTGTTCCGCATCGTCCGGCATTACCTTGATAAGGCGTCGGGTTTCAGGATTCATAGTGGTTTTCCACATCATTTCTGGCTCATTTTCACCAAGACCCTTTGAGCGCTGGACAATCACCTTTTGTCCTTTGAATCTCTGCAGGATTTCGGCCTTTTCCTGCTCATTATAGGCAAAATAGCTTTCGCCCTTAACGATTATTTCAAACAGAGGTGATTCTGCAATATACACCTTTCCCATCTCAATAAGAGTAGGTACAAGGCGGTAAAGCATTGCCAGAATAAGAGTTCTTATCTGATAGCCGTCCACGTCCGCGTCGGTACAGATAATGATTTTGCTCCATTTGAGATTATTGATGTCAAAGGAGTTTAAATCCTTGTGCTTGCTTTTTATCTCAACTCCGCAGCCCAGCACCTTGATTAAATCCACTATAATTTCGCTTTTAAAGATGCTGTTGTACTCAGCCTTAAGACAGTTAAGGATTTTTCCGCGCACAGGCATTATGGCCTGAAATTCGCTGTCCCTGCCCATTTTAACAGAGCCCAAAGCAGAGTCACCTTCAACTATGTAAAGCTCTCTTTTGGATACATCTTTGCTTCTGCAGTCCA
This sequence comes from Clostridiaceae bacterium, assembly GCA_012719545.1. GTDB lineage: Bacteria > Bacillota > Clostridia > DSM-8532 > DSM-8532 > DTU059. Next base: position 8,150 of record JAAYAD010000052.1, read on the forward strand.
CGAACTTCTTGACACGGGTTGATATATCCATGCTGGAGCTTAGCTTTTTCTTGATGTCAATTCTGGCTCTTTCCGCTGTTTCGCGGCTCCTTTTGTTAATCAGAATCTGGGCAGCAATTTTTTCGGCTTCCTCTTTATTTTCAATAAGATATATTTCAAGCTGCTGCCTTAAAAAGTCCGTTATTGCCTCCTGAATAAACTTGTTGTTTATGGCCTTCTTGGTCTGATTTTCATAGCTTGTCATGGTGGAAAAGGTATTGGTAATGAGAATCAGGCTGTCCTCAATATCGGTAAAAGTAATCTTGCTTTCATTTTTATTGTATTTGTTATTGTTTCTTAAGTACTTGTCAAATTCCGATACAAAGGCGGCCTTTACGGCTTTGTCGGGCGCACCGCCATACTCCAGCCAGCTGGAGTTATGGTAGTACTGGATAACGTTAATCTCGTTGTTAAAGCAGAATGCAATCTGCATTTTCACCTTGTACTCGGGCTTGTCCTCACGGTCCCTTCCCCTTGCGGAACCTTCAAAGTACCGTACTTCCGTAAAGCCCTTTCCTGCACTTAATTCATTGACATAGTCAATAATGCCGTTCTCATATTTAAATATTTCTGTGGTTCCGCTTTCCTCATCTATAAATTCAAAGACTAACCCGGCATTGACAACTGCCTGCTTTTTAAGCACATCCCTGAAGTATTCGGGAGGAATTCGTATGTCTGTAAAGACCTCACGGTCAGGCTTCCAGGTCTGGATGGTTCCTGTATGCTCATAATCGCATTTTGTCTTTTTAAGCCCGCCTATGTTGTTTCCTTTTTCAAAATGGAGTTCATATTTGTATCCGTCACGGAATACAGTAACGTCCATATATTCCGAGGCATACTGGGTAGCGCAGGCACCAAGGCCGTTTAAGCCCAGGGCAAACTCATAGTTCTCACCGGTGTTGTTAGAGTATTTGCCACCTGCATAGAGCTCACAGTAAACAAGCTCCCAGTTGTAGCGACCCTCTTTTGGGTTGAAATCAACGGGAATTCCCCTTCCCCGGTCTTCAACGGTGATGGACAGGTCCTTATGACGAATTACACGGATAAAGTCTCCATAGCCTTCTCTGGCTTCGTCAATGGAGTTTGACAGGATTTCAAAAAAGGAATGCTGGCAGCCTTCAAGGCCATCCGAACCAAAAATAACTGCAGGCCTCAGCCTTACCCTATCGGCCCCTTTTAAGGACGTAATACTTTCGTTATCGTAGCTTTTCTTTTGTTTAGCCGACATTTTTTCACTCCCGAAAGATAATATTTATTGCCAAATTCGTTCATTAACATGTTTTCATTTGTTGGCTCTTTTAGTTTATCAACGACTTTACGCCGTACGCCTTAACTATTTTATCAAACATTTGTTCCAGGCGCAAAGTGCGGTAGAAATTGATATAAGGTAAATATTGCTGTTAATCCAAAAACAAAAGGATGTAAGGCAAAATTAAGTTAATCAGGCTTTACATCCTAAACTTATATCTTAACTTCAATTGACTTACATCCTTAGACTTCTATAATCGCACAAATGGTTTTTAATTCTATAATCTTTCCTGTATCCAGTTTCTAATTATTTCTGCCACACGGTCTCTGTCCTTGTCATTATGAAGCTCGTGGTAATTATTTTCAAACTCGATGTAAGTGCATGATTTCCCGGCATTTTTCATGAAAGCCCTACTTCCTTCCACGGAACATATATGGTCTTCCGTCCCATGAAGGAGAAGAAGGTCCTCTTTATCTATTCCTGCTTTTTTTATGATTTCTATGGCGCCGTTATAGCAGTCAAGACCTGTCTGAGCTGAAACATATCCATGGCATAAGGGATCTTTCTCGCAATCAATCTGGCTCTGGTCGCTGGATAGCTCCTTTATGTCAAGATTACTTCTGATGCATAGAGAAGGGACAATCCTGGATATTAATTTCATGGCTAAAACTGTACTTTTGGGTATTTCTCTGTACAGAGTAATCCATGGAGAGGTTATAATGTACCCCTTGGGCCTGAATTTGCCGTGCAGCCTGTGATATAGCCCGATATTTCCTCCCATGCTGTGTCCGTAGATGAAAAGGGGTATATTGGGATAGTCCTTTATGGCATACTGGCAGAGTGCATCCACATCTTCAAGGATTAAACGCCTTGGTGCGGCATGACCTCTTTTACCAGGCGATTTTCCATGGCCTCTGAGATCCATGGAATATATGCAAATACCATGCCCTGTAAACTCCTGAGCATATTTAAAGTACCTTCCGGTATGCTCTCCAAGACCATGTATAAGAACTATTAAAGCCTTAACTGATTCTTTTTCATCAGGTTCAAGTATATATCCCTGAAGCTGGGTATTTTTAGCTCCAACAAACGTGAATTCTTTAACCATAAACCTCTCTGTTCCTTTCAATTCGTGACTCCTCTTAATTTTCTTCCCAATTTTTTGCCCTTTCAACTGCCCGTTGCCATCCTTTTATATAAAGCTCACATTTACTGCTGTCCATCTTCGGGGTAAATACGCGGTCACTTTCCCACCGGTTCTGAATATCATTAATATCCTTAAACTCGCCTGTAGCAAGGCCCGCAAGAAGAGCTGCACCAAGAGCAGTTGATTCCACACATTTTGCCCTGTTTACAGGAGTTCTCAATATATCTGCCTGGAATTGAAGCATTACATCTGATACCGATGCACCGCCGTCTGCCCTGATTTCAATTAATTTGCATCCGCTGTCAAGCTCCATGGTGCGTGCCAAATCATATACCTGATATGCTATTCCGTCCAGCACGGCTCTGCAGATATGAGCTTTTGTGGTTGCTCTTGTGATTCCTACCATTGTTCCTCTGGCATACATATCCCAATATGGGGCGCCAAGGCCGGTAAAAGCTGATACGAAATAGACCCCAGCCGAATCCTCAACGGATTCTGCCAAAACATCAATTTCAGAATCAGTGGAAATGAGGCCCACTTCATCTTTCAGCCATTTTATACCGCTGCCTGCGTTAAATACGCTGCCTTCCAGGGCATATGAGATTTTGCCGTTGATACCCCATGCGATTGTGGTTAGCAGCCGGTTATTGCTTTTGACGGGCTTATCACCTGTCTGCATCATAATAAAACTTCCTGTGCCATATGTACACTTTGCCTGACCGGGTGAAAAGCAGGCCTGTCCGAACAAGGCCGCCTGTTGGTCTCCCGCAACTCCCGCAACTGGAACGCCTGCTAATGCTTCGAGTCCCTGAATACCAGCTTTCACAACGCCATAAACATGGCTTGATGGCAATACTTCCGGAAGCATTATGCGGGGTATATTAAGCCGGGACAGAAGGGTATCGTCATAATCAAGGGTGTGAATGTTAAACAGCATTGTGCGTGCAGCATTGGAATAGTCAGTGACATGCCTTCCTGTGAGGTTCCAGATAAGCCATGAATCAACTGTTCCAAATAACAGCTCGCCACGCTCTGCCCTAACCTGTCCATTGGGAATATGGTCTAAAATATACCGTATTTTTGTCGCCGAAAAATAAGGGTCTATTACAAGCCCGGTTGCTTCCTGAACATAATTTTCAAGACCTGATTTTATCAATTCCTCACAAAGAGGAGCCGTTCTTCTGCACTGCCATACAATAGCGTTATAAACGTGTTTGCCCGTTTCTTTCTCCCATACAATAGTGGTTTCGCGCTGATTTGTTATTCCTATGGCAACAATTTCTCCAGGCAAAACATCCGCACTCTTTAAAACATCTTTTGCAGCATTAAGCTGGGAATCCAGAATATCCATGGGATTGTGCTCAACATATCCCTTATCGGGATATATCTGCGGGAATTCATATTGGACACTGTCAACAATGTTGCAGTACGAATCAAAGAGAATTGCCCGTGAACTGGTTGTCCCCTGATCCAAAGATAATATTAACCGCCTCATTTAAAGCTCCCCTTTTTATATATTTTTTCAGACCTTGAAGGATGATATTGATATTTATTTAGAACCTGCTGTTTTTTGAACGAAGCATGGCCCCATTATCAGGCTCCAATATAAATAATAACATGATTGCAATTTGAAATGACCTACTAATTTTAATTGCTTGTATTTTATATTCTCCTTCATAAATTACAGTGTTTTATCTCTTTTCTGGCTCGTATACTTCATCTCCGGACAGGTAATGCCTGATAAAATATTAACACACTTATAAAAAGAAGCATTAATGTTATCGTAAAAATAATTTTGATTTATTTAATGATTGTTAAATCCAGATGGGTTTAATCCGGAGTTCATTTTGAACTCTGATTTTATTTACACTGGATGATTCAAAAGCTTAAAGGATGTAGAAATGATGCAAAAGAATTTACCTGAGAACAGAAATATAATATTCCTGCTGCTTTCTTCGTTCCTCTCGGGCATAGGGAACTATATATTTGATATTGGCATTATAATTTATCTTTATGATGAAACAGCATCTGCTGCAATAATCAGCGGATTTTTCATATCACAGTTGTTGCCTGCATTTATTATTCTTTTTACAGGCATTACTATTGATAAGCTTAACAGAAAATATTTAGTAATATTCTGCCGTCTGGTTAGAATTTTACTTTTTATTTTGTTGCTTTTAAGCAAGAAGATTATTGTAATCTACTTTGTATCATTCATGCTGAATTTAATATTTGAATTTGACAATAGCGTTTTAAATGCAATGCTGCCCAATATGTTTGCAAAAGAAAGATTAATTAAAGTCTCATCCATAACCAATATTATTTCTTCCGTTTCTATGGTTTGCGGGCCATTGAATGTATACTTGAATCAATTATTTCTGTAAGCTTTTTATTGAATAATAGTATCATCTATCATAAAAATGTATATACTTAGTATATACATTTTTATGATAAGGTGATATAATGAATTCGAAGGAACACTTAGAAACCAAAAAAGATCAAAGGAAAGGGGTAGCTTACATGTCAATAGTTATTGCCCAAAAGTGGGGTAACAGTTTAGGAATACGCATACCCAAGGAAGCCGCTGAAAGAATAGGTATTGGACAAGGTTCAGAAATGGAATTGTATATCTCTGAAAACGAAGAAGCAATCACGCTTAAGCCCAAAAAAGTGAAAAAGAAATATGCGCTAGACGAACTATTATCACGGGTTACTCCAGAAAACCGACATAATGAAATTGATTTTGGAATTGAAGGGCGTGAATTACTCTAATGGTAGATATACCTGAAAGAGGTGCTTTTGTTGTTATAGACTTTAATCCGCAAACTGGACATGAACAAGCTGGGAGAAGAATTGCTATTGTTCTATCACCTAAAAATTTCAATGGAACAACAGGGTTTATCGTTGTTTGTCCGATTACAAATCAAAAGAAAGGGTATCCCTTTGAAGTAGAATTACCAAACAGTGGGATATCCCTTAATGGTGCTGGTGCACCAATAACAGGTGTAATTTTAACTGACCAGGTTAAGTCATTGGATTGGAAAGCTCGTAACGTTAAAATATTGAAGCAGTATGATACAAACGATGCGCAAATTAAAGAAATAGATGCAATAATTGAGGAGTGTTTGGCTAAAATAGAAACATTTTTAACTTAGTTCTTGCTTTTTAAAAGGATTTTTATGTTTAGGACTTTCTCTTACTTCATACTATAATTTGACTCATAAAATGCTTCGAGTATCATCAAGGATGCTACTTTAAGACTTAATTGTATATATTCTATGACAATATGTACATACAGTTGCTGCCCCCAGAGTATTAAAACATTATAGGGCAGTTTTATTGCTTGGGCTGTAAATATGAATTTTCAAGTAATCAGAAATATGTGCCCACAATAAAAACAACTTATATGCGACAAAAAAGAGCAGGAAAATCCTGCTCTATATATATTCTTATTTCTATTTCGTTGGTATAGTTTTATATTTAAGATGTATTCATTTGTCATTACATAAAATGTTCAGCTACATAGACTTCTCAGTATCTTTACAGGTTCGCTTCCTGAATTACGGATTATATTGATATCATCATCTTTCCATGTGATAATAATATCATTGCCCCTATCGTCTTCAAAATGGGTTGTACCTTGTTTTCCTGCAAGATAAAAGCACAGGTTTTCATAAGTATTTATATTGTTGCCCACATCAGACCCCAGTTTAAGTGAATCTCCGAGATTCAATGCCAGGGCGCTTCCTTCCTTAATATAAACAGGTATTCGGTCTTCATAGGCTTCACTTGTTATCCACTTTAAGCCCTGATAGCTCTTTTGGCTCCACAAATCAATCCAGTTGCCTTCCGGCAGGTATACTTCACGTCTGTCCTGCCCCTCATGTACAATGGGAGCAATCAATAAGTCACCCAGCATAAACTCATCTTCAATATTATAGGTGTTTTTATCTTCCGGATAATTCAGGGCAAGGTGGCGCATCATAGGCAGCCCGCTTTTGTGCGATTTTATAGCTTCGTTATAGATGTATGGTATTAAGTTATATCTTAAATTATAATGGAAGTTCAGGCGCTTAATAAGCCCCTCATCATTATATACCCTTGCAATATTCCAGGGGCTTCTGTCATTGATACCTTCAGAAGAAGGCATTATTTCTGCGAATTGACCCCCAACAGGTTCCGAATGCCACTGCATGACCGGAGCAAATACAGCCATTTGAGTAGCTCTCTCATATAGCTCTACACTTGGAAGAGGACCTGCAAAACCGCCAATGTCAAAGCTCCAATAAGGAACGCCTGAAAGGCCAATCGAGAGCCCTGCCTTTATAACACTTCTAAATTCATCCCATGTTGATTCCTGGTCGCCTGCCCATTGGATTGGACACTTGTGCTGGCCAGTATATCCTGCCCTTGAGAAAAGCACTCTGTCCTTGCCAATAAACCGTTCATAAGCTTCAACATAGCTTTTTACATAGCCATTTTGCATTTCCCTGCCTGTCTTGCCATCTGAGAATACAATATCATCCTTATAGATAAATTCTCCTCCATCAGTTTTAAAACCATCAACACCCATATCCAAAAGGTATTGCCGCTTTTCAAACCACCATTTTTCTGTCTCGGGATTTGTAAAATCAGGTATCATTGACCCAGCGAACCAATGACCTTCTGGAATTGTATAGGGAGTGCCGTCGATATTAAAAGCTACCAGCTTATTTTTAACAGCATATTCCCAATCTCTTTCATGCTGGAGGCATACCCTTCCTTCTTCCAGCTTTTTTATAGCCGGAATCTGCCAAAGTACAAGACGGATGTTATCCTTATGAAGCTTATCTATCATTGCTTTAGGATCCTGCCAAAGAGAATCGTTATCAAACTCAAAGTCAGTATAGCTAAATCCTTTTGAACCGTCATTTTCTTTGTACTTTGTTTCATTCCATAGGTAGAATGTTGCTTCATCGCTCCATGCCTCAATTACAAGGACCGATGCCGGAAATCCATGTTCTTTCAAAAGAGCCACCTGTTTATCTATTTCAGCCTGGTTGTTCCATCGGTTGGCGGAAACCCATGAACCAAATGCCCACTTTGGCGGAAGTTTAACCTGTCCTGTAAGCTTAGAAAAATTCATTAATATCTCATCATGCTTTCCAAAGAAAAATACCAGCTCAGGAAGTTCATCCAATGAACCTTCCATCTCTATGGTAATGTTATCATGGAACCTGATTCGGCATACTTTTAAGGTATCTATGTAGACACCAAAACCAGAATCGGTAAAAAAGAAAGGAACAGGACAATACGTGAATTCTCCCTGATTGCAGAATTTTTCTATTACTTCAACGGTTCTATCTTTACCTGCCTGGTTCACTGCATCAAAGCGTTCGCCCAATCCAAATACAGCATTATATCGTGCTTTTATAACTATACGGGTGCATTGGGAATCTGAAATTGCTTCAAGAGATTCGATAATTGGCATATCCTGCTCAGCTTTTTTCGAATAAATCCCATACCTTTTTTCTTTCTTTTTAATAACAATGTTTTTATACTCATAAACCTCAGAGTTTAAATCACTTTTTTGAAAATTTAAAACAAGTTTATCATCTCTGCAATAAAATATCATAACAGTCCCCCTGAAAAAACTATGCTTTTACTCCTCCGACCTGAAGGCCGCTTCTAAAGTACTTTTGCGCAAACATAAATACAATCAGAATGGGTATAATTGAAATTAAACTTCCCGCCATGAGCAGATTATAATCGCTCCCGTACTGGCCATTTAAAGAATTAAGAATTAGAGGCAACGTAAATTTCTTTTTATCGGATATCATGACAAGCGGTAAAAGATAATCGTTCCATGAGCCCATAAAGGACATTATACCTAAAGTTGCAATAACTCCAGATGACAGAGGCAGTATAACTTTCGTGAATATGTGAAAGTGATTGGCTCCATCTATTATCGCAGCTTCTATGAAGGAGTCGTTTATACCCATCATTTTTTGCCGCAGCATGAAAATTGCAAATGGATTGAACAGCTGCAGCAATAGAAACGCATTAAGACTGTTGGTCAGTCTTAAGCTTGAAGATATGATGAATAACGGAATAAATACCACCTGAAAAGGAATCATCATAGTGGCAAGGTATACCCTGAATAAAGCTTCATTTCCTTTAAAACGGATCTTTGAAAAGGCGTATGCTGCCATGGATGCCGACAAAATTTGAACAATGGTCGTAGTTATTGCCAGATAAAAGCTGTTGAAAATGGCTTTACTGAACCCCTCGAGCTTGAATATCTTTTCATATGCAGCCAGCGAGGGATTTTTTGGTATCCATTCCACAGGTATGCTTAACAAGGCCCCTTTAGTCTTTAATGATGTAACAATCATCCAGAAAAAAGGTATCAAAAGGATTGCTGCCGTTAAACCGCCCACCACATAGAAAATTAACGTTGAGATATATTTATTTATATTTTTACGTGTCATAGTGCACCCACCTTTTTTGCAGTTTTAACTGGAGGGTTGTAAAGATAAAAATAATTACAAACAGAATCCAGGAATAAGCGGCGGCATAACCCATTTTGTGGTACTTGAAAGCATACTTATAAATACGCTCCACAAATACCTGAGTAGCTCCGTTGGGACCAGCATCCTTGGTCATGACCATAACCTGGGGAAACAGCTGGAATGAGTTTATAATGCTTATAACTATCACAAAGAATGTGACAGGAGACAACATAGGCAATGTAATATACCAAACTTTTCTCCAGCCTGTAGCTCCGTCAATTTCAGCCGCTTCATAATAAGTAGGATCGATACTTTGAAGGCCCCCTAAAAAAATCAGCCCAAAATACCCTACATCTTTCCAGATAGATGCAAGAACAATGGATGGCATAGCCCATGTTTCGCTTTGGAGCCATTTTGGGCCTTCAATTCCTATAAGATCTAAAATTTCATTTATGATACCGTATTCAGGGCTTAATGCCCATTTCCAGATAAGGGCACCGGCAACCCAGGAAGTAAGAACCGGAACATAATAGAGCACCCGAAAAAATCCTATTCCTCTATATTTTTTATTAAGGATATTGGCTACTGCAATTGAGGATATGAGGATGAGAGGCAAATACAATACGATAAAATAAAGAGTATTTTTGAGTACTTTCCAGAATTCATCGCCTTTTAATATGTCCCTGAAATTTTTAAGCCCTATATAAAAATTGTTAAAAAAAGATTTTGCATCAGTAAACAAAGTGAGCTTTGTAAGTCCGTCCCAGCTAGATGTGCTGATTATAAGAGACGTGATAATAGGTAAAAGGCTAAATACTATAAGTCCTGCCAGGCTGGGCAAAATAAACGGCAAAGCTTTGCTGAAGCTGTTATGTCTGGCTATTTTTTGCATCTAAAGCATCCCTTTCTTTAACGGGGCAGGCAAAATACCTGCCCCGAATTTAAACACAGAATCAATCAAGAGCTAACTTGTCAGTTTATCTTAATTACCTCTTCAAGCTCTTCCTGACATGCTGAAAGGGCGTCTTCAACTGTCACATTTGACTGGACTATAACTGTAAGATGCTTTGCGATTATATCCTGGAACTCCTGGAACTGTTCAATAACAGGAGGAGTTACAAGGTAATCCAAAGAGTCAAACACTGCCTGGCGGTTTGAAGGCGGTGTAATCTTTTTATATTGCTCCAGTATGCTGGAATCTGTTACGGGAGGCAGCTCCCAGCCCGCATCCAGACGAATCTGAACGGCTTCTTTTGAGCTTGAAATAAAGGATGCAAATTCAAATGCTGTTTCGGCAACCTTAGAATCTCTGTTAATTACATATCCGTTGGAGAAGAAATGGGTAGCTTTGGATTTATTGCCGGGTTCCACTGCAATATCCCATTCAAATTCGCAGTTCTTTGTAAAGTCGCTGAAGGCCCATACTCCTGTAACAATCATGCCGAGCCTTCCTGCCTTAAAGAGATCCCAGTCACCCATACCGGCGAGCTGTTCTTCTGTGGGCATAACGTTATACTTCTTGACCATGTCCACCATGTACTGGACTGTCTCACGATTTTCAGGAGTATCTATTGTGAATTTTGTCATGTCCTCATTAAAGAGACTTCCGCCGTTTTGCTTAACAGCTTTATACAGCTCATGGAAGGAAACAGGACGGTAATAACCAAATGTATGCTCATCCAGCGCTCTTATTTTCTTTGCTGCTTCCAATACATCTTCCCAATCCCAGTCATTGGTCGGATACTCTACACCGGCTTTGTCAAAGAGTTCCTTATTGTAGAAAAGCAATACATTGGAAAAGCTGTTTGGAAGGCCATACTGGGTATTGTCTACTTTAAAGGCGTTCAAAGCCATGGAATTGTATTTGCTTACATCAAAACCGGTTTTATTGATAATATCATCCAGCGGCAGCAGTACTCCCTTTTTGGCATAGCTTACGAAATTTTCGTAGTTAAGTTCATAAACATCGGGCGCAGTGCCTCCTGCCACTTTGGCCATCAACTGGTTAAAGTAATCATTATACCCGATTGTCTGGAGTTCTACAGTAACATTAGGATTTACTTTGTTATATTCCTCTATCATTTTTTTAAGATATTCCTCCGTGTCTCCGGAGCCTGAGAATTGTTCAAATCTTAAGGTAATCTTTTGGGGCTTGGAAGCCGAATCATCCTGTTTTGGAGCCGAAGTTCCCGATCCATCGGTTGCAGGAGTGGTCTTTCCATTACACGCTGTAAATACCATTAAAATACATAAGACAATAGCAACAAATTGCAGAATTTTAGATTTCTTCATAACTATCCTCCCTTTAAAATGTTGACCTTTCTGCTCCAAAACACTATACTAAACTTAAGCTTTGGAGCATTTAAGTTACAAAGCACCAATGACAACCTACACTAAAACTGCCCGAAAATAGTGTAGGTTGTTTATATAGCATTTTTGCGATATCACTTCCTTTCTTAGATTGTTGGAAAGAGTAAAATATGTGTGTAAAATTGACCGGTCAATTTATTTTCTTAACTGATTCTCTTTCGACAAGCGATAAAGGCAATATAATCTCCTGCTTGCCCTTTTGTGCATCATTAATTGTGTTTAAAAGAAGTCGTACAGCCTCTTCTCCTTTTTTGGCTATATCCTGGTGAACAGTTGTAAGACTTGGTGAAAAGTAACGTGAAACAATCAAATCATCAAAACCTATGATAGAAATATCATCAGGGATTTTTACGCCCCTGTTTAGCAGCCCTTTCATAGCACCAATGGCAAGAATATCTGCAATGCAAAAGATTGCCGTAATGTCAGTTTTCTTATCTAGCAATCTGTCGGCCAATTTTAAGCCGGAGTCAAAATCTACAGTCTCCTCAAAAATAAATTCAGGATTAACGGGTATGCCGTATTCATTTAATGCATCAACATAACCGTCATAACGCTTTTTGACAACGCCGCCTTCCTTAATCTTTCCGGTAAAAATTCCAATGTTGCGATGTCCCTTATCCAGAAGATATTTGGTGGCAATATATCCCCCGTAGCGGTCATTTATCTGAATGCTGTGGAAATAATGGTCCTCAAAGTAACTGTCTATCAGAACAATAGGAATTTGTGTCTTTTTCACGTCCAGATAGAACTGATCGGGATATGCGCCAATGACAATAATGCCGTCAAGATTTCTCTGCCTTGCGAGATTAAAATAACTTTCATTTGCGTCTGTGGCAGAAATCAAGACATGATATCCTTGCATGCGCGCGGTATATTCAATAGCTCCTATAACTTCACTATAGAAGCTGTTATTGAAAATCAGTCTTTCTCCGGGTTCTGTCTGGGGTATGACAACACCAATAAGTTTTGAAGTGTTCTGTACCAATCCTCTTGCAGAAAGGTTAGGTATGTAATTGAGCTTTTCCATTGCCGCATAAATCCTGGCCTTGGTTTCTTCACTTATGTTGCCTTTCCCGTTTAATACATAAGAAATAGTGGCAGGAGATACTTTAGCTTCCCTGGCTACGTCTTTTATGGTAGCCCGAAGTTTCATATGTATGTCTCCTTTCTTTACTGAAACGTTTAATCAATTGTAACTTCATTATAGGGCGCTATTTCCATAAAGTCAAGATAAATTTAACTATTTTTAATCGTTGACATACTAAAAATTGTGCACTTACACTAACAAATTATGGTTTTGTTACTTAGATGATTAATTAAACGTTTCATTAATAAAATATACTGCTGTAACATAAACTTATAAAATTGGGATAATAGGTGGGCATGGAAAAGGATAAAGATAAATAATATTATTTTCAGGAAATTTATAAAAACCCAATAAAAATGACATGGACATAACGTTTGGTTGAATTAATTTAACACGTAAAGGCCAACCAAAGAGTGTTATGAACCATGCCAGATATAATCAGAATGCATTAAAATTTTATTTTAATTTGACAAAACTTTTTATTAATTCAATAGCAGATGATAGAGTATCACTTGTACTTCTATTAGAACTTAGTTGTGCACTCTGTTTATCTGATGAATAACCAAAGTGTAAAGGGTACAATTAAATTGTAAGAAAAGGGCCCTCTGAAAATGTAGAAAAAAGTGCATTTTATGATATCCTGTTTTCCATGGAAATGGAGGATATATAAGATGCGACAAGATGTATACAACGAGGTAAGAAGACAAA
>JAAYAD010000072.1 GCA_012719545.1 Clostridiaceae bacterium
AATGTAGATAAAATAGATGGAGTTATATTAACCCATTATCATGATGATCATTATGGTGGGTTAGAGATGCTCTTAAAAACATCTAAAGTAAAAAAGCTTTTTTTACCCAAACATGATGGTGGTGATAAGAAAAAAGTAATTAATATGAGAAATTTATTATTGAATATTTCTGCGTAACTATTAACTTTCTGATCAGAAAATAATTTAGGGTAAATTATAAAAAATAAAAGCGCCTTCTCGGGCGCTCAATTGTATTTATAATGTATAAAAAGAAACATAAGATACTAATTAATTTAACCATTATATATCAAGGTTATTTACAGTCTTTGCATATTTCTGGATAAATTCTTTTCTGGGCTCTACCTTTTCTCCCATAAGTACTGTAAAGATTTCATCAGTATTTACAGGGTCATCCATTTCAACTTTAAGAATAGTTCTGGTCTCAGGATTCATTGTTGTCTCCCAGAGCTGATCGGAATTCATCTCGCCAAGACCTTTGAATCGTTGAATTGTGAGATTTCCGTCCTCCTTACTCCAGTTCTTCTCTTTTAAAAGTTTCTGAAGCTCCCTGTCGTTATAGACATAATATTCTTCTTTATTTCTCTTTACTTTATACAAAGGAGGCTGAGCAATATAAATATGTCCGTTTTCTATCAATGGCCTCATGTAACGGAAGAAGAATGTAAGAAGCAAAGTCCTGATATGGGAACCGTCAACATCCGCGTCGGCCATAATTATAACCTTATGGTATCTGAGCTTTGACAGATCCATATCTTCACCAATACCGGTACCTAAGGCAGTAATAACAGGGCTGAGCTTATCATTTCCATAAACTTTATCCTCACGGGATTTTTCAACATTCAGCATCTTACCCCAGAGAGGAAGTATAGCCTGATATCTTCTGTCCCTTCCCTGCTTTGCGCTTCCTCCTGCAGAGTCTCCCTCAACTATGAAAATTTCGCACTTTGAGGGATCCTTCTCAGAACAGTCTGCAAGCTTACCGGGCAATGAAGTGGATTCAAGCACAGACTTTCTCTTTGTCATTTCTCGAGCTTTTCTTGCAGCTTCTCTTGCCCTGAAAGAAAGTATTGTCTTATCTACAATTATCTTAGCAACCTTCGGGTTCTCTTCAAGGAAGCATGAGAGCTTTTCAGTAACAACACCTTCAGTGAAAGATCTTATTTCCGCATTTCCAAGCTTTGTTTTAGTCTGTCCTTCAAACTGAGGTTCTGTCAATCTGACACAGATAATTGCTGTAAGACCTTCTCTTACATCTTCACCTGAAAGATTTTTATCATTCTCTTTTAATAAGTTATATTTTCTTGCGTAATCATTAATAACTTTGGTTATGGCGGTCTTAAAACCGGTTACATGGGTACCGCCCTCGGTTGTTGTAATATTATTGGCATAACTGAATATATTCTCCAGGAATGAATCAGTATACTGCATTGCCACTTCTAGCTCATAATCATTCTTTTTGGCACTGAAGTAAATTACTTCGGGATGCAATACTTCCCTGTTCTTGTTTATATACTCTACAAAAGAACTGATACCGCCTTCATAGTGAAGAACTACTTCATTAGGCTCCTCACCGCGTTTATCAACCAGGGTAATGGTAATATTTTTGTTTAAGAAAGCCATTTCACGGAATCTTTTAAGCAGTGTATCAAAATCAAAGACAGTTTCCTCGAAAATTTCATCATCGGGAAGGAATGTTGTCTTTGTACCTGTTTTTTCTTCCGGGCATTCTCCAATTATTTCAACTCCGGTAACAGGAACACCTCTCTCATATCTCTGCCTGTGTATTTTACCGTCACGGCAAACCTCTACCTCCATCCACCTGGACAGAGCATTTACAACAGAAGCACCTACACCGTGTAGTCCTCCTGATACCTTGTAACCATCACCGCCAAATTTTCCTCCGGCATGCAAAACAGTGTGTACTACTTCAATTGTAGGTATCTGAAGCTTAGGGTGAATACCGGTAGGAATTCCTCGCCCATTGTCTATTACAGTGATACTGTTATCACTGTTTATGGAAACATATATATTGTCACAGTAGCCTGCAAGGGATTCGTCAATGCTGTTGTCTACAATTTCATATACCAGATGATGCAAGCCTCTTATTGAAGTACTACCTATATACATGCCAGGTCTCTTTCGTACGGCTTCCAATCCTTCCAGTACCTGAATTTGTTCTTCATTGTAATTTTCATGATTATTGACAGACATTATTCGTAATCCTCCTATCAGTAGGTTTGCCTACAAGCTCTTTTGTACAGCGTGTATGACGATATGGGCGACAAATAAACTGCTTGTTTTCCGTCTTTCACTGTTAAAATAAAAGTTTTAGGTATATCCGTCCCTACTGTTTTTACTTCCTTTTTTTCCTCGCACCTTTTTAAAAACTCTCTTGTTGTAGAAGAAGTGGTTGTCTTTTCAATATCCATAATAGCTACAACATCTTTTAATAAAACAACCTCATCTTCACCAATATGCAGATACATATCATCACCAATAAATTCTATTTTTTACCTTGCAAGTCAACATACTATTTTTCCGTTCACTACCTGCATTTTTTTTACTTTCTTATTTTTAATATTGTCGAAAGGCAAATCGTCAGTGGCAGTTATAATGGTTTGTACATCATACAAGCTATTAAGCAGATATTCTCTCCTTTTTGAATCAAGCTCTGACATTACATCGTCCAGTAAGAGTACAGGCTTTTCTCCCTTTACTTCTTCAATAAAAAGAAGTTCAGATATAATCAGAGCCAGGGCTAATGTTCTCTGTTGGCCCTGGGAGCAATAATGCCTGGAGTTTCTGCCATTCAACAATATTTCTATATCATCCCTATGGGGACCTATTAAACATTGGGACAATTCAAACTCCCTGTTGATCCCTTGCGCCAGTTTTAATTTTAACTCATTTTCGAAATATTTTTCATCACAATTTTTATCAAAGGTGCAGTAAGTCTTATATGTAATATTTGAAACTTCTTTATTTTCAGCTATATAGCCAATCTCTTTTTTCATGTATTCATTAAGCTTTTCAACGCAATTCACGCGTAAAAAAGCTACTTTTCCGCCATAAACTGAAATTTGTTCATTCCAGACAGGCAAAACATCCTCATATCTTTTGTCCGTCTTCCATTTTTTTAATGCAACCGACTTATTTTTAATAAGATTATTATATTTCTGAAGGTAATAAAGATATTGCCGGTTTGTCTGACAGAGCAGTATATCAAGAAATTTTCTCCTGATGGATGGTGAACCTTTAACAACTTCAAGGGTTTCGGGAGAAAACAAAATCATATTCAGAGTTCCAAGGATTTCAGACATTTTATCTCTTTTAATACCGTTTATTTCTATATACCTGCCTCTGTCCCTGGAGTATTTAAGTAAAATTGTATTTGTCCTTCCGTCAATTTCTGCAGTCAAATGAATCTCAAAGCCTGGTTTTCCATATTGAACAAGATCCTGAAAGGTATTTGTTCTGTGTGACTTGCCCGTAGCTGCAATATATAAAGCTTCCAATACATTGGTCTTTCCCTGGGCATTCTGACCATATAAAAGATTTACGCTGTTATCAAAGGTTATGGTCTCTTTTTCATAATTTCTGAAGCTATATAATTCCAGGCTATTTATAATCACATCTGTTCACCGGTATGCAGAATTTTATATTCCTGACCCTTTACCTTAACGACATCACCATTCCTTAATTTTCTTCCCCGTCGAAATTCAACCTCGCCGTTGACTAAAATTTCGTTTTCTAAAATGAAGGACTTGGCATGTCCTCCGGATTCAACTATATTCTCCAGTTTCAAAAACTGATCCAGCTTAATATACTCAGTGTTTATTTCGACGGTTTTCATAAGCACCTCTTTTACATATTCCTTATCCTTACAGGCAGTACCAAATGCAGATATCTGTCATGATCAATTGCTGTTATAATACATGGTCCAATAGCAGAGCTGAAGGATATTTTGATATTTTCATCATTAATTACTTTAAGTGCATCTATCAGATAGTGAGGGTTAAAACCAACCTGCAAATTGGCACCATTGTTAGTAATTTTGATTTCTTCCTTTGAAAAGCCTATATCTGCCTTGGAGTAGACTACAAGGTTTTCATCTCCAATATGGAGCCTCACAGGGAAACGCTTATCATCGCTGGAAATAAGTGAAGCTCTTTCAAGGCTTTCTATAAAGCTCTTTGTATTAATTTCTATTACAGTTTCAAACTGTGTAGGTATATAGCTTCTGTAATTTATAAATTCTCCATCCAATACATTGGATACAATTCTGCAATTCTTAAGATCGAAAAATACAAGATTGCCTGAAATTGATATAGTTACAGGATCTTCCGATGATTCCAGAATGCGTAGTATTTCATTCATATTCTTTCCAGGAATAACTACTTTAAACGTAGCATCTTCCTTAACTACCGCATGGCTTACTGCCATTCTGAAACTGTCCAGTGCAACAATTCTTAATTCGCCGTTTTCAGACTGTAAAAGTGCACCGGTCATTATTTTTCTGTTTTCATCGTTGCCGACAGCAAATATTGTCTGCTTGATTAAATCTTTTAAAGCAACCTGGGATATGGTAATAAATGTATCTATTTTGCTTGAGGGAGGTAAAGGATAGTTTTCGCCATCAATACCGTTTATTTCAAAATATGAACTTAGGCATTCAATAACTATTTTATTGTTTTCTGAAACCTCAATGGAAACAGGAGCATCAGGAAGCCTTCTTATTATATCACCGAAGATCTTGGAATTAATGACAATTGATCCCTTTTCTTTTATATCAGCTTCTACAGTGTACTCTATGCCAAGTTCATAGCAGTTACCGATAAGCTTGAAATTATCCTGAGCTTCAATATAAATGCCTTCCAGAATAGGAGTAGTTGATTTTGGCATTACTGCTCTTTGTACGACATTTATTGCATCCATAAGGTCATGTTTTTGTACGATGGCTTTCATCTTTTATCCCCCGGTTTCTTTTTTTATTTATTTTAAGAGTCTAGTCGTAATAGTAATAAGTGTTGTTAATTATGTTGAAAACTGATTGAAGTCGTTTATTTTCAGGTGTTTTTGGTGTTTAATAAGATGTTGATAACTTTGGAATATTTTTTTGAAACTTGTTAGTTTAAAATTTCAACAAAATTATTCACAGTTTATTTGTCCACAAATGCACATATTTTTGGGGAAATTATTTCTTACCTGTTATATTTCTTTTCATTTCTGTAATTGCCCTTCTTAATTCGGCATTTGTATCCATTTCTTCCTGGATCTTGTCACAGGCATGAATTACTGTTGTATGATCCCTTCCACCAAAGACCTGACCAATTCTGGGCAGAGACATACCTGTAAGTTCGCGGCACAAATACATAGCCACTTGTCTTGGGAAAGACACATCTCGTGATCTCTTTTTTGTAGTCAGCTGCTCAGGAGAAATGTCATAATACCTCGATACAACCTTCATAATGGTATTATGATTGATGCTGGCAGGTGAATGGCCTGCAATAATCTGCTTTAAGCAATCCTGTGCCAGATCAAGAGTAATAGGCGAGCCAGTGAGGGATGCATACGCAATAACACGATTTAAAGCTCCTTCCAGCTCGCGGATGTTGGACTCAATATTATTAGCAATGAATTCCAGCACTTCTTCCGGAATATCATACTGCTCCAATTGTGATTTCTTTTTGAGAATTGCTATCCTTGTTTCTGTATCGGGAGCCTGGATATCAGCAATCAAGCCCCATTCAAATCTTGAACGGAGCCTCTCTTCAAGAGTAAGAATTTCCTTCGGAGGCTTATCGCTTGAAAGAACTATCTGTTTGTTGGATTCATAAAGAGCATTGAATGTGTGGAAAAATTCCTCCTGAGTTCTGTCTTTTCCGCCAATAAACTGAATATCGTCAATTAATAATACGTCAATATTTCTGTACTTGTTGCGGAATTCTTCATTTTTATCGTCTCTTATTGCATTGATAAGCTCATTGGTAAATTTTTCGGAAGATGTATAAAGTACCTTTGCATTAGCGTTCTGTTCAAGAACATAATGGCCAATGGCATGCATAAGGTGGGTCTTTCCAAGACCAACACCTCCATATATAAATAAAGGATTATATGCAGCAGCCGGTGCTTCCGCAACAGCAAGTGCAGCCGCATGGGCCAATTGGTTTCCGCTTCCCTTTACAAAGGTAGCAAAGGTATACTTAGGATTAAGTATGGTATGGGTAGACGAAGGCTCTTCTGTTGATTGTGTTTCAGCCTTCTTTCTGGGTTCATTGGATCTGACACAGAGTTCCACGTTAAGATCCCTGTGTGTTACAATTTTAACAGCATTTTGCAACAAATCTTTATAACGTGATTTAATAATTCCAAGATTAAATTCTGACGGAACTTCCAATACTATACTATTATTCTCAAAAGAAACAGGGACAATTGGCTCTATCCAGGTGCTAAAACTAACACTGGTCATTTCACCTTCAAGGAGCCGGGTAATTTCCGCCCATGTTTCCTGTAAACCAGTTGCCATTAGGAATTCCTCCATTTGATTTTTAACCGTATATTTAAATATATCAAACTTTATATTGTGTTTCAACTCATACATTTTGTACTTTTTCTTGACTTATTGAGGGTTTGCGTTATATAATACTGACTGGTGTCCATATAAAAAGAAATTAGTTTTTTGTGATAGAAATAAAGTTGAACGGAGGTGCACTCGTGTTACGTACCTATCAGCCTAAGAAGAGGCAGCGCAAAGTAGAACATGGTTTCAGAAAGAGAATGAAAACTGCCAATGGCAGAAAAGTATTAAGAAGAAGAAGATTAAAGGGCAGAAAAAGATTAACTGCATAAAGACCATATATGGTCTTTTCTTCTATTATGAGGAATTTGTAGAAAAAGAGAATGAGTAAACTGCCGGTTCTGACGAAAAACAGAGAATTTCAGAGAGTTTATAGTAAAGGAAAGTACTCAGCTTCCGCCTTATTGGTGGTTTATGTTCTTCCCAACAATTTAAATTTAATAAGAGTAGGTATTACAGTAAGTAAAAAAATAGGGAAATCTGTAGATCGAAACCGAATGAAAAGACTTATCAGGGAGAATATAAGGCTCTTATATGGCAGGCTTGTGGGAAGTTACGATTTGGTTATAGTTGCGAGAAAAGCAGATGAGCCCGCTTCTTTTGATACCGTAGGAAAAGAATTGAGATATCTCTTATACAAGCTGGAGCTTTTGGACAAGGATAAACAGAAATGAAAAAAATATTGATTCTGTTAATAACGTTTTACAGAAAATATATTTCTCCTCTTAAAAGAAAGCCTACATGCAGATTTTATCCTACCTGCTCCCAATATGCTTTGGAAGCCATATCAAAATACGGTGCATTAAAAGGCGGTTATCTTGCTGTTCTCAGACTTTTGAAATGCCATCCATTTCACCCGGGTGGATATGATCCGGTAAAATAGGAGCGTGGAGGGAAAAATATGCAAGGCTTATTAGCCGCGATTGGTTTGATATTTGGAAAACTGATGTATTTTATCTACAATACCATTGGTTTTCATAATTATGCCTTTTCACTTGTTTTGTTCACAATAGCATATAAGCTTATTCTCCTGCCATTATCAATAAAACAAATGAAATCAACTCAGAAAATGCAGGAGATACAGCCCGAGCTTGCCAGGTTACAGGCAAGGTATAAAAATGACAGGGAAAAATTAAATGAAGAAACAATGAAATTATATCAGGAAAAAGGATACAATCCTACTTCCGGATGTCTTCCTCTTTTAATTCAGCTTCCTATTTTATTTGCCCTGTTATTTGTTATCAGGATGCCTATGACCTACATGATGGAGCTCCCTGCTAAGGCAATCGGTGAAATGGCAATAGAGGCCGTTGAGAACGGTGACCTTTCCTATGCAAGTATTGGAAAGGAAACATACGATAAAATCAAGGATAATCCTATGGAAGTTTACTCAAAGTTCTCCTCCAAGGACTACTCTTTTGAGATAAAGCTTATTGATGTAATAAACAAAAAGCCTGAAATAGTGGAAAACAATCCGACTTTGTCGGAGAATCACAAGGCCGTATTAAAAGACTTTAACCTTAGGATGTTCAATATCTTTAACCTGGGTATTGCGCCTACTTACGACATAAAGGCTATTACAAGAGAGCCACAAACTTATATTCCGCCGCTTATCATACTTTTATTGGCTGTTGCATCCACCTATTTTTCTACAAGGCTTTTGACGCCTCCCCAACCTGAGCAGAAGGGCAAGAATAAAGCTCAGAATCCCGGATGTGCAAGCAACAGCATGTTATGGATAAGCCCTCTTATGACATTATGGATCGGATTTACCACACCAAGCGGCTTGTCCTTCTACTGGACCATTAATAATATTTTGTCCTTTATCCAGCAAAAGGCCTTGAACAATTTCGTGAAGAAGGATAATAATGAGAGCAAGGAGGAGAAAAACTTTGCAAAGGACGATAGTAAAAGAAGCCAAAAGCGTTGATGAAGCTATTAGGCTTGCATGTGAAGAACTCAACATAGATCGTGAAGATGCAGAAATTGAAATTATAAATGAAGGCAATAAAGGCATATTAGGCATTATCGGAAATAAAAACGCAGTTGTCAGAGTTACTGAAAAAATTACTGTTGAGAGTATTGTTGAGGATTTTCTGACGCCTGTTTTCGATGCCATGGGAATTGAAGCCGATATTGATATTGAAAAGAAGGATGAAGAAGTAGTTGTTCGTCTCTCGGGTGAAAATATTGGAATTATAATAGGAAGAAGAGGCGAAACTTTGGATTCCCTCCAATACCTTTTAAGCCTTGTTATTAACAGGACTCTGAACGTATATTACAGGGTTACACTGGATGTTGCAGATTACAGGCGCAAAAGAGAAGAAACTCTTATACGTCTTGCAAATCGTATAGCAGATAAGGTCGCGCGTACCCGCAAAAACCTTACTCTTGAGCCTATGAATCCCTATGAGAGAAGAATAATTCATTCAACATTGCAGAACCATAAATACGTTGATACCTACAGCATAGGCGAGGAACCCAACCGCAAGGTGGTTATCCGTTACAAGCATAGCAAAGCTGATTAGATATCAAAAATAAAGGGACAACGGGTGACCGTTGTCCTTTATAATATTATGGATACGAAGGTTGAACTATATGATAAATGATACAATTGCAGGCATATCTACTGCCGTCGGCAATGCTGGAATATCTGTAATAAGGCTGAGCGGACCTGATTCATTTAATATAGCAGATAAAATTTTCAGAGGTAAAAAGAAGGTTAAGGATCAGCCTTCCCATACCATTCAATATGGTAAAATTGTATCTCCTGAAACAGGAGAAGTTGTGGATGAAGTACTTATTACAAAGATGGCTGCTCCCAGGACATATACCCGCGAAGACGTAGTTGAAATCAACTGCCATGGTGGATATATAACTGCGTCAAATCTTTTGAATTTATTGTATCAGGCGGGAGCTCGTCCTTCTGAACCGGGGGAGTTTACAAAGCGCGCCTTCTTAAACGGAAGAATTGATTTATCCCAGGCTGAAGCAGTAATGGATATTATCCAGGCAAAAACCGAGAGGGTATCCAAAACTGCAGTTAAGCAGCTTGAAGGATCTTTGTCAAATAAGATAAATGAAATAAGGGAAAAGCTTATCAATATCCTTGCCCATTTGGAGGTAAATCTGGACTATCCGGAGTATGACGAAGAGGAAGTTACTGCCGAAATGGCAGAGGATGTGGCAAATAGGGTTCTTGAGGACATGGATAATTTGATAGACAGCTTCCGCTTTGGAAAAATACTGATGGAAGGTATGGAAGTTGTTATTGCCGGAAGGCCCAATGTGGGCAAGTCTTCTTTGATGAACCGCCTTGCAAGAAAAAACAAATCCATAGTAACCGATATTCCCGGAACTACCAGGGATATTATAGAGGAATATATAAATATTAAAGGCATTCCCGTAAAGCTTGTTGATACTGCAGGAGTCAGGGAAACAGAAGACCTGGTTGAAAAGCTTGGCGTTGAAAGAAGCCTTAAAGCTCTTAAGGATGCTGATTTTGCAGTAATTCTTATGGATGCCTCCAAAGCCTTTTGTCCTGAGGACATGGAAATTATAAAGAGGGTTAATGAAGAAAATAAGCCTAATATAACAGTTATCAACAAAATTGACTTAATTGACAGCAACACCTTACAAAATCTTAAAAATGAAAATCCAAAGGCTCTCTTTTTGTCAGTATCTGAGGATATTGGCATTGATGAGCTGGAGGATGTTATTGTAAAATATGCTACTGAAAATAATGATGACCTGGACAATATGGTGCTTGTTACAAATGCCCGCCATGAGCATCAGATAAGGAAAGCAAGAAGCTTTATTATTTCTGCTCTTGACTCTATAAAAATGGGCCTTACACTGGATACAATCGCCATGGATCTTAAGGCTGCCTTGGACGAGCTTGGTAAAATTACGGGCCATGTTGCCGATGAAGATGTGATAAATGCGATATTCTCCAGGTTCTGTATAGGAAAATAATATTTAGCTTTCAAATCTGGCGCACAAGGTGATTGAAAAACATGAGTGATTTCATTGGCGGAGAATATGACGTTATTGTTGTTGGAGCAGGACATGCCGGATGTGAGGCTGCACTGGCATCGGCTCGTTTGGGACTTAAAACTGTTATTTTCAGCCTTAATCTTGACAGTATTGCAAATATGCCATGCAATCCAAATATCGGAGGAACTGCGAAGGGCCAGCTTGTCCGTGAAATAGATGCTTTAGGCGGACAAATGGGCCTGTCTGCTGATGCAACCTTCATTCAGTCAAGAATTCTAAATCGCGGCAAAGGGCCGGCGGTTTATTCTTTAAGGGCTCAGATAGACAGAAGAGCCTATCAGGCTCATATGAAAATGACACTTGAAAGCCAGGAGAATCTGGATGTAAAACAGGCTGAAGTTGTTGAAATACTGTGCTCCAACAAAAAAGTATATGGAGTACGTGTGCATACAGGAACGGTATACCTTGGAAAGGCTGTTGTATTGACTACCGGAACATATCTTAAAGCACGCATAATCATTGGCAATACCAGCTTTAGCAGCGGCCCTGACGGGCTCTTTCCATCAAACAGGCTCTCGGACAGCCTGAAAGCTTTGGGAATAGAGCTTATGCGATTTAAAACAGGCACCCCTGCCAGAGTAAACAGAAGATCTATTGATTTCTCAAAGCTTGCCGAACAGCCCGGGGATGAAGAAATAACGCCATTTTCATACATGACCGGCGAAATTAAGAAAGATCAGGTCATGTGCTATCTTACCCACACAACAAGCGAAACACACCAGATTATTAAGGATAATCTTCACAGATCCCCGCTATACAGCGGAGAAATTGAAGGTATAGGCCCCAGATATTGTCCTTCCATTGAGGATAAAATAGTCCGGTTCAGCGATAAGGAAAGCCATCAGATATTTGTCGAGCCAATGGGACTTAATACTCTTGAAATGTATCTTCAGGGCATGTCCAGCAGTATGCCTGAGGATGTCCAGATAAAGATGATAAGATCCTTACCCGGACTTGAAAACGCATCAATTATGAGGCCGGCCTATGCCATAGAATATGACTGCATCAATCCCACCCAGCTTAAACTGTCCCTGGAATTCAAGGACATTGACGGACTTTTTTCAGCAGGCCAGATTAACGGTAGCTCCGGTTATGAGGAGGCTGCCGCACAGGGTATAATTGCGGGCATCAATGCGGCAATGAAAATAAATAATCGTGAACCCCTTATACTTGACAGATCCCAGGCCTATATAGGAGTACTTATTGATGATTTGGTTACAAAAGGAACAAATGAGCCTTACAGAATGATGACATCCCGTGCCGAATACAGGCTTTGGATAAGGCAGGACAATGCCGATTTGAGACTGACACCCATTGGAAGAGAAATTGGCCTTGTAAGCGATGAAAGGTATGCACGTTTCCTTGCAAAGAAACAAAGCATCGAAGAGGAACTTAAGCGCCTTAAAGAAACCATACTGTCCCCAAGTGAAGAAATAAACGAGTTTTTGGACAGGCACAGAAGCGCAAGGATTGTATCAGGAATCAGGCTTTATGATCTGCTTAAGAGGCCTGAGATTGAATATGACTTTTTGGGTGAAATAGGTCAGGCTGCAGATATTTCAAGAGAAGTCAAGGAGCAGGTAACCATAAGCATTAAATATGAGGGCTATCTTGAAAGGCAAATGGTCCAGATCCGCCAATTTAAGCGTATGGAAGAAAGAACCCTGCCTGAAGATATTGATTATTACAAGATTAATGGTATCAGCAATGAGGCAAAACAGAAGCTAAGCCAGCACAGGCCCAGATCACTCGGTCAGGCTTCAAGAATTTCCGGTGTTTCCCCTGCTGATATTTCTGTACTTCTTGTTTATCTGGAATCATTAAAGAGAAAGAACGGTGATAATTTATGCTCGGAGAGCAATACTTAAATATGCTTTCAGACGGAAGCAAAGAATTTGGCATAGATTTAACACAGGAACAACTTGATAAGTTTTCAAAATACGCAGGGTTACTTGTCGAGTGGAATGAAAAAATGAATCTTACTGCTATTACCGATGAGGAAGGCATTGTTATAAAGCATTTTCTCGATTCCCTTTCATTATTTATTGCTCTTCCTGAAAAGGCCAACTCTCTTATTGATGTTGGAACAGGAGCCGGCTTTCCCGGGATTCCTGTAAAAATTGTCAGGGACAACATGAATGTGACACTTTTAGACTCTCTTGAAAAGAGGATAAAATTCTTAAACGAAGTCTGTTCTGCTCTTTCACTTAATGATATCAAAGCAGTTCATGGAAGGGCAGAGGATTTCGGTATAGACAAAAAATACAGGGAGTCCTTTGAGGCAGCTACCGCAAGGGGTGTTGCACCACTTCCGGTTTTGCTGGAATACTGCCTGCCCTTTGTTAAGGTGGGGGGGTATTTCCTTGCAATGAAAGGGCCGGATGCAATGAATGAGATTAAGGAATCAAAAAATGCCCTGGATGTACTTGGCGGAGAGGTACTGGAGGCAAAAAAATTTAAACTTCCCTTCAGTGATATCGAAAGATGCATTGTAATCGTTAGAAAATATCGACACACACCTCAAATATATCCAAGAAAGAGCGGTAAACCGACAAAAAATCCGTTATAACGAGCGCTGAAATGGGCTGTTTGTGCGGCTTTCTGCGATGATTTCTCTTTTAAAAAAAAAGGATGAAGCAATCATAAGGCGAATACTTTTATCAATAGAAAAAAATGTGCTAATACACAAAAGAGGATTGTGAAGGGAAGGTGTCTTATGATTGCTGCAAAGTTTAGATTTCCAGGATTAGAGAAAAAAGAAGAAAAAAAAGTAGATGAAAAGAAAATTGTGATGATACCTATTGATCAGATAAGGCCAAATCCATATCAGCCCAGGAGAAAATTTGATCCTGCGTCCCTTGATGAATTATGCCAGTCTATTCAACAATATGGTGTTATCCAGCCTATCAATGTTAGAAAAATATCAAATACTCATTATGAACTTGTAGCGGGTGAAAGACGCTTAAGGGCAACAGCTATGTCCGGAAAAAAGGAAATACCCGCTATAGTTGTAGATGTTGGTGAAGACGATTCCGCCTTAATGGCTTTAATAGAAAATCTCCAAAGAGAAGACTTAGGTTACATGGAAGAAGCGGAAGGATACCGCAATCTTATTAAGGAACATGGGTTAACCCAGGAAGAGCTTGCCCAGAAAATAGGAAAGAGCCAGTCCACCATTGCAAATAAAATAAGACTCTTAAGATTATCCCCAATGGTTAAAAAGATATTGGCAGATAACGGTCTTACAGAAAGGCATGCAAGAGCTCTTCTTAAACTTGATGATGAGCAGCTTCAGCTCAAAGTCCTTCAGAAGGTTGTCGATAAAGGACTTAATGTAAGAAAGACCGAAGAACTTGTTCAAAGAGTTATTGATAAATACTGCAATCCCAATAAGCCCGAGGAAAAGAAGGGCAGCATAACAAAATCTATAAAGGATATCCGTATCTTTGTAAACACAATTCGTCAGGCAATAGACACTATGAAAAAATCAGGAGTTAACGCCAGAGCCGCACAGATTGACAGAGGCGAATATCTTGAATTTATTGTCCGTATTCCTAAACGTGAGGATCTCCAAAAGGCACAATAAGCCTTTTGATCACATATGCGATCTCCATCATTTGCCTGCCTGGTAATGGCAGGCCATTTTTTTTTGCTTATATCCTCTCCGATTTCGTAATTAAAACGCAAGCATAGGAACATAGAGTAAAGTAATTTATTTGGAAAAGATCTATTTGAATATGTTTATTTGAAACGTATTTATTAAAATGTATCTATTATTACGAACTTGCTATTATCTATTAATTACGCCCCTGTTATTACGTCAAAAATTTATCTATGATTTTTATCATGCTCAAACATAAATGCTCAGATTTTATAAATAAGCGAAACTTATTTGTCGGAAATTAAAATTCTTATGCAGCAAAAATATATAATATTTGATTATAAAAAGTATGATAAGGGCTTAAAATGGATGGTTTCATTTCATCCATGGACATAAAAGGAAATGTTTATTAAAATATAAGGGTATGTATAGAAAAATATAGTACAATAATTATATTGGATGGAAATGAAAGGAAGCAATATATTATGTCCGAAAATGGCGGCAAGATAGACAATCCCAACATCAACCGCATAATACCTGTGGATATAGAAGCTGAGATGAAGCAGTCATTCATCGATTATGCGATGAGTGTTATTGTGGACAGAGCTTTACCCGATGTACGTGACGGATTAAAACCGGTGCACCGCAGAATACTCTATGCTATGAGCCTTTTAGGATTTACCC
The DNA here is from genome assembly GCA_012719545.1 of Clostridiaceae bacterium. Taxonomy (GTDB): domain Bacteria; phylum Bacillota; class Clostridia; order DSM-8532; family DSM-8532; genus DTU059. Next base: position 14,940 of record JAAYAD010000072.1, read on the forward strand.
CTGAAAAGTCCTACAGAAAGTGCGCAACTACTGTTGGTGAAGTTTTGGGTAAATTCCATCCCCATGGTGATGCGGCCGTTTACGACAGCCTTGTAAGAATGGCCCAGAATTTCTCATTGAGATATACACTTGTTGACGGCCATGGAAACTTTGGTTCCATTGATGGTGACCCACCGGCAGCCATGCGTTACACCGAGGCAAAGCTTACTAAAATCTCCATGGAGATGCTGAGGGATATCAACAAGGATACTGTTGATTTTAAGCCCAATTTTGACGAGCATGAAATTGAGCCTGTTGTTCTGCCGTCACGTTTCCCTAACCTTTTGGTTAACGGCTCATCAGGTATTGCGGTTGGTATGGCTACAAATATACCGCCCCATAATCTTACCGAGACAATTGACGGTATTATAAAATACATTGATAATCCGGAAATCTCCATTGATGAGCTGATGGAGACAATTAAAGCTCCGGATTTCCCAACTGGCGGAACTATAATTGGAAAGAGCGGCGTCCGCGAAGCATATAAAACCGGTAAAGGCCGTATTGTGGTTCGTGCCGTAACAGATATAGAAACATACTCCAACAACCGCCAGAGAATAATTGTTACCGAGCTTCCCTATCAGGTCAACAAGGCGCGCCTTATAGAAAAAATTGCTCAATTGGTTAAGGATAAAAGGATTGAAGGCATTTCCGATTTAAGGGATGAATCTGACAGAAGCGGTATGAGAATTGTAATAGAGCTTAAGCGCGATGCAAACGCCAATGTTATTCTGAATCAGCTCTATATGAATACTCAGCTTCAGGATGCCTTCAATGTCAACATGCTTGCTTTGATTCAGACCAATGAAGGCAAGTTCGAGCCCAAGGTACTGAATCTTAAGGACTGTATATATTACTATGTCCGCCATCAGGAAGATGTAATACGCCGCAGAACAAAGTATGACCTTGAAAAGGCAGAGGCAAGGGCGCATATTCTGGAAGGCTTGAAGATTGCAATTGACAATCTCGATGAGGTAATTAACATAATCAGAAGCTCCCAAACCGAGAATCTGGCAAAAGAAAGATTATGTGAAAGATTCGGCCTTAGTGATAAGCAAGCCCAGGCAATTGTAGACATGAGGCTTGGCCGCTTAACAGGCCTTGAACGTGAGAAGCTGGAAGAGGAATACCAGGACATATTAAAGAAGATTGCATATTATAAAGAAATACTGGCAAAGCCTGAACTTGTTCATCAGATTATTAAAGAAGAACTTACCGAAATAAAGAACAAGTATGGCGATGAAAGAAGAACCAAGATATCAATGGATGAGACCGACATAGATATGGAGGATCTCATCAAGGATGAGGATGTAGTGGTTACCCTTACACACTATGGCTATATCAAGCGTACGCCCGTAGATGCTTATAAGAGCCAGAAGCGTGGAGGAAAGGGTATTACAGGTCTTACAACTCGTGAGGACGATTTTGTAACCGATATCTTTACCACATCAACACACCGTTACCTAATGTTCTTCACCAATAAAGGTAAGGCCTATAAAATAAGGGCATGGCAAATACCTGAAGCAGGCCGCCAGGCAAGAGGAACTGCAATAGTCAACCTTTTGCAGCTTGACAGCGACGAGTATATTACTTCTGTTATCAAGCTCCATGGCGATGAAAAGAACATGTTCCTTATTATGGCCACCAGAGACGGTATGGTTAAAAAGACTCCTCTTGAACAGTATGAGAATATACGAAAGGGCGGTCTTGCAGCCATAACTTTAAGAGAGGGCGATGAGCTGATTGGTACAAGGCTCACCGATGGCTCCTATGATATATTCCTTGTAACCAAAAACGGAATGTCCATAAGGTTTAAGGAAAAGGATGTAAGACCTATGGGCCGCACATCTATGGGTGTTATAGGTATCCGTCTTGACGAAGGTGACCAGGTTATCTCGATGGTTCCCTACTTTGAAAACACAACTCTCCTGGTTGTAACAGAGAAAGGATTTGGAAAGAGAACTGATCTTGAAGAATATAAGGTACAGGCAAGAGGCGGAAAAGGTGTATTGACATACAGGGTAACAGAAAAAACAGGACCCCTTGCAGGAGCCCTGTCTGTATCCGATGACGATGATGTAATGCTCATATCCAATGACGGAACCATTATAAGAATGCATGTGGATGAAATCAGCGTCTTAAGCAGAGTAACCCAGGGAGTAACTCTTATGAGGACAAGCGAGGACAATAAGGTTGTATCCCTTGCCCGTATATCAGCATCAGTTAAAGCTGATGAAGACAACGATGAAGAAGGTAAAGAAGAAACTGATTCATCTGCTGATTCATCAACAACAGAATCATCAGAATCATGATAAGGTTAAAGGCAGCATGCATGCTGCTGCCCAATATCAATAATCTAACCAGACATCTATATTGGAATCAGTATTAGATATAATAACATTGATAAGACGGGGCTTTTAAAAGTCCCGTTTTTATTTTACGTTTTTTATCTTACGATGGTATATTAATCAGTATATCCGCAGGGAGAACAGGCAAAAAAATAGGGCACCCGTTTTTTATGTTGTGCCCAATAACAATGTTATAGAGTATATTAGGGGGGTAAATAGTTGATAACAAATTAACAAATTACAATTGGATTTACAAATATTATATAGTATAAAGGATAAAAAAACCAGTCCAAAATATAATGAATTTATATTGACAATAGAAACTTCATGGTGTATTATAAATAAGCTGTCTGCGGGAAAACGCTCAAAAAGCGGTTTTCAAAGAGCAAGGCAGCAGAAAAGAACCTTTAAAAACTTATATAAAAAGTTTAATTCAGGTGCAGCATTACTCATTAATATTGAGGGGTGTGCCTGAAGAGGTTACGACAATTGTGAACCCAATTCAACCGTCAATGCAAAATCGGGAACCGGAAAAATAAAACAATAAAAAAGGGCTTGACGATGCAGGATGGTTGTGATAAAATAAAATTCCCGCCGCGTGAGAGGCCGAAATGAGCCTGGCAAGCGGGGATGGGGAAAAAAGATGGACATTGAAAATTGAACAGTGTATGAAGCATCATGAAAATGATGGCGGAACTCGTTAAGCGAAAAGCTTTGAGTAATTCAATCTGCTTTAGAAAGCGGATTAACGGAAACGCGAAGAATAGTCTAGCGAAGGCA
>JAAYAD010000024.1 GCA_012719545.1 Clostridiaceae bacterium
AAGGTCCGTCCCAGGAGGTGAAACACTCACCTTCCAAGTCCGGAAGATATTATACATGATTGTCAAGGTTCAGGCCAACAGTTGCTGGCAAAATGGCTAAGATGTGAAGCCGGATGATGTGCTTGATGTTTAGAAAAGAATTAAGTTTGAAGTGTTATGTTAACAATGAATTTTAATGGGTCGAACAGTGGCTTCGGTCACTGATTTAATACAATATTAATTGTACAAGGATGTGTCAACTTGCTTTTACCTCTTGGACTGTTTCTTTTAACATATGTTCTGCTGCTGGTGCTTCCTAATTACAGAGCATATATTGCATTGGCTTCCGGTGCCCTTTTTGTTGTATTCGGTATTCTTCCGCTAAACAAGGTCTTCTTTTCAGTGGACTGGAATGTAATTATGATGATTGCCGGTACAATGGGAATTGTTTCACTGTTTATTGAATCGAAGATGCCATCACTTCTGGCGGATATAATTATTGTGAAAATGCCCAATGTCAAATGGGCAATTATATCGCTGGCTCTCTTTGCAGGTATTATCTCCGCGTTTGTAGATAATGTTGCAACAGTTCTTATGGTTGCACCCGTTGCCATTACAATTGCAAATAAACTGAAAATCTCTCCTGTATCAAGCATTATAGCTATTGCTGTGTCCTCAAATCTTCAGGGTGCTGCAACTCTTGTAGGTGATACAACCGCTATCATGCTTGGCGGACATGCCAATATGGATTTTCTGGATTTCTTTTTCTACAGGGGAAGACCTGGCTTGTTCTGGGTTGTTCAAATAGGAGCCCTTGCATCAACGTTAATTCTCCTTTGGGTGTTCCGTAAAGAAAATCAAAGGATAGAAGTTAAAGACAAAACAGTTGTTGAAGATTATTTTCCGTCCGTACTTCTTGTTGGTACTATCATATTGCTGATTCTTACATCTTTTATCCCTGAAGATAAAAAGCTTTCAATAACCAATGGTCTCATTTGCGTTGGACTAATGGTTATTGGCTTGATTCGTGAAACTGTTCGTTCACGCAGTTTGGAATCACTTAAGAAAACTCTTAAGGAAATAGACTATTTTACACTGCTTTTGCTCACCGGCCTCTTTTTGGTAATTAGCGGTATAACAGAAGCAGGCGTTGTAGACGAAATCAGCAAACTTTTTGTAAAAGTAAGCGGTAATAATGTATTTTTGATGTATACTCTTCTGGTTTGGGCATCTGTACTTTTCTCCGCGTTTATAGATAACATACCTTATGTTGCAACTATGCTGCCCGTTACTGGAGGAATTGCATTCCTGATGGGAATAGATCCTACAATCCTTTATTTTGGCCTTCTTACAGGGGCAACCCTTGGAGGAAACCTTACACCAATTGGAGCCTCTGCAAATATTACCGGACTTGGTATTTTGAAAAAGGAAGGGTACGAAGTAAGTACAAAGGATTTCATGAAAATCAGTGTGCCTTTTACATTGGCTGCTGTTACAACCGGATATATACTGATTTGGCTGATTTGGAGATAAAGTTACGATAATACAATAAACTTAAAAATTTAATCAAAATGATAATACCCTCGATATGTGTCTATGATTACTATATCGAGGGTATGTTTTTTACAGTTCTAATCATGAACGATATGTGTATATGATTGTGTCATAAACATTTTTCACCGGTTCCTGGAAAAACCGGAGAGCTGTGCACCAGGAAGTTACATGAGGGGCAAATTGTCCAGATTGTCATTTGGATTGTCGTTTGGTGCACTTCTTAAATATTCACGGCCGTTTTTTGCACGTCCTACTATTACTCCGTCTATCTGTCCTTGCTTTGCCATTTGGATTGCTTCATCAATCTCATATACGTTTCCGGTATCCAGCATTACGGCTGTAATGTCACCGTCTTCATTTTTTCTGACTTTTTGAATTTTTCTGCCCATATTAAATCCTCCCATTTTTCTTATCTACCATGAGTTTGCCTTTTAAGTGCTTTTTTATGCAAATAGTTGTTGCCATATATGAAATCCTGGAGGATATGTTAATATGTAAGAAATGTTGCAAAGGGCTTTTTTATACTTTAAATGTGTTTGATGATGATACTATAACGGAAATGATATATGAACGACATAAAAAAGATAATGATTACCAATGGTTTTTATTATTTACAGTGTATTTTAACATATTTATGGTAGATTACATACTTGACCCAAGCTAAAATGGATAATGTAAGAATTTATTTACTGCAAACATAGGAGGCTTTCATGACCGGATTTTATACATTAATGTACCATGAGATAGTTGAAAGAGAAGGATACGACAGAAAACGATATAAAGGAATTAAAGTAAAGCAAAATTATCATGATGTACTACCGGAAGGCCTTTTCTGCTTAAAGGATGAGTTTGAAAAACAGATGGCCTATCTTTTTGAGAACGGATATACTACCCTTACCATACAACAAGTGATTGATTTTTATTATAATGACAAACCAATCCCTGAAAAGTCGGTTCTTCTGACTTTTGATGATGCTTATAAATCGGTGCTGTTAAATGTTTATCCAATTTTGAAGAAATATAATTTTCATGCTGTTTGCTTTGTAGTATTGGGCTGGCTTTTAGACGAAGCTCAAGAATATACAAAAGAGTACTCTGTCTGCATGTCCAGGGAAGAACTCTTAAGCATGAGCGACGTCTTTGAATACTGCAATCATTCAAATTTACTGCACACCAGAAAAGGTATTGAATCCGCTTTGCAATACAAAGATAAGGATGCCGTCCTGGCAGACATTAAGGAGTGCGAAGCTTTTGTTAATTCAAAGAAAGTGTTTGCATATCCTTTTGGCCTCTATAATAAAGAAAACATAGACTGGTTAAAGGAATTGGGCTTCCTTCTTGCTTTTACATCTGTCGCCGGTTTCAATACCAGGGAAACAAATCCTTTGGAGCTTCACCGGAATGCGTGCCTTCTTCAATATAATATAAATGATTTTATAAAATTGTTGGAAGTGAAGAATTAAGGAAAAGAGGTAAAAGTATATGAATAAAAGCGCAAGAATTATCAGCAATGTAGTCTACGGTATAGGCGTTGCAATGGTTGCAACTCTTGTCTTTGTAGCACTTTTTGGTTCAAACCAGGTTACAAACCCTGATGCCATGATTCCTTATACATGGAAAGAATTAGCGTTTATGTGGCTTGCCATTGGTACACTACCCATGCTGTTGGCTTGTATGGCGGTGTATAGATATAACGAGATAAAAAACAGTACAAATAAAAAGAGAAATTTCCTTTTAATATTTCTGCCTGGCTTTATCTGCGGAGCCTGCGCAATGTTCATAATTGGTTTATTGATTTACGAATTTGTGAGGAGCATTCTGCTGTACTAAAGCAGGTAAATGTAAATGCAGGGGGTTCCGGACATTTAAATTTCCTCGGGTATTTGAGGCGGTGATGTCTGGAACCCTTAATTTTTTGAGTTAAGTTTTAAAATAATGTTCACAATTTCATCAAAAATGTGAGATACATTTAATCATGAGGTGACATTATGGTTAATGATAAAAGATGTATATTGATTGTTGATGATGATATAAAAATTTTGAGGTCTCTTAAAGATTTTTTATCGGCCAATAATTTCTGCGTATTTGAAGCTACAGACGGCAAAAAGGCATTGGATGTTTTCTATGAGAACAACACAAAAATTGATATGATATTGCTTGACGTGATGATGCCCAATATGGACGGCTTTGAAGTGCTGAAAGAGATAAGAAAATCATTTCTTGTCCCTGTTATTATGCTTACGGCAAGGGGGCAGGAGTACGACCAGCTGAACGGCTTCAAAACAGGAGCGGATGATTATATTCCAAAACCATTTTCGCCATCGCTTTTGCTTGCAAGAATGGAAGCGGTCTTTAAAAGAATTGGGAAAAGTGCGGAAAGCATTCTCTCTGCCGGAAAAATACGAATAAACAATCTAAAACGGATTGCTACGGTAGATGAAAATCAGATTACCCTCACACCAAAAGAATTTGACCTGCTTTATTATTTTGTGCTGAATAGGGGCTTAACACTAACAAGAGATCAAATTTTAAATTCGGTATGGGGCTATGAATTTGAAGGCGATTTCAGGACGGTCGATACCCATGTGAAGCAGCTCAGAATTAAGCTTGGCCACTGTGCTGGCTATATCAGAACCATTCATAGGGTGGGTTATCAGTTTGAGGTGGAATAATGAAAAAATCAATCCAATCAAGGATTATGTTTTATTCCGGGGCATTGCTGCTGTCAGTGTTGATTTGCCAGATTATTTTCAGTGTTTTTCTGTTCAGAAGCTATTATACAAACCTTAAAAAATCTGAAGTGGAAAAGCTCTTCTACGAATTAAAAGAAAACTACTCGGATGACCCGGATACAATAAGCAGCATTATTCAAAAAGCCCAGGACGCTTATAATATAAACGTCCATATTACTGACGGCAAAAAAGTAATTTACGGCAGGGGACTTAATGTTGTGTCGCGTGTTCTGAGTGGCAGGGGCTTGGAGATGATTTACTCCCTGGAACCTAAAGCCACCATCTCCAGCATATCGGAACGCGCCAATATCTCCCAGTGGGCACAAGCCAGATTGGGAAGTATTGTGCTGATGGGTAAATTCAAGTACAATGGCGGCTGGCGCTATGTCCGGATTACTTCGCCCATAGAAGCTATCGATGCAAGCGTTGCGGCTTTTACCAAGGTTAATGCGGTTATTTCTGTCCTTATACTGATAATTGGTGTCGCAGGTTCTCTCATTTTTGCCAGAAGAATTTCAAGGCCAATACGGGAAATAGAGGAAGTTGCCCGCAATGTGGCGCTTTTGAACTTTGATGTACATGCAGACGAAAATACATCCACGTCGGAACTTGGCAGCTTGTCAAAAAGCATTAATGCCATGTCTGATAAATTAAAGAGTCTTATTACTGATTTACAGGCTTCCAACGCAAAACTTAAAGAGGATGTAGATGCACAAAAAAGACTTGACAGAATGAGGCGTGATTTTGTGGCCAATGTCTCCCATGAACTTAAATCCCCGCTGCACTTACTTATGATGTACTGCGAAAACCTGAAACATAACATTAATAACATTGATAAGGATTATTATTGTGACACCATTATCGAAGAAGTAAACCGGATGAACGATATGGTTATGAGTCTACTTGACCTGTCCGCCCTCGAAAACGGGCTTTCCAGAATCAAAACGGAGAGGGTGGATTTATCCGGTCTTGTTGACTCTGTCACAACGAAATTGTCTGTATTGTTTGATGGGTTATCTGAACGAGTCAGTATTGAAAGTGGAGTCTGTATTGATGGGGACAGCCATTACCTGGAACAGGCCATCAAAAATTATGTGACAAATGCCGTTTCACATACACCGGTGGGAGGACGTATATCTATAAGTCTTAGGAGGCAGGGGGATAAAGCTCTCTTTACAGTTTTCAATGAAGGTGAACATATCCGGCGCGAGGATATGGAGCATATTTGGGAAAGCTTTTATAAAACCGACAAGGCGAGGGTCAGAACGGAGGAGAAACACTCGGGCCTTGGTCTTTACATTGTAAAAACAATTATCTCCGCACACAATGGTGAGTACGGAGCAAGAAACGTGGATAACGGAGTAGAATTCTGGTTTTCTCTTCCGGTACTAAAATAGAAATTTAAAAAATGTTTTTTCATCAAAAATTCCTCAAAACTCCTTTTTACAATAGTGTTGTCATCAGGAGCAGCCTGATGAAAAACACAAACAGGAGGTAATGATATGAAAAAAAAGACTATTATAATTGGTGCTGTTGTAACCTGCCTGCTTGCAGGAAGCGTAACGGCTTTTGCAGCCAGGGAGTCGAAGCTGCTTGGCAGAGACGGCTTTGACTTTGGCAAGGGGAATTTACGTGAGAGGATAGAAGCACGCAGAGAGGTAATTAAGGAGAAGCTGGGCAAGATAAGGGAGATCCGCACGGATATGTCCGCGTATGAGCCATATGGTCTTACCTACGACGAGGGTAAGGATGGTTGGTACTACGAAGGTAAACTTGTCGGGGTGTTCGTGGACAAAGACAGCAAAGGAATTGTAGTCCTGAGCAGAAAAGGCGAGGTTCACCTTAAAGCACTCCGTGATGAAAACGGAAATCTGACGGGACTTACTGAATTAACCGATGAAGAGTACGCTCTGATTTCGTCCCAGCTTGAAAAAATGAGGGACGATTTGGCGGATCTGATGGATGAAGTTTTTGAAAATATGGAAAGCCGTATGAAGAATCGCCATGAGATATTTGAATCCATCATTTCCGGGGATTTTGAACCGGCTGAAATCGAAGAAATAAGAGATGAAATCCGCGAAAGACTGAGACAACAGCGTGAAGAGTTCAAAATTGAGCGTGAGGATTTCAGAACTGAGCAAAAACAGCGCCTGGAAGAACTTCTTGAGATGCTTGAATAATACTAACTACCGTGACCATATATGTACTTGATTAACAGTAACTAAACAGTGACTGCCTGAACTAAACCGAATACCTGAACTGCAATAACAAGAGCTCGCTTATTTATAGTGAGCTCCTTTTTTGCAAAGATGATGAGAAAAATAAACCTCAATCGGATAATGCTGTGAACTGAAACAACGGAACATATATGTCATACAACCTGGAAGATGTAAAACTTAAGGTAGTCAGTTTCCGGAACATTCCACAGAATAGGATGATCCGGTGCCTGCTGACGGGCTTCTATCTGTCTTAAGGATACGGCAGCATCCTTTGCCGCGCTTGAAAGCATCTTACGGAACATTTCATCCGTCATGAAATGGCTGCAGCTGCAAGTGGCAAGATATCCGCCCCGGGGAAGCAGTTTCATAGCCTTAAGGTTAATCTCTTTATATCCGCGGGAAGCTGCGTGCACTGTCTGGCGGGATTTTGTAAAGGCCGGGGGATCAAGGATAATAAAATCATAGTCACGGCATTTCTGCTCTGCCAGCTTTGTCAAAAGGTCAAAAACATCTTCGCACAGAAAATCCATTTTACCGTCCAGCCCATTGCGAATGGCATTTTCTTTTGCCATGTCAATGGCGGTTTGTGATACATCCACGCAGGTTACATGTTCTGCTCCACCAAAAGCCGCATTCAGACCAAAAGAGCCGGTGTGGGTAAAGCAGTCCAGTACTTTTTTGCCCTTGGAAATACGGGCAACGGCGGCACGGTTATACTTCTGGTCCAGGAAAAAGCCGGTTTTCTGCCCGTTTTCCACATCCACCAGATATCTGATGCCGTTTTCGCATATCTCAGTTACGGCTGATTCAGGAGCAGATATTCCATCTGACAAATACCAGCCTTTATATTCGGTAAGGCCTTCCCGCAAACGCAGGGCAAGGTCATTGCGCTCATATATTCCGATGACGGTTTCTCCCATTTCAGTAAGCACATCCCAAAGAGCACGATAAATCGTATCCTTTATAAGTTCCATACCGAGGCAGGCAATTTGCACTGACAAAATGCCGCCATAGCGGTCCACTGTAAGCCCAGGCATCTGGTCAGCTTCGCCATGAATCAGGCGGCAGCAGGAGAAGTCTTTTCCCGGCATTACAGTTCTGCGGTAATTGATGGCATACTCCACACGGCGGCGCCAAAAGCGGGCGTCAAATACATCGTTGGCGTTGCGTGAAATAAGTCGAACGGTAATCTTGCTGGCACTGTTGTAAAAGCCCGTACCCATATAGGCGTTTCCGGCAAACACATCCACCAGTCCGCCGTTATGTGGCTCACCCTCTGTTTTGCGAATCTCTTCACCGTATATCCAGGGATGCCCGTTTTTTACACTGCGCTCCGCCTTGGGAGATATCATAACTTTGGGATACTGCCGTTGCTGTTTCATCTGTGTCACCTTTCAAAATAGATTTTTTACCCGCTGATTGTATCAAATTTCTTGTCTGCCTTCAACGTAGTATCAAATAAGCCCAATAAATCAATCCAAGAGGATATAAGTCACGTTAATTGTGTCGCCCTGATATTATGGATAGAAGATAGAATATGCGAAAAAAGCATTTTTTATTGGGAGGCTACTCTATCATAAATTTTAAATTTTTAGAGTAGATAGGAAAGGGGGGCTAATATAAAACACCCATAGGTTGCATTTACAAAGGAATTATGTAATAATTTTCGTGGCTTCTAACTTTAAAAAAGAAAATTTTTTAAAGATAATTAGAAGGGTAGTGGTGTTAGGGTTGAAGAATAAGATAACGTTGTACGGATTTAACAATCTTACAAAGTCTCTCAGCTTTAACATTTACGATGTATGTTATGCTGAAACTGAAAAGGATAAGACCAATTATATTAAATATATAGATGAGCAATATAATTCGGACAGGCTTACAAATATTCTGTGCAAGGTTGCCGAAATAATAGGAGCCAATATATTGAATATCTCCAAACAGGACTATGAGCCTCAGGGGGCTTCTGTTAACGTACTTATAGCAGAGGCGCCGCTGCTTCCCCATCAAATAGATGAATCCTGCAATCAGGGCAAAATAAACAGTGGACTTGTACAGAGCGAGACAGTCCATGCCCATTTGGATAAAAGTCATATTACTGTCCATACATATCCTGAACATCACCCTGATAATGCTATATCCACATTCAGGGTTGATATAGATGTATCTACCTGTGGCACGATTTCTCCTTTAAACGCATTGGATTTTCTAATAAACAGTTTTGACTCAGATATAATTACTATAGATTACAGAGTAAGGGGATTTACAAGGGATATTCAAGGAAAGAAATATTATATAGATCATAATATTAAGTCCATTCAGGATTACATAGATGACAGCATTTTAAGAAAATATGATGCTGTTGATATAAATGTGTATCAGTCAAATACATTCCATACAAAGATGCTGATTAAGGATATTGACCTGCAGGACTACCTTTTTAACCAGGATGTTTCAGAACTGACTCCTGCCAAAAGGCTCGAAATTATTGACAGTCTCCGGAAAGAAATGATTGAGATCTTCAGTGGTATGAATATTTACGATAAGTAGGATTTATGACTTTATTGCGGTACGGCTTTGGAGGTACGAAATGGATTTATGGTTTACTGAATATCATACAAATAACGCCAGATTTTCCATAAAGGTAAAAAAGCAGTTGGTAAGCCTTGAAAGTGAGTTTCAACGTATAGATGTTTTTGATTCCTATGACTTTGGCAGAATTTTAGTGTTGGACGGGTATCTGATGCTCACTGAAAAGGACGAGTTTATATACCATGAAATGATAACCCATGTGCCAATGGCTGTAAACCCTAATATCCGTGATGTTCTTGTTGTTGGCGCAGGCGATGGCGGAGTAGTAAGAGAGCTTACAAGATATGATTCTATAGAACGAATTGATATGGTGGAAATAGATAAACTCGTAGTGGACGTTTGCAAAGAATATTTGCCCCAAACCTCATGCAAGCTTGATGATCCACGTGTACATATATATTATGAAGATGGTGTTAAGTTCGTAGAAAGAAAAATTGATGAATACGATTTAATTATTGTTGATTCAACAGATCCCTTTGGTCCCGGTGAAGAGCTGTTTACTAAGGAGTTTTACGGAAATTGCTTCAAAGCGTTAAAATCATCGGGCATTATGGTAAATCAGCATGAGAGCCCTTATTATCCAAATGATGCTTTGGCAGTGCAAAATACTCATAAAAACATAAAATCTGTTTTTCCCATAGCTTTGGTTTACCAGGCCCATGTACCCACATATCCTTCAGGTCATTTTCTTTTCGGTTTTGCATCCAAAGGCCTTAACCCTATCGCTGATTTAAGCAAAGATTGGGATTTCCTTGGTATAAAGACCAAATACTACAATACCGATCTTCACAAAGGCTGTTTTGCTCTTCCGAATTATGTAAAAGAGATTTTGAAAAAAATCTGACAGAAACCGGAGTGGTCATAGAAGGGGTTAATATAAGGCATTACCGGGCCAACGGCATCGAAATTGATGGAGGATCCGGCAACAGAATTATAAAGAACAAAATCAATAATACGCTGAATGTTGGTATCTTAATTTCCAACTCCGGAAGAAATCTTATCTGGAAGAACGAAATTACAAGATGTGCCGACGGCATCATGCTGGTGCTTGACGGAGCTTCCAACAACTGGATTATTGATAATACGGCCAAAGAATGTTTTGATGATGGATTTGACGCCGCTTCTTCCACATTAAACAGCAATGCCTTTATTTCCAATAAAGCCATAATAAACCGTTTTGCGGGTTTTGACGTACTTGGCAGCAACAATCTGTTATTAAATAATACAGCAATAGATAACAGACAGGGAATATTAATAAATGTAGGAAGCAATACGGTTTCTATTGGAATGCCGGAATATTTAAAACCCAAACAAGAGTATGCTTTAGGTACTTGCAAAAAGGAGCTGGCAGCCCTAGAGCAGGCACTGGCAAAATTAGAAGAAGTGAGCTCTGTAAGCAGAAGATTTTAAATACTTTTATGTAAAAGCAAGCCATAAGAATTTAATGGCTTGCTTTATTATTATTTGCAGCGTTCCCTTAAATTTAAAAGCTATTTGTTTCAAGTCTTACAGCCTGTTCTGCAATATCAATAAGCTCGCGTTCACTTTCAATTTCGCAAGGATATGGGTAGTGACGCGAGATCTTATCGAAATTTTCTTTTATTTGTTCTGCTTTATGTACATCTTTATGTTTCAGCAGAGCCAATGCTTAACAGGGGAGGAAATAAGATGGCAAAGCTTGAATCAAACAGAATTAAAAATTTTTTGGGTCAAAATATAATTTATATGGTACTGATAGCACTTGTAATTATTATATCAGTACTTGACCCGACGTTTCTGTCAATTCAGGTATTCAGAGATATATTGCTTCAGTCGGCAACCAAGGTAATCATAGCGTTGGGCGTTTCCTTTGTGCTTATAACCGTCGGAACGGACCTTTCGGCAGGCCGTGTCGTTGGTTTTGCCGCGGTTATTTCAGCTTCAATGCTTCAGAATCAGGATTATTTGCGCAGATTTTACCCTGACCTGCCGGAGCTTCCTTTAATACTTCCCATGTTGATAGCAGTTGTAGTGGGGATATTATGCGGACAGTTAAATGGATTTATTGTCTCCAAACTAAAAGTACCTCCCTTTATAGCAACCCTTGGCACCATGGTTATTGTTTACGGAGCAAACTCGCTGTACTTTGATATGGAACCAAATGATTCGCAGCCAATAGGCGGTCTGAGGAGTAATTTTACAAACCTTGGCTCAGGTTCTGTTTTATCAGTGCCTATTATAGTAATTATTGCTCTGGTTATAGCTCTCATTGTATGGGTGATATTTAACAAGACCAGGCTGGGCAAAAATATGTATGCCATAGGAGGCAATAAGGAAGCTGCCCAGGTTTCGGGTTTAACGTCGGAAAAACACTTTTAATTCTCTATGCCATTGAAGGTGCTCTATATGCGGTTGGAGGTGTCCTTGAAGCCGCCAGAACGGGCGGTGCAACCAACAACTATGGTAATATATATGAATTGGATGCCATAGCTGCCTGTGTTGTGGGTGGGGTCTCCACAACGGGCGGTATAGGAACTGTTCCGGGTGTGCTTGCAGGTGTATTGATATTCAGTGTTATTAACTACGGATTAACCTTCGTTGGACTCAACCCATACTGGCAGCTTATTATCAAAGGTATGATTATTGTTTCGGCAGTTTCATTTGATATCAGAAAGTATTATGCAAGAAAGTGATTGGCTACAGTCAAGTCCAAATTTGTGTGTAAAATACCTCGGTCATCAAAGCAGTAGCTAATCAAACAATAGTCTAAGCGTTTATGCCGCGAAAGCTGTTGACAATGAGTACATGGCATGTTAGGCTGGTTGGCCGGGCATCACTAC
>JAAYAD010000039.1 GCA_012719545.1 Clostridiaceae bacterium
AGGAACAGAATACTTCATGTTATGGCATAAGCCTTTACATACAAAACTGGCAGACAACCAAATATGATCATCTGCCAGCAATACATACGTTACTTCATTTTACTTTGTTCCACCCCAACAATTGACGTAGAACCTAAAAAAGGCTGTATACGTTTTGTATACAGCCTTTTGGTTGAAATCAATTATTATTTATTTTTAAGATTAAACCATGCATTGAGTCCGGGATACTCAGCAACTTCGCCAAGCTCTTCCTCAATTCTTAAGAGCTGATTGTACTTGGCAACACGGTCAGTTCTTGAAGGAGCACCAGTCTTAATCTGGCCGGAGTTGGTAGCAACAGCTATATCAGCAATGGTAGCATCCTCGGTTTCACCGGATCTGTGAGAGGTAACAGCGGTGTAACCTGCGCGGTTAGCCATTTCAATAGCTTCCAGAGTCTCTGTAAGAGTACCGATCTGGTTAACCTTAATGAGGATGGAGTTGGCAACTCCAAGCTCAATACCCTTCTTAAGTCTCTGGGTATTGGTAACAAAGAGGTCATCACCAACGAGCTGAACTTTCTTGCCAAGCTTTTCGGTAAGAAGCTTCCAGCCTTCCCAGTCTTCCTCGGCAACGCCGTCTTCAATGGAGATGATGGGATACTTGCTGCACATTTCTTCCCAGTAAGCAACCATTTCTTCTTTGGTCATCCACTTGTCAATCTTCCACCAGTAGTACATGCCTTCCTTGCCCTTAGCCTTAGCTTCTTCGTACATTTCGGTGGAAGCAGCGTCAATTGCGATTCTGAACTGTTCGCCGGGCTTGAAGCCTGCCTTTTCAACCGCTTCAAGAATTACCTGGATAGCTTCTTCGTCGGACTGAAGGTTAGGAGCAAATCCGCCCTCGTCACCTACAGCGGTGGAATAACCCTTGCTCTTAAGAACGCTCTTTAAGTTGTGGAATACTTCTGCACACCACTGAAGAGCCTGCTTGAAGCTTTCTGCACCAACAGGCATAATCATGAATTCCTGAATGGTAACGGAGTTGTCAGCATGCTTTCCGCCGTTGATGATGTTCATCATAGGAACGGGAAGAACCTTTGAATTGGTTCCGCCAATGTACTGGTAGAGGGAAAGTCCAAGAGCTTCAGCCGCAGCCTTTGCAACTGCCAGGGAAACACCAAGGATAGCATTTGCGCCAAGCTTAGCCTTGTTAGGTGTTCCGTCGAGCTCGATCATGGTTCTGTCAATGAGGATCTGGTCAAATACGTTCATGCCGACGATCTCGGGAGCAATTATATCATTAACATTGTCAACTGCTTTCTGAACGCCCTTGCCAAGGTAACGGCCCTTATCTCCGTCTCTTAACTCAACTGCTTCAAATGCTCCGGTGGAAGCTCCTGAAGGAACTGCAGCACGGCCAACAAAACCGCCTTCGGTTATAACTTCTACTTCAATTGTGGGATTTCCACGGGAGTCAAGTATTTCTCTTGCGTATACGCTTTCGATTTCAATATACTGTTTCATCTATTAAACTCCTTTCATTTCAATTGTTTGTTAAATTAATAACTACATAATAGAATACATTAAGAGATTTCAAATGTAAAGATATTCCGCCTTACGCATTCATTTAAAGTTTGATATATATAATAAAGTTTTATACTGACAAGGAATCTTTTCCCGATTCTTTATTTTAAATTCAGTATTTCAAAATTCTTTATGATGTAATTAATACCCGAAATTATTGTCATAACAACTGCTGCGTACATCAGCACCATTCCAAGAGGAAAATCCGTTATCAATGATACAGGGAAATTCCTAAGAAGTAGTGCCACAATAGCTACAATCTGAATAACGGTTTTTATTTTCCCTAATCTATCCGCCGCAATTACAACTCTTTGACTTGCGGCTACCAGCCTGAATCCTGAAACAATAAATTCGCGGGCTATTATGATAAATACCATCCAAACAGACAGATTGTCTGTCTTAATCAATGCAATAAGGGCAGCTGTGACTAAAAGTTTGTCCGCTATTGGATCCAAAAACTTGCCCAGTTCCGAGACTTGACCATATTTGCGGGCAAGTCTTCCGTCAACCATATCGGTTAAAGCAGCCAACACAAAAATAAGAGTTGCCGCATACCTTCCCCACTGGTCAATACCTAAAAACTGGCCAAACCAGCCAGGCATAAGGAAAAACAGGAAAACAGGAGTCGCAATAATTCTGCATAAAGTTATTTTATTTGGGAGATTCATTTTATAGCCACCATTCCATCTTACTTATTTAATAACTGCTTCCCCCACAAGATCGTATCCATCAACACACAGAATTTTCACGGGAACTATTTGTCCCTTCTCAAGAGGTTCAGCGGATGTAAGATAAATCACAGGATCTATTTCGGGAGTCTCAGCATATGACCTGCCAACATAAAAAATGCCATCATCTGCCACTCCATCGATAATTGTATCATAAACCTTACCGATTCGTGAACTATTATATTTCTCGACGTTTTCCTGCTGGATTTCCATAATAGCATTGCGACGGGCTTCTTTAACTTTCTTGGGAAGATGCCCTTTCATTTTATATGCGGGAGTACCTTCCTCCTTTGAGTAAGCAAAGACACCCAGGTGCGCAAAATGGCTCTCCCTTACAAAATCGCAGAGCTCATTAAAATCTTCTTCGGTTTCACCCGGAAAACCTGCGATTAATGAGGTTCTTAATACAACACCAGGTATCCTCTCCCTGATTTTAGCCAAAAGATTAATTATATATTCCCTGGTTCCCCTGCGACCCATTGCCTTTAATATCCTGTCGGATATATGCTGGATGGGAATATCAAAATATTTGCAAAGCTTTGGATTTACCCTCATCTCTTCAATCAAGGCATCGTCAATAAGTTCAGGATAGCAGTAAAGAAGCCTTATCCATTCAATTCCTTTAACCTTGCTGATTTCACGTATTAATTCAACCAGCCTTGGTTCTCCAAAAAGATCCCAGCCGTAGCGGGTAACATCCTGGGCTACAAGAATAATCTCCTTTTTGCCCTGCTCTGCCAGAGCTTTGGCTTCCCTTATGATGCTTTCAATGGTTCTGCTTCTGTAATCGCCCCTGAGGCTTGGAATAATGCAGTATGTGCATCTGTTGCTGCAACCTTCGGCTATTTTAAGGTATGCATAGGGAAGGTCATTGCTGGAAAGCCTTGATAAATCAAGATAGTCCACCTTATCAGGAATATCTGCGTAAACCTGATTAATGGGTGCATCAATTTCATAACACTTAAGTAAAATATCGGGAATTTCCTGAATGCTGCCGGTACCAACAACCACGTCCACCTCAGGAATTTCCTTTATAATTTCATCCTTGTACCTTTCTGCCATACATCCTGTAACTATAAGGGTGTCAAGCTTTCCTGTCTCTTTGTAGCGTGCTGCCTCAAGAATGCTTATTACAGCCTCTTCCTTTGCATCACCAATAAAGGCACAGGTATTCACTATAATGACGTCAGCCTCTTCATGCTTGTCGGTAAATTCAAAGCCGGCGTCCTTTAAAGTTCCCAGAATTATTTCACTGTCCACCAGGTTTTTAGGGCATCCCAGTGACACAAGACCAATTTTGCGCTTCAATATAATATCCTCCAAAACATTGTCTGTAATATTATCCTTCAAAACTATACCATAAACCTGTCCCATTAAAAAGCATTAATTCAAATGGAAAAAGCAGGCATCGTGCCTGCTTTTTAATTATAATAATGTAATTATCAGTATCCAAGGTCTTCGCCAACCAGAATAAGCTTAATCCTGTTTTTGGCCTTCTGCCATCCCAATATTACATAGGAACTGCATATGCGATCCTCTGATTTGCAGTCCATGCAGGTGCCAGTCTTTGCGCAGGGTGTGTTTTTGCTGAGCCTTACAGCATTAGCCGGAGCTGCTATGTTTCTTAACCTTTCATATGCTTCATCCATATTATTTACTATTTTATTTATGCCTGCCACCACAATGACGCTTTTAGGCCCATAAATCATGGCTGCAACACGGTTTCCGTTACCATCCACGTTATAGAGCCTGCCGTCCAGTGTAATGGCATTGGTGCTTGTAATATAGGCGTCTGCAAAGAAGGACTGCCTGTAGATTTCCTCCATCTGCTCCCTTGTAAGTCCTTCGGCATACCGGTCCAGAAAATTGTAGCGGCCGGATCTTAAGTGGTCAATAACTCTGGCTTCAAAAAGAGACATAGAACCACCTAAGGCGACCGTCTCGCCTTCTTTTACAAGCTCGGCAATTTTACCGGGCACCTCTTCTTTGGAAGAAAGATAAATGGCCAGCATATTATTCTTTTGAAGATTTTCCATTACCTTATGTACTCGTTTATCAACTATGCTCTTTAAATGCTGATCCATTATTACATCCCCTGCCTGTTAATTTAAAAATATAATTTTGAAACCTTAAGGATACCGTCAACGGTACGCAGCTCATTAATCAGTTCATCGGGTACATCGCTGTCTACACTTACAAAGGATACGGCCTTGTTGCCTTTTTCCTTTCTGCCCCACTGCAGGGCTGCAATGTTTATGTTGTTCTGGCCCAAAAGAGTTCCCACTTTTCCTATTATACCAGGAACGTCCTTGTTTTGGATAGCCAATACATAATTTGTAGGTTCAAAGTCAAGCTTATAGCCGAAGAAGTCAACAATTCGGATTGCATCCTTGGCAAAAACAGTTCCTGATACTGAAAGAATGCCGCTCTTTCTGTGGAATTTAACAGTAATGAGGTTTGTATATTTTTCAAGCTGGCTGGATTTGCTTTCAACAAGGTCAATTCCCATTTCGTTAAGTTTAAGGGGGGCATTGACATAGTTAAGCTGAGTTTCGCTTACAACCGACAAGAACCCTTTGATAATACCGAGTGTAATCATTTTGGTTGGCTTTTCAACCAGATCCCCGCTATATATAACTTCAATCTTATTGACTCTTTCCTGCTCAGCCTGATAATAGATGGCACCAAGCTTTTCACCAAGACTGATATAGGGCTTAAGTTCGTTTAAGTCGCCTGAAATTGGAGGCATGTTTACAGCAGATACAAATTCACCGTTAAGAACAGCTTCCACATTCTTGGCAACACCCAATGAACAGTTCAGATTGGCCTCCTTAGTTGATGCGCCAAGATGGGGAGTAAAAATAACCTGATCAAGATCCAGCAATGGATTCCAGTAATCCTGCTCCTCAGGTTTTTTGTTGAAGTTGGGCTCTACTTCCTGAACATCCAGAGCCGCACCTGCCACATGTCCTGAAACAATAGCGTTGTAAAGGGCCTTTTCATCAATCATTCCGCCGCGGGCAACATTTACTATGCGAACACCCTTCTTGCAAATTGCAAGCTCTCTTTCACCTATAAGATTCTTGCTCTCAGGAGTTTTTGGAATATGTATTGTAATAAGATCAGCAATCTTAAGAAGATCATCCAGAGTTTCCATGCGGGTAATTCCCAATTGAGCTACCCTCTCATCGGATATGTAAGGGTCATATCCAACAACCTTCATGCCTGCTCCCAAAAGCTTCTTTGCAACAATTGAACCTATCTTTCCAAGACCTATTACACCGGCTATTTTACCGTCAAGCTCTTCACCAACAAATCTGTTTCTTCTGAAATCCCTGTTCTTTGCCGCATGATATGCCTGGGGGATATTTCTGAATACGGAATAAATCAGCGCTACGCTCATTTCTGCCGCTGCCATGGTGTTTCCTTCAGGAGTATTGACAACTGTAATACCGCGCTGTGTACATGCATCAAGGTCAATATTGTCAACGCCGTTGCCTGCTCGGCCTACAACCTTAAGATTCACACCCCGTTCAATAATATCTCTCTTAACCTTTGTAGCACTTCTTACTATGAGTGCGTCATACTGTCCTATTACTTCAAGGAGTTCCTCATGGGAAATACCGAACGGAGTATCCACCTCAAAGCCTTTGCTTTTAAGGTAGTCAATGCCATCCTGTGCCATCTTGTCGGTAACTATTATTTTAGCCATATCCAAACCTCCTGCTATTTATGGGGTTCATTAAATAAAAAAGCCAAACCTTTTATGTTTGACCTTGAAAAAGACTCTGTATGAAAAGCAAAGATAAGCATGGCTTGTGCATGCTTAAAGAGCTCTGTCCTTTTGCCTGAGAGTGTCATCCAAATATCGGACTTGCCCCTTCGGCGCCTTCCATTAGGTCTCTCCAGAGGTCCGTCGGGCTAAGGTCTATTTACCTGAGAGATTTACTCCTTCGGTGTGCCGTAAAAGCCGCTCTCCCTTAGCCTTCATCCGGTTATTAAGTTGTTATGTCACAATCAAAATAGGTATTCAATAAGTTATGTTTATAATAACGCTAAGGATTATAAAAATCAATAGATGCAATTAGTTTTTGACATTTATTTCACAAATGCAGGTTACTTTACCATGATATTTAATTAAATTACACAATAATGTTTTGCCAATTAATTCTATGCTTATCTCATTTTCTTAATTAACATCCTTAAGTTTCTGGCTCAAAAGTTTGTCAGGTTACAATAGTGCCTTATCTAGCCTGTCCGAGTGCCAAATTGGGAAAAACGCAAAATTATGCCGTGTTGAAAAGGGTGTGTATGTTTATTACAATATGAATGACACTTATTTTTGGACATAATTGCTGTAAGGAATATTTTTAAAGAACTTTCAGGAGGATGGACAGATGGCAGTATTGGTTACGGGGGGAGCCGGCTATATAGGTAGTCATACCTGCGTCGAGCTTTTAAACGAAGGATATGAGGTTGTAGTTATTGACAACCTTTCAAATGCAAACGAAATAGCCCTTGAACGGGTCCAGGAGATAACAGGGAAAAAGCTTACCTTTTACAAAAAGGACTTATTGGACAGAGAAGCCCTGGATGAAATATTCACAAAAGAAAATATTGATTCGGTAATTCATTTCGCAGCCCTTAAGGCAGTGGGCGAATCGGTTGAAAAGCCTTTGGAATACTACTACAACAACATAACCGGAACATTGATTTTGTGCGATGTAATGAGAAAACATAAAGTCAAGAATCTGGTATTCAGCTCTTCAGCAACAGTTTACGGAAATCCCAAAACTGTTCCCATTAAAGAAGATTTTCCCCTTTCGGCAACAAATCCTTATGGTTATTCAAAGCTTGTAACAGAGCAAATCTTAAAAGATCTTCACAAATCAGACCCTGAATGGAACATTATTCTTCTTCGTTATTTCAATCCCGTTGGAGCCCATAAAAGCGGCAGAATTGGAGAGGATCCCAAGGGAATTCCCAATAATCTTGTCCCATATATAACCCAGGTAGCTGTCGGAAAGCTTGAGTGCCTTAATGTATTTGGAAATGATTACGATACTCCCGACGGAACAGGGGTGCGTGATTATATACATGTGGTGGACCTTGCCATAGGCCATATAAAAGCTCTGGAGAAACTAAAGGAAAAGAGGGGAATCCTGGCATACAATCTTGGTACGGGTAAAGGATACAGTGTTCTGGAAATGGTCAGAATGTTTTCAGAAATATGCGGCAAGGAAATAAAATATCAGATTAAGCCAAGAAGACCCGGAGACATTGCCATCTGCTATGCAGATCCTTCCAAAGCGCAGCAGGAGCTTGGCTGGTCCTGTCAAAGAGGACTTAGGGAAATGTGCGAAGATGCCTTAAGATGGCAGCTGAATAATCCCAATGGTTACGAATAAACAGGGACTTAAGTAGAGGCATCTGCCTTACAAGTACCCATAAATTTAAGCCATAAAAATTAAGTCCGCAAGGCTAACAAAGTATACAGCCCTGCGGACTTTAATTTTTGCAGTATGTCGTATATTTTATATTTAATTAATGATTAATTACTTTGAATTGCCTGAGTTAACTTGCTAGGGATATCCTGGCGTATACGCCAGTTTACATTTCAGTGCCAAAAAGTGCTTCAACGAATTTTTCAGGGTTAAATGGCTGAAGATCTTCCATCTGCTCTCCAACGCCTATGAACTTAACAGGTACATTCAGTTCTGATTTGATTGACACAACTATACCGCCCTTTGCCGTTCCGTCAAGCTTCGTCAAAATAAGGCCTGTAAGCTGTGAAACCTCGGAAAAGGTTTTTGCCTGCTGAACAGCATTCTGACCCGTTGTAGCATCAAGTACCAGCAAGGTTTCAATGTCCGCACCGGGAAGCTCTCTTTGAATAACACGGAATACCTTTTTAAGCTCTTCCATGAGATTCTTTTTGGTGTGGAGTCTTCCTGCTGTATCGCAAATCAGTACATCCGTTCCCTTGGATTTGCAGTGCTGGATAGCATCAAAAATAACTGCTGAAGGATCTGCTCCTTCACTGTGCTTAATTATCTCTACCCCTGCCCTCTTTGTCCATATCTCAAGCTGGTCAATGGCAGCGGCTCTGAAGGTATCGGCAGCCGCAACAGTAACTTTCTTGCCCTGTTTTTTAAGCATATGAGCAAGTTTTCCAATGGATGTGGTCTTTCCCACACCATTAACGCCTATAACCACTATAACCGAAGGCCTTGTATCAAGCTTTAAGCCGACATTTTCAAAGGTAAGACTGTCAGCAATAATCTCCATAAGGGCCTTTCTTACCTGGCTTGCCTCGGTTATTTTCTCTCTTTTTACCTTTTCTCTGAGCTCGGAGATAATATTAAGGGAAGCATTGATTCCGATATCGGAGGTTATCAATACCTCCTCCAGTTCCTCAAACAGCTCCTCGTCCACTTTTCCAAAGGAGGTAAGTATCTGGTCAATCTTTGTGGTAATTGAATCCCTTGTTTTCTTAAGGCCACTTTTAAGCCTTTCAAAGAGGTTCTGCTTCTTTTCAGGCTTTTCTTCGGGTTCTTCTGCCTGTTCCTCAGAAAAAGTTTCGATTTCTTCATTACTTAAAGGAATTTCCTCAACTTCCGGTTCTTCCGCCTCTTTTTTTGCCAGTTCTTCTTGTGCTTGCTCAAAATACGTCGCAAAATCCTCAGATTCCTGCTCTATATTCTGCTCTAATATTTCATTCTGGGCAGCCTCTTTTTCAGCCTCTGTTTTTTTCTTTCCCCAGTTAAACCACTTAATGGCCATTTATACACCTGTCCTTTCAAGCTTAAACTATTTAATCAAATTTATTTATTGGCTTACCATATAAAACTTTACCTATTATGCTCCTTTTTATGTCCCCATTAGTTAAGAATCGTCCTGTAAATTATGAATTAAAACTAAGGCCATGATTTACCCCGCATATTCCTTAATGGCGGTTCCGTCCAGTTTCATGGAAACCACCTTGGATACGCCGTGCTCCTGCATGGTAACGCCGTACAGGATGTCTGCCGCCTCAATAGTACCCTTTCTGTGGGTTATGGCTATAAACTGGAGCTTATCGGTATAGCGGCGTATATATTCTGCAAACCTGTAAACATTGGCATCGTCCAAAGAAGCCTCTATCTCGTCAAGTATGTAGAAGGGCGCAGGCCTCATTTTCAGTATGGCAAATATGAGGGCTATTGCCACCATGGCTCTTTCTCCGCCCGAAAGCAGCATCATGTTCTGAAGCTTCTTTCCGGGAGGCTGAACAATAATATCGATATTGCTCTCCAATACGTTTTCCGTATCAGCAAGCTGAACTTCGGCATATCCACCCTCAAACAGCTCCTTGAAAACCTGATTGAAATTCTTGTTAATGAGCTCAAACTGTTCGAGGAATTGCTTTTTCATAAGGCGCGTAATGTCCTGGATTACCCTTTCAAGCTTTTCCTGAGATTTCACCAGGTCATCATGCTGGGTTTTCATGAAGCTGTAGCGTTCCTTTGTCTTGGAATAATCCTCAATTGCGGCCACATTTACCGGACCTAGTTCACGGATTTCATTCTTGATTTCATTGATCCGGGTCTGAACCGCTCTTGTATTTTGAATTTCCTGTCTTAAGCTTAAGGCATTTCCGTAAGTTAATCCATACTCATCCCAAAGCCTGTTCTGGACTGTCTCAAGCTCGCTTTCCATTTTTGCCTTTCTGGCTTCAAGGCGCCCCTGCTCCTCCTGCAGTTTTACAATAGTTTCATTGTGGGCTGTAACCCTGTCCAGCATTCCTGAAAGCTCTTCTTCAAGTACCTTTATTTCATCAGAAAGGCCGTCGGTTTTAAGTTCTTTGCCGGTCTTTTCCTCCTTAAGCCGCGCAATTTTCTCCTGAACACCCTGTATTTCTGCCTTTAAATCGTTAATCTTTTCAATATTTCTCTTCTTTTCGGCCTCTCTTTTTGAAAGGTTAGCTATTATCTCATTCTTTTCAGCCTCAAGGTGAACTATCTGTTCATTTACATTCTGCTTGCTCTCTGCAATTGAATTGACAGAAACACGATAATCGTTGATATCTGCATGAAGCTCATCTCTTTTGGCCTGCTCGTCCCTGTTTCTTATATTGTGATCCTGTATTTTCTCTTTTAAAGCATTTATGTCATCCTCAATTGCCTTAATTCTTAAAGCTTCCCTTTCGCTTTCAGCCTTGATATCTTCAAGCTGCTTTGAAATTTCAATATCCTGCTGCTTAAGCATTTCAATGCGTGCAGAAAGCTTCTTCATATTGTCCTGTATTGCGGCAATATGATTCTCATCTCTTAAGCGAACCAGTTCAAGATCGGAAAGGCTTTTTTGCTCCCTTTCCATATCGGTGCTTATAGCCTTAAGCTCTTTTTCAAGGCTTACTACCTTTTCATCCACTTCACGCTGCACCGATAAAAGCTTAGCTATCTCTTCCTCAATTTCTTTTATAACACGGTTTCTACCAATTAAGCTGCTGGACTTGCTTCCAACACTTCCGCCTGTGATTGAACCTCCCGTGTTGAGGATTTCTCCGTCAATGGTTACAATACGGAAAGAATAGTTGAACTTTCTTGCCATATTGATTCCGGCATCCATGCTGTCCACTATCACGGTTCTGCCCAGAAGATTCAGAATTATATCGTTGTACTGCTTGTCACATTGAATTTTATCGGACGCAATGCCTTCAAACCCTTCCATTCCTTTAACCTCAGAAAGAATGTTGGGTTCAAGGGTTCTTGGCTTTATGGATGTTTTGGGCAGGAAGGTCACCCTGCCTAAGTGGTTTTTCTTTAGATATTCAATGGCCATTTTGGCAGAGTATTCATCTTCAGTTACTATGTTCTGAAGTGCCCCGCCCAAAGATACTTCAATGGCAGTTTCATAACGCTTGTCAACGGTTATAAGCTGGGCCAAAACACCATGAATACCCTTTAATCCGTTTTCATGGGCGGCATGGATAATATTCCTGACACTGTTGCTGTAGCCCTCCATTTTCTCTGCCATATCGGTAAGAACCTTGTGCCTGGACTCCAGAGAACCTGCCTCCCGCCTAATCTGCTCATGCCTGTTTTTAAGCTCCTGATAGGCTTTCTGGGTTTCAGCCTTCTTTCTTTCGAGCTCATCCAATACTTTTTTGGATGCAAGAATACTTTCACGGGTCTTTTTAAGGCCTTCTTCAAGGTCCTCCTTCTTCATTGCTTCCCGGTCCTTCTCAAGAACCGACTGGCGAATGTCGTCCTGAAGTCGCTTTTGCAGCTGGATGCAATTGTCAGCATCATTTTTAAGGTTATTAAGATTGATTTTTGCATCAGAAAGTTCATCCTGCTTATCCATGATAGCCTGTTTGGCCTCTTCAATAAGCCGGTCTCCCTCGTCAAGCCGTGCAAGAATTTCACTCATCTTGTCGTTGGCTTCCTTAAGAAGCTGTGAAAAATGAGCTTCATCCTTTTCAAGGCTTAAAAGACGCTTCTTCTTTTTCTCTATTTCAGATTCAATTTGATTTATGCGTTCCTTGATGGATTCTATATCCTGACCGAAAGTTTCATTATTGGATGTGAGATGGTTTATCTTTTCCTCACAAAGCCTTATATGCCCTTCTTTTTTCTCTATGTCGGTATCCAGGGCATGGATGGAGAGACGAAGCTCCTCAAGCTCTGCTTTTAGCTTTTCCAGGTGCTCGTTCTTGCTCCGGTTTTTATTCTTTATATTTTCAATTCTGCGTGTCTCATCATCAATCTGCTCTCTTATTAAGCTAGCCTGGCTTTCAACCTCTTCAATCCTGACCTTCAGCTTGTCAATTGTATCAAGGAAAAGGCTTACTTCAATACCCTTTAATTCATTGCTCAAATCTATGTACCTTCTGGCAACTTCGGCCTGCTGTGCCAAGGGGCCCAACTGGCTTTCAAGTTCAGTTAATATGTCACTTATGCGAAGAAGGTTTTGCTTTGTGTTTTCAAGCTTTTTTTCCGCCTCTTTTTTGCGTGCCTTGTATTTTGTAATGCCTGCAGCCTCTTCAAATACGAGCCTTCTTTCCTCCGATTTGGAGCTCAAAATTTCATCAATACGGCCCTGTCCAATAATGGAATAACCCTCACGCCCCACACCGGTATTCATGAAAAGCTCCTGAATGTCTTTTAAGCGGCAGGGCGTTTTATTAAGAAAGTATTCACTTTCTCCGGATCTGTAAATGCGCCGGGACACGGTAACTTCTGTAAAGTCCACAGGAAGCGTGTTGTCAGAGTTGTCAATGGTCATGGATACATAAGCAAAGCCCAGAGGTTTGCGGTATTGAGTACCAGCAAAAATAACGTCCTCCATTTTGCTTCCTCTTAAGGTTTTGACGCTTTGTTCTCCCAATACCCACCTTACTGCATCGGCGATATTGCTTTTTCCGCTTCCGTTAGGCCCGACAACAGAAGTAAGCCCTTTGTTGAAATCCAATACTATTCTATCTGCAAACGACTTAAATCCTTGTATTTCCAGGGATTTTAAATACAATGACAACACCTCTTGATTTTATAAGAGCAATATTTTTATTTTATCACAGAATGACAATTTATCAACTTATATGGCAATATGGCGCCCCAATCGGCATAATGCACGGCAAAAAAAATCTCCTGATGTACAGGATTCTTAATCCATGCTACACAGGAGATACCACAATGCTGTTTATATATTAGGGATAAATTTGGCTTTCTTATTCTCTGTCGCTGAGCTTGACATAAGGAACAGGCTTTTTAATATTCTTATAGGCCGGACGTATAATCTTTCCTCCGTTTAAATGTTCCTCAATGATATGGGCGCACCAGCCCGCAACTCTTGCAACTGCAAATATGGGAGTATTCATCTCAATGGGTATGCCAAGCATGTCGTAAACAAAGCCGGAATAGAAATCAATATTTGCACACATGGGCTTATCGATGTTTTTAATTTCTCTGAATACCTGGGGAGCCAATTTTTCAACCCTGGTATAAAGCTCAAACTCATCGGTTCTTCCAACTTGCTTTGCAAGCTTTTCGGCTTCTTTTTTAAGAAGGATGCATCTGGGGTCGGACAATGTATATACCGCATGGCCCATACCATAAATAAGCCCCGACCTGTCAAAAGCTTCTTTTCTGACAAGCTTTGTAATATATTCGCGTATCTGTGTTTCGCTTCCCCAGTCCTTTACTTCCTTCTTGAGTTCATTCATCATGCCCATTACCTTAAAGTTGGCACCGCCGTGCTTGGGACCTTTAAGGCTTCCTATGGCAGCTGCCACAGATGAATAAATATCGGTTCCGGATGATGAAACTACATGGGCAGCAAAGGTTGAGTTATTTCCTCCGCCATGCTCTGCGTGGAGAACCAACGCCAGATCCAGAATCCTGGCTTCAAGTTCATTATACTCACCTGAGGGACGAAGCAATTTAAGTATATTCTCAGCGGTGCTGAGTTCAGGACATGGATTATGTATGTAAAGACTTTTTCCCTCAAGATAGTGAGCCTTTGCCTGATACCCGTATGCCGCAAGAATAGGGAACTTGGAAATTAATTCAACGCTCTGTCTTAAGAGATTCTTTACGCTTGTATCATCAGGATTTTTATCATATGAATACATCACCAGTACAAGCCTTGCCAGCTTGTTCATAACATCCTGGCTTGGAGCGCTTAAGATATTGGCCCTCACAAAGTCGTCGGGTATTTTTCTGAAGCTTCCAAGAACGTTGTTGAACTGCTGCAGTTCCTTTTTGTTGGGAAGGCTTCCGTATAAAAGAAGGTAAGCGCATTCTTCAAAACCAAAGCGGCCTTCGGAAACAAAGCCGTCAACAAGGTCATATATATCTATTCCCCTGTAAACAAGCCGGCCTTCCACAGGTATTTTTTCATTCTCATCAAACACATAGGCGTGAACCTCACCTATTTCAGTGAGTCCCACAAGCACGCCGGATCCGTCTTCATTTCTCAACCCTCGCTTAACGTTGTATTTACTGTAAACGCCGGGTTTAAATCTGGTTACGACTTCAACTTTTTCGCCTAATGTAGCAAAGTAGTTTTCCAATTCAGGCTGGGTCAATTCTTTGTACATATAACCGCTCCTACCCCTTTACTGATTGATGGTTAATTAAATACCGGTCATGCATAAATATACTCAACATTTCATATTATTCTATACAATTAAATCATGGCAGTCAATAGGTTTTTGCAATTATCATCAGTCAAAATTTCATATTATAACCTTCACTTTTTTAGATAAATCAACAACATATTTTTTATATTTCTTTCGATTTGCCATGCCCAGACGTATTATGACTTTTCTTAGATTCACAAGTTAAATCGGATAAGATATGCGTTATGAATGTATCAATTTATCATTATACATTTTCAGAGATATATCAACATTTGATTTATTAGTATAGCCATGTATATTCATAAAGAACTATGCATAAATATGCGCATATAAATTGCTTCTATTGCTTCTTTAAT
This sequence comes from Clostridiaceae bacterium, assembly GCA_012719545.1. GTDB lineage: Bacteria > Bacillota > Clostridia > DSM-8532 > DSM-8532 > DTU059. The sequence continues at coordinate 14,774 of JAAYAD010000039.1, forward strand.
ATCAGTCATATATAAAATACAGGACAGATAATTACATTAAACTATCTGTCCTGTATCCCTTAAACTATGTATAGCAACGGGCTTTTCATTTTATGGCTAAAGGTAAGAATCAATTATTTTTAGTACCTGAGGAATGCATGGGGTGTTGTGATGGGAAATTATATGCTGTACAGCTTCTTTGGCAATTGATGTGGCATTATCCACCGCAATTCCCACATCAGCAGTTTTTAACATCTCCGCATCATTGTCGTTGTCCCCTACTGCAAAAACCATGCGCCATTTGTCCTTATATTCACTTTTAAGTTTTTGCAGAGCATTTCCTTTGGTCACACCACGGTACATGACATCCAAAAGCTCGTGCTCCGAAAACATAATGTTGATATCCCGGATGTTAAGGCCCAGGATATACGCTTTAATTTCTTCCAATAACGTGTGTTCGCCTGCGAAAAGAACCTTGATCCAGCCCTTTTCAACTCTTTTCAAATCCGCCTCGATACCAACAAGTCCTTCTCTTTTAAGCTGAGCCCTTATTATATCGTTATTTCTGATTACAAAGGCATCATTTGTTGTGTTTATCTCTATTCCGCATTCAGGATATTTTGCCTTAACAACTTCAATTACTGGTTCAAAGCCTTCAGAAATCAATGCCTTAAGCAGTTCTTTCCCCTCTCTGTGGTCGTAAACCAAAGCTCCGTTAAAAAATATGGATGGCGTGTTGATTGGAAGCTCCGGAAACCTCAAATATACAGTCCGACCCATGCGGCCGGTAGCCACACCGAACTGCCCTCCATTTTCCACAAAGTATCTTACGGCTTTCAGGTTTTCGGCCGAAAGCTCCCTTTGGTCATTCAGGAGGGTTCCGTCCAGGTCGGAGAATAAAACTATTCCGTCATACTTCATAGAGTTCATCCAGGTTCTTTCTGATTGCCAGCAGGAATTCCTTTGTATTTACTATTTTTTTGTCTTCCAATGTTGATAACGCCGCTAAATCCTTTGTCATTACGCCTTTTTCAATGGTCATTTTTGAAGCCTTCTCAAGCTTTTCGGAGAATTCAACCAGCTCAGGGATATTATCCAGCTGCCCTCTTTTCTTAAGAGCACCGGTCCATGCAAAAATGGTGGCCATGGAATTGGTTGAAGTTTCCTTGCCCTCAAGATGCATGTAATAGTGTCTCTGGACAGTTCCGTGAGCAGCTTCGTACTCAAAGCAGCCATCGGGTGAAACCAGCACAGATGTCATCATGGCAAGGCTTCCAAAGGCTGATGCAACCATGTCGGACATTACATCGCCGTCATAGTTCTTGCATGCCCAGATAAATCCTCCCTCGGAGCGGACCACTCTTGCAACCGCATCATCTATGAGGGTATAGAAATACTCTATATTGGCTTCCTTGAATTTTTCCTTGTACTCGGCATCAAATATATCCTGGAAAATATCCTTAAAGGTATGGTCATATATTTTGGAGATGGTATCCTTAGTTGCAAACCACAAATCCATCTTCTTATCCAACGCGTAGTTAAAACAGGAGCGGGCAAAACTTTCAATGGATTTTCTGGTATTGTGCATACCCATTATAACTCCGCATCCGGTAAAGTCATGGATGGTCTTCCTGGTCTCATTGCCGTTTGCGTCTGTAAACACAATTTCTGCTTTCCCGGGGCCGGAAATTGCCATCTCCACGTTTTTATACACATCGCCGTAAGCATGACGTGCTATGGCAATGGGCTTTTTCCATGTCTTAACGAAGGGCTCTATACCATTGACAATAATGGGCTCCCTGAAAACGGTGCCGTCAAGAATGGCGCGGATTGTACCGTTGGGGCTCTTCCACATTTCCTTCAGGTTATATTCCTTTACCCTTGCCGCATTTGGGGTGATGGTGGCACATTTTACCGCAACCCCGTATTTTTTGGTGGCCTCGGCAGAGTCAATGGTAACCTGGTCATTGGTCTTGTCACGGTATTCAAGACCCAAATCATAATATTCGGTTTTTAATTCAACATATGGCTCCAAAAGTATTTCCTTAATCCATTTCCAGATGACACGGGTCATTTCGTCCCCGTCCATCTCGACTAAGGGTGTCTTCATTATAATTTTAGCCATCTATGCTTTCCCTCCTAATCTCGGCATTATTTTCACTTGTCAGCTAAACGTTAATTAAACTGTTTTCTTATCCAGGGGAGCTTTCCTCCGCATTTTAAAATCTCTGCGTCCATATCGGACAGGGTGTGCTCAAGTTCAATGGTTGTATTTTTGGTAAGGTTCCTTAAAATGCAGGTACCCTTCAAGTCCCCTATATCTATCTCAAGATTGTCGCCTTCATCTATTGAGTCATAGTCGGCAGGATTTTTGAAGGTAAGAGGTACAATGCCGAAATTAATGAGGTTGGCAAGATGTATCCTTGCAAAGCTCTTCACAATTACGGCTTTTACTCCCAGGTATTTGGGCGCAAGGGCAGCGTGCTCACGGCTTGAACCCTGTCCATAGTTCTCCCCGCCTATGATGAAGCCGCCGCCAGACTCACGAGCCTTCCTGTAAAAGTCGGGGTCAACAGCTTCAAACACGAATTTGGAAATCTCGGGTATATTGCTTCTGAAAGGAAGAACCTTTGCGCCTGCGGGCATAATGTGGTCGGTGGTAATATTGTCTCCCACCTTAATGAGGGTCTTTCCCTTTAAGGTTGTTTCAAGAGGTTCAAAGGATGGCAGTGGCTTAATGTTGGGTCCTCTTACAATCTCAACCTTTCTTGCCTCTTCCTCAGGCAATGGCGGTAAAATCATATTGTCGTTGACAATAAACTTCTCGGGAAGAACCACAGGCTCATAATCGCCCAGATCCCTTGGGTCGGTAAGAACTCCGGTCAGAGCGGTTGCCGCAGCAGTTTCAGGGCTTACAAGATAAACCTTTGCATCCTTTGTTCCGCTTCTTCCTTCAAAATTGCGGTTGAAGGTTCTTACCGAGACAGAACCGGATGCCGGGGCACAGCCCATTCCGATACAGGGGCCGCACGCGTTTTCCATAATTCTTGCTCCTGCCCTGACAAGGCTTGTATAGTCTCCTTCCTCAATCAGGTGCTCCACAACCTGACGTGAGCCCGGACTTATAAATACATGGAGCTTATCTGAAATAGTCTTATTCTTAAAAATACGTGAAACTATCTTTAAATCCCTTAATGAAGAGTTGGTGCATGAACCTATGGCTACCTGGTCAACCTTTATGGGGCCTACCTCACGCACTTTTTTCACGTTTCCGGGGCTGTGGGGCAAAGCAACCATTGGTTCAATTTCCGAAAGATTTATCTCGATAATCTCATCGTAAACAGCATCGTCATCGGGAGCCAAAGGAACAAAATCCTTTTCGCGTCCCTGGGCTTTCAAGAATTGCCTTGTTACTTCATCACTGGGGAAGATACTTGTGGTGCAGCCTGTCTCAGTACCCATATTGGTGATTGTGGCACGATCTGGCACGCTTAATGTGGCAACACCTTCTCCGAAATATTCAAATACCTTTCCTACATTGCCCTTAACATCCACACGGGCAAGTACTTCAAGAATAACATCCTTGGCTGAAACCCAGGGGTTGAGCTTTCCGGTAAGCTTAATTCCCACAATTTTTGGGTATTTTATTCTGAATGGCGCACCTGCCATAGCGCAGGCTACATCAAGGCCTCCCGCTCCCATGGCAAAGCAGCCAATACCTCCTGCCGTTGGGGTATGGCTGTCAGATCCTATAAGGGTATTGCCCGGAATGGCAAACCGCTCAAGAAAGAGCTGATGGCATATGCCGTTGCCGGGTTTTGAAAAATATATTCCATATCTCTTGGCTATTGATTCCAGAAAGAGATGATCATCCGCATTTTTAAAGTCTGTCTGAAGTGTGTTATGGTCTACAAAACTTACGCTGAACTGGGTTTTCACCCTGTCAATGCCTATGGCTTCAAATTGCAGATAGGCCATTGTGCCGGTAGCATCCTGAGTCAGGGTATTGTCAATTTTAAGAGCCACCTCGAAACCTGCCTTGGCTTCTCCTTCAACAATGTGCCTGGAAAGAATTTTCTCAGTAATTGTTCCTGCCACTTTACCATCATCCTTTTTTGCGTTTATTAGTAGATTATACCTTATTGTTTAAAAAACAAGCAATATGTATAAGTTAAAGGGTGGGCTCATTATTCCTGCAGAAATTTATTACAACTGCATAATTTTATTTTTAAAATTGCAATTTTTATTTTCACATACTGCAATTTTCAGAGCTGAATAAGTTTGCAGGACAATAAATTAACATACTCTTTTAGTACCTTTCCTATTCTTCCTATAGCTTAAGCAGTTTAATTTGTAGTACAATAATCTCGGTTTACTTTTGATTGAAGGAGGCTTTAAGGAATGGACATAGAAAGCAGGGAAAAAGCCGAAAACAAAGTTCTGCTTTTATACTTTCTTGACCGGGTCAAGATTCCGGTAAGCAATATGCAGTTGACACGTATAATGCTGGAAAATCGTTATATGAATTACTTCCTTCTTCAACAGAATCTTCATGAAATGAGGATGGACAATCTCATTGTAACAGAAACCCGGGATAATATAGACTATTACAGCTTGTCGGCTGAAGGTGCCAAAATGCTTGAATTATTCAAGGACCTGGTTCCCTACGGCATCAGAACCAGAATTGAGGAAAACATTGACTCAATCCGTTCATTTATACGCCTTGAAACTTCAATTATCGCCGAGTATACCCTGGAGAACGAGAATGAATACCAGGTTAAATGCCGTATTGTAGAGGATTTTAACCCACTCATTGATATACGTATTTCTGTGGGTTCAAGAGAAGATGCCCGCTCCATATGCCAAAACTGGAAATCCCATGCCAAGGAAATATATCCTCAGGTAATTGGTGTGCTTCTAGGAAAAGAAATAGATAATTCATCAAACAATACTGCGCAGCAAACTGAATAGTTCTGTTAAACGGAATAGCCAGACAGGATGCAATTTCAGCACCTGTTAATTCTGTATGGCATATGCTTAAGTGAAAAACATCAGTTTCTACTGTGAAACCTTGAGAAAATATATCAGTTAATGTAAAGAAATGGCTGATGTGGGCAGACTTTTAGCTCAATAATCAATAAGCATGGATTTGATAAAGGCAAAAAATTCTCGAAGATAGCTGTTAACCAGTATTACAGAAGGTGTGGGTGCAGAAATGGCGTATGCCTCAAACCCAAAGCGTTTTGCCAGAATTTTAGATCTTAAAACATGAAAATCATTGGTAACAAATATTACTTTTATGGACTTTTCAAAAGATGGGTCAATTAATCTTCTTGTGTATTCAAAATTCTCACGGGTGCTTGTTGATTTGTCCTCAACAATAATCTTTTCTTCGGGTACACCTCTTTCCAGCAGGTACGCCTTCATGGCCACCGCTTCCGGATAGGGCTCATTTGGTCCCTGTCCTCCGGAAACAATAATGTTTGCATGAGTATTTTCCTCATAATATGAAATGGCCTTATCAAGCCGTGAGGCAAGGGACAAAGTAGGTCTTCCGTCAGGCCATATCCCGCATCCCAGCACTATAACAAAGTCCACTTTTCCAGCAAGCTCGGCTCTGTGAGTTATGGGAGCCATGATAATTAGAGCTTCCACAACTATGAAAAACAGAACAGAGGCAATAACGACTATTGTCACAATCAATCTTATTGCCTCGTTGCTGATAAGAGGCTCATTAAAAAAAGCAAGCCTGTAGGAATAAAAAAAGCAACCGAGACTTATAAGAACCGCAGTAATAATGCCAAAGTTAACATCGGTAGAATATCTCCATGCATAATAGGAATTTATGCAAAGAAAGATTCCTGCCATTATTAATAAAGCAGCCAATATCATTTTAAAGACTTTTTTCATTGACATTCTTACTTCAACTCTATTCCCGATTACTTTTATAAATTCCGGAAATTTATTAACTTACCAAACTTCTGAGTTTTGGTTATTCTTTACCGAATTCCTTTATCTCAATGGTTTTTATTACAACGTCCTCCAGGGGCTTATCATCATCATTGGTCTCTACTTTTGCAATTTTGTCCACTACATCCATGCCTTCATAAACCTGACCAAATACGGTATGTCTGAAATCCAGCCATGGAGTACCGCCGTTTTTATAAAGCTCTACGAGAGCTTCAGGATAACCGCCCTGCCTTAAAGCTTCAATTTCGTCATCTTCCATGGTTTTCTTCTGAACTATGAAAAACTGGCTTCCATTGGTGTCTTCACCGGAATTGGCCATACTTAATGCACCGCGGTAATTGAAGAGGTCATAGGAGAATTCATCCTCAAAGGGTTTTCCCCAAATGCTTTCTCCTCCTGTGCCATCACCCTTGGGGTCGCCGCCCTGGATCATAAAATCGTCAATAACACGGTGGAATATAAGGTTGTCATAATAACCGTTCTTTGCATGGGTTGTAAAGTTCTCAACAGCCTTGGGCGCCTTCTCAGGAAACAGCTTGACTTTAATATCGCCCATGCTTGTCTTGATAATTGCAATGGTATCCCCTTTCTGGGGTGGCATAAACTGATATCCGGGTGTTAAAGTAATTTTGTTCTCCCCCTCTCCTATTGTTATGGGTGTCGGTCCGCCTGGTGCCGCATTATTCTTGCAGCCGGCAATAATTATGCCGAACAATAATACGAATAAAGTGCTTTTAATGATTCTGCCTATATTCATTATATTTTTTTAAATCCTCCTTAATATTTCTCCGTTAATGTTCTATAATACAAGTATAGAATATAGTATATTTAGAAGGGGAAAAATGAGCCCTTCAAAAAGACCGTATTATTATAACACAGATTTAAAGCATTATAAACTAGTAACTTTAATACGAAAAATCAGCATATTAATGCGATATAAAGGCAGTAATTACTAACTTGCAGAAAGGAGTTGGACGTCCATGGACGTAAGACATGTAACAAAGAATGAATTTGATTCCGAGATAGCTAATTCCAAATTACCCGTTCTGGTAGATTTCTGGGCGCCCTGGTGCGGTCCGTGCAGAATGCTGTCGCCGGTTCTTGATGAACTTGCAGGAGAACTTGCAGGACAGGTTAAGATATTAAAAGTAAATGTAGATGAGGAGCCTGAGCTGGCAAGCAAATACGGAGTCATGAGCATCCCCACCGTTATAGCATTTAAAGAAGGCAAGGCTACAAAGAAAGTAGTTGGCTTTAGAAGCAAGGAAGAATTTAAGAATATGATTCTGTAATAAATACGGTCGTTTTTAAAAGTGCTATATTCATTGGGCAATAAGCAAAACTTTATTGCCCATACCCTTTGTTAATTCAAAATGCTTGTTTACTTAAAGAAATAAAAACAGCGAAAAAAGACAGGTTAACCTGTCTTTTTTCTTGCCGCTTGTTCTTATAAATATAACTTTCTTCACTTGATATCAAAATTAATTTTTACTTAATATCTCAATTATGCTTTGGTAACCGGACAATAAAATCGCTTCCCTCTCCCTCTTTGCTTTCTACCCGCACAGAACCGTCATACAACTGTGCTATATGCTTTACAATTGAAAGCCCAAGACCGGTACCGCCCATTGCCCTTGACCTGCCTTTGTCAACCCTGTAGAACCTTTCAAATATGCGATCGGTATGCTCCATGGGAATTCCTATGCCGGTGTCCCTGACATGTATCTCTATATGCTTTTCAAAGGATTCTGCCCAAATCTTTACAAGCCCTCCAGTCTTATTATATTTAATGGCATTATCCATTAAATTAATCATGAGCTGTTTAATTCGGTGGCGGTTAGCTTCAAGGATCATATCAGGCGAAATGTTTACTTCTATTGTTACTCCTTTTTCGTTAGCTGCGTTGTGAAGCATTGACTCCACTTCATTTACCAGAGGCAGAAGTTCAACGCTCTGCCTTTCATTGTCCTTATTCATATGCTCAATCTCGGACAGCTCCAGAATGTCGTTAATAAGGTTTCTCAGGCGTGTTGCCTCTATATCAATAATATCCAGGAACTTCTCGGCCACCTCATGTTCATGGAGAGCCCCGTTTTTAAGAGTCTCAACAAAGCCCTGTATGGAAGTTAAAGGTGTTTTAAGCTCATGGGTGACGTTTGAGACGAATTCGGCTCTCATTTCATCGAACTTGCGCATCTGCGTAATGTCATTTATAAAGGCAAGAGCACCTGTGTTATGACCTTTATCCTCATCCTGATATATGGGTGAAACATGAACTGACAACTGCATGCGCCTTCCGCCATGATATACATGCATCTCTTCCTTAATGATTTTGTTTCCGGTTATGGCTTTGAGCAATAGTTCATTAATCTTCCTGTTTCTGATAACCTGCACCAAAGGAAGTCCTACCGGATTTGCAATTTCTGGTCCGCAAAAAATACGGACGGCAATAGGATTTATCATTAAAATCTGCATGCTTCTGTCAACTGCAATAAGGCCGTTGTTCATGCTGCTGATTATGGCATCAACCCTAGCATTTCTCTCCTTTAACTCCTTGATGACGTGTTCAATGGCATGGGTCATGCTGCTTAAGGTTAACGAAAGCTGACCCACTTCATCCTTAGGTCCAATACGGGTTATGCCATGGGGCTCGACGGTATTTCCGTATTCCTTGACAAGCCTGGCTAAAGGCTTTACAACATAGCCAGAAAACTTTAAGGCCATCAGGGAAGATATAATCATTGCGGCAAACACCGTTATGATGGCATAAAAAAGGATGACATTGCGTATTTCATTGACATATTCCACCGATGTAGAAATACGCACCACCTTGTCTAGCTCTCCGGAATAATAGGCAAGATAAATTAACTGGATTCCTGTGGTTTCGCTTTTTCGGATGTTCACACCTATACCATCCATAAGAGCTTTCTTAACCTCTGGCCGGTCCAGGTGATTTTCCATTGTATTTGAAGGGGCTCTGGAATCCGCAAGAACATTTCCGTTTCTATTAATAATTGTGATACGTCTGTCCGACTCAGGGTACTGATCCTGGTCGCTTGTAGTCAAAAGCCCTGCCAGCTTTTTTAAATTGGCATCATTGATGCCCTCCTGCCCATACCCGCTTAAGATATGTGCTATAAGAACAGCATCATGTTTAAGACTGTTTTCAACCTCCCTTATATAAACCTGGGAGGAATAGCGATAGGTAACAAGAGCCACAACAGACGAAACAATAACCGCAAGAACTATATAAAGAGCTACAATGCGCCGTCTCATAAACAACCTTTCATGTATCAAATATAAATGCCATGCTTATTTAAATAAGCAGGCATATATTCCATTAGTCAATGATATGCTCATTTAAGTATATAAAACACTATTATAATTATATTTTACGGATTTGGGGTTGGTGTAGTGGATGTTTCAGTCGTAGTACTTTCTATGACTATTTCGACGGTATATTCCCCAACCAGAGTTACATCAACTGGAAGCTTTACCATAAGCGGAATCTCGTGTCTTCCATCCTCAAAGCCGTTAACCTGGACAGATAATACTATATCCGTGGTTTTTACACCATTCACAGCTTCAGGTGTACCTTTAATAGTTATAGGAATTGGATCGTTGGTGACCCTGTAAACCCTAGTTCCTGACATATCGCTTCCATAGATGGATATCTGGCGTGCAGGCACATTAAAGGTGCGGGTAGCCAGCTTTTCTATAACTATTTCTGCTGTCAGCTGCTCTGCATCCGAATCCATTATTTTTGTATCATTAGGAGTTATCAAAGTAAGCGGCACCTGAAAAGTGGATGTTTTTCCTGTTATATCAACAGCTTCAGCATTAACTTTGGTTATCCCTTCCAACACGCTCTTTTTCCCAATCACCCTGATTCCGGGAAGAGAATAGCGTACTTCCTTAAGATAATAGTCATCGCCAGGTCTTCCCCGTGTTGCAGCCACCACAGGAACGCGTTTTGCCAAATCAAACCTGACTATTACAGGTATTTGCCCTTCAAATTGCCTTATTGGCTGCCCCTCGGCATCAAGAGCTATACCTCTCATAATTAATTCCCCGGTATCTCCAATTTCATCCAGATTAACTTTTGCAACCACCTTATCTACTTTTGTAATGCTGCTTTCAAGCTCTTCAAGAACCACGTTGGCAGGCTCAACGGATAAATTTACAAGTTCGTAGCCTGCCGGCAGCTTTCCTGTAAATTCAATATTCACAGGATACTGCTTTCCAATAATGCGTTCAAAGGTTAAGGTCACAGAGGATGGATTGACAGCAGTTATAAATATGTCCTCATCTCCATGGTATTCGGGCATGTCTATATTAATGGTCCTGGTACCGGGAGATGTAATGCCCGATAAATCGATGGATGCCTTAAAATCATTGGCGGTAACAGCCCTTACCTTGTTGCTTCGTCCCCTTATCTTTATATCCAGTGTCAATGGAAGGGTATTTCCCACCAGTTGAAGATTGTTCTGCCTTAAAACCTGAGCGTTATTTGACAGGGGTATGGAAAGGCTTCTTTCCTCAAACGGATTTTCTTTATCCAGAACAAGAAACCATATAAAAATGGCAATTAATACCGAGATAACTCTAATGACCGAATCTTTTTCAAACAAATCGTTAATTTTGCTCATCCTGCTTCACCTTTCTGAAATAAAAAAGCTTTCGGTCGTTGTCGCTTTCCAACAGGAATTTGCTCAGGGCTTTTCTAAGCATATCGGGGGTAAGATTCCTTGTAAGTCCCCCGTTATGAGCGTAGGAGATTTTCCCCGATTCTTCCGATACAACTACGGCTATTGCGTCCGATATCTCCGTGATTCCCAAAGCGGCACGGTGGCGGGTGCCAAGCTCTCGGCTCAATCCTGCATTCTGTGTCAAGGGAAGATAACACGCAGCAGCCTTTATGATATTTGAGCTTATTATAACAGCTCCGTCATGCAAGGGGGTTTTGGGTGTAAAAATATTGCACAATAATTCGGATGAGAGGGCAGCATCCATTTTTGTGCCTGTGTTTACAATATCCCCTATCTTGGTCTCCCTTTCAATTATAATAAGTGCCCCCACATAATCCTCTGAAAGCTTTGTGCAAGCCTTGACAATGGACTCTATTGATGAAATGGTTTTTAAACGCTCCTCATCATCCTTGCGCAGCATGAAATCCTTAAATCCGCTGCTTCCAAGCTTCTCAAGAGCTCTTCTCAATTCGGGCTGGAAAAGTACTATAAGACCGAAACCGAAAATCTGCAGTGCCCCCTGCAAAAGGAAGGCTATTGTTTTTAGCCCCATCATCTGGGATATCCTTGAGATGGCAAGAATCAAAACCAGGCCCTTTACAAGCTGAATGGCTCTGGTTTCACGAACCAACTGGATAATTTTGTAAACGCCATAGGACACAAGGGATATCTCAATGAGCATTCTTAATATGTCCAATGGACCATCAAGACCAAAAAAGCTCATCATGTAGCTAAAAAAATCCTGGAAGGTTCCGTTATCAGGCACTGCACAAGCTCCTTAACAAAAATAGTCCTATCTATAAAGTAAATTATATCCTTTTGTAAAATATTTTTGTATACAGTAATTTTGAATGTAATACAAATGCAATATATTTTTCTTAAATACTAAATTTCGTTTATCTTGCTTCTGCCTAAAAGGCTTTTTCAGCTTGCGCATCAGATTTTAAATAAACCGGTACCCTACTCCCCTGACAGTTTCTATATATTCGGGCTTGCTGTCATCATTTTCTATCTTCTGGCGTAAGTACCTTATATGCACATCAACCGTTCTGGTTTCCCCATAGTAGTCAAAGCCCCAGACCTTTTCCAGAAGCACTTCACGGGTCATTACCTTGCCCCGGTTCTGCATCAGTATTTTTAACAGTTCAAATTCCTTAAGGGTAAGATCCAGCTTTTGATCCCCCTTATATACTTCATGACGCTCAACATCTATTTTTATATCCCCTGCAGTCAAAACCTCAGGTTGTATCTCATAAGGCTTCTCGGAACGTCTGAACAGAGCCTTTACCCTGGCAACAAGTTCCCTTATTGAAAAAGGCTTCGTTATGTAGTCATCAGCTCCAAGTTCAAGACCCAGGACTCTATCAAACTCTTCGCTTTTAGCTGTCAGCATGATAACAGGAAGTTTGGAAAGCCTTGAATCCTTCCTTATTTCTCCAAGTATTTCATAGCCATCCATATCCGGAAGCATGATATCCAGTATAAACATATCAGGAATTACCGTCTCGCAATGGGCAAGCATTTCCTCACCGCTTGAAAAGGTGATGACACTGTAACCATTGGCCTCCAGATTATATTTTATAAGCTGTTGTATATGGCTTTCATCTTCCACAATATATATCGTCCGTTTTACAGACATGGTAAACATCTCCTATTCATCTTTTTTCTCTAAATCCTTCCGATTATCAGGATGCTGCAAATGCCTGTGTTTTCCGGTTTCATTATATACTGCCCATTCACTTATGTTGGTGGCATGATCTCCAATCCGCTCAAGATATTTTACAATGAACATTATATCAATAAGGGGCTCCACCGACCCAGTTTCTGATTTTATCTGGCTTGCTATGTCCATGATAAGCACATTGAAAAAATTATCCACTTCATCATCATCCCTGCATACCTCTGTTGCCAGCTCCACATCCTGATTTATAAAGGCATCAATGCTCCGCCCTACCATGTTTCTTGCCTTTTCAGCCATAAGGTATATGTCAGGATTAATTTTCACAGGCTTATCCTTTAGTCTTAAAATTAATTCAGAGATATCGGCTGAATGGTCCCCTATTCTTTCAAGGTCGGTAATCATTTTAAGTGTGGAACCTATAAATCTTAGGTCTCCCGCAAGGGGCTGCTGCAGAGCAAACAAACTCAGGCATTTCTTTTCAATCTTATTTTCAATGTTGTCTATATCGTTGTCACGCTCAATTACTTCCTGAGCAACTTCTACATCCAATTCTCTCAAAGCGTATATGGTTTTGTCTACAGACTCTTCCACAAGTCCGCCCAATATTCCTATTTCGTTCTTTAATTCCTGTAAGCTTCTGTCAAGATTATGCCTCATAATTCCCATCCTTTCATAAATATTGGGTGGGAGTCAGGACAATAGTTTATTTGCCATGCTTAATTTTTACCTATAAAAATGGCTTTAAAACAATTATCCGAATCTCCCCGTAATATATCTTTCAGTTCTCTCATCCTTAGGCTTGTTAAATATCTGCTCGGTGGAGTTATACTCAACCAGTTCGCCCAAAAGGAAGAATGCTGTTTTGTCAGAAATACGTCCTGCCTGCTGCATGTTATGGGTAACTATTACTATGGTGTATTTCTTTTTCAGTTCCTCGCACAAATCCTCTATTTTGGACGTGGATATAGGATCCAGAGCAGATGTCGGTTCATCCATTAAAATTACCTCAGGCTCTGTTGCCAGGGTTCGGGCGATGCAGAGCCTCTGCTGCTGTCCTCCCGATATCCCCAATGCGCTTTTATTGAGCCTGTCTTTAACTTCATCCCAAAGAGCTGCCGCCTTTAGGCTATCTTCCACAATCTCATCCAGAACGGCTTTTTTCCTTATGCCGTGAATCCTCGGCCCATAGGCGACGTTATCGTATATAGACATGGGAAAAGGATTTGGCTTCTGAAATACCATGCCCACCTTTTTCCTTAGCTCCACCACATCTATGTTTCCTAATATTTCGTTGCCGTCAAGCTTAATGCTTCCTTCAATATGTACGTTTTCAATCAAATCATTCATCCTGTTGAGGGTCTTTAAAAAGGTTGATTTTCCGCAGCCAGAAGGGCCTATTAAAGCTGTTATTTCACCCTCGTATATTTGCATATTTATATTTTTCAGGGCATAGAAAGTCCCATAATGAAGATTAAGATTCTTAACATCTATTTTTACTTTCTTTTTCATAGTTATCATCCTTTTGACTAATCAGATTGTTGGTCCCAAGCCTTTTGTTCTGCCGTTTATAAACCTTCTTGTAAGCCTGTTGGCCGCAAAATTCAGCGCGGCGATAATAATCATCAGAATTGTGCCTGTGGCAAATGCGCTCACAAAGTCAGCCTCCTCAAGGGCGACCATGTAAAGGTGTACCGACAAGGTTCTTACGCTGCTTGTTAACAGCTTGTCAAAAGCTGGAATTCTTGCCACCGATCCCACCGTATATATGACCGCGGCAGTCTCCCCTATTACGCGCCCCATACTTAAGATTACCGCAGTAAGGATTCCAGGCATGGCACTGGGAAGCACAACCTTAAAAATTGTCTGAAGTCTTGTAGCTCCCAGGGCAAGACTTCCTTCACGGTAACCCGGATCAACTGATAAAAGGGCTTCCTCAGTTGTTCTTACAATTATGGGAAGAACCATGATACTTAAAGTGAGAGCTCCCGACATTACTGAGAATCCCAGGTTGAGAGTGTTTTTAAAGAATATATATCCAAAAAGGCCGTAAATAATGGAAGGTATACCGGCAAGGCTTTCGGTGCCAAACCTTATAATTTTTACAAATAAGCCCTGTTTTGCATATTCGGTAAGGTAAATGGCGGCAAAAACTCCCACCGGAACCGCAATTATTATGGTTGTGAAAATTAAAAGGAGAGTTCCCACAATCATGGGGAGAATGCCTGTCTCACCCTTATACAGATTATAATTGCCTGTAATAAACTCCCAGCTGATTCCTGAAATTCCTCTGGATACTATGTATATAACCATCCCCGCCAGAAAGCCTACGGTAATAAGGGAGAACAGCCATATTAAAACTTTCAGAATCAAATCGGTTAATTTTCGTCTTTTGCTCAATCCTCATCCCCCCTTATTTCCTGTCCAGAGATTTTCTTACAACAAAGTTTAGAATAAGGTTCAGAAAAATAATAAATACAAACAGGACTACTCCTATGCCAAAGAGAACCGACTGGTGAAAGGGTCCTGCATAGGACATATCCTTGGCAATTGTTGCCGTCATGGGACTTACGGTATCCAAAAGGGATTTTGGCATATTGGGTATGTTTCCGCAAACCATAATTACCGCCATAGTCTCCCCTATGGCACGTCCCATGCCCAGAACCACAGATGACAAAATTCCTGACTTTGCGGCAGGAACCATAACCTTGAACACAGTTTCCATTTTGGATGCACCCAAAGCAAGGGAGCCTTCCTTGTATTCCTTTGGCACAGCCCTTAAAGCTGTTTCAGATATGTTTACAATGGTTGGAAGAACCATAACAGAAAGTATAATTATCATGGCCAGAAGGCCTGTTCCTGTGGGACTTTTAAAATGTGTCCTTATAAAGGGAACTATCACTGTAAGGCCGAAAAAACCGTACACAACTGAAGGAATTCCTGCCAGAAGCTCAATTGCCGCCTTTAATAGCCCGTATATCCTTTTTGGCGCCATCTCAGCAAGCATAATTGCCGTAAATATGCCAATGGGCACACCCACAATTATTGCGCCAAGCATTCCAAAAAGGGATGCCAAAATCATGGGAAGTATTCCATAGCTTGGCTCCTTGAATGTAGGAGCCCACCTGGTTCCAAATAAAAAATTGGATATTCCTATTTTCAGTATTGGCGGAACACCTTCAATGAAAATGTAAAAGCATATTACTGCAACTGAAATAATCATCATGAAAGCAGATAATGCAAAAATAAGCTCTATAGCTTTTTCATATGTAAACTTGCGCTTGTTCCCTGATATGCAGCCATTCATTTTATCACTCCGTTTTTTCTAAAAGCAAAGGCAGGCAGACCTGTGAAAAAGGTCTGCCTGGCATTAATTCAAATTATTTTTCTACAGGTATTGCTTCTTTTGAAATAATTTCTTTTCCTTCATCTGAGAAGATAAAGTCTATAAATGCTTGTTCCAAAGCATCAGGCTTACCTTTTGTCACTATATTAAAGGGTCGCTTAACAGTATATGTGCCGTTTATTACATTATCAACTTCAGCCTGTACTCCATCAATGGCGAGAGCCTTGACAGTATTGTCTGTATAGGCAAGAGAGATGTATCCTATTGCGTTAGGGTTCTGGGAAATAATTGTTTTGACTTCTCCGGTCTTGGCAGCTTCCTGATCTGCCTTAACCTGTTCTGTTACATCAAAGAGGGTTTCAAAGGCTTCTCTGGTGCCGGAGGCGGCATCCCTTGCCACTACCACTATGGGCGCATCGGCTCCGCCCACTTCCTTCCAGTTGGTGATTTCCTTCTTATATATTTTTGCTATCTGTTCCCTTGTAAGATTCCCAACCTGGTTTTGGTTGTTTACAATAACAGCTATGGCATCTTCGGCAATTTTAATAACCTCAATACCCTGGCTCAATTCTTCAGCCTTGACTTCTCTTGAAGAAGTTCCGATATTGGCAGTGCCGTCGATTGCTGCCTTTATGCCGGCGCTTGAGCCGTCGCCAATGTATTCAATTGTTACCTTAGGATTTTTTGCAGTATATGTGTCGATAAGCTCCTGGAATATCTTCTGCATTGATGTTGATCCTTCAATCAACAACTTGCCGGAAAGTACCGGGCCAGAAACTTCAGTATCGTCCGAAACATTTTCATTCTTGTTTGAATTATCATACGGATTGGTTTCCGGTTTATTATCGTTCTGACATGCTGAAAAAGTAAAGACTACAGCTACTAATATAACAAGTGCCAATATTTTTTTTACCATTCTATGTTTTCTCCTTTCACTCTGTAAGTACAACTAGAATATAGCTCGCCATTATTATGAGAAAATCATAGAAAGGTTAAACCAATGTTAATTCTATATATTGCTTAACAATAGCTCCAGAGCCAGCCTTGCATCTATGAGACCTTTTTTGTAGCTTGTTTCAGCCTCCATGCAGCTTTTTAGAAGCTTTCTTAAGTATTTTTCCTCCATTTGCCTTGCCTGTCCGACCATTATTTTAAGGGCATACGGGTGCTTTCCCTGAAAGTACCGGTTTATCTGATGCTCAGCCCCCTTATTCAGAAGAACCTTGAGCTTTAATAATTCTCCCGTCTGCTTGGAAAGCATTGAAAGAATCTTTTGCTCCGGCTCCTTTAACTGGAGCATTTCATCCAGAAGATTAAGTGCTTTTGGCGCGTTTTTCTTTGCTACCGCATCTAAAAGATCAAAAATAACGCTTTTAATGGTTGGTGAAGCCATAAGCTTAATATCTTCAAGGGTAATCTCTTTTCTGTCACCGGCGTAAGAGCATATTTTTATTATTTCGTTTTTTAAAGCATACATATCGGGTTCATTTATGCCGACCAAATGCATGGCTGCATCGGATGAAACGGACTTGCCAAATGTCTTAAAGCCCTTTGCCACCCATGGAACCAGTTCATTTTCACCAAGGCGGTTAAATTCGGCAGCAACTCCATATTTCTGAACTTGCTTGAATAAACCAAGCCTTTTATCCACCTGGTCTTCAATAAAAATTAAGCATGTGGTTTCAGGTATGAGAGGAATGTATGTCTTTAGGGCTTCCTGGTTTTTACTTCCCTGAGTGCCCTGCTCCCTTGATTCATCCTCACCTTCACCCTGTTCTGAATCCATTGAAGTACCCTTTCCTTTCTTTGCTGAAAAGAGCATGGAGTTTTTAACCAGCACCAGCTTTTTATCGGCAAAAACCGGGAAGGTATCGCAGGAATCAATTATATCTTCAACAACTACCTTGTTTTCAAAAACTACAAAATTAAGTTCCTTTGTTTCATTTGAGAGAACCACTTTCTTAAGCTCGTCAACATAATAATCAATGAGAAAGGGCTCATTGCCATAGAAAAGATACACCCTTCCGGGATTTCTGTTCTTTATATGGTCCTTAAGAATGGCAAGAACCTCACTGTTCTTACCTTTGGATGCCGATGTTTTGCCAGCCATAAAAAAACCCCCGATTATTCATCAGGAGTTTATTATACCATATGACAATAAATATTTTTCGGCTTATTTAAGCGTGGGTTCTTATCTCCTCCACAACCTTTGAAATAAAGGCATCTACAGTCATGGAGCCTATATCGCCGTCTTTTCTGGATCTTACCGAGACAGTTCCGCTTTCAAGTTCCTTATCGCCGATAACAAGCATATAGGGAACCTTTTCAAGCTGAGCTTCACGAATCCTGTATCCGATTTTCTCGTTCCTTGCGTCGATTTCAACATCCACATCCTGCTGGCGAAGCTTATCTGCAATTTCATTGGCAAAAGCCTGATGCTTTTCAAGAAGCGGGATAACTTTAACCTGAACAGGAGCAAGCCATACAGGGAAAGCACCGCCGTAATGCTCAAGGAGCACGCCAAAGAACCTTTCAATTGAGCCTAAAAGTGCTCTGTGGATCATATAGGGACGCTGTCTGCTTCCGTCGGCTGCAACATAGGTAAGATCAAAACGTTCAGGTTCGTTAAAGTCAAACTGGATGGTAGAGCACTGCCATTCACGGTTCAAGGCATCCTTTATTTTAATGTCTATCTTTGGACCATAGAAAGCTCCGCCGCCTTCGTCAATATCACATTCCAGGCCTTCCGCTTTAACCGCTTCCTCCAAAGCCTTTGTGGCGTCTGCCCACATTTTTTCGTCTCCAACGGATTTATCCTTTGGTTTTGTAGCAAGGTAGATTTTATATTTGTCAAAGCCGAATTCATGAAGCATGGAAAGACAGAACCTTAAAACCCTGCGAATTTCATCAGGCATTTGTTCAGGAGCGCAGAACAGGTGAGCATCATCCTGGGTAAAACCTCTAACTCTCAGCAATCCATGGAGAACACCACTTTTCTCATAGCGGTATACGGTGCCCAATTCTGCCCATCTGTAGGGCAAATCGCGATAGGAGTGCAGTTTATTTTTATAAATAGCTATGTGGAACGGACAATTCATTGGCTTCACGTAAAAGTCCTGGTTATCTACTTCCATAGGAGAGTACATACTCTCCTTGTAAAATCCAAGGTGTCCGGAAGTCTCCCAAAGTTCGCCGCGTCCAATATGAGGAGTATACACAATATCATATCCGTTGCGCAAATGCTGTTTTCTCCACAAATCCTCAATGCGAAGCCTTACACGGGCTCCCTTTGGATGCCATATTACAAGGCCGGGACCAATCTGCTCGTTCATGGAGAAGAGATCCAGCTCTTTGCCAAGGCGCCTGTGATCACGTTTTTCTGCTTCTTCCAGCATTTTGATGTATTCTTCAAGCTGGCTTGCCTTTGGAAAAGAAATACCGTATATACGCTGGAGCATCTTATTCTTCTCATTGCCGCGCCAGTAAGCACCTGCCTGCTGCATGAGCTTAAAGGCCTTTATCTTTCCTGTTGACATAAGATGTGGTCCTGCGCAGAGGTCGGTAAATTCTCCCTGCCTGTAGAAGGATATTTCAGCATCTTCAGGAAGCTCATTGATAAGCTCAATTTTATAGGGCTCATCTTTCATCAGTTCCAGAGCTTCCTCCCTGGAAAGAGTAAAGCGCTCAATAGGATAATCTTCTTTTATAATTTTTTGCATCTCGGCTTCAATTACCTTTAAGTCCTCGGGAGTAAAGGTTTTTTCCGAATCAAAATCATAGTAGAAGCCGTTTTCAATGGAAGGTCCAATGGCAAGCTTTACATTGGGGAAAAGCCTTTTGACAGCCTGAGCCATGATATGGGAAGTGGTATGCCAATAAGTGGCTTTTCCTCCCTCACTGTCAAAGGTAAGCAGGTTTAGCTTGCAGTCCTCATTTAAAGGGGTGGATAAATCTTTAACCTGTCCGTTTACCTCACCTGCAACTGCAACACGTGCAAGCCCCTCGCTTATATCCCTGGCAATTTCAATAATGGTTGTTCCTTTTTTATAGCTTTTAACGCTTCCATCCTTTAAAGTTACCTGTATCATAGTTACACCTCTCAATTCTGCAGTAAATAAAAAAACTCCCATCCGTTCAAGGATGAGAGCATAACGCCCACATGGTTCCACCTTGATTACAGGAATAAATTTGAAATATTCCTGTCACTCAATGGGATTATAACGGAATCACCGTGAAGACATACTAAAACTTTCCGCCTTCAAGCTCCGGGGTGGTACAAAAATTATGTCGCATAGAAAGGCTTTCAGCCGCTGACCTTTCCTCTCTTTATGCTCCGGGTAATTTTTGCTTGTCCCCTTCATGGCTATTATCAATATTAATAATATAATATTCCAATGCTCTCTTAATTGTCAAGCCAAAGGCCATTAATTAAGATGTCCATATTTTTTGATAGAATACGATTTAATAGTCGGATTAAACTTTTTGGTGCTGAATTTTATCCAGAAATTAATTAACATGTATTATAAAATTGGGGCTGTCTCAAAATAACATTGAGATAGCTCCTTGTTTTTATCTCTAAAAACACAAAAGACAGGTCCAAAAGACCCGTCAAATGCGGTAGAATATAGTTGTGAATCCAATATCACTACAACAAGACTATACCAAAAATAG
>JAAYAD010000071.1 GCA_012719545.1 Clostridiaceae bacterium
GAAATATATCGACTACTACAATAATCGTCGAATAAAGGGCAAGCTAAAAGGTCTGAGCCCGGTTCAATACCGAGTTCAGACCCAAATAGTTGCTTAATTACGATATCCGCCTTTTGTCTAACCTTTTGGGGTCAGTTCATATCGGGAGCTCTTTTTTTTTGAGGAGTTTTGTCTAAAAAGGACTTTAATTTATTTCTTTTTTGGGCCATAATAAATAAATGGAAAATTTCAAAAAAATCCTGTTCATACATGGAGGAATGATGTTAAGAAAAAGTTTATTTATAAAATTTTCGTTAATATTATTGGCAGTTGCCTTGTTTTTTTCTGCCTGTGCAAGGCAGGAAAACGCGCCCCAGGGGTCTTTGGACAATAACAGGGAAGGGGAAGTTCAAACACCTTCAAATAAAGACAGGGATAAGGCGGGTACTGTTGATGAAAAGCTCATAGTTACTTCCTTTTATCCTATATATGTATTTACCGTAAATATTGCAAAGGATGTTCCGAATGTAAAGGTTGTAAATCTTACAGAGCCTCAGACAGGATGTCTTCACGATTATCAGCTTTTGCCTTCGGATTTAAAAACCTTGTCCAAGGCGGATATTTTTGTATATAACGGAGCAGGCCTGGAATCATTTTTGGATAAAGTAATAGAACAGCTTCCCGGATTAAAGCTTGTTGAAGCATCCAAAGATATTCCCCTTTTAAAGGATGAAAACGGTGAAGAAAATCCCCATGTATGGGTAAGCATATCGGGGGCGATAGAGGAGGTTCGCAATATAGCCGATCAGCTTTCCTCACTGGATCCCGAAAATAAAGAACTCTATATGGCCAACAGCAGTGAATACATTAAAAAGCTTGAGGCTCTTAAAGAAAAAATGACAAATTCACTTAAAGACATAAAAACCCGTGATATAGTCACTTTCCATGAGGCATTCCCTTATTTTGCCCAGGAATTTGACTTAAACATTGTGGCAGTTGTTGAAAGGGAGCCGGGAACAGAGCCCAGTGCCGGTGAGCTGCGCGAAATAATTGAAGATATAAACACAAGGGGCACCAGGGTCATATTCGCCGAGCCACAGTATTCGCCCAGAGCTGCAGAATCCATAGCAGCCCAGACAAATGCAAAGGTATACTTTTTGGATCCTGTAGCAACGGGTCCAAAGGACGCTCCTGCGGACAGCTATGAAAAGGCCATGGAAGAAAATCTTAAAGTATTGGTTGAGGCGTTAAAATGAATCATGAAGCTCATTGCATAACAGAATCGGGACGTGCATGCAGCGGTTACTGCTGTACCAAAATAGAAAATTTCGGTGTTGAACTGGGGAATTTAAAAATCCTTGACAATATTAATCTCCATCTTCACTGTGGAGAGCTTACAGCCATTATTGGCCCCAATGGTGCGGGGAAAAGTACTTTGGTTAAGGCTCTTTTAGGGCAGGTTCCCCATACAGGCACCATAAGCTTTATGCAGGCAAATGCCACTGCATCCAAAGCTCCTGTAATGGGATATGTTCCTCAGAATCTCAATCTGGATCCCACATCACCCACCAGTGTATTGGATCTTTTTGTTGCCGCAAGATCGTCATATCCTGTGTGGCTGTTAAAGCCCAGAAAAGAAGTGCAAAAGGTTCGGGAGAAGCTTGACAGGGTTAAAGCCGGACATTTAGTGCACCGGAAGCTGGGAGCTCTGTCGGGAGGAGAGCTTCAAAGGGTGCTTCTTGCTCTGGCCTTGGATCCTATTCCCGATATCCTTCTTTTGGACGAGCCTGTTTCAGGCATTGACCAGAATGGTCTGGAGCTTTTTTATGAAACGGTTTCGGCACTGCGTAAGGCCTTTGACCTTTCAATCATACTTGTTTCTCACGATATGGATATGATTTATAAGTACGCCGACCGGGTTGTTCTCTTAAACAGGACTGTTCTGGCTATGGGAACTCCTGAGGAAGTTTTCAACAGCGAAAGCTTCTTTGAGGTTTTCTCCATGAATTGGCAAAAGAGAAGAATGAAAGATGGGAACTAATTATGGCATGGTGGTATAGATTTTTAGAAATATTACCTTTTGAGTGGGCACAGGAAGGTCAGATGATCTTCATGAAAAATGCCCTTCTGGCAGTTGTCCTGCTGTCACCCTTGTTTGCAATACTGGGAACAATGATTGTAAATAAAAATATGGCATTTTTCTCCGATGCTCTGGGGCACGGAGCATTTACAGGCGTTGTCATTGGATCTCTGTTTGGTTTTGTTAACCCCATAGGCTCTGCTGTTGTATTTTCCCTTGTATTTGCGCTGCTGATAGCCGTTATAAAACATAAAAGCAGAATGTCAGGGGATACGGTTATAGGAGTTGTATCTTCCTCAGCCATTGCGCTGGGGCTTTTCCTCATTACACTGGGAGGAAGAAGCTTTGCCAAGGTTAATTCATACCTAATTGGCGACATACTAAGCATAAATCCAAAAGAGATAGGTTTTTTATTTGTAGTTCTGGTTCTGGTTTTGATTTTTTGGTGCCTTTTTTTCAATCGCCTTCTTCTTGTCAGCATAAATCCTTCTCTGGCAGGAAGCAGGGGTATTAATACATTCTGGTATGAAACCGTATTCAGCTTAATTGTTGCAGTAACGGTAACTGTGTCCATGTCCTGGATAGGGCTTCTTGTAATCAATTCGTTCCTCGTTCTTCCGGCTGCATCCGCAAGAAATATTGCAGGAAATCAGAGACAGTACCACCTTTATGCCATAGCATTTTCATTATTCTCAGGAGTGTCCGGGCTATTATTGTCCTATTACATTGAAACTGCTTCAGGCCCTACCATTGTGCTTATATCTTCTATAATTTTCTTTGTGACTTATGTATTCAGAAAACGCTGATCCGGCTTTTTATCATAGAGCTTTTCATATTGGAAAAAACTAAAAAATTGTGATTTGATTCATGTCAAAATTAAACAGCAGAATATAAACTAAATTACAGGGTATATAACTTTACATAACGGATATTAGAAAGCCCTTAAGGAAATTATATGGGTGAGCGCTCGTTTTAAGAGCGCTTCTGATTGTATTTACTTTTAGTTGGGCAAGGGTGATACAGTGCAAAAGAATAAACAGGAACTTTTTAATGAAATAGATGGGCACTTGCTTAATGATGATAAGCCGTCACAATACCTTAAAACACTCCTTGATGAGGACTTGTTCAAAAATGAATATCCATTTACCATGTTAAGCCGCCTGACAAGTATAGAACAGTCACCAAAACACCATCCGGAAGGAAATGTATGGAACCATACAATGCTGGTGGTGGATAATGCGGCCCAGGTTAAAGAGATGAGCAAAGATCCAAGAGTGTTTATGTGGGCAGCTTTGCTTCATGACATAGGCAAAGCAACAACGACAAAGCTTCGAAAGGGAAGGATTACGTCCTACGATCATGACAAGGAAGGGGAAAAACTTGCTGTTTCTTTTCTGGAATGCTTTGGTGAAGACAAGGATTTTATATATAAAGTGAGCAAGATGGTACGCTGGCATATGCAGGTGCTCTTTGTAACGAACAATTTGCCTTTTAAAGACATAGAATCAATGAAGAGCCAGGTTGATGTTAAAGAAATAGGGCTTTTAGGTTTTTGCGACAGAATGGGAAGAAAGATGGAGCAGGATGCCAGAAAGGAAATTGAAAACATGGAAAGATTCATTGAGTATTGCAGTAGATGATTCAGCTTTTAAGCGTTATGAACTTTAAGGCCAATACATGAAAATTGGTTTTTTAGGAACAATAAATAATGAATGGGGGTACTTTTTGTGAAAACCATTACTATGTTTATACTTAAATCCTGTCCCTATTGCCAGAGGGCATTGCGGTATATGGAGGAGCTTATGAAGGAAATACCCAAATACAAAGACATTCCCATAAAATATATTGATGAAGGCATGGAGCCTGAAATTGCCGAACAATACGACTATTATTACGTTCCCACATATTATGTGGACGATAAGAAAGTTCATGAAGGCGAAGCCACAAAGGAAGATGTAAGAAGGGTTTTTGAAAAGGCTATAGAGGAGTAACAGGGGAAAGCAAAATCTCAAACAAGTTTAACCCAAGTTGTGCCCAAATGTATCTTTATGCGTTGTAAAAAGTAAGGAAAAGATATATTATTTTAGCATTATGTATTTTTGATTTTGGAGGTCAAAATGAGCAGAGGCTGGAAAAAAGCAGCTGTAATATTTGGGGCAATTCTGGGCGTTGCCTGTGCCGGTTGTCTTTTTTTATATACGCAAGTTTGGAATTCCAAGGTTGATGTAGTTGTAAATAATGCAGGCAATTTTCCATTGACCGTTGAACAAAGGCTGGAAGACTTTAACTATCTTTATAATATCCTTGAAGAGAGCTTTCCGTATTTCGAGGTAAAAAAACGCCAGTTTGGCATTGACTGGCTGTCCAGAAAAGATGAGTTTGTCGAAAAAATAAAGTCAGTTACAAGTGACAGGGAATATTATCAGGTATTAAATGAAATTTTAATGCTTCTTCAAAACGGACATACAAATATAATACCTCCCGGCAGTGATTTTGAAGAATTTAAGAATATCTACAAAGGACCTATTCCCTGGGATCAGGTATTTGGAAATGAAAAGGTTGAGGCATGCTATGAATACTGGAAAAATGTGGTGCCTGAATCCGGCAATGCGGTGATACCCGTAGCGTTTACATATGTTGAAGGTAATTATTACTCCAACAGAAACATCATCAATCCTGAAAGAACCACCGATGAGCTTGGTGTCCCTATGGGCTCAAGGCTTACTAAAATCAACGGGACAAATATTGATCAATATATCCGGGAACTTGTGACATCCAGGCTTTTAAAGTATGACGGCATAAGGGAAAAGTTTAAGGTTAACCAGTTGGTTATAAGAAGCAATAACGAAATAGAGCTTACCTTTATTACGCCTGAAGGAAACGAGGGCAGAAAAAAATTAAAGCCATACAGGCCGGATTCCTTAGGCGGTTCCCAGTCAACCTATCCGGAACATCTGTATTCAACCGAAATTATTGAGGAAAATAAGATTGCCTATATTAAGCTTCCATCCTTCGCATCCTACTATGTTGATAAGGACAGGGATGGGATGGTGGAATTTTTTAAAGAAATAAAGGACTATGATTCTCTAATAATTGACATACGCGGTAATGGCGGAGGAAGCACCAACTACTGGATGAGCAATGTAATTCCGTACCTTAGCGATAAGGATTTGGTTGCCAATGCTTATATTATTTTAAGGAAATCCGAATACACTGTACCATTTATAAAGAATAAAACCTTCCTGTCGTACTACTGGTTGAAGCCTATTAAAGACTTAAGCTTTTATAGGGAAAATCCTGAATTTTATTTAAGAGACGATAATGCAGTATATGATGTCCTGGATTACAATATTAAGTCCCGCAACTCTGAGGGATTTAAGGGAAAAATATATTTGCTTGTTGATGACTATGTCTACTCGTCTGCCGAATCCTTTGCCGTCTTTGCAAAGGCAACCGGATGGGCTACACTAGTGGGGACAAGGACAGGAGGGGATGGCATAGGATTTGATCCCATTGCGGTGGCACTTCCTAACAGCGGCCTTATAGTCAGATTTCCTGCAGACATGGGGTTAAATCCTGACGGAAGCATTAATGAGGAAACAGCAACAGTTCCGGATATATACATAGAGCAAAGCTATGAGGATTTTCATAAGCTTATTATGACAGGAAAAAAATTAAGTGATTTTGCTTCTGCCAGGGATAAATTGCCCTATGATACGGTTCTAAGAAAAGCTGTGGAGCTTTCTTTGGAAAATTAATGGTTATGGGTAAAACTTCTGGCGTATGCATATGAGGCTTTCCTGATATGCCTCATATTTTATTGGGTGAATATTCATAAAAGGGTGACTAAATGACTAATCAGCTGATTAAATGGTTTATTAAGGATTATCAGGATATATCCAATCCAAAGGTAAGGGAAAACTACGGCAAATTGGCAGGAATAGTTGGCATCATAACCAACCTGTTTCTTTTTGCAATAAAAATAATTGCCGGAACAATTTTTAAAAGTATTGCCATTACGGCAGATGCCTTAAACAATATATCCGATGCTGGTTCATCGGTAATTACCATTATTGGCTTCAAGCTTTCTGAAAAGCCTGCCGACAAAGAGCATCCATATGGCCATGCCAGGGCTGAATACATTTCCGGCTTTGTAATTTCACTTGTAATTATGTTTTTAGGGCTTGAGCTTATCAAGTCATCACTGGACAAGATAATTAATCCTGAACCAATACAGTTCAGTTACCTTACCGTGGCCATATTGGCAATAGCTATTCTGACAAAAGTATGGCAGAGCATATTCAACAAAACCCTGGGAAAAAGGATTAAATCCGCTGCCCTGGCGGCCACAGGCCAGGACAGCATGAACGATGTCTTAGCCACTTCAGCAGTACTGGCATCGACCCTTTTTGCCAAATTTACCGGTATACAGATTGACGGGTATATGGGTATTGTGGTGGCGTTGTTTATTATTTATTCTGGATACAAGCTTGTTGTGGAGACGTTGGATCCTTTATTGGGCCATGCTCCTGATCAGGACCTTGTTGAAGAGGTTGAAAAGAAAATATTAAGCTACAAGGGAGTTATAGGGCTTCATGACCTGGTTGTCCACAGCTACGGACCTGAAAATTGGTATGCTTCTGTGCATGTGGAGGTTCCTGCAAGCCAGGACGTACTGGAAAGCCATGATCTCATTGACACAATTGAAAGAGATGTCCTTAAAGAGCTTAATATTAATCTGGTCATACATATGGACCCCATTGTTACCGATGATGAAATGACCAATATATTAAGGGGACAGGTTAATGAAATAGTCAGGAAAATTGACCCTGAGCTTTCCATTCATGACTTCAGACTTGCTGCGGGAAAAACGCACAGCAATCTGATATTTGACGTGGTTGTGCCTACAGGATTCAAAAAGCATAACGAGGAACTTCGAAGTGAAATTCAAAGGGAAGTCTCAAAGATAAATCCCAACTATTATTGTGTTATTACCTTTGACAGAAATTATATTTCATCTGCGAAATAAATAAGGGCAGTCACCTCTTAGAAAAATTTAAAACTGCTCATAATATATCTGAGGTGATTGCTGTGAGACAACGAAGAAAGAATACTTCCGATGTTGCCATTTGCTGCAATAACAATGAGTCGGAAGCAATACTGGAAGGCTTAAATCTGATTGGCGCCGGAAATCTCATAAAAAAAGACGATGTTGTGGTAATTACGCCTAACTGGGTGCAGAACAAAACACCAGAAACCGGCATTGTGGTTGGCAATGAAAGCTTAAATACCGTCATCAGCTTTGTGAAAGCCGCAAATCCCAGAAGAATAGTGGTAGTAACAGGAAGCGGCGGTGCCGATACACTGGATGTTCTTGAAAAATACAAAGATATGCTTACAAAAGAAGGCGTGGAATTTATTGACCTTAACGCCGGGCCTTTTATAAGAAAGAGCCTTAATCATTCCAGGCCGTCTTCAACTTATCTTAACAGGATTTATGAAGAACACACCTTTCTTATATCCTTTACCCAATTAAAGGTTCACGAAGAGGCAACCATATCGGGTGCTATAAAAAACATCGCTCTTTCCTGGCCTCCTGCACAGGAGCACGGATATCCTAAAAAGAACCTTGGAATACATGATGACCTTCACGGCTTTATACTTGCCATGGCGGAGATTTTCCCAATAGATTTGTCAATTGTAAGCGCAAATCCAGCCATGATAGGCACAGGCCCTGCAAAGGGCATACCAAAGCATACGGGACTGGTTATCTGCGGAACTGACCCGGTTAGCGTTGACACCGTCGGCGCAAGAATTTTGGGATTTAAGCCCCAGGCAGTACGGTATCTTTATGAAGCAGGCAAGAAAGGGCTGGGAGAGACAGATTTGTTAAAGATGAACCTTTACGGAATACCAATTATCCAGGCAGAAAAGGAATTCAGTATCAAATGCTATGGTACACCTGTTTCGGTGGATGAGGATTAAAATAAAAAAACCGGAAACTAGTTTTCCGGTTCTTTTATGGCGGGAAAAAATCCAAAAAACTTAATAATAGAAAGTAATAAATTTTATGGAGTAGAAATCGCACAATAAAATATCGTCGGTATCAGTCTCGTTTATAAGTATGTAGTTTGCTCCGACAGCCAGAAGCGTTCCTGTCTTGTCGGTAAGGGTGTTTGTACCTATAAGGAATTCTATTCTGCATCTTCTGCCTATCTGTGTCCGCATAAAGCCGTTCATATACTGCAGGCTTTCTGTGGTCACAGGCATAGGCTGATTCCAGGGTACAATTGGTGTAGTGTCAGGCATGGCAGTCCCGGGTGCCTGCGGTATCATTGGCTGAGTGGGCTGCTGTGGCATCATTCCTTGCTGAGTCATCATTCCCCAGCCATAATCAGGGCCCTGTGGTATTCCAGTAGGCATTTGAGTCATCATGTCCGGCCTTGCCATGGGCATGGGCTGCATTTGCCCGTACATTCCACCGGGCATAAAGCCTTGCTGGCAACCAGGGCAGGATGGATTGTCGAAGGGCTTGAAACCCATGGGTTGATTTGTCATATTATCCATATCGTTAACCTCTTTTCTTATATTAATTTATGTTTGAGCATACAACCATGTTGGAGTATAGAAACAGTGCTGTCCAACACGGTTGAAGTATACTCCGGTTCGGGTAGCCGGGAAGTATGTGGCACATTGAGGACTGAATGGATTGTAATACCACAGGGATTCGCCAGCAGCCATGGATTTGTTTCCTGACAGAGCCCAGTCGGCAATATCATAATGAACCTGTTCAGGGGTCATATTGTAAATATTCTGGGGATTGTATTCGTTACCAATATACTCTTTTACGCATGTAAACTGATCAGGCTGCATTATGACACGGCGCAAATCTCCCTGGCAGACTCTCAGATACTCTCCGTAAGGGACATGTACTCTGTTCATGACGACGGTGGCGACACTTTTCATACCATTGTCACCTTCTCCGCCTGCTTCGCATTTAATAATTCTTGCGAGTAATTCCCGTGCTGACAGTGGCATATCAATCACCCTTTATAACTACTTCAAAGGCTTGTTTTAAGTACATTAGTATTATATTAAAGAGGTGGGGACAGTGTTACCGTATGTAAAAAGCCATCTTTCAAATAAAAAATCCCTTTTTCAAGGGATTGGAAGACGGATATATTCTCTTAAATCAGGCGAAAGAGAATTGATATCTAGTTATCAGTTATCTCCTGAGGTGCTGCAGGGTCTTTTATATCATATACCCTGAAATAATCGTTGAGCTCAGGATCCTTTTTGACAGCCGATCTGTTTTTATTAAGAAGCTTTACTATGTTATAGACATCAATCCAGATTTCATTGACTCCTTCCTTCTGGCTTTCGTCAAATATTAGTTGCATTCCAAAATGAAGATGGGGAGTTTTT
Source organism: Clostridiaceae bacterium (assembly GCA_012719545.1). Lineage (GTDB taxonomy): Bacteria > Bacillota > Clostridia > DSM-8532 > DSM-8532 > DTU059. The sequence continues at coordinate 9,485 of JAAYAD010000071.1, forward strand.
ATATTGTTTACATTCTCATTGGTGCTGTATCCCGTCATTCCAAGATATCCGATTACGTCTCCTGCTTTTACAACCTGCCCTACGGCAAGGGTATTGTTGTATGGATGGTTCTTTCTAAGGTGTGCATAGTAGTAATAGCGCTTTCCGTCAAAACTTCTTATGCCTATTCTCCAGCCGCCGTATCTGTTCCAGCCCATGGCCTCCACAATACCAGACTCAACTGCAATAATGGGTGTTCCGATGCTTCCCATAAGGTCGTTTCCGAGGTGTTTGCGCTTATAGCCGTAGGAGCGGCTGTCACCAAAATCGTCATAATGAGAGTAACCGTATCCTTTTGCAATGGGGGAGAAGGCTTTAAGTCCGTATTTTTTTACAAACTTTTTATGGCCCGGGTTTTCACTGTCATCAACCTCTATTTCATATTCACCGACAAAGCCGCCCAGAACTGCGGTATAGGCCTCCAGATAATAAGAGTAGTATTTCATGTCCTTGGTCAGCTCTTCCATGGTTTTGCCTGATTTCAGATTCTCAACCAGTTTGTCAAGATCACTGTTTTTAAAACGCTTGAAATTGCCGCCGTATTTGGCTGCGAGATAGGCCAAAAGTTCAATCCAGTTAAGCTTGTGCTCTGTTCCGTATGATTTTATATCCAGGTTAAGAGTTTTCTCCAATAAGGAATAGGGCACATTGAAGTCCACCCATTTGATATATTTTTCTTCCTTGTCCTCAGTGATCTTAACAGAATACAGGGCGGAGGGACCTGACATCTGACCATAAGCCGCAATCCCGGTTATGATGCATATAATTACAATTACCAATACTACAATGCTGTGCCGCTTAACTACTATAAACAAAAGATCACCTTCGACTATCCTTACTATAATTGAAGATATGATTGCCATTAAAAACTTATGGCATTTAGGGTCAAATAATGATGGCTTAATAATGAATTTATTTATTGAGCCATATAATGGAATGTGAAAGATATGGGAGGATATGAGATGCTTTTCTCTTATGACGCGTCAAGAGGAATTGCCTATGCCCGTCTGTATGCCGAATATTTTTCCGTTCCGGTTAACCTGCGCCTGTTTCACTATGACATCAACGGAAGTGATTGTGCAAACTTTGTAAGTCAGTGCGTCTGGGCTTCATATGGAGGATGGATTCAAGGGTTTGATGAAAATACGGTTGCTGAAAATAAAGAAAGAATCAGAAAAATGGTCAGGATGGTGCCGGGTGTATGGTTCGGCTCATTATTTTACAGCGGCTCAAATAAATGGTGCAGAGTGATGGAATTCTATGAATATGCCCTTGCCAACAAAACCTATGGACCCAAGGGCTATAAGATATATGAAGGGGACTGGCAAAGCCTTGATCCTTCAATAATACGAAGAGGGGATGTTATACAGATGGTGGTTGCATCCTACGCGTCAAACCGCTACGGACATTCCCTTTATGTTACAAAAGAAGGAAAATCATTAAGTGAAGTTGAAATATGCTGCCACAGCTTTGACAGGCGTGACGCACCCTTAACGGACTTTTCTGTATTTCCTGATCAGTATAAAAAGCTTCGCATAATCAGGTTTACCAGCGGGAACTTTCAAACATAATTAAAGGTGCCCCATGGGGACACCTTAAACGCGTATAACTTTGGATGTAAAGTCGATTTTTTTAGATTGAAAAATTGGTTCATTAAGCAGTTAATTTCAAGCAGACGCAGCCTTTTGAGATGCGGTGCTGTTTGCAATAGAATGGGCTATAACGCATTCTATAAGTTTTATTCCTGCAAACAGCGCATAACCAATATCCTTGATATCTGAAGCAGATTTGCTTCGATAGATCTTATTATGCTCCACAATAAAGGACTTAAGCTCCTCGGGCATCAGAGTTCTTGTGCTGTGTTCCTTAAGAAGCCTTCTGTATGCAGTAAGACCTTTTTTGTATCTTGCTATCATAAGAAGCTCGTAATACAAATGATAGATTTTACCCCTGTAATAATCCTCTGTATGTGGAAGGCAGAAAAAGTCGGAGAGGTAATGGTTTATTGCTCCCAGCTCCTTTGCAAAACGATATTTTGAAAGGGGCTGACCATAGCTCTTCTCAATTATTTCATCCTTGGTTCTTACAACATGTGCAAGGGCATCCTTCATATAGTGAGGATAAGCTCCATATTTCTTACTTATATCAGGCAGTATATTTCCATATAAGAAGCCGGTAAAGCTTAAAGAGACTCCCATGCTCTTTTTAACGCGCCTTCTTACTGTCATAGCAAACATAAGATGTACAATAACGTTCATAATGTCCTCCCTAAGGTGAGTGCCATGCTGCATATATAAAAGCACTGAACCGTTAAGTAATTATTGCATTATCCATGCTACTATAAAAACCGGGGAAAATAAACCTGTAAATATTTCTGGTTCATTGTCATATTCCTGAATAATTTATTGGAATTTTGAGGATGGAAATGGAAGGGACGGAATATTAATATGTTATAATGTGGATAAATACTTATGGGGGTATAAAAATATGAAACGCAATATCAGATTTGTTACAAGAACCGCTCTACTTTTGGCGGTAGCCATATTGTTCCAGTACCTGGGAAAATATATGGGGACATATAATAATTTCATCGTTGGGCCAATAGTAAACGCAGTTCTTTTAATTGCCACAGAAATTGTGGGCATTTTCAGCGGAATTTTTATATCAGTTGCGGCGCCTCTGGTTTCAGCCCTTACCAATAAAGCTGCCATCGCTCCTGTGATTCTTGCCTTCTCGCCGTTTATTATGGCAGGAAACGCAATTTATGCAGTAATATATGCTCTGCTTAATAAAAGAAAAACCATATCCTCAGGAATTTTGGCAGTAGTAGCCGCATCCATTATTAAGTTTGGCCTTCTTTTCGGGTCTGTGCTGGCATTTATCAGTTTTATGAATATCAATGAAAAGGTAGCCGGCGTACTGATTGGTTTATTCAGCTGGCCGCAGCTTGTTACAGCACTAATAGGCGGTGCGGTTGCAGTACTTGTTATATGCCCTGCCCTGAAAAGAGTCCTTAATGACCAAAACTGAGCTAGAAAGCCTGTCCTTGTTTATGGGACAGGCTTTTTTATGGTTAATGCACGATTTAAATTCCAGGAGTTATCATGCCCGGCTTTCATACATTCCCTAGATAAACATGCTTTAGCTTTTTTTTAGCAATTGCATAAAGCTTTTTAAGGGTTTCTACGGGTGTAGGCTCTCTGTCCGTCATTTTATATCGAGGGAAGAAGCGGGTAAGATGAAGAGGTATATCAGAAGAGATACCCGCTATGAATGATGTTAACGCCGATATTTCTTCCTCGCTGTCATTAAGTCCGGGAATAATAAGGCAGGTAACCTCCACGTGGCACGATATAGCGGAAATTTCAATGGTTTGTTTTACATATTCAACTTTACCTTTGCAGATCCGTTTATAAAAATCATCACTGAAGCTTTTAAGGTCAATATTCATTGCATCCACAAAAGGAAGAATCTCTTTTAAGGGGGCTTCCTGAACATATCCGTTTGTAACAAGGACATTTTTCAGATTTTTCTCTTTTGCCAGCTTGCAGCAGTCCAATACATATTCATAGTTTATGAATGGCTCATTGTAGGTATATGCCAGGCCAATATTGCCGGAATCCTTAAGGTCAAAGGCCTTGTAAACAAGACTTTCAGGAGAAATATAGACTGTGTCGGGTCTTTCCATTGAAATGGAATAATTCTGGCAATAGGAACATCTGAAATTACATCCATAGCTTCCGACAGACAAAATTTTTGAACCAGGGAAAAAGTGATACAGGGGCTTTTTTTCTATTGGATCAAGGGCCATTGAGGATATAAGACCGTAGCTTTCCGCATAGAGATGACCGCCTTTATTGGCTCTTACACCGCATAGCCCTGTTTTTCCATTTTCTATATGGCAGTTGTGAGGACACAGGGTACAGTGGACCAATCCGTCCTCAAGTTTTATATAATATTGAGCCTTTATATCGCTCAAATGGTTCACCTACCTGTGACGAACTACTTCAAACCGCTCTAAAAAGTAATTTTCATTTTTTTGAATGCCGGCCTTTGAAAGGGCAATCTCAATCTGCTGCTCTGGGGTCTCAACGCCTTCCAAATCGGGAAGAAGAATACCCCTCCGATAGCCGCTGGTGACTATAACACCATAACGCTTTACATCAAGCTCTTCAATGCTGTTGACAGGCTCGGGCTCACCCAATACATCAACGCTGTATATAAGATCGTTCAGTTCATAGTCCTTGACGGGATTGAACCTGGGGTCCCGGGTTCCGGCACTTATGGCATTTTGAATTATTTCTTCTGCAATACTGTTGGTTACAGGACTTATAGTACCAATGCAGCCCCTGAGCATGCCATGTTTCTTGATTGAAACAAATACTCCGGCTTTGCGGTTAAGCATCTCGGCAGGAAGATAATCGGGTACATCTATGGCCTTGCCTTTTTTAATAAAATGCTCCAGAGTGGTCCTTGCCAGGGTAACATAAACATCCTCTGCCTTGCGGGTGGCTTCAATTTCGCTTCTGTGTTTGCACACATAGTAGGAAACCAGATCCCTTGAAAGGTCCTGACCATCAATAGACATTTCGGCAACCATGTAGCCAACACCAAAGGGTCCTTCATAGGAAAGTACATTGGATTTTACATTATATGAGTTCAGTGCACCGGCAAGAATTGCAAAGGATCTAAGCCCGCATTCTCCCGCACGCTCACAGAAGTTTGCATCTGCTTCCAGAAGCTTTTTAAAGTCACAGGTCGTTATAGCCTGGACAATATACTCATCAAAAGCAGGGCCTTCTTCGGCAAACCCGTATGGGCCGTCGGCTTTAAGCCTGTGGGACAAATCACCGCTTCCTATTATGACAACATTTTTATCGGACTGCTCTACAGCCTTCTGTATGCAGCTTCCAAAAATATAGAGCTGCTCCAAGGGAAGCCCGGCAATTGAAATGCGTATAAGTGAAAAGTCGCTGTAGTATTTTGCAATATGGTAAAGGGGAACAAGGGTACCATGATCCAGTTCCCTGTCCCTTGCGCCCAGGGTTCCTGAGTCAATTCCGCTTAAATGAGAATTTTCTATTATTTTATCTATCAGTTGGGTGTCGGAATCAAACTGGTATTTAAGCTCAGGTGCCCCAAAACTTGCAAAACTTCCGGTCAATTTTTTGCCGGGGGAAATATGAATATAATTTTCATAGGCCGTTCCATGAGGGGTAGTTATAATAATGACCTGGGGAGCCAATTCCTTTATTTGCCTTCCAATCTGGTCATAAGCTTTCATTGTTTCTGAAGCACCCGTTTCCTGACCCTTTCCTATTTCAGGAATGATAATAGGCGGATGCGGCACAATGTATGCTTTTAAAATCTCTCCCATAGCAACAACTCCACATTTTTATTTATATTCCTTACGCTTTCTTACTGACAAGAATTCCGGAATGTATTTAACACTAATCAACTCTGTTGTTCAGGAAGCCCTAAAAATAATATAATCTGGTCCACGATGCGTGTAAAGAAGCAGACTACATTAGTATACATCCAATGAATATTTTTATGCCTATGTATGATAAGCTGAAAAGCCCTTAAAATCTGATTTTTCTTTTGTTAACAATTTAACAGAACGAATGTTCGGAATCATTGAATCAATATAGAAAATGTTATATACTGGATATACAAGGCAAAATCAGGTTGCCGTTTTAGTGTGTCTTAGGGCCTCAACCTGAACCTGAAATCTGAAAGTTCTGGACATAATATATGGCAAACTAAAAGAGGCTGATATCAACTGGGTTATCACAGGAAGCACAGCCTTTGCAATACAGGGAATTACCCTTGAACCTAATGACATAGACATTCAGACTGATGAAAAAGGCGCATATGAAATAGAAAAATACTTTAATGAATATGTTGTAAAAAAAGTTTGTTTTTCTTCAAATGAAAAGGTGGCTTCACATTTTGGAGCCCTTGAAATTGATGGATTAAAAGTTGAAATAATGGAGGATCTTCGAAAGAAGTTAAATGATGTCTGGGAAGAACCGGTGGATTTTGGACAGGTACAAAAAATATGTGGTAGTAAATGAAATGAAGTTGCCTGTTCTTGATTTGGAGTATGAATACCAAGCATATTTAAAGATGGGAAGAAAAGAAAAAGCGGAGTTTATTAAAAATCACATAACAATATGAGTATATAAGCTGCTGGAAAATGAATATTGACAGGAATATTGTCAGATATTATTATATATTTGTAATGATTATAAATTAGGATTTTTTATTAGACGGAGGTGACATTATGAGGAAAGTTATCGAGGGAGTAACCGAAATGCTCTTAAATAGGAATATAAAACCTTCCTATCAGAGGATAAAGGTTTTGGAATATATGATGAATAATCGTATACATCCCACAGTTGATCAGATTTACAGCGCTCTTCAGAATGATATACCAACTCTGTCCAAGTCTACCATATACAATACCTTAAATTTGTTTATAGATGCTGGTTTGGTCAGGCTTATAACGATAGAGGAAAACGAGACACGCTACGATATTGATACTTCAAATCATGGGCATTTTAAATGCGTGGAATGCGGAGAAATCTATGATTTTTCAATAAACATAGATGATCTTGAGGCAAAAGGCATTAGCAACTTCAAGATAAATGACAAAAATGTTTATTTCAGAGGAGTCTGCTCCAAATGCCATAAAATGTAGGATAAATGTTATTTAAAAGCACCTTACAATGTCCAAATCAGAATTAGAAGGATATATAACATATGGATAGCTTCTTTATTTAAAAATCATGTATGTATATGTACATGATTTTTTTATGTCCGCTCTGAACTTCATTATACGTTGTCATACCTGGCAAGTAATATTTACATGCATAATCAGCAAATAAAATTAGGCTACAAAATCCATAAGAGAATATTGACAGTTGAACAACTATTCAACTATAATATAGTTGAACGATTGCTCAACTGTTAAATTTAGAGGTGATTAGATGCCAAAGAATGAAGTGATATGCGATTGTGAGGTAATACACGAAGATATAGTTGAAAAAGTGAAAAAGAATATGCCCGATGAATCAGAGCTATACGATTTATCCGATTTCTTCAAGGTTCTGGGAGACAGCACCAGGGCTAAAATTTTATGGGCTCTGGATGAAAGTGAAATGTGCGTATGTGATCTGGCGGTCCTTTTAAATATGACAAAGTCGGCTATATCGCATCAGCTTCGATTGCTTAAGCAGGCGAATCTGGTTAAGTACAGAAGAGAAGGTAAGGTAGTATATTACTCCTTATCTGACGACCATATTAAATCTATCTTTGAAACAGGCCTTGAACATATAAGGGAAAAGTAGAACAGGAGGTTATTGAAATGAAGAGAACATTCAGACTTGAAGGATTAGGATGTGCAAACTGCGCCGCCAAAATGGAGAGGGAGATAAATAAGCTTGACGGCGTAAAAAGTGCAACAGTAAATTTTCTGACCACCAAAATGGTTATAGAAGCAGATGACGATAAGATGGACAGGATTATTGAAGAGGCCGGAAAAATAATTTCCAAAATTGAGTCCGGTGTAACTGTCAAAAGAGCGTAAAAAGATTTAAGGTAAGTATAAGGAGATTATATAGATTATATGAGAAAGCAAATAATCAGGATTGCTGCAGGTGGCATTATTTATGTGGCAGCCCTTATTATCAAAACGGATATTGAGCTTCTTGAACTTGCACTTATGATTGCATGCTACCTTCTTGTGGGAGGGGATGTGGTATATAGAGCTGTTCAAAGCATTTTAAAAGGTCAGGTATTTGACGAGAACTTTCTTATGAGCATAGCTTCCATAGGTGCTTTTTTTATCGGGGAATACCCTGAAGGCGTTGCGGTAATGCTGTTCTATCAGGTAGGTGAAATGTTCCAGCACTATGCGGTGGACAGATCCAGAAAATCCATTTCGGATCTTATGAACATACGTCCTGACTATGCCAATGTCAAAAAAGGAAATGAGCTTGTAAAAACCGATCCCTATGATGTTAAAGCAGGGGATATCATTGTGGTTAAAGCAGGAGAAAAAGTTCCCCTTGACGGTATAGTCATAGAGGGAAGTTCCTCTTTGGATACATCTGCCCTTACAGGTGAGTCGGTTCCCAGAGAAGTTGAAGTTGGAAGTGAAGTTTTAAGCGGATATATCAATATTAACGGACTTATTACCGTTAAGGTCACAAAAGAGTTCGAAGAGTCTACAGTCAGCAAGATTCTGGACATGGTTGAAAATGCAAGCAGCAAAAAATCCAATTCGGAGAGGTTCATAACCAAATTTGCAAGATATTATACTCCGGTTGTAGTAATTATTGCGGCACTTCTTGCCTTTGTGCCTCCTCTCTTTCTGGGCTTTGAGACCCTTGAAGACTGGGTATACAGAGCTTTATCCTTCCTGGTTGTTTCATGTCCCTGTGCCCTTGTAATTTCAGTACCATTGAGCTTTTTCGGAGGAATAGGGGGAGCATCAAGGGAAGGAATTCTGGTTAAGGGAAGCAACTACCTTGAAGCGCTGGCAAAGACAGAAATAATAGTGTTTGACAAAACCGGAACATTAACTGAAGGCGTGTTTAATGTAAAAACCGTGCATGCTGTTAATTGCTCTGAGGATGAACTTATAGATTTTGCAGCCCATGCTGAAAGCTATTCAAACCATCCAATTTCTCAGTCACTGAAACGTGCCTGCCAAAAGGAAATTGACAACAGCCGTGTAAGAGATGTGGAAGAAATGCCGGGATATGGAGTATGTGCCAGAGTTGACGGCAAAAAGGTACTGGCAGGAAATACTAAGCTCATGGAAAAAATGGGCATATCTGATTTTGAAGACAACGTTGAAGGAACCGTTGTACATATTGCAATTGACAATACTTATGCCGGTTATATAACAATCGGCGATGAGATAAAAAAGGATTCTGCCAGGGCAATCAGTGAACTTAAAAACCTTAACATTAAAAAGACGGTCATGCTGACAGGTGATTCCGGCCACACCGCAACAAAGGTTGCAAGTGAACTTGGCATGGATAAGGTGTATTGGGGCCTTTTACCCAATCAGAAAGTTGAAAAGGTAGAGGAACTGATGCAGAATAAGTCGTCTAAAGGCAAACTTGCCTTTGTAGGCGACGGCATAAACGATGCTCCTGTTCTTGCCCGTGCAGATATTGGCATAGCAATGGGTGGATTAGGTTCCGATGCTGCCATAGAGGCTGCTGACATTGTAGTTATGACTGATGAACCTTCAAAAGTTGCAACCGCCATGAAAATATCCAGGAAAACCCTTAAAATAGCATATCAGAATATAGTATTCGCTATTTCTGTAAAAGTACTGGTCTTATTATTGAGTGCAGCAGGACTATCCAATATGTGGGAGGCTGTATTTGCCGACGTAGGTGTTAGTACCCTGGCTATAATTAATTCATTAAGGGCGTTAAGCAGCAAAAAGTATTAAAATTAATATGCAGAAGGAACTGTAGTTATCATGAAACTGACATAGATTAAATATTAAAGATTAAAATCGGAGGGCTTTTAAAGCCCTTCTTTTTATACATAAAAACATGTATAAATTGTAAAATAATATTGTATTTATTGCTTGCTTCAATGCTTTGAAAAAATATGAAAGGAAGGTTGCCATGCTGCTTTTCATAATTGTATTTGCCGTCTTAGGCCTTATTGGTATTATATCACCCAAAACATCATGGTATTTGTCAAACTGGTGGCGTTTTCAGAATGATACTGAACCGAGCAATACATCTCTAATATTTTACAGAGTTTTTGGGGTAGTTTTGCTGTCAGCTGCTGTTTTTCTGACTTTCAGGTTAGTTATATAGATATGTATTTTAGCAATTCATATTTATAACTGGCTGCCAATATGCTTGTTTTTATTTTTGCCAGGCATGTTTTCTTCTATTTTAATGCGTTCATTTTTCCAAATAATCTCCAATAGTTTAATATCTCAAAACTAATTACCATTAAAAATTTTATAAGTAATTTATTTTTTGCCTATTTACTTTAACACAATAAAGTGTTAATATTATAAAGCAAAAATGATTTGGCTAAAGATACGTTGGAGGAATATTATGCTTAAAAAACTATTGGTTGTACTGATTACAATATCTCTTTTAATTGGCTTTACAGGATGCAATAAAGCTAAAGTTTCAGGTACTGTCAAAGATGGAACCCTTATTGTGGGCTTTGACCAGAATTTCCCGCCCATGGGTTTTGTAGACGACAACGGCAAATTCACCGGTTTTGACCTTGAGCTTGCAGCAATAGTGGCTGAGCGTCTGGGACTAAAGCTTGTTCTTCAGCCCATCGCATGGAGTGCGAAAGATATGGAACTGGCTTCAAAAAATATAGATTGCGTATGGAATGGTTTTACTATAAACGGACGTGAAGATAAGTATACCTGGACAGAGCCTTATATGGAGAACTATCAGGTATTCATGGTAAGGAAGGATTCCGGAATAAAGAGCATAGCTGATCTGGCAGGAAAAGTAGTGGCAGTTCAGCTGGATTCCAGCGCTGAAACCGCATTAAAGGATAAACCAGAGTTGGTGGAAAGCTTTGCTGATTACATAAAAGCTGCTCACTACAACAATGCAATAATGGATCTAGAATCAGGTGCAGTGGATGCGGTTGCCCTGGATGAAGTAGTGGCAAGATATCAGAATGAAAAGCGCGGCGAAAAATTTGAAATCCTTGAGGAAAAATTGGCTGCCGAAGAATATGGCGTTGGTTTCCTCCTTGGCAATACCGAGCTTAGAGACAAAATTCAGAAGGTATTGGACGAAATGGCTGCCGACGGCACATTGGCAAAGGTGTCAGAAAAGTGGTTCGGCAAGGATGTAACAACCTTAGGAAAATAAATTCCATGCTCGACTGTATATTTTATACAGTCGGGCAATATAACGTATTTTCAGTAACTGAAAATGACTTTTAAAAATAATTGAGGTAATTGAGGAAAGGGCTTCTGAACATCATACAGCCCTTTTTTACTGACTATTTTTTTCAGCAATATGCTCTATAATAATTAAATTGTCAGATAAATTTGCCTTTTGTCTTATTAATGCGGTATGCAAATAAGGCAGGCAGGATACTTTAAGGGACGGAGGGAGCATTTTTGAGCTTGCCGATGCTTATACAGAGATTGGGCGGAGGAATGCTGGTGTCAATTGAGATATATACATTGACCTTGCTTTTTTCTCTTCCCCTGGGACTTTTAGTGGCATTTGGCCGAATGTCGAAAAATATTATACTAAGAAATGTGATGAAACTTTATATTTCCATTATGCGCGGAACACCATTGATGCTTCAGCTCATGGTGGTATATTTCGGGCCATACTTTTTATTTGGGATTCCTTTGCCCAGATATTACCGATTCCTGGCGGTTATCATTGGCTTTGTCATAAACTATGCCGCATATTTTGCTGAAATATACAGGGGAGGTATTGAATCCATACCTGTTGGTCAGTATGAGGCGGCAAAGCTTTTGGGATACAACAAAACTCAAACATTTATGAGAATAATATTACCTCAGGTAATCAAAAGGATTCTTCCGGCAGTTACCAATGAGATAATCACTCTTATAAAGGACACATCTTTGGCCTTTGTTATTTCGGTTGCAGAAATGTTTACAGCGGCCCAGGAGATCGCGTCAGCTCAGGCTTCGATGATACCTTTTATTGTGGCCGGTATTTTTTACTATGTATTTAACTATATTGTGGCCTTTGTTATGGAATATATCGAGAAAAAGTTAAGCTACTACAAGGTATAAGTTGGTGAGTAAGTATGGAAGTACTTAAAATAAAAAATGTCAAAAAGAGCTTTAGTAACGACAACGAAGTTTTAAAGGATTTTTCCATGGAGGTAAACCGTGGGCAGGTTGTAGCCATAATAGGACCGTCAGGTTCGGGCAAATCAACTTTGCTTAGGTGTGCCACCATGCTGGAAACCATAGATTCGGGAGAAATTATATATTTGGGTGAGCATGCGGTAAAAACTAATGAAGAAGGAAAAGCAGTATATGCTCCACCGAAGGATCTTAAAAGAATTCAAAGCTATTTTGGCCTGGTTTTTCAGAACTTTAACCTGTTCCCACATTTTACTGCACTGAAAAATGTTACAGACGCACTTATTACTGTCAAGAAAATGCCTAAACAGGAGGCTCTTGAAATTGGTCGTGAGCTTTTGGACAAAATGGGCTTGAAAGACAAGGAGGACGCATATCCGTGCCAGCTGTCAGGAGGGCAGCAGCAGCGGGTATCCATAGCAAGGGCTTTGGCGTTAAGGCCAGAAATACTGTTTTTTGACGAGCCCACATCTGCCCTTGATCCGGAATTGACGGGAGAAGTTTTAAAGGTCATTAAAAGCCTTGCTGCAGAACATATGACAATGGTTATTGTTACCCATGAGATGGCTTTTGCCAGGGATGCGGCCGACCATGTAATCTTTATGGACGGAGGCGTAATTGTTGAAGAAGGAAAACCAGAGGAAGTAATCAATAACCCCCAGAATGAACGTACAAAGGCATTCTTAAGCAGATTTGATCGATGAGACAAATGTAAGACTTCATTTTGCGCAGGGATGACTCTCTGCCAGGCGTAGAGTAAAAAACCATATAGCAAGCTTTTAGCAATCCTTTTAGCAATCATTGGATATTAATCATATTTGAGAGAAATGGCTGGGCCATTTCTTTTTTTATGCCCTTCTTGTGATTGCGAATCAATTAAATATGATGACAATTGCATCTTTTCAAGTCTTATAAAACTTTATGAAACATCTGGAATTAACAGATAAAAAATGGACAATACTATGCCAATAATAGCATTTTATAGAGATTCAGAAAGACAAGAGCAGGCGCAAAAATTCAGGTAAATTTCTAACATAATTTATGCACCTGCTTAATACTATTTAAAAGTTACCTCTCTCTTTATCAGCATATAAAGGATGCAGGTAAGATAAATGCTCAGTTTTTCTTTTAATCGGGGGGCTAACGGTCAAGTCTATATTTTCATCCGGGAGGAAAGTGTATGTGGAAAAGAACGTTAGCTATCTTTCTTGCGCTAGTGTTCCTATTTACAACAGTGTTAAGCATTGATGCACTTGCAGACATTGAAAATGCAGCTACAGAAAGTGCAGTCACAACAGAAACAGAGATTGCAGAAACAGAAGATTCGAACACAGAGAATCCAGAGGTGGAAAATGCAGGTACGGAAAATGCAGACACAGAAAATACAGATACGGAGGATTCAAACGCAAAAAATACAGACAGTGAAAGCAAAGAAAATGCAGATGCAGAAAATAAGGATACGGAAAATGTGGACACTGTGAATACAGACACAGAAAATGCGGTAACAGAAAAAGCACTCATAGACAATGATGTACAGCTTTTAGGAAAGCAATACAAATTGACAATTTTGATCTCTGGGTGGGGAGATGTCGAAAAAAAACCTGGCCCCAATTTATTAACGGGAAAATACAATGCAGGAACAGTAGTTAAGCTTTGGCCTGAACCTATTAGTATATTGGGATATTATTTTGCAGGTTGGGATCCAAACTATACAGTTCCGGAAAAGGTTTCCGATTATTACACGGTTAAAATGGACAGTGACATTACAGTAAGGGCAATTTTCTCCAATACGGTCAGACTTGAAATAAGCAAGGAAGGAAATGGAACTGTAAGGCCTAAAGAAGGTACACACACCTATTATTATAGAGATAAGGTGACACTTGAAGCGACACCTGCAAAAGATTGGAAGTTTAAAGGCTGGTACACTGGCCCGGACTTCCAGACCCTTTATTCAACCAATTCTAATATAAAAGTGACAATGGATTCAAATAAAGCTTTTAAAGCAGTATTTAAACCTTCCAAATATACACTTGTTGTAAATAAAGTAGGACTAGGAACAGTATCGCCTGATGTTGGCACCCACACTTACAATGACGGAACAAAGGTAAATCTTTCTGCAACACCTGCGGAGGGCTGGCAGTTTGAAGGCTGGCTTATAGGAGACAGCACGGTACCAAATAAAGAGATCACATCCATCACCATGGATTCAGACAAAACAATAACAGCTGTCTTTAGCCTGATACCAAAGACTTATTACACCCTCACAGTAGAAATAGTAGGAGAAGGAACAACTGATCCGGAAGAAGGCGAATCAAGCTATGAAGAAGGAACAGAGGTGCAGCTCTCGGCTGAACCTGC
>JAAYAD010000097.1 GCA_012719545.1 Clostridiaceae bacterium
AGCTTTATCAATATCTCTTAAAATGTGGTCTTTAGGTACTAGGTCATCAATACAAAGATATGTTACTTGCTTACGATTATCTTCCGTCTTTTTATTTAGCACATAATCACCTTGAAATCCTTATTACATGAGCGTTTCATGTATTTATATTATACCATGGTTGTTATGTCCTTAACTACTCTTTTAGATAAAAAAAGCCCACTTTTCAGTGAGCTTTGTCTTCAGTCTGAAACTACCGGCAGGTTCCGGTAGTTTATATTCGATAATTAATATTTAATTGCTTTGTTGTTGGGTACCTCTCTGGTAGTTTTTCTTGCCTTAAGCTTAGGCTCAAGAATGATTCGTTTTACCTCGTCGGCCTTTTCTTCTTTAATTGCTCTCATCAAGAGTTCTATGGCATGCCTTCCCATCTGATATTTGGGCTGTTCTATGGTAGTAAGCTGTATCTGAGGAAGGCTTGCATAAGGTATATCGTCGAATCCGATTATTCCAAAATCCTCAGGAATCCTTAAGCCGTGTTCCTGAGCGCAATGCAGCACACCCAGGGCTATAACGTCGTTTCCGCCAAAAACAGCATCCGGTGTGTTGCCGGAATATATAAGTTTCTTCAAATTGTGATATCCGCTTTCGCTGTTAAACTTTCCGCTTAGTATAAGGCTTTCATCAATAGGCAGCTTATATTTTCTAAGGGCAAGCTTGTAGCCTTCTTTTCTTTCCGCGTTTGACGGTGAGTTTTCACTACCGCCTATGAAAGCAATTTTTTTATATCCTGCTTCAATAAGATGCTTTGTGGCTATAAAGCCCCCCATTACGTTATCCACTTCAATGCTGCTGTACTCAACAACATTTGGTATTTTGTTAAGAAGGACCACTGGTACCTGAAAATCAAGAAAATGATTATCCTGCACATCATGTGACGGATGAAGAATTATTCCGTCCACTCTTTTTTCCTGAAGAGTCTTTAAGTACAACTTTTCCTTATTGGCTTCCCAGTTGGTATTGCACAGGAATACACTGTATCCCAAAAGGCTGGCTGCATCTTCCACACCTCTTGCAATTTCAGGGAAGAATGGGTTTGTAATATCTGGTATAACAAGAGCCAAAGTATGTGTATGTTTAAGAACCAATCCCCTTGCTATTGCATTGGGCTGGTATCCCATTTTTCTTGCTACTTCCAATATAAGTTCTCTTGTGTCTTCCTTTACACCGCTTCTGCCATTCAAGGCCCTTGATACAGTAGCATAAGAAACACCGGTCTTTTTTGCAATATCTTTTATCGTTACTTGCATAATCCTCTCCGAATCTTTGATGAATTCGTTCTTCTAATATTTGAAAATGACAACCATAATATATCATATCAGACAATTATTTTTTTTCAAACATTTAGTGCAAGTATGTCTTTTATTTATTTCCCATGCTACAGCTTAAAGCCCGACAGCAGGCCGTCAAGGTTTTCTGCAAGCGCCAGCATTTCATTGGCGGAGGCAGTTATCTCCTGAGCGCTTGCCGTCTGCTGTTCAATTGCAGCAGATACGTTCTGGCTTGCATCAGCATTGCTATTGGTTATGGCAGCGATTTCGACCATACTCCTGTTTATTTCTTCTATTCTGGATATAAGCTCGGATAAATCCTTTGATATTTGTTCGATATCGTTGTTAACTATATAGTTCTTGTCCGCAATCCTGTTGAAGAATTCCATTGCTTTCTGAGCATTGGTATTACCTTCAATTATCAGTTTTCTGCTGTCATCAAAGCGTTCATTTACTATGCCTGATTGCTTCTGAACCTCTACAATCAGGTCACCAATTTTTTGGGTAGATTCAGTAGTTTCGTTTGCCAGAGTTTTTATTTCGTTAGCCACAACAGCGAAGCCTTTTCCGGCTTCTCCTGCTCTGGCTGCCTCTATTGATGCATTCAAAGCCAAAAGATTTGTTTGAGCAGATATAGCCTTTACCGCGTTTAATATTTCACTCATCTTGCCTGTATTGGCATTTAACTGCTCCATTGAAATGGCCGCATCTTCTATTTGTGCCCTGGTCTGGTCCAGCTGCTGAAGGAAGCTGTTTATGTATTCGCTTCCTTCACCTGCCAGCTGCACCGACTCATTGGCATTATTTAATATTTGCATTGAACTTAACCGTATTCCTTCAGAGGTACGGTACATTGTATCTATTTCTGCAGCAATATTTTTGGTTTCATTATTCTGGGTCTGGATACCTTCGGCCATTTCAACCATCGTGGCTGAGATTTCCTCATTGGCACTGCTGTTTTGCCCTGTTATTTCGGACAGCTGCAATGATGCGCTGCGGACCTTGCTGCTGGCCTCATTTACCTTGGTAATAATCTTTTTCAGATTTTCAGCCATAGCATTGAAGGCCTCAGCCATATCTCCGATTTCATCATTTGTAGCCACAGCAAGTGCTTCTCCTCCAAGCCGGCCAGCAGCTATGTCCATTGCTTTTTGTCTGATACTGTTTATTGGTCCTGATATATTCTTTATAACTTTTCTGAGGTATATTACAGAGAAAACCAGTATGACCGCAAGAATTGATGCATTGACTGTTGTAGCCATCCTGAAGCCGTTCTCTATTTTTTCTTTCAGTACCTCACTTTGCTTTACCTCAAAAAGTATGAAATTTTGAATGCTTTCCTTAAGGAACTCCTCAAGCTTTCTGACTTCTTTCACTCTTTCATTGGATTCGGCAAGCTTTTTGTCGTTAAAACCCGCCTCTGCTTCTTCTGCATTTTTAAGCAGAGATTCAGACTGCTTCTGGATAATCTCAAACATGGACCTGCTTTCGTCTGTATTCAGTTTTCCGGAAATGTAGCCGATTGTTTCCGCAATCCCGCTTTGGGCTTCTTTATGAGTGGACTCCTCAGGTTTCAGCTTTCCCACCAGTATGTCCCTAAGCTGAATCCCGATGCTCCCGGCATATTCATTGATATTGTTAGCGGCAATTATGGTGTCGAGGATGTTATTGTACTGGTCATTGTAGTCAACTGAGACTTTGACCATATAAATGTTCAAGCCGCTGAAAAGCAGGAGCATAATAAAGAATGGAAGCATAATTTTCCTTTTAAAGGATGAACGTCGCTTTTTCTTATTAAGTTTCGACATACATTTCCCCCCAAAATCAACCAAGCAGGTCGGAGTTCCTTTAATCCGTTGTTATGCTTTATTTGCGCTGCAGCACCTTATGTACCTTATTGACAATATTGTCTGCAGTCAGTCCAAACCTTTCCCTAAGATAATTCTCAGGTCCAACCTCTCCAAATACATCCTGAACGCCAACTCTTTCAAGGGGTACAGGACAATTTTCAGACAATACCTCAGCAACAGCTGAGCCCAAACCATTTATAATATTGTGATTCTCAGCAGTTACAATAGCACCGGTTTCTTTTGCTGCAGCTATTATTGCTTCCTTGTCAATGGGTTTTAAGGTGAACATGTTGAGCAGTCTTGCTATAATGCCTTGCTCTTCAAGTTTTTTGGCGGCTTTAATAGCCTCATCAACAAGTATGCCAGTTGCTATGATTGTTACATCCTTGCCGTCTTTAAGCTTTACTGCTTTTCCTATTTCAAAGGTAGAACCTTCCTCATATACTTTAACGGCATTTTTTCTCAACAACCTTATATAGAAGATACCATACATGCCAGCTGTCTGCTTTATCAGATCCTTAAGCATAACACTATCTACCGGCTCAAGTATGGTAACATTCGGTATGTTTCTCATAATACCCATGTCCTCAAAAGGCATGTGGGTACCGCCGTTATAGGCTGCAGTAACGCCGGGATCGCTTCCGATAATCCTTACATTCAGCTTCGCATATGCGCAGGACATGAATATCTGGTCAAAGCATCTCCTGGTTGCGAAAGGACCGAAAGAATGTGCAAAAGGCACTTTCCCTGTAGCTGAAAGTCCTGCAGCTATACCCATCATGTTGGCCTCCTGTATACCCACGTTAAATGTGCGTTCAGGATATGCCTTCCAGAAGGGTACCATACCCATGGAACTCATAAGGTCTGCATCAAGTACTACTATGTTGCTGTTTTCCTTAGCCAGTTCCATAAGGGTCTGGCAGTATGCATCCCTCATCGCTGTTTCTTCTTTTATATTTTCTGCTGCTAAAATTGCATTCATAGCTCCACCACCTTGCGCTCCAACTCTTCAATCACCATATCTGCCTGCTCGGGGCTTACAACCATATGGTGATTTGAATGTGCATTTTCTGCGAAGCTGCAGCCTTTGCCCTTAACAGTATCCAGTACTATCACGGAAGGCTTTCCTTTTACCTCTTTTGCAGCCATAATAGCATTGTAAATCTGCTCTACGTCTGCTCCGTCAACTCTTACTGCATGCCAGCCGAAGCTTCTGAATTTATCTGCAATGTCTCCAAGGTCATTGACATCCTTGGTATATCCGTCCAGCTGCTTCTTATTGTCGTCTACAAAAGCGATAAGATTGTCCAGCTTCTGATGGGCTGCGTACAAAGCGCCTTCCCAAACCTGGCCTTCATCACATTCGCCGTCACCGATAATAAGGTAAACATAGCTGTCTCTCTTATCCAGACGGTTTCCCAGTGCAACGCCTATGGCTGTGGATACACCCTGGCCCAGTGAACCGGTGGTCATATCGATACCAGGTGTCTTGTTTCTGTCGCAGTGGCTTGGAAGATTTGTACCGGGCTTGTTGAGTGTCATAAGCTCTTCCATGGGGAAGAAGCCCTTAAGGGCAAGGGTAGCATAAACAGCAGGTCCTGCGTGTCCCTTTGAGACTACAAGCCAGTCCCTGTCTTCCCAGCGGGGTGAGCTTGGATCCACTTTCATTACTGCGCCGTACAGCACAGCAAGAGTCTCAACTATGGACATCGCTCCGCCCACATGTCCGAAGCCCAGTTCCTTAAATTCCTTCATTGTCTCGATTCTGATCCTGGTTGCGAACCTTTCAAGCTCTTTTCTCATATTTTCATTCATAATATCACTTCACTCTACTTGTAATGTTTTTCGTATAGGCCTTTTCCATCGCTTCAATTAATGGCAGCTTCTTTCCTGAAAGGAACCTTACCATTGCGCCTCCGGCGGTACAAACATAGCTGATTTTGCCAAGGTCAATAAAGCGGGATGCAGCACTTACTGTGTCTCCGCCTCCGATGACCGAATATCCGGGAGCCTCCGCTATGGCATTCCAGATTTCCCTGGTTCCCTTTTCAAACAGCTTGTTCTCATATACACCTGCCGGACCATTTACAAAGATGGTTCCTGCACTTGCCAGTATTTCTCTGTATCTGGCAATGGTCTTTTCGCCAATATCCATGTACATTTCTTCTGCAGGAAGATCTTCCGCCGAAATCTCTGCTCTTTGTCCATCCTTCTCGTAAGCCAGATCCAGAGGAACTTCAATTTTCCCGGGATAATCCCTTAAGTACTCCTTTGCAGGCTCAACAAAGAGATGCAACTCCCTGTCTGTAAGGAACTTTTCCTTTTTGCTGCCAAGCTTTTTGCCCATTGCCCAAAGCATGATTTCTCCTGTAATACCACAAGCCAGTATCTTATCGGCTGTACCGTTTTCCAGTACCTGCTTCATCATTCCGAAGGCATCGGATATTTTGGCGCCTCCCAGAACAAATACTGACGGCTTTACAGGGGCCTTCATAACCTTTGTCAATGCGCTGTATTCCTCCATAAGCTGCCTTCCCGCCGCTGTAGGCAAAAGCTCCTGGAATGCAACCATGGACGGAGCATTTCTGTGGGCAGCTGCAAAGGCATCATTGACATAAAAATCAAACAGAGGGGCTAGACTCCTGACAAGGTAGGTATTAAGCATCTCTTCAGCTTTAAGCTTTACGGCATTTTCGAAGGTAGAAATCTCTTCGCAAAGATACCTCAGATTGCCCAATAGAATCGCTTCTCCGGGCTGGAGGGCTTTTACAGCCTCCTGCGCAGCCGGCCCACATACATCATCAATATACTTTACTTCTCTTCCCAGATACTGAGAAAGCTTCTCAGCATGCTCCTTCATGGGAATGAGATTGTGGTAATCAAGGGTATCTCCCTGGTGAGCAATAATTGCAAGCCTTGCTCCCTTATCAAGGATATCCCTGATAGTTGGGATGGTGGCTTTTATTCTGTTGTCATTGACTATCTTTTTTGTTACCGGGTCAATTGGGGAGTTAATATCGGGCCTTAACAGCACCCATTTGCCCGAAAAATCGAATTCATCTATTGAACGCATTTTTATTGCACTGTTTACTTCCATTTTCCCAACCCCAAGTACTTATTGGTTTCGGCAACAGCCTTGAGTCTGTCTGTCTCCATTTCCATACATGCTCTTACAGCATCCATTGTTTCAGGAATAGTAACGGCTTCCTGGGGTATATTTATTGCGTACATGATGTCATCGCCGGACTCAACAATTGACTCCTCCCAAACTGCGATTTCGTACATATCTCCTCTCGGATTTCCGAGGTCTCTGGCATATCTGAAGAGAGAAGCATTGCCGAGGAATCCGTCAGCAAGTCTTACAACTCTGATTCTGTCATGGGTCTTGAAAGCTTCAAGAGCCATTTCCTTTGTAATCTTCTTCTTTCCTTTTGCTACAACGGTGATAATGTGTCCATGTGTAACAGGTGTATGAATTAATATACCGGTAGCTTCAATATGGGGCATAATTGTCATGAGGTCTACTGCCTGATGGCTGGGAGCCTTGTCTACCTGCAGAGCGTTTGTAAGTCCTCTGTGGTAATCGCCGGGGTCAGCAACACGTCTAACGATTGTTATGGCAACCTTTTCGATTCCATACAGTCTGTCAAGGCAGTCAACTGATCTGATAAGACCTGTGGTATTGCAGGATGTAAGCTTTAAGAACTGCTTGCCAAGACCCTTTTCATAGTTTGCATATCCATGGAAGAATACATCGGCAACGCTGTTCTTTTCACCGCCCTGGAATATTGCCTTCTTGTTGTATTTAGCGTAGAGTTCCTTGTTCTTTGCACCTACGCCGGCGCTGGTAGCATCCAGTATTACGTCAACTTTCTGAACCAGTTCCTCCAGAGTTCCTGAAACAGGAATGTTGAGTTCTTCAAATGCCTTTGCATTATCAGGAACTGCAAGATAAAGATTGTAGGGCATTCCCTTTTCTTTAAGAGCCCTTATTGCCAGAGTAGGAGCTACGTCAGCAACACCAACAAGCTCCATGTCCTTCTGTCTTGCAACACCATCTGCAAGACGCTGTCCTATTACGCCGTAACCAACTACACCAACTTTAACCATAGTTATTTCCTCCTATCCAATCTTATTTTTCTAAATAAGGCAACGTTGAGCCCCCGTAGGGCATTACAATAATTTTTGCATTGGTTCCCATAGCTTTCATCGCTTCTTCTATTGCTTGGTTGACATCCTTGTAAGGCTCAAGGAAAATACTTTTTACAAAATCATCATCAAGGTCGGATACCAGCATAACCCTAGCTTTTTTCAGCACCATGGCTATTGCTGCCGCCTTATGACCACCCAGCTCAAATTTCTGCTGGATTTTGTCTATCATTTGTCCGGGTGACTCAGAGGTAGTCATCCAGCGCTCGAACACATGCTCTCCAAGCCCTTCCTTGCAGGAAGCAACAAGTATTACTATTCCGCCTTCCCTTACCGCATGCTTTGCGTTATCAAGGGCTTTCTGTGCCTGGTACAGGTTTATGTCCTTGGGATAACCTCCTGCTGAAACAATGACAATATCTGCCTGCTCCTTGATCTTTACCTTATATAAACTGTCAAGGAAACGGCAGCCCTCTCTGTGCGCCTCTATGTAATGACCTGCAACTGCCTTTATGATATTTTTCTTTTCATCCAGAACTACGTTAAGGATGAAATCAATAGGCACGAATTTTGCCACTTCGTCAATATCCTGTCTTAAGGGGTTTGTATCAATGGCTCCGGCCTTTGCCTCATCCAGAACCATCATGCTGTGGTTCTTTTGGATAGCTTCCCTGGTGGAAACCCCGGGCATTATTGCTTTGGCACCGCCGCTGTAGCCGGCGAAGTAATGGTATTCTATATTCCCAAGGCAAATTCTCCTGTCAGCCTCAACCACAGGTCTGAATATATTGACCGGAGTGCCTGAGGAAGTGGTGCCAAGGGGCACACAGTCGTTTACGTCCAAATCTATGCAGCGAATGGTGTTGTACACCTCTTCGCCCACCAGATACTTCATTTCCTCTTCCGTATGCTTTCGGTGGCTGCCAAGAGCAAAAACTATGGATATGTCCTCGGCCTTTACTCCCGCTGCATATAGCTCTTCAAGCAATGGAGGCAATACCACCTTACTTGGCATAGGCCTGGTTATATCGCTTGTAATAATAGCAACTTTTTCTCCGGCCTTTACAAGTTTGGAGAGGGGCGCCGAAGCAATCGGCGCCGATAATGCTCTTCTTACCTCTGCCTCTCCGGTTAGCTCCACTTGCACTATATTTGGCGAAAGAACGCCCATGAGGTTTTCTGGAGCTATATCTATGGCAATTTGCTGTTTACCAAAGCCTAGTTTGAATTCCATTAAATTCTCGCCACCCCTGTCTTTCTGGCTGCTTCAGCTACTGCTTTTGCCACAGCCGGGCCAACTCTCTTATCAAAGGGAAGAGGAATAATGTAATCCGGGTTAAGCTCTTCATCACTGATGAGATTAGCCAAAGCATAAGCTGCTGCTATCTTCATTTCATCGTTTATATCTCTTGCCCTTACATCCAGAGCGCCTCTGAATATGCCGGGGAATGCGAGAACATTGTTAATCTGGTTGGGGAAGTCAGAACGTCCTGTACCAACAACCTTTGCACCTGCTTCTTTTGCCAGATCAGGCATTATTTCAGGCACAGGGTTTGCCATGGCAAATATCATAGGATCCTTGTTCATGGATTTTACCATTTCGGGTGTAACAACATTAGGTGCCGATACTCCTATGAAAACATCAGCTCCCACAAGCACATCAGCAAGGGTGCCTTTCTTTTTAAGAGGATTTGTTATCTTGGCCATCAGTTGTTTTTCACCGTTAAGGCCTTCCTGACCGTCATATATAGCACCTTTTCTGTCACAAAGGATTACATTTTTAAGCCCCATGCTCATGAGAAGCCTTGTAATGGCAATACCGGCGGCACCGGCGCCGTTTACCACCACTTCAAGATCCTCCATTTTCTTATTAACCAGCTTCAATGCATTAATCATTGCAGCCAGAGTAACAACAGCCGTACCATGCTGATCATCATGGAATACGGGTATGTCGCATTCAGCCTTCAGGCGTCTTTCTATTTCAAAGCACCTTGGAGCTGAAATATCCTCCAGGTTAATGCCTCCAAAGCTGCCTGCAAGAAGCTTGACAGTCTTAACGATCTCATCAACATCCTTTGACCTAATGCACAATGGAAATGCATCAACGTCTCCAAAGGTTTTGAAAAGCACACATTTGCCTTCCATAACCGGCATACCTGCCTCAGGACCTATATCCCCAAGGCCAAGAACTGCGGTGCCGTCGGTAACAACAGCAACCATATTCCATCTGCGGGTATATTCGTATGAGAGATCAACGTTCTTCTGTATCTCAAGGCAAGCTTCGGCAACGCCCGGAGTATATGCCACTGATAATTCCTGCTTGTTTGTTACAGGTACCCGGCTGATTACCTCAACCTTTCCCTTCCACTCACTGTGAAGCCTAAGGGATTCCTTTTTTATGTCCATTGTTCAAGCCTCCAAACTATAACTTAACCGGTCTTCCCTCTTCGAGTGATTTCTTGGCTGCAAGACCAATCAGTACGGAATTTAGACCGTCTATTCCACTTACCGGAGTGGGTTTATCGTTTACAATTGCGTCAATAAAGCATTTAACTTCTGTTACAAAGGATTCAGTGTATCTTTCAAGGAAGAAATACTTGGGTTTGTCGCTTACTACACCATCTTCTGTGCTTAGAACAGTTGTAGTAGGAAGATCATTGTCGGCAGATACGCAGCCCTTGGAACCGAACACTTCAATTCTCTGGTCATATCCGTATGCGGCTTTTCTGCTGTTATCAATAACTCCGATTGCACCGTTCTTGAATTTAAGGGTAATAATGGCGGTATCTATGTCGCCGACTTCGCCTATCTTGGGATCTACCAGTACAGCTCCGTTTGCGTATACTTCTTCAACTTCACTGCCTGACAGATACCTGGCCATATCAAAATCATGTATTGTCATATCCAGGAAGATTCCACCGGATACCTTAACATACTCAATCGGTGGTGGTGCTGGATCCCTGGATGTAATCTTGATAATGTGGGGAGCTCCAATTTTGCCTTCCAGTATCAGGTCTTTAACCTTCTTGAAGTTATGATCGAATCTTCTGTTGAAGCCAACCTGGAATTTTACTCCGGCCTTTTCAACTGCCTTAAGAACGGCATCAATTCTTGCCAAATCGTAATCAATGGGCTTTTCGCAGAAAATGTGCTTGCCGGCTTCTGCAGCTTCTATTGAGATTTGAGAATGGGTGTCTGTGGATGAGCAAATAAGCACTGCATCAATGTCAGGATCTTTCAAAATTTCTTTGTAATCGTTTACAATTTTAGGTATGCCAAGGCCGGCTGCCCAATCCTTAATTCCATCTATATTGATGTCGGATACAGCCTTTACTTCAGCATCAGGTATAAAGTATTTAATGTTCTCAGTATGTATCTTACCTATACGGCCTGCGCCAATTACGCCAACTCTTATTTTCTTCGCCATATTAGCAGCTCCTTTATTAATCCTTTATAGAATGTTATAGGTTGTTATAGGCCAGTTTTCTCAGCAATAAACTTTCTTGCCTTAATCGCATATTCAAGAGGATTTGCCTTTGCAGGATCCTGTTCGGCCTCTACAACAAACCATCCTGTATATGAGGTTTCCTTAAGGATATTGAAAATTGGGTCATAATCAATCATTCCGTCGCCAGGTACTGTGAATACGCCCTCCCTGACTGCCTGCAAAAAGCTCATGTGCTCCTTTTTGACTCTCTCAAGCACATCTTTTCTGATATCCTTAAGATGCACATGTTTAATCCTGTTGGCATATTTCTTCAATACTACAATGGGATCAACATCGCTGAATACCAGGTGTCCTGTGTCGAACAACAGATATACATAATTGGGATCCGTCATTTCCATGAGCCTGTCGATTTCTTCAAGAGTCTGAACACCGGTACCCATGTGATGATGGTATGCAACTATCATGTCCTTTTCTGCCGCCAGCTTGCCCAATAAATTTAACCCTTCGGCAAGCTTTTGCCACTCTTCTTCTGTAAATACAGGCTTCTTGTCAATAACAGGAACATCCATCATGCCCTGAATGCTGTGGCCTTGTTCAGCTACGCCAATTACTTTAGCTCCCATTGCATGGAGGAAATCCCTGTGCTGAATAAAGGCGTCAACTGTCTCCTGCAGTGGCTTTGTTGTAAGGTATGCACTGAACCAGGCATTGCAAATCTGTATGCCTCTTAAATCTAGAGCTTTCTTAAGAACTACAGGATCTTTGGGGTATTTGTTACCTACCTCGCTTCCTGTAAAGCCTGCCAGAGCCATTTCACTTACGCATTGCTCAAAGGTGTTTTCTGCTCCCAGGTCAGGCATGTCGTCATTTGTCCAGGCAATTGGTGCAATACCCAGTTTTACTTTGGTTTTGTCAAACATTGCAATCCCCGCTTTCATCAATATTTGCGCGCTTTTTCTATATTCTTTTTCATATCCTCGTAGGCGGCCTTGCCTTTAGGGTTCTCAGATATTTCGGCAACACCGGCTCTCCACCAGGACTCATAGCCGTTTGTCATTGTCTTGGGCAGGACCTTTATGTCAATCAATGTTGAAACTGTCTGCTTCTCTGCATCTATCAACGCAGCTCTGAGCTCAGCCTCATTTCTTACACTGTAAGTCTTGCAGCCATAGCTTTCTGCATTCTTTGCAAAGTCTATGGGTACAAGGGCTCCATCCAGATTTCCGGTTTCGGGGTTTCTAAAGCGGAATTCTGTTCCGAAGCTGCCCATTCCATTGCCCATCTGCAGATTGTTGATACAGCCGAAGGACATATTGTCAAAGAGAATAACGTTAATCTTCTTCCTCTCCTGAATGGATGTAGGAAGCTCGGAGTGCAGCATCATGTAAGAACCGTCACCGACAAAGGCATAGACTTCTTTGTCAGGGCATGCAAGTTTAACACCGAGAGCAGCGTTAACCTCATAGCCCATGCAGGAATAACCGTATTCCATATGATAAGTGTTGGGCTTCTTAGGTCTCCATACTCTCTGCATATCTCCGGGAAGGCTTCCGGACGAACCAACAACTATGGCATCATCCTTGAGCATTTCATCCAGTATTCCTAAAACTCTGGTCTGGGATAAGTAAGAGCCTGTCATTTCTCCGAATTCTTCAATTACATGGTCTATGTGCCCTGCTATTTCAGGTTTGAAGTCCTTTCCGGTATACTCAACGGTAAACAGGCGCTTAAGTTCAGCTGCCCATTTAGCTCTTGCATCAGCTATCTCGTTGGTATAAGCAGACTTGTAACCTTCCTTCTCCAAAAGATCTGTAAGAGCTTCAAGAGCTGCTTTTGCATCTGCAACAACTTTAACTGCATCCAGTTTGTATGCGTCAAATTCGGCAACATTTATATTTAAGAAATCAACCTCAGGATTCTGGAAGAGCCACTTGGAGGAAGTAGTAAAGTCTGTATACCTTGTACCTACGCCTATAACAAGGTCTGCTTCCTTTGCAATAAGGTTGGCTGCCAGATTACCGGTAGCACCTATACCTCCGAGGTTGAGGCTGTGATCCCAGGTAATTGCGCTCTTTCCCGCCTGGGTTTCGCCAAAGGGTATATTGAACTTTTCAGCAAAAATTCTGAAGGCTTCTGCAGCTTCCGAATACCTTACACCGCCGCCACAGATGAGTATGGGCTTCTTTTTGCGCTTTATAATCTCAACAGCATCTTTTAATGCCTCTTTGGTAGGCAGTCTTCTTTCGATACGGTGAACTCTCTTTTTGAAGAATTCAACAGGATAATCGTAGGCTTCTGCTTCAACATCCTGAGGAAGAGCTATGGTAACTGCGCCTGTATCAGCAGGATCAGTAAGAACTCTCATAGCGTTTATCATAGCTGTCATAAGCTGTTCAGGACGATTGATGCGGTCCCAGTATCTGCTCACTGCTTTAAAAGCATCATTGGTTGTAATGGTATAATCATGGAAGCTGTCTATCTGCTGAAGAACCGGATCAGGCTGTCTTGAAGCATATGTATCTCCTGGCAGGAAAAGCACCGGGATACGGTTAGCGGTGGCAGTAGCTGCAGCGGTTACCATGTTTGCAGCGCCAGGTCCTACGGATGAGGTACAGGCATATATTTGTTTTCTGTGCATCTGCTTTGCATAACCCATGGCAGCATGAGCCATACCTTGCTCATTTCTGGCCTGATGTACTATAAGCTGTCCGCGGTCCTGTTCCAATGCCTGTCCAAGACCCAGCACATTTCCGTGTCCGAATACTGTAAAAATACCTTTTACAAACTTGATTTCCTTACCGTCAAACTCAACATACTGATTATCAAGAAATTTAACCAGGGCTTGTGCCGTTGTAAGTCTTATTGTTTTCATATACATATCTCCTTTATGGCATTGATTTATTTTTTATCAGGCCATATTACGGCTTTTTCATCGGTAACCCATAAATGCTCAGGTACGAAAATTGGCTGTATGTACGGATTTCCGTCAAGGTGCCTAATTACCCATAAATAGTACATTGCATATCCAGGTGCTGTGGTCTGTGGATGAGTCATTCCCTCAGTTATTTTGACTGTGTCATTCTGTCTGACCTTAAGCACATTCTCTCCAACCTCTGAATATCCAAAGCCGTTTTCAGGATAGAACTTGTAGAAGTATATTTCAGGCTGCGGATGATGATGGGGCGGGTAACTGGACCATTTTCCGGGATGGTCTATTACCTCACCAAGAACAAGGTTGGAGTCCTTTGCATTGCTGTAGTCAAAAATTGTTCTTACCGTCCTTGTGGAAGTTTCCTTCATGGTTCCCTTGCCTCTTTGCTCGCTGCGGCATTCTTCGGGAAGATACAGTTTTGGAGTAAAGCTTTTTTCATTGAGTGTTTTTGTCACTGCAACTTCTGTACCATCCTGCAGAGATTCAATTTCAACCTTTACTCCTGCAGGAACATGCAGGCACCAGGGATAATAGTCAAAGCAATTTTCCCTTTTTGCCGTGACTTCATTGCCAAGCCATTTGAATACTACTTCTCCGCTGATGAGAAGATAGGCCCTTTCCTTTTGCTCTTCGTTAACGTCCACGCCTCCTGCGTTCAGTTTCAGGATTCCAAAATCCATGAGCATCTCGGAATGTTTGCCGTCCAACTCAGTTATGCTGTTGTAACCGGTAGAAAATGGCTCGCTTTGTCTTATAATCATAGATTTCATCTTCCTTCTATCTCTAATTTGTTATTTGTTTTTCCTTTCATCGATGATAATTGCAACAACGATAATCAAACCTTTAACAATCTGTTGCCAGTATGCAGATACGTTCAAGAGGTCAAGACCGTTGTTCAAAATACCTATAATAAGAGCACCTACGATTGTTCCCCAGACTGTTCCTACACCGCCGGTAAAGCTGGTTCCGCCGATAATAGCTGATGCTATGGCATCAAGCTCGTAGCCCTGACCAAGACCAGGCTGTCCGGAACTGATTCTGGAAGAGAGAACTATACCTGCAAGTCCTGCCAGAAGACCTGCATAGGTGTATACAAGAATGAGAATTTTTCCTACATTAAGACCGGATATTTTAGCTGCCTGTTCGTTACCGCCGATAGCATATATGTATCTTCCGAACTTTGTATTGCTCAGCATTATATGAGTAACTACAGCCATTACAGCAAGTACAATAATGGGGAATGGTATTCCAAGCACTTCTCCCTGACCTATGAAGTTGTATGCGTCAGTCAGGCTGCTCACAGGTCTTCCGTCACTGTAAAGAAGTGCGAAACCTCTGGCTATGGTCATCATACCAAGTGTCACAATGAAGGGAGGGATTCTGAATTTAGCAACTGTCCATCCATTAAGGAAACCGCACAGTACGCCAACCAATAAACCTGCCAGAATGGGTACTATTAACGGGAGTTTTCCTGCCAGAGCGGGATACATTGCTGCTTCCCATCCAGCTCTTTGTGCAAGGCTGGCTGCTATAACCGCGGCAAGAGCAATAATAGAACCGGATGAAAGGTCAGTACCACCGGTTATAATAATACAGGTAGAACCTAAACCAATAAGACCTATAACCGATATCTGTCTAACTACGTTTAAAAGGTTTCTGGTTTTCAGGAACGCAGGGGATAAAACAGACATCAATACGAATAATCCCAATAATATCAATACTATTCCATATTTTCTTACAAAACCTTTGAAAGTCGATTTAAAATCCGATTTGGCCAATGAGCCATTCAGCTGCTTTTCGTTGATTGTTGACATATAAATTTACCCTCCTAAACCAAACGGTTCTGTTACTTTGCAAAATTAGAAATCAACCGGAAGTATGTTATTGCTGATTATGATTTCCTGTCGCACATTGCATGATTTTTTCCTGATCTGCTTCGCTTCTTGAGAATTCGCCGGTAATTCTGCCCTCATGCATAACAATGACCCTGTCGCTCATTCCAAGAATCTCAGGCATTTCAGACGATATCATGATTACTGCCTTTCCCTCTTTTGCAAGTCCGCACATCAACCTGTGTATCTCGGACTTGGCACCTACGTCTATACCTCTGGTGGGCTCATCAAGAATAAGTATGTCAGGTGTTGTAAGTAGCCATCTCGAAATCAATACCTTCTGCTGATTTCCACCGCTCAAGAATTTGATAAGCTGGTCCAGATTCGGTGTTTTTATGCTTAACCTACTTTTTTCTTCATTGCAAGTAGCGTTGATTTCCTTTTTGTTCAGGAACAAGCCTTTTTTGAATTTGTCCATGCTGGCTATTGTAATGTTGTCTCTGACCGATAATACGGCCATAATTCCTGTCCTCTTGCGGTCTTCTGTCAGGAAGGCCATTCCGTGCTTTATTGCATCCCTGGGCGTTTTTATATCAACTTTTTTACCGTTGATATATATTTCACCTGAGTCATAGCCTGCGATGCCGAAAATACTCTCCATAACCTCTGTTCTGCCTGCACCCATAAGGCCAGCAAATCCCAGTATTTCCCCTCTTCTAAGTTCAAAGCTTACGTCACGGAACTTTCCTTCGCGGCTTAAATTCTTAACCGACAATATAACATCTCCGATTTCTGCTTCTTCTTTAGGGAAAATCTGTGTAAGCTCTCTGCCTACCATCATGGAAATCAATCCGTTTTTATCGATTGTGTTGGCAGGCACAGTAGCAATATGCTGTCCATCTCTGAATACTGTGATATCATCAGATATCTTGAATACTTCATCCATTTTATGGGTTATATATATAATGGAAACACCTTCAGCCCTTAAACCATGAATTATTTCAAACAGGTGCTCCACTTCCTTCTCAGTAATGGCAGATGTAGGTTCATCCATTATTATCAGGCTGGAATTATAGGAAATGGCTTTTGCTATTTCAACCATCTGTGTTTGTGCTACGGTTAAGTCCTTCATTAACATCCTTGGGTCAATTTTGATACCGAGCTTTTCAAAAAGCTTTACCGCATCGGCATTCATCTTTTTCTTATCTACAAGGCCAAACTTATTAAGCGGTTCTCTACCCAAAAAGATATTTTCGGCAACTGTCATATGAGGAATTGGGCTTAATTCCTGATGAATCATGGAAATGCCCAGATTAAGAGCTGTATTAGTATCGTGAATGTCAACTTTCTGTCCTTTAAAAGTAATAGTACCGCCGTCAGGATTGTATATACCAATTAGTATTTTCATCAAGGTCGATTTTCCCGCGCCGTTTTCTCCCATCAAGGCATGTACTGTACCTTTCCTTACGTGGAGCTTAACATTATCCAGAGCTTTAACTCCCGGGAAAGTCTTTGTTATATTATCCATCATCAAGATGTACTCAGCTTCCATATAGACACCCCTATAAAATTGCTGTTTTAGTAAGGGACAGCCACTTAGCTCGCCCTATTGGCCGCTCCAAGTGGCTGCCTTTTAAGTATTACTTCTTGAATTCTTTGTAGTTATCTGGGGTTACGAGCTGGAATGGTATCCAAACACGATTTTCTACCTTTTCGCCCTTAGCAAGTGCTACAGCAGCTTTGATAGCTCCGCTGCCCTGGCCGCCTGCATCCTGGAATACTGTACAATCGAGTCTTCCAGCTTCCATTTCTGCCAAAGCATCAGGAGTAGCGTCAACACCGCCAACGATAATCTGTCCAAGCTTGCCTGCAGCTTCAATAGCCTTTAATGCACCGAGAGCCATATCGTCGTTATTTGAAGCAACTGCATCAATCTGCTTACCGGTGGACAGCCAGTTTTCCATAAGGCTCATGCCTTCTTCTCTTGACCAGTTAGCTGTCTGTTCGAAAATGATATTGATGTCAGGATATTTTGCAGCAACCTGCTTAACGCCTTCAGTTCTCTTGATAGCAGCTTCGTTGTCAAGCTTACCAACCATTATAACGACGTTACCTTTTCCACCGAGTTTCTCTGCAATGTATTCCATCTGGAATATGCCTGCGTCAATTGACTCTGAACCAACGAATACTACATCATCGGGAAGGTTGCCAGGCAATCTGTTAACATATACCAACGGAATCTTAGCGCTTTGGCAAGCGTTGGTTATAGGTTCTGTAGCTTCTGTGTTAACAGGAACTACAACTATTGCACTGACGCCCTGAGAAATGAAGTTTTCAACCTGAGCGAGCTGTTTAGCAGAGTCTTCTTTAGCGTCAACATATGTAACTTCTACTTCGCCGCCCAAGCTCTTGGCGTACTCATCCATACCATCCTTCATATACATAAGGAAGGTGTCATCGAAGTTGGAGATAGATACGCCGATTTTGATTTTCTGGCTTCCAGACTGTGCCGGTTGCTGAGATGTAGCTGGTTCTGAATTTCCGGGTGTTGTTGCGGGCTGTTCAGTCTTTCCGCAACCTGCCATGAGTGCAGTGAGGCATAATACCAATGCCAATACGATTGCAAACGTTTTCTTCATTAATAAATTCCCCCTTTAAAATGGTTTATATATAATCCCATATTTGCCCTGAAGCAATATGAAATTACAAACTAAAAAAATATTTAGCTCATGGTATAAACGGATTAATCAATAGTGATAAGCTCATTTTTCCTGTAAGCCTCAGTAGCGGCATAGGCCACTTTAGTGGAGAGTGTCCCGTCATATACTGTTACAGAAGGTTTTCTTCCTTCAAGTATGCAGTTCACAAATTCCTGGACCTCGTTAAGATATGCTTGTTCAAATCTTTCAACAAATCCTGATACACATTCCTGAACCGCGCCGTTCTGATCATAAATTGTAACAAGATTTTTCTGCGGTACAGAGCTGATTCTAAGAGTTGCTTTTGTTCCTACAATTTCAGTTTCAACATGATAGCCGTGAGGAGCAGTTCTTCCTACATAAATCATAGCCATTGTTCCGTTTTTGAACTGCATCATGGCACAAGCATTGTCACAATCCCCAAATTCGCCAAATTCTTTATGTAAGTAACTTCCGCCAATCGCGTAAACCTTTTCAGGTTCTGATTCAAGGTACCATCTTGCCAGGTCTATGTCATGTATCGCCATGTCAAGGAATATGCCGCCGCTTGTCTTTGCGAATCGGATAGCTCCTTCTACAAGGCTTTCAGGATCCAATCCGTATGCTCTGACCAAAATGGGTTTTCCTATGTAACCTTCTTCGATCTTCTTTTTGGCATACGCATAGGATGCATCATACCTTCTCATAAAGCCCAGCATAAATACCTTGTCAGAGTGTTTCTCAACTGCTTTCTCAGCATTCAGGCATTCCTCAATATTTACGCCCAAAGGCTTTTCGCAAAATACATGCAGCCCTGCATCCAAAGCAGCCTCAAGATGTTTGCAGTGTTCTCCGGAAGGAGAAGCAATCAGTACAGCATCCAGTTCCTTGTTCTTTATCATTTCGTAATAGTCGGTGTAACCGTATGGTACACCCCATTCCTGCTGCACCTGCTTCACTTCATCTTCTATAACGCTGCATACTGCAAGCAGTTCGGCATTAGGGATACGGAAAGCAACATTTTCTGCGTGCTTTCTGCCAAGTCTCCCTAATCCTACAACTCCAATTTTTATTTTTTTCATAAGACCCCTCGCACATCGCCCAATTTGTTGTAAACGTTTGCGTGAATATTTATGTTTATAATACATCAGAATTTATACTCTGTCAATACGTTTTTTATATATATTGACTATCGAAATATTGTTAATATATTAACATTCTATACAGTTTGCACAATAGGTTATTTTTTGCTTATACTATAATGTCTAGAAAATATTAGTAATAATTATACAAATATATACAATTGAATACTGATTTTTGAGGATTTTTCTGTAAACGTTTGTGAAAATGTAGACAATCTTTTCCCCTATTCACATTACAAATATTCTGTGAAACTATGGAAAATCGCTCCATTACAAGGATTGTAAACGTTTGTGAAAATATAAACAATACAATTTTACTTGGCAGCACTAAGCAAGATTTTGCCTAAAAATCAAACAACCATACATAAAAATCAATAAATTTTAACCAATAAAAACCCCCGGCATAAACATACCAGGGATATATCTGTCCTGCCTTTACGGATGAGCTATAAAAAAGAACCTTGGAAACCTGAAGATAATACTGCCGTTTTTTTGTCGCGGATATTGCTGAATTAATTTTTCCATTACATCATCTTCAAATTCAGCTTTTTTATCGTCAGACAAACAAGCAAGGTATGGCCTTAAGCCTGTACCCCTATACCATTCCAAAATCTCATTATGGGATTTCATAACATGGTAATATACCGTATCCCACATACTGAATTCCCCCGATATTTCAGACAACAGATCAAAGTATTCACTTTGGCTAAGGGTATGGAAAACCCGAGGATAAGGAAAATATTCCTTCCATTTTTCCGATGCAGCAAGTTCAACAATTATTCTATGTATAGGTTCATTGTAGTTCATTGGGATTTGAACGGCTAAAACACCGTTTTTATTTAATAAGTCCAGCAAATTCTTTAATAGACGTCTGTGTTCCGGCACCCACTGAAGGCATGCATTGGAAAAGACAATATCGTAATCTGTATCTAAATCCGATAAATCTTTGCTTACATCGCAGACTTTAAAGTCCAGGCCGGGACACCTTTCTTTAGCAGCCGAAATCATATTCTCCGAAATATCTACCCCAAGTATATAGCTGTCCGGAAATCTGTTATGTAAAACCTGTGTACTGTTGCCTGGGCCGCAACCTATATCAATTATTTTTTTAGGTCTGTCCACTGTAATGCGATTGACTAAATCAATGGCGGGCTGTGTGCGTTCCCGATCAAATTTTAAGTATTGCGCTGAATTCCAATCCATAAAATTCCCCTCCATTCTGCGGTAATGGTAAGAAATTATCTAAAAAAATACTTAATAAATTTAAGGCCATTTTTAAAATTCGGATACCTTAGAGGAATATCAAAAAGACTGGTTTGCTTAAGTATACTCTTCTTGTGAGAGAAGGCATTAAAGCTTCCTTTCCCGTGATATGCCCCCATTCCGCTGGTTCCAACTCCTCCAAAGGGTAAATACGGTGAAACCAAATGGTATATAGTATCATTTATGCATCCGCCGCCAAAGGATATATCTTTCAAGACCTTTCTTTCTATTGCGGGACTTTCTGTAAAAAGGTACAGAGCCAACGGATTGGGATGGTTATGGATTCCTTCTATTGCCTCGGAAATATCACTATATTCAAGAACCGGAAGAATTGGCCCGAATATTTCATCCTGCATTACTGCATCTTTCCATGTAATGTCCGTTAAAACCGTTGGTTCAATGACTAAGTTATCCCTGTCACTTGCCCCTCCAGTATAGATTTTCCCGTCACTTAAAAAGGACACCAGCCTGTCAAAATGCTTATGGCTTACGATATGGGTATAATCAGGATTATTTATTGGTGTCTCACCGTAAAGTTCTTTAATTGCAGTCTTTAACCCTTCTAAAAACTTATCTTTTATATTTCGGTGTACATAAACATAGTCGGGAGCAACACATGTCTGCCCCGCGTTAATAAACTTGCCCCATGCAATCCGTTTGCAGGCAAGCTCAATTTTAGCGTCCTCATGAACAATACAGGGACTTTTCCCTCCCAGTTCCAGCGTAACAGGAGTCAAATGCTTTGAAGCAGCCTCCATTACAATCTTTCCAATGGTTACACTTCCGGTGAAAAAGATAGTGTCATACTTCTCCTTTAAAAGTGCCTGGCTAGTTTCAATACCGCCCTGAACTACAGTGATGTATTCCTCCGGATACAGTTCCTTAATAAGTTCTTTAAGCACTTCTGAGGTTCTTGGAGTGAATTCCGAGGGCTTCAGAACGGCACAATTTCCTGCAGCAATTGCTCCGATAAGAGGTGCAATCACCAATTGAAAAGGGTAATTCCACGGAGCAATAATCAGTGCCACACCATAGGGTTCAGGGTAAATATAGCTTTTTGAACCAAAATGGGTAATGGGCGTTTTGACTTTTTCAGGCTTAACCCAGGATTTAAGATGTTTTAAGGTGAACCCAATCTCCTCAAGAACAAAGCCAATCTCTGTAGAATATGCTTCAAACTCAGACTTGTTTAAATCCGCCTTCAGGGCGTCAATGATTTTATTTTCATACTCTTTGACAGCACTTCTTAACCTTTTTAGTGCACTTATGCGAAATTCTATTTCCTTGGTTTTTCCAGTACGGAAAAACTCTCTTTGCCTGCTTACAAGATGACTGTAATTCTCCATTTTTCTTTCACCGGATATTATTAATTTTAGATACTTATTACGTATTAAATGGCTTTAAAGCCTTCCTTATTACGGCAATGGAAGTTTTAAGCCTTTATATCTTTATATATTGTATATATATATAAATATATCAGGAGCTGGCATCAACAGAAGTAGTATCTACATTCCTTAGTGCATACTTCTATAATATTAAAGATTTAGGATTCAGCCCTGGATTAGCTGTTAGTTTTAAGCCATTGGATTACTGGCTCAAGGTTTTCCTCTTTTACACCGTCAAATCCGTTAACAATATGGTTAATTGCTTCCTCTGTTTCTTCATCTTTGTCCTTACGGTTTTTAAGCACCTTTACAAACATGGACAGCATGATTTTATCCAAGCCCTTTAATTGTTTCAAAGGCAGGCATCCGCCCCGCAGATAAAAGAAAGGTATATTTCCTATATTATTTCTTGCAAGAACTGTCTCAGTATCAGGTTCGGCAGTTCGTCCGGTGCCTGAGCCGCAAACTGCTTTGACATTGTATTTTCTTACCTTATCAAGGCCTTGAACCCGTCCTACCTTCATCCATCCTAAGAAAATGATTTCTTCGTTTTTATCAATTTTTGATATTTCCTTTGTAGGGATAGCTTTTAATCCTGTCTTTGCGGCAAGCATTTCTGCATACCTCTTGGTGAAACCTGTTTTTGACTCATATACAATTACCATTTGCCCGATCTCCTTCCCAACCTGGGGAGCATTTTTAATACCGAATCAGAAAAAACCGGTATGTTGGTCTTAATTATACTCTATTTTTTCCCAATTTGTAAGTATATGTGACTTTATTATGATCACCCGGTGCAGCTACACAATGCCGTACGTATTTCCCACAAGCAAAAGGGGCTGTCTCAAAATAAGTAAAAATTTTGGGACAGTTCCCTTTTTTACGTCCAAGTTTAGAGAAAATCCATACGAGTTTCTGAAAATACACATGAAAAACTAGATATTTTGAAACTGCCTTGTTGTTTTGGGCATG
>JAAYAD010000096.1 GCA_012719545.1 Clostridiaceae bacterium
ATGCCCAAAACAACAAGGCAGTTTCAAAATATCTAGTTTTTCATGTGTATTTTCAGAAACTCGTATGGATTTTCTCTAAACTTGGACGTAAAAAAGGGAACTGTCCCAAAATTTTTACTTATTTTGAGACAGCCCCTTTTTTACAATTAATTTTTTCAAATTTTTAAATTAGCCGTTAACTTTTTCTTTAAGAGTCTTTCCAGCCTTAAATACAGGTACTTTTGAAGCCGGTATAGTAATTGTTTCTTTTGTCTGGGGATTGCGTCCCTTTCTAGCAGCTCTGTTCTTGGTCTCAAATGTACCGAAACCAACAAGAACTACTTTTTCACCGTTAGCCAGAGTTTCCCCAACAACTGAAACGAGGGCATCAATAGCAGCCTCGCTATCTTTCTTTGTAAGGCCAGACTGTTGAGCAACAGCACTGATAAGATCAGCTTTGTTCATTAAGGATTACCTCCTGCACAAAATTTCGTTCTAATTCTATAACGTGAACCTGTTAAAGTCAAGTGTTCATGCGCATATTTCGCTAAAATGACTTTGAAAAAGTTAATTTTGCACCCAAAAAATCAAAATGACAAAATAATATGGCACTGATTAAGGACTATTTTGATAAGCCAGTGTAAAAGTTTTGATAGCTTTGTTTGAAATTCACAGATGAAATTCACAGATTGTAATACGAAGATTAATATTGAGAAAAAAGAAATAAAAAATAATTAAAAAATTGATTATCCATGACATTACCTTTTTAAAGCATGATGCTTTTAAACATAAGGAGATTCGCAATAGTTTGATTCTCGAGGTAAAACGTTATATAATACATTTACGTATTGGGACAACTATTTCCTTGCAAAGGAGTCTTAGAATGGCTGGGCTCTATTTTTACGCACCAAGGGATAAAATAAGCGAAATTGTCAGCTGCGGTCTTAAACTGTCGGAATGGTATGACCGCCAGATTATTTTGCCTGGTCATAGCGGTGAAAGAAGGTTATTAAAAGCCCATTTAAATCCAAGGGATAATGAAGTAAGGCTTAAGGATCCAAATTATCGCTGTTTAAGGCTTGAAGTGGATGCAAACTACTGTATTGTCGGGGATGCAACACTTTATGAAATGGGTCTTAAAGAGCCTGAATTAATGGAGAGGTATAAAAACACTCTTACGCCACTTAAGGATTACCGTTTTGGAACCTTTCGGGAGCCCGAAGTGCTTGTAATGACTTCCGTTTTGCCGGATTCAATCGAAGTTGCAGGCATTGCCATGGATATTCCCATATTGTATGAAAGTTCCTCAGCTCTTTACCTTAGCAATATCCTCGAAAAGCACGAGGAGACCTGGAATGATTCGGGGAACCATCTTCTTTACGCATATTATCTCTACCTTGAATCAAAGGGCAGGGTCACGCAGTTTAAGGATAAGGAGCATGCAGTATTCTTTCACAGGGACAGCAAGGAATATGTAGTGCTAAAAATCCCTAAGGAGGAATCGGACGTTGGAGGGTAAGGAAGAAATTTGCGCATCGGATATTATATCCATCCTGCATAAAGCCTCCGGTCAATATGTATCAGGGGAATATTTGAGCAAATGCCTCGGAATCACCAGAACAGCTGTCTGGAAACGGATAGGCGTGTTAAAAAAAGAAGGCTATAATATTGAGGCCTCTACCAGAAAGGGATACAGGCTTGTATCACCCGATTTGCCATATGGCAAGGCTGCCATACAGCAGCACCTTAATACGCGTTTATTCGGGCGCAGCATGGAGTTTTTCAGGGAAATTGATTCAACCAACAACTATTTGAAACGCCTTGCCAATGAGGGTGCCGCCGAAGGAACCGTTGTTGTGGCAGACTGCCAGATTCAGGGTCGGGGAAGACTTGGACGAGGCTGGGTATCAGAGCCCGGACAGGGCATATGGATGAGTGTTCTTACAAGGCCTTGTCTTCATCCAAACGATGTACAGATTTTTACCCTGGCGGCTTCAGCTGCCGTATGCAACGCTCTTGACGCTTTCGGCATTTCAGGAATGGGCATTAAATGGCCCAATGATATAATGATAAATGGGAAAAAGGTTTGCGGTATCTTAACAGAGCTTGCGGCCGAAGCAGAAAGAGTGCTGTGGGTTGTTACCGGAATAGGAATCAATGTTAATCAATTAAGCTTCCCGACTGAAATTGAAAGCATTGCAACCTCGTTGAGACTTAATGCCGGCTCACAGGATGTATTGGACAGAAGCAGGCTTGCAGCTATGATATTAAATGAACTGGAGATAATTTATAATAAGTTTATTGAAAGCGGAGCCGAAATTATTATTGATAACTGGAAACGTTGGAATATCACACTTGGCAAAAGAGTTCGGCTTGTCTTTAAAGGAGAGTCTTTAGAGGCTACTGCATATGATATCCTAAGCGACGGAAGACTTGTGGCAATTAAGGATGACGGGACAAAGCTGGAGGCTGTGTCCGGAGAAATATCATTAAGAGAAGTATAGTAAAATATTATGAGTTTGCGCTGCGTTGATTTATGAAAATACTTAATCCAATCAGAGCATCCTGGGACTTGCAGAATTCATGAGGAATAAACATATCGCGACTCTTTGCATGGAGGTTTTTATGGAACAACTGAATACAAATCAGAATAACACTCAGGACATTCAAACCAAAACAGGTGCACAGAACCTCGACAAAAAAGCAAATTACGCCAAAAACACCAATTCGGAAAGAAACCGCCATAACTCTAAATTTGCTCAGAAGTCTGGCCGAGGCAAGGGAACTGAGCGAACCAAGGAGGGACAGGTTATGAAATCTCAGAATCAGTCTTTTGGCAACGGTTCGACTACTTCTCAGGGACGTTTTTCAAAGAGAAACGGACAGAACGGTGAAGGTAACGGAAAATACAAGGCCAACCGCGTTGAAACCATTGAAGACATTATGGCAGACATTGAAAGAGTAGAAAAGGATATTCAGTTTGAAATTAAGCAGATCCGTGCAATAAAGCTGGGTCTGTAGAAAGAGGTAGAAATGCTTCTTGCTATTGATGTGGGAAATACCAACATATCCATAGGTGTTTTTAAAGACGATGTTCTTTTAGGCAACTGGCGCATGTCTACAATTAAAGAGCGGACATCGGATGAGATAGGCATGTTTTTGATGGGGCTTTTCAATCAGGCCGGCATACGTCCTGATGAAATTCATGATGCAATTATGTGCTCCGTTGTTCCGCCTGCCACTCATTCCATAGTCAATGCCATAAAGAAATATGTCGGCAGAAATCCCATATTGGTCGGAACCGGCGTTAAGACAGGCATCAATATCAAATATGAGAATCCCAGAGAAGTTGGTTCCGACAAAATTGTCAATGCAGTTGGAGCATTGAAGCTGTATGGCGGTCCCGTTATAATAGTTGATTTCGGAACTGCCACTACTTTTTGTGCGGTAAATTCAAAAAGAGATTACCTGGGAGGTATTATCTGCCCGGGTATTAAAATATCTGCGGAAGCGCTTTTTGATAAGGCTTCCATTTTACCGAGAATAGAAATAGCAAAGCCCAAAAGAATTATTGGAAGAACAACTGTAAGCAGTATGCAGTCCGGAATTGTCTATGGTTTTGTAGGTCAGGTGGATTATATTGTTTCTCTTATGAAAAAGGAAATGGGAGAGGACAATATTAAGACCGTGGCAACCGGAGGAATGGCAAAATTAATAGCTGCTGAATCAAAATCCATAGATATAGTCAATCCTCTCTTAACTCTTGAAGGATTAAAAACTGTCTATGAATTAAATTCCAGAGTCTAAAAGATAAGAAAAGTGCAAAAAATAATAAATTATTAAGCAATAGCGAATATTAGTGAGATATTTTGGCAAAATTAACGACTACGGCGTTATTTGGTCAAAAACTTCACAATTCACTTATTTGATTCTCAATAGCAAATTGATTAATATGGTATTAGCACTCAATGGCATTGAGTGCTAACAAGATAATAGCCCCGTTACGGGTAAGATACAAGGAGGTTAGATTATGAACATTAAACCTTTGGCAGACAGAGTTGTAATTAAAATGCTGGAAGCTGAGGAAACAACCAAGAGTGGTATCGTGCTTCCGGGAACTGCTAAGGAAAAGCCCCAGATTGCCGAAGTTGTGGCTGCCGGTCCTGGCACCGACGAAGTAAAGATGGAAGTTAAAGTAGGAGATAAGGTTCTCATCAGCAAGTATGCCGGAACTGAAGTAAAGATTGACGGCGAACAATACACCATTGTTAAGCAAGGCGACATTCTTGCAATTGTAGAGTAATAGGAGGGAAATAAAAGATGGCAAAGGATATTAAGTTCGGTGAAGAAGCAAGGAAAGCCCTGGAAAGCGGCGTTAACAAACTTGCCAATACCGTTAAAGTAACATTAGGTCCCAAGGGAAGAAATGTTGTTCTTGATAAGAAATATGGTTCTCCCCTTATTACCAATGACGGCGTAACAATAGCAAAGGAAATAGAGCTTGAAGATCCTTTTGAAAACATGGGTGCTCAGCTTGTTAAGGAAGTTGCCACCAAGACTAATGATGTTGCTGGTGATGGTACCACAACCGCAACCCTTTTGGCACAGGCTCTCATTCGTGAAGGTCTCAAAAACGTTGCAGCCGGCGCTAACCCCATGATTCTCAAAAAGGGTATTCAGAAGGCTGTAGATGTTGCTGTTAAGGGTATTGCCGAGATTTCACAGAAGGTAAAGGGCAAGGAAGACATAGCCCGTGTTGCTTCTGTATCAGCTAACGATGAAGATATCGGAAATCTCATAGCTGAAGCTATGGAGAAGGTTTCAAACGACGGTGTTATCACTGTTGAAGAATCCAAGACAATGGGAACCAACCTTGAGGTTGTTGAAGGTATGCAGTTTGACCGCGGATATGTTTCCGGATATATGGTTACTGATACCGAGAAAATGGAAGCTGTCCTCGAGGATCCCTATATTCTCATTACCGATAAGAAAATCTCAAATATTCAGGAAATCCTTCCTGTTCTTGAGCAGATTGTACAGCAGGGCAAGAAACTTGTTATCATCGCTGAGGATGTTGAAGGCGAAGCTCTTGCAACCCTTATCGTCAACAAGCTCCGCGGAACCTTCACCTGTGTTGCTGTAAAGGCTCCCGGATTTGGTGACAGAAGAAAGGCTATGCTGCAGGATATCGCTATCCTCACAGGCGGACAGGTTATTACCGAAGAGCTTGGCCTTGACCTTAAAGAGACCACCCTTTCACAGCTCGGCCGTGCTGAAAAGGTTATTGTTCAGAAGGAAAACACCATTATTGTTGGCGGCAAAGGCGACGACAAGCAGATCCGCGACAGAATTGCCTCCATTAAGGTTCAAATCGAAGAAACCACCTCTGACTTTGACAGAGAAAAACTTCAGGAAAGACTGGCTAAGCTTTCCGGCGGCGTAGCAGTTATCCAGGTTGGTGCTGCTACTGAAGTTGAAATGAAGGAGAAGAAGCTCCGCATCGAAGACGCTCTTGCTGCAACCCGTGCTGCAGTTGAAGAGGGTATCGTATCAGGCGGTGGCACAGCCTTCATCAATGTAATTCCTAAGGTTAAGGCACTCATTAAAGAACTTTCCGGTGATGAAAAGACCGGTGCTCAGATTGTTGCCAGAGCTCTTGAAGAGCCCTTAAGACAGATAGCTGCAAATGCTGGTCTTGAAGGCTCCGTAATCCTTGAGAAGGTAAGCACCAGCGAAGTTGGCATAGGCTTTGACGCAATCAGCGAGCAGTATGTTAACATGATTGAGAAGGGTATCGTTGACCCTGCAAAGGTTACACGCTCTGCTCTCCAGAATGCCGCATCTGTTGCATCCATGGTTCTTACAACCGAGAGCCTCGTAGCAGATAAGCCTGAGAAGCCCGATCCTGCAGCAAATGCAGCTATGGGCGGCGGCATGGGCGGCATGATGTAAGCCAAGGTAAATATTAGTTCATACTTTAACCGTATATATAGATGGGGGCATTCATGCCCCCGTTTTATTTTTGTTTACAATTGTAATAGAGTTCCATATACTAATGTATAGTTGTTTTACAGGCACTTAAATAAAGTTAGGCTGCCTCAGCGATTTTTTAAATCTATATTTTTTAGGTTATGTTTTTTTAATTTATTAACATATTTAAGACTAAAATTTATTATGCTAATGTAGTGTGCAATGTTAGTTTCAAAAATAACGGAATGCTTTTTTAGCAACCGGTAATTGAATAACAGATTGCCCAATTTATATTGAATGGAGAATAACTGTGGAACATTATTATACTGAAAAACCCCAGTCAGAAATTAAGGAAAACCGCTTCAGACATGAGATAAACGGAAAAAAGCTTGATTTTGTCTCTGTGAGCGGTGTCTTTGCATTTGGAGGCGGAGTGGACAAAGCATCCCAGCTCTTAATTGAAAATTTCAGACCATCCGGTGCCAGCAACTTTCTTTTGGATGTTGGCTGCGGCTATGGTCCTATATCCCTCTATATAAAAGCCAGATATCCGCACATCCAGGTTACAGCCGTTGATATCAATGAACGGGCTGTTACCTATACAAAACTCAATGCCGAGAGAAACAACCTTGACATAGAGGTTATGAAAAGTGACCTTTATGAAAAGCTTGAGGGAAGATTTTTCGGAGATATCGTATCAAATCCTCCAATAGCAGCGGGTAAAGCGGTAAATATCCGGCTTATCAAAGAGGCATATGATCATCTTCTTAAAGGCGGAGCTTTGTGGCTTGTAGCCTATCATAACAAGGGCGGAGAAACCCTCAGAAATATCATGAAGGAAACCTTCGGCAATGCTGAGGATGTGGAAAAAAGCGGAGGAATAAGGGTATACCGTTCTGTAAAAGAATGATCTGCCCCAAAAAAACATCTGCAGAATTTAAGTCAAAACAACGGATCGCCTCAAGGGAGCGCTTTCTAATTTGTGCCATACTGCAGTCCATGCCATGATACATCCCGGAGGCATCACTACCTCTGGATATATGTGACAGGTTAGTGGATTTAATTCCTGCTGTATATATTCCAGTATGCTTATATGCTGGAAAATACAGCCCTGGGCCATGATTGTATTGCACATGAAACTTGTTTTTGATAGAATATTAACAAAGCTGCCCTATCCCAAGGTACGTTCCTGAAGGAGACGGGAGCATTGTAAATAATATAATCCTGGCAGAAAAGAACTATCTAATCTGGAAGGAAGCGCATACATAAGGCAAAGGGGTCTTTATGGCTTTTTCTTTCGGAAAGCCGTTTTTTTATGCTTCCTTCATCTAAAAAGGAGAATGGAACATGAATGAGACACCACTTGCCAACAGAAAACATATTGCAGTTTACGGAAACATGAATTCCGGCAAATCTTCTCTTGTAAATGCCCTTACAGGACAGGAAATTTCCATTGTTTCACCTGTTAAAGGAACAACTACCGACCCTGTGAAAAAGGCTATGGAACTTATTCCTTACGGACCTGTGGTTTTTATAGACACAGCAGGTCTTGATGATTCGGGCGATCTTGGCACAATGCGTGCCGAAAGAAGCAAGGCAGTTCTTAGG
Organism: Clostridiaceae bacterium; assembly: GCA_012719545.1. GTDB lineage: Bacteria > Bacillota > Clostridia > DSM-8532 > DSM-8532 > DTU059. Next base: position 7,558 of record JAAYAD010000096.1, read on the forward strand.
GAAACAGATTTGGCTCTGTATGTTATTGACCCAACCAATGAAGACGGGAATATAGATGAAATGACAAAGCTTTTCTCCCGTTATAAAACTCCTTATGTTATAGTAATCAATAAAACTGATATAGCTTCAAAGGATATTGTCCAAAAAATCAAGGAACGATATCCGAATGCTATTGAAGTGTCGGCTTCAACCGGGGAAGGAATTGACGTATTAAGGGAGAAACTGGCTAACATACTCAAAGAGGGGGATGAAGAAGAGACTTATGTTGGGCACCTTCTTCCGTCGGGTTCAAAGGTAATACTTGTTGTTCCCGTGGATTCAGAAGCTCCCAAAGGAAGGCTCATACTTCCCCAGGTGCAGGTTATAAGAGATTGCCTGGATCACGGAATTAAAAGTTATGTTGTAAGGGATGTTGAATTGAAATCCGCATTGGAGGACATGCCAAATGTGGATCTGGTCATAACCGACTCACAGGCCTTTGCCAGAGTTAACGAAATTGTTCCTGAAAACATTATGCTCACCAGCTTTTCAATGCTGTTTGCATATCAGAAAGGAAATTTTGACGTTTTCCTGAAAGGCGTGGAGGAGCTTGACAATTTGAAAGAGGGTTCACGGATTTTAATTGCCGAAAGCTGCACCCACAATCACACCCATGAAGACATAGGCCGTGTTAAAATTCCAAGGCTTGTAAACAAATACACAGGGTATAATCTGAATTATGATTTCTGCGCAGGCCGGGATTTCCCAAAAGACTTAAAGGACTATGATCTTGTTATTCATTGCGGTTCCTGCATGATAAACAAAAAGGCTCTTTCCTCAAGAATAATTGAGTGCCTTGAAAGCGGTGTGCCAATAACCAATTACGGAATAGTTCTGTCAAAAGTAAATGGTATTCTGGAAAGGACCGTGCAAATATTCAAAAGAGCCGGCAAAATCTGATGCAAGGACAAATTGATGATAAACCGGAGGCTTCAGTAAGCAATTACATATTGAGCAAGGTCTAACAAAGTAGTAAGAATGAAAATAGAGGTAAATACCGGTAATATAGAATAAGTGAAAAATAAGCTGATTTAATCAATGAAACCTGTTTTGGAGATATTATAGAAAGAGCGCTCTTAAGAGCGCTCAAATGATTGAAAATCAAATGCTTGACAACATTAAACGGCCGGTGATACAATTATTTAGCGTGCAAACGCATATGTTTGCATGTCTTTGTGTTGTTGCGATTTACCAGGGCTTCCAATAGATGGAGCACTGCTGTTATATAGCATAACACAGGGTTTGGAGGATTTAAAGTGTTAGAGTTGCTGAAAAAAAAAGAAAAGGTTGTTGGTATTAAACAAACCAGGAAGGCAGCCGAACAGGATAAACTTGAAATGGTCATTATTGCAGACGATGCAGATCGGAGAATAGTAGACCAGATTAAGCAGCTTTGCGAAGAAAAGTCTATTAAGGTATGCAATGTAGATTCAATGAAGCAGCTTGGAAAAGCAGCGGGAATTGATGTAGCCGCAGCAGTGGTTGGAATTTTAAAGGTCTAATCAGGAATTAACGCCATTGACGTTAGTTTAGATATTTTTTTATGAGGAGGTGAATTGAAAGGGATGCCAACGTTTAATCAGCTTGTAAGAAAGAACAGAAAGAAGGTTACCTACAAGTCTACAGCACCGGCTTTGCAGGTGGGTATGAACACTCTGAAGAAGAAGCCTACAAAGATAAGCTCTCCTCAGAAGAGAGGCGTTTGCACCGTTGTTAAGACAACAACCCCCAAGAAGCCTAACTCCGCTCTCCGTAAGGTTGCGAGAGTTCGTCTTGTAAACGGTATCGAGGTAACCGCTTACATTCCGGGTATCGGCCACAATCTCCAGGAGCACAGCGTTGTTCTTATCAGAGGCGGCCGTGTTAAGGACCTCCCCGGTGTAAGATATCACATCATCCGTGGTACACTTGATACTGCCGGCGTTGCAAACCGCAAGCAGGGCAGATCCAAGTATGGTGCTAAGCGTGCCAAGAAGTAAGGTCCAAATTTAACATTCTAATAACAGGACGAATCAACGTGCTTAACGTTGTTATCTTATAGATTTTAACGTTTTGCACTGACGAGCCCAAAAACTTGGGCCGAGTACCTGTGATACCGGGCGTAAAGCCTGCAGTTATCATGAAAAGGAGGGAAGAAAAGTGCCAAGAAGAGGACATGTACCCAAGAGAGATGTACTTGCCGATCCAATATATAATGATAAGATTGTAACAAAGCTTATCAACAACATTATGCTTGACGGCAAAAAGGGTGTTGCCCAGAAGATTTGTTACGGCGCTTTCGATATCATCAAGGAGAAGACCGGAAGGAATCCTCTCGAAGTGTTTGAAGAAGCCCTTAACAATATCATGCCCGTACTCGAAGTTAAGGCAAGAAGAGTGGGCGGTGCAACATACCAGGTACCAATGGAAGTAAGGCCTGAAAGAAGGCTTGCATTGGGTCTGCGCTGGCTTGTTGGATATGCCAGAAAAAGAGGCGAGCGCACAATGAAGGAAAGGCTTGCCGCTGAAATTCTTGATGCTACCAACAATCTTGGTGGAGCCGTTAAGAAGAAGGAAGATACACACAAGATGGCGGAAGCAAACAAGGCATTCGCACATTACAGGTGGTAATTTAAAACGCAGTAATCAATGCAGCATTTATCGAAAGGAGGGTATCGATGGCCAGACAATTCAGCTTGGAGAATACTAGAAACATCGGTATTATGGCACACATCGACGCAGGTAAAACAACCACCACCGAACGTATTTTGTTCTATACCGGTCGTACGCATAAGTTGGGCGAAACTCACGAAGGTTCTGCAACAATGGACTGGATGGAGCAGGAGCAGGAAAGAGGCATTACCATCACTTCCGCTGCTACTACCGCTCAATGGAAGCATTGCCGCATAAACATTATTGATACACCTGGACATGTTGACTTTACTGTTGAAGTTGAACGGTCCTTAAGAGTACTTGACGGCTCAGTTACACTCTTCTGCGCCAAGGGTGGCGTTGAGCCCCAGTCGGAGACTGTATGGAGACAGGCAGATAAATACAAGGTTCCCCGTATTGCATATGTAAATAAGATGGACATTATGGGAGCCGACTTCTATCGCTGCGTTCAGATGATTAAGGACAGACTTAAGGCAAACGCAGTTCCCATTCAGCTTCCGATAGGCAAGGAAGATCACTTTACCGGAATTATTGACCTCGTAAGAATGAAGGCCAGGATCTATAAGGATGATCTTGGTAAGGAATTTGAAGATGTTGAGATTCCGGAAGACATGAAGGAATTGGCTGATGAATACCGTTTCAAGATGGTAGAAGCCATTGCAGAGCTTGACGAGGAGCTCCTTAATAAATACCTTGAGGGTGAAGAACTCACTGAGGAAGAGCTTAAGCAGGGAATCAGAAAGGCAACTATTGCAAATGCAATTGTTCCTGTAACTTGCGGTTCATCTTACAGAAACAAGGGTGTACAGATGCTTCTGGACGCCGTAGTTGACTATCTGCCTTCACCTGTTGATATTCCACCCATTCAGGGTAAAAAGATGGGCACAGAAGAGGACGACGAAAGAATTGCTTCCGATGAAGCACCATTCTCTGCCCTTGCATTTAAAATTATGGCAGACCCCTATGTAGGTAGGCTCACATTCTTCCGCGTTTATTCCGGTGTACTGGATTCAGGATCTTACGTTCTTAACTCCACCAAGAATAAGCGTGAAAGAGTAGGCCGTATCCTGCAGATGCACGCTAACCACCGTGAAGACATCGACAAGGTGTACTCAGGTGATATAGCAGCTGCTGTTGGTCTTAAGTTCACAACTACAGGCGACACCCTGTGTGACGAGAACAATCCTATAATACTTGAGTCTATGGAGTTCCCGGAGCCTGTTATCAATATTGCCATTGAGCCTAAGACGAAGGCCGGGCAGGAGAAAATGGGCATTGCTCTTCAGAAGCTTGCTGAAGAAGACCCAACCTTCAGGGTATATACTGATCAGGAAACAGGTCAGACCATCATTGCAGGTATGGGTGAACTTCACCTTGAAATCATCGTTGACCGTCTTTTGAGGGAGTTCAAGGTAGAAGCCAATGTAGGTAAGCCCCAGGTATCCTATAAGGAAACCATCCGCAAGGCTGTCAGGGCTGAAGGCAAATTCGTACGTCAGTCCGGTGGTAAGGGTCAGTACGGACATTGCGTTATTGAGGTTGAGCCCCTTGAACCCGGCAAAGGCTATGAATTTGTTAACAAGATTGTGGGTGGTGTTATTCCCAAGGAATACATCCCTGCTGTTGACGCCGGTATCCGTGACGCTATGAACAGTGGTGTAATCGCAGGATATCAGGTTCTTGACGTAAGAGTAACACTTGTTGACGGTTCATACCACGAAGTTGACTCTTCAGAAATGGCGTTTAAGGTAGCCGGTTCCATGGCCTTCAAGGAAGCTATGAGAAAAGCTGATCCAGTGCTTCTTGAACCAATTATGAAGGTTGACGTTACAACCCCCGATGAATACATGGGCGATGTTATGGGTGACCTTAACTCCCGCCGTGGAAGAATCGAGGGTATGGAAGCAAATGCTGGTGCACAGAACATTCATGCATTTGTACCACTGTCTGAAATGTTCGGTTATGCAACAGACCTTCGTTCAAAGACACAGGGTCGTGCTACCTACACCATGACACCTTCACATTACGAACAGGTTCCCAAGAGCATGCAGGAAGAGATTGCGGAAGGCAGAAAGCCCAAAGCTTAAACTATTGCTTAAATTAATCAATAATTGTATAATTTTTTTGAATCATCAGTGATTCAAATGAAGGAGGTTTATTAACAAATGGCAAAGGCTAAATTTGAACGTACTAAGCCCCACGTTAACATTGGTACAATAGGTCACGTTGACCATGGTAAGACTTCTCTTACCGCTGCTATTACCAAGGTTCTGGCTTTGGCAGACCCTACTATTGAAGTAAGAGCATACGATCAGATCGATAACGCTCCAGAGGAAAAGGAAAGAGGTATTACCATCAATACTTCTCACGTTGAGTATCAGACCGCTAACCGTCACTATGCTCACGTTGACTGCCCTGGCCACGCTGACTATGTTAAGAACATGATCACTGGTGCGGCTCAGATGGACGGAGCTATCCTCGTTGTTTCTGCTGCTGACGGCCCCATGCCTCAGACCCGTGAGCACATCCTTCTTTCACGTCAGGTTGGCGTGCCCAAGATAGTTGTGTTCCTTAACAAGTGCGACATGGTTGACGATGACGAGCTCATCGAACTCGTTGAAATGGAAATCAGAGAACTCCTCAATGAGTATGAGTTCCCTGGCGATGATACTCCTTTCATCAGGGGTTCTGCTCTTAAGGTTCTTGAATGCGACTCCAAGGATCCTAACGCTCCTGAATATCAGTGCATCCACGAGCTCATGAAGGCTGTTGACGAGTATATTCCTACTCCTGAACGTCCTATAGATCAGCCTTTCCTTATGCCTGTTGAAGACGTATTCACCATCACCGGTCGTGGTACCGTTGCAACTGGTAGAGTTGAAAGAGGTACAATTAAGGTTGGTGAAGAAGTTGAAATCGTTGGTCTTATGGATGCTCCCAGAAAGACAACCGTTACCGGTGTAGAAATGTTCCGTAAGATCCTTGATCAGGCTGTTGCTGGTGACAACATCGGTGCTCTTCTCCGCGGTATTCAGAGAAATGAGGTTGAAAGAGGACAGGTTCTTGCTAAGCCCGGTTCCATCACTCCTCACACCAAGTTCACCGCTCAGGTTTACGTTCTGACCGCTGCTGAAGGTGGCCGTTCCAAGCCCTTCTTCTCCGGTTACAGACCTCAGTTCTACTTCAGAACCACCGACGTTACAGGTAACATCAAGCTTCCTGATGGCGTTGAAATGTGCATGCCTGGTGACCACGTAACCATGGAAATCGAGCTCATCACTCCTATCGCTATGGAAAAGGGTCTCAGACTTGCTATTCGTGAAGGCGGCAGAACCGTTGGTTCCGGTGCTGTTGTTGACATCATTGAGTAATTAATGTATTTTACATGGTTCCCCTTTCTTAAGGGCGAACCGGGTAAAATATCATGAAGAATTATTGCCGGCAGATGGCCATATTGGTTATCTGCCGGTTTTGTTTTGGTTTTGCAGCAATGAAATTTCTGTATTTTTTATTTACAGTATTTGTTATAATCAAAAGTGAAAATACTAATCAATATGTTTTGCAGAATTGGAGAACTTAAGGTCACAGGAGGATAATTATGAATAAAACACCTCACATTGAAGTTGACAGGGAAGGAGTCATTGCAAAAACGGTACTTCTTCCGGGAGATCCGCTAAGAGCAAAATTCATTGCCGAAAAATACCTTGATGATGTTATTCAGTTTAACAAGGTAAGAAATATGTTCGGGTTTACCGGAACCTACAAGGGCAGGAAAGTCTCTGTCATGGGCACCGGAATGGGAATGCCCTCCATAGGCATTTATTCATACGAGCTTATCCACAATTACGGGGTTGAAAACCTTATAAGAGTAGGATCCTGCGGAAGTTATCAGGAACATGTGAAAGTAAGGGACGTTATCATTGCCATGGGAGCTTCCACCAATTCGAATTACGCAAGCCAGTACAATCTTCCCGGTACTTTTGCGCCCACAGCATCATGGAAACTTCTTAAAAAGGCAGTTGAAGTAGCTGAGCAGAAAAACATAGAAGTTAAAGTAGGAAACATATTATCGTCTGATATTTTCTATAATGCCGACCCCGATGCATGGAAAAGGTGGGCCGACATGGGTATTTTGGCTGTGGAAATGGAAGCTGCCGCCCTCTATATGAATGCAGCAAGGGCAGGGGCAAACGCCCTTTGTATTCTGACTGTTTCAGATTCCCTTGTAACCCATGAGGAAACTACTTCCGAAGAAAGGGAAAAATCCTTCACTCAGATGGTTGAAATAGCTCTTGAACTGGCATGATAATAAGCAAGACAAAAATTTTACGGCCCGTCCCAATGAGGACGGGCCTAAGCTTAAGAAAGTGGAAGGGACAATGGATATGAAAAAAGCCTTTGTTTCTTTACTGGTTTTGGGGTTAATTATATTAGGGCTTCTAAGTTTTTGGCTATTAATAAATGAGAAAAACGAGCCGCCAGCCTTTGTAGTCAACGGAAAGACAGTGTGGTTTCATTATAAAAATAATAAGATACAGGCAGACGATAATTTTTTTGGACCAATAGGCCCCAACTATTTTTTGATGTACTCGGATAAAAAATATATATACCAGTGTATATTTGACCAATCTGATGGGTGTCCTGGATTATGATTACTCAAACTATGAGTTTAAGATAATTGACGCCTATTTTTAGGATTTAAGAGACGAGGGATTTGCTTATTCAAATCTTCTGGAAGGATTTCAATATGAGAAGTCAGTATTTACATAGATTCTCCTGACTTTTAAGAAAGGTTGTAATGGATATGAATAGAAAGGAATTGCTACAGGAACAAAAGGAAGAACTCATTAAAGTGTTGAAAGCCCGTTTTGATAAGAATATGAAACGCCATGAAGACATTGAATGGGATAAAGTGCTGGAAAGGCTTGAAGCCAATCCCGATAAATTGTGGTCTCTTAACGAAATGGAAAGAACCGGGGGCGAACCCGATGTTATTGGTTATGATGATAAATTGCAACAATACATCTTTTGTGACTGTGCGGCTGAGAGTCCCAAAGGACGAAGAAGCCTTTGCTATGACGAGGAAGCCTTGGAGTCAAGAAAAGAACATAAACCTTCGGGAAGTGCCGCAGGACTGGCAAAAGCCATGGGCATCGAGCTTTTGAAAGAGGAACAGTATAGGCAGCTTCAAAAGCTTGGACCTTTTGATACCAAAACCTCCAGTTGGATTAAGACGCCTGAGGATATAAGAAAGCAAGGCGGAGCCATTTTTGGGGATTACCGGTATGGTCATGTTTTCATATATCACAATGGTGCAGAGTCCTACTACAGTTCCAGAGGGTTCCGGGGATTATTAATGGTATAGAATATCAGAAAAAAGATGGCTTCAATTCAGGGGCCGATAAAGAAGCTATTATTTGCCGGCAGATAAATAAATTGTCTGCCGGTTTTGTTTTGGCACCGGCAATTAGGGAACATTCAATAAAACATACGGCAAATACAGCGAAAGAATACATATACACTTATATTGCTTTCTGTAATTAAGCTTGTACCTTCAAACAAAAAATGGGTATAAATTTCATATAAGCAAATCTGAAAAATTAGGTGTCTAATTCACATTCTGTACGGCCTTTTGCCATGTTCTTTAACCAACAAAGGAACTCAGTTCTTACAGGTATGTGCAGTAATTGTAGTTTTATTACAATTGCCATCAATACTGGAAAAAGAAACATTTGAAATAGTCAGTTTGTACTTATATAATAATACTTACTGTGACTGAATACAGACTTAAAGTTATAGATTAAGGCCTTACGGGTATGAAAGGGATGATAAAATGAGTAGTAAGACAACCAGGAAGAAGACAGCGAAAGACAATATAATAAAGAACATGCCTATGCTCCCTTTGAGAGGTTTAGTGGTTTATCCATTCATGATACTCCATTTTGACGTGGGCCGCCTGAAGTCAATTAAGGCTATTGAAGAGGCCATGCTTAAGGATCAGAAAATCTTTCTCACCGCTCAGAAGGATCCTAATATAGAAAACCCTGAATATGACGAAATCAACACCGTTGGAACCATAGCCAACATAAAGCAGCTTATCAGGCTTCCCGGAGATACAATCAGAGTTCTTGTTGAAGGTATCGAAAGGGCTGAAATTGTTAACTTTATTCAGGACGAGCCTTATTACATAGCTGATGTGAAGATCCTTAAATCAAGCGTGCTTCAGAGCAGGAACTCTGAAGTTCAGGCCCTTGCCCGCCAGGCAATGGAGCACTTTGAGAGATATGCAAAACTCTCTGGCAAGATTACTCCTGACGCGTCATTGTCAATTGCCAATATCAACGACTTGACAAGGCTTCCGGACCTTATTGCGTCAAACCTTGACATTTCCAATGAAATGAAGCAGGAGATTCTTGAGGAGCTTTCACCAAAGAAGCGTCTTAAGAAGCTTCTTGACATCATGGCAAAGGAAAATGAGATTCTTGAAATAGAGAAAAATATCAGCAACAAGGTACGCCAGCAGATTGACAAGAACCAGAGGGAATACTACCTGCGTGAGCAGATAAAGGCAATCCAGAAGGAGCTGGGAGACTCTGACCTTGAATCCGAGGTTGAGGAATACAGATCAAGGATTAATGAGTCAAACATGCCTGAGGAAGCAAAGAAAAAGGCATTGAAGGAAGTTGACAGACTGTCCCGTATGCATTCCACTTCAGCGGAAAGCGGAGTTATCCGTACCTGGCTGGATCTTGTTCTGGAGCTTCCATGGGATAAGAAGACCGAAGAAAGACTGGATGTTCAGCATGCCGCTGAAATCCTTGACAGGGATCACTATGGCCTTGAAAAGGTCAAGGAGAGAATCCTTGAGTATCTGGCAGTGCGTAAAATGACAAAGAGCCTTCATGGTCCAATTATATGCCTTGCCGGACCTCCGGGCGTAGGTAAGACATCAATTGCAAGGTCAATTGCAGAAGCCCTTAACAGAAATTATGTAAGGATGTCCCTGGGTGGCGTCCGTGATGAAGCAGAAATCAGAGGACACAGAAGAACCTATGTAGGTTCCATGCCAGGCAGAATTATAAATGCCATCAGACAGGCGGGCTCATCCAATCCTCTCATATTGCTTGATGAGATTGATAAAATGTCCAGTGATTACAGGGGAGATCCGGCGTCAGCAATGCTTGAAGTGCTGGATGGAGAGCAGAATAAGGAATTCAGGGATCATTACCTTGAGCTTCCATATGATTTGTCGGATGTGTTGTTCCTTACAACCGCCAACTATAAGGGAAATATCCCCAAGCCTCTGCTTGACCGTATGGAAGTTATAGATATAACCGGCTATACAGAAGATGAAAAGACCAATATCGCACTTAAGTATCTGGTTCCCAAGCAGCTTGCCCTTCATGGTGTTGAGCCTTCAAAGGTGCGCATTGATGAATCGGCAGTCCGCGAGGTAATTGTTCACTATACCTCCGAAGCGGGAGTCAGAAACCTTGAAAGAAAAATTGCCTCAATAATACGAAAGGCAACAAAGCAGATAGTTACAAATGAAAAGAAGACTGTCCGCATTACAGCCAATAACGTAAAGGCTTATCTTGGCCCAAGAATATACCTCTACGACAAGGCCAACGAAGTTGATGAGGTGGGCGTTGTAAGAGGACTTGCATGGACTCCCAATGGCGGAGATACCATGCCCGTTGAGGTAAATATTATGCCGGGAAGCGGAAGCCTTGAACTTACAGGGCAGCTGGGCGATGTTATGAAGGAATCCGCCCACATTGCCAAGAGCTATATCCGCTCAGCGGCTTTAAGGTACGGAATTGATGCTGAATTCCACAAGAAGTATGACATTCACATCCACGTACCTGAGGGAGCGGTTCCCAAGGACGGACCTTCAGCGGGAATCACCATTACAACAGCAATGGTGTCGGCTCTTACCAATAATCCTGCAAGAAAGAATGTGGCTATGACAGGTGAGGTTACCTTAAGAGGTAAGGTTCTTCCCATAGGCGGACTTAAGGAAAAGGTGCTTGCAGCCCACAGAGCAGGAATCAGCACAGTTCTTATTCCTGTTGACAATAAAAAGGATATAGACGAGATTCCTGAAAACATAAGAAAGGTCGTGCGCCTGATACCTGTATCCCACATGGATGAAGTATTAAAGCATGCCCTTGTTAAAAAGCCCATTCCTAAGAAGGAACAGCCCGGCGAAATTATGGTATTAAGCCAGGCAGCGGAAGAAGCGGCCGTGACGCTGGAAAATTAACAGGACAAAGAGCAGTTGATTTGACATCTGCCCTAAAATAAACTGTGTTAAGGAACTAAATAATATATGCTATAATATGAGCAGGCTTAAAAGCCTGCTTTATTTTTTGCGCTGATTTGTAAGGCCGGCATTAATTTTATAGTTTTGGAGGAAATATGCTTGTTATTAAAAATGCAAGAATAATTACAATGGCAAATAACAGCCAGTCAAATGGCTATATAATATGTGATAATGGCAAGATTAAGGATATCGGCCCCATGCATGGCATGCCTTTTGTTTCCGCCTCGGACACTGTAATAGACGCACAAGGGATGTTTCTTATGCCGGGTCTCATTGACAGCCATTGCCATATTGGAATGGTGGAAGACTCTGTTGGCTTTGAGGGTGATGATGTTAATGAGATGGTTGACCCAATAACTCCTCACTTAAGGGCCATAGACGGTATAAATCATGCCGACAGGGCCTTTGAGGAAGCAAGACAGGCCGGAATTACCACGGTAGTAACAGGCCCCGGAAGTTCCAACGTAATAGGCGGCCAGTTTGCAGCTCTAAAAACCTATGGCCGGACAGTTGATGAAATGGTTATAAAGGCGCCCTGTGCCATGAAAATAGCATTTGGCGAGAATCCTAAGACGGTTTATAATGAAAAGCACCAGGCGCCCACCACCCGTATGACTACGGCGGCCATGCTTCGTGAGCAGCTGTTTAAGGCAAAAGAATACTATGAAGCTTTGATGGAATATGAAAACAACAAGGAAGAGAACGAAAAGCCTGAGTTTGATATGAAGCTTCATTCCCTGATTCCTGTAATCAAGGGTGAGCTTGTGGTCAAGGCTCATGCCCACAGGGCTGATGACATTCTCACCGCCATCCGCATTGCAAAGGAATTTAATCTGGACATGACCCTGGACCACTGCACCGAGGGCTGGATGATTGCTGATATATTGAAGGAATACGGTTATGATATTATTGTAGGGCCGGTACTTACCGGAAGATCCAAAATTGAGCTTAAGAACCAGTCCCTCAAGGCTCCCGGCATTATGCAAAAGGCAGGACTTAATGTGTCGATAATGACGGATCATCCCGAGGTTCCAATCCAGCACCTGATGCTTTGTGCGGCATTGGCTGTAAGGGAGGGCATGGATTCTTATGAAGCCCTTAAGGCTGTAACAATTAATGCGGCTAAAAGCGTCCGCCTTGATGACAGAATAGGCAGTCTTGAGGTTGGAAAAGATGCCGATATGGTTCTGTTCACCGATCATCCCGTAAATTACATGAGCAAGGTTAAAATGACCATTATAAATGGCCAGGTTGTCTATGAAAATCATGAGGTATAAAAAGGATGGAAGCAATAAGACAATATAGAACCAATTCGGAAGAAGAAACCTTTGAGCTGGGTAAAAAACTTTCCCAGGAAATAAAACCGGGACAAGCCATAAGTCTGGAAGGCGATCTTGGAACGGGCAAAACTGCCATGACCAAAGGTATTGCAGCAGGCCTTGGCATAAAGGGCCCTATTACCAGCCCCACTTTTACAATTGTTAATACCTACGAAGGAGACGTTACCTTCCACCACTTTGACGTATACAGGGTGGATGATGCCGATGAGCTTTATGCCATAGGCTGGGACGAATATTTCTCTGACGATGCCGTAACGGTGGTCGAATGGGGGGACAGGGTTATTGACATTCTCCCTCCCGATACAATAAGGATTAAGATTACACGAGACTCTACGAATCCCGATACACGCATATTTAACATTGAAAGGCAGGATACCTGATGCTAACTCTTGCTGTTGAAACCTCAGGTCTTACCGCATCGGCTTCGGTTGTTGAAAACGGAAAAGTTATTGCGGAGCTGAACCTTCAGTACGGCAAGACCCATTCCCAAAAGATTATTCCCATGCTGAAAACCATGCTTGGCATGATAAATAAGGATTTCAAGGATATAGATTTGTTTGCCGCATCAACAGGACCGGGTTCCTTTACAGGACTAAGAATAGGTGTGGTTACAATAAAGGGCCTTGCATATTCACTGAACAAACCTGTTTGCGGAATACCAACCCTTGATTCCCTTGCCTTTCTGGTGCCCGATTTTAAGGGAGTAATTTCGCCCATGCTGGATGCAAGGAACAATCAGGTATACACGGCTCTTTACCGCAAAGAAAACGGTAACCTTGAAAAGATAATTTATGAAGAAGGAATTTTAATTGATGACTGGATTAAAAAACTTGAAGAATATGATGAAGTCATGATTTTGGGTGACGGAGCCCCATTGCATTACGAGAGAATGAATGAAGCCTTAAAAGGCAGGGTTACAATTGCCCCTCCGGCCTTTTTCTTTCCAAGGGCTGCCGCAACCGCAATTCTTGCGGAAAAAGCTTATTATGAGAATAAAGCAATGAGCCCCTTTGACTTAAACCCGCTTTATGTTCGAAAATCCCAGGCCGAGAGAATGAAGGAGCTTAAATCATGACCATGATGGAACATGATAATACAAGCCAGCCTGTCGTAAGGATAATGGAATACAAGGACATTGACAGCATCCTGGATCTGGAGCATAAATGCTTTTCATTGCCATGGTCCAAAGGCATGTTTGAAGATGAACTTGTAAATCCCAATGCCATCTATCTTGTCCTTGAAATTTCAGGCCGGATTTGTGGCTATGCAGGCATGTGGAAAATCATCAACGAAGGGCATATAACAAATGTTGCGGTTCATCCGGACTATAGAAGAAAAGGCTACGGGACACTTCTGATAAAAAGCCTTATTCAATATGCCATGGATAACGGAATAGAGGCACTTACCCTTGAGGTAAGGGTAAGCAACACAGCCGCCATCTCCCTGTATGAAAGCCTTGGTTTTCGTGTGGAGGGAAGAAGAAAACGCTATTATTCAGACAACAACGAAGATGCTTACATAATGTGGCTTTTTTTAAACCAATGAGTTTTAATTGATACAGTTAATTAAATGCCGCCCCCGTTCATATTTTTGCACTTCCGTTTATAAAATGTAAAATGGTACGGAAAATGAACGGGGGCACTTCATATGGCGGTTGCACCGTTAAGCGCCGACTCTTTGAGAAGGGTGTGCGACCCTTCCATTTTTAAATTCCAGGACACATCTTACTTAACTCCTTCTAAAGATCTCATTGGACAGGAAAGAGCAGTAAGGGCATCAAGGTTTGCCCTTTCAATTCCACAGGACGGATACAATCTCTATATGGCAGGAAAATCCGGAACAGGAAAAACAAGGTATGCACTGCAGCTTGCCCAGAAGCACGCAAGGCAGATGCCCGTACCCGATGACTGGTGCTATGTCTATAATTTTGAGGATCCCAGCCGGCCAAAGGCCATAAATCTTCCCGCGGGAAAGGGAAGAGAGTTTAAAAAGGACATGGAGGAATTCTCCAAAAAAATTGAACAAGAGATTGTAAAAGCCTTTGAAGGTGAAGACTACGAGACTGAGAGGGAAAGGATTCTAAAAGAATTCCGGACCAAAAAAGCTGAATATGTCATGGCGCTTAATCAAAAGGCCCAGGAGCGGGGATTCAAAGTAAGGCTTTCAAGCTCGGGTCTGTATTTCATGCCCGTTGTTGATGGAGAGCCCATGGACGAAGATGATTACAAGCTTCTGGACGAGGATGTAAAGTTAGAGCTTGCCAGGGCATCGGAAGCTCTTCAGGCTGAAACTGCCGATATTATCCGTAAAATCAGGGAAATTGAGCTTGAGGCCGAAGATGCAGTAAGGGAATGGGAAGGCCAGATTGCGCTATATGCTGTGGGAATACATATTGACGACCTGAAAGCTAAGTACGGAAAATTCCCTCTTGTTATAAATTATCTGGATAACGTAAAAGAAGATATTCTTTCGAATCTTGAGCAGCTTATTGGCACAAACCTTGCCGATGACCAGCAGAATATCTTATATCAGATTATGCTGAAAAGAACAGGCGAAGATAACCCTTACGACAGATACAAGGTCAATCTCATAGTGGATAACAGCCGGCTACAGGGAGCACCCGTCATTCTGGACTACAACCCTACCTATTATAACTTAATTGGCAGATGCGAATATGAAAATGAATTCGGAACCATGACAACCGACTATACCCTCATAAGGCCGGGCCTTTTCCATCAGGCCAACGGAGGCTTTTTAATCTTACAGGCAAGTGATGTTCTTTACAATCCCCAGGCCTTTGAGGCAATAAAGAGGACTCTAAAAACAAGGCAGATTATTATTGAAAATATCAAGGAGCAGATGGGACTTTCTGCAGTATCGGCAATAAAACCGGAACCCATACCGATTAATGTCAAGATTATTCTGGTGGGAAGCGAAGAGATTTATTATCTGCTCTACAATTACGACAAGGACTTTAAGAAGTACTTTAAAATAAAGGCTGATTTTGAAGAAGCCATGGACTGGAATGAGGAAAACGTCCTTCGCATAGCCCAGTTTATAGGAGCCTATTGCAGAAAGGAAGGACTGAGACATTTTGACAGGACGGGTGTTGCCGCCGTTATAAATTACGCTTCGTGGCTTGTCCAGGACCAGAATAAGCTGACCACCCGTTTTTCAAATATAATAAATATCCTTGTGGAGGCCGACGCCTGGGCTAAAATTGACGGCTCATCCCTGGTGACCGGAAAGCATGTGGAAAGAGCCATAAGAGAGAAGAAGAGGCGCTCAAATAAGCTTGATGAGCAGCTTCTTTCCATGATAAAAGACGGTACCATACTCATTGACACAGATGGATACGCAGTGGGTCAGATTAACGGCCTTGCGGTGATTGACATGGGTGATTACGCCTTTGGAAAGCCCAGCCGTATTACAGCCACCACATACATGGGAAAAACCGGTATTATAGATATAGAACGTGAGGTTGAAACAGGAGGAGTGACCCATTCAAAGGGTGTGCTTATTTTAAGCGGATATATAGGCAAGAAATATGCCCAGGACATACCTTTATCCCTTGCAGCAAGCATATGTTTTGAACAGCTCTATGGCGGCATTGAAGGGGATAGTGCTTCGTCCACTGAGCTGTTTGCAATACTTTCAAGCCTTTCGGACCTGCCTGTTTATCAGGGGATAGCCGTAACAGGCTCTGTTAACCAGCATGGCTTTATCCAGCCCATTGGAGGAGCAACCTTTAAAATTGAGGGCTTTTTTGAAATATGCAGGATGAACGGGCTGAATGGAAAGCAGGGGGTTATTATTCCCTATCAGAATGTGAGAAATCTTGTACTTTCAGATGAAGTTGTTGAGGCGGTAAGAAAAGGGCAGTTCCACATTTATCCCATAAAGACCGTTGACGAGGGCATAGAGATTTTAACGGGAGTGCCAGCTGGAGAAAGGCTTCCCGACGGATCATACCCTCCCGGTACGGTTAACGGCCGGATATACAATAAGCTTCGCTATTTTGCCGAGACTACGGCCAAATACAGAACCAACTGAAAAGAAATGTAAAAAATTTGCTTATATGAGTAAAGATAATACGTTCATTAGACATATGGGAATTTTTTATAATGGGTACATAAGAAAAACAGGAGGGATGAATATGAGGAAAACCTTAAAGAGGGTATTCGCGCTCATTTTAAGCCTGGTTGTGGCTTTCGCTTTAATTGGATGCGGAGGACAAAATACAGCATCATCCGACGATGGAAATGCTACAACCCAGCCTGAACCCAGCCAGAGCGGAAGCCCTTCACAGGAAGAAATTAAATTGACACTCTGGAGTATTTCAACAGAAAGCGATGCATTCCACAATGCATATACTCAGGCAATCAAAGACTACGAGGAAAAGCATCCCGGAATAAAAATCGTTCATGAAACCTTTGAAAATGAATCCTATAAGACCAAGATAAAATCAGCAGTTGCAGCAAATGAGCTTCCTGACCTCTTTTATACATGGGGCGGCGGTTTTTCCAAGTCCTTTGTAGAGTCAGGAAAGGTATTGCCCATAGATAAATACTATACTGAAGAGTATCAGGCTCAGCTTTCCAGGGCTGCTTTAGGAAATGCAACCTACGGCGGCGTTTTGTACGGAGCTACATATACAACCCCAATTTCTTTGCTGTTCTACAACAAGGCGATGTTTGACAAATACGGGTTAAAGGCTCCTACATCCTTTGATGAGCTTGTCCATGTTTGCAGAACCTTCCTGGACAACGGAATCAAGCCCTTTGGTGTAAGCGTAAAGGATACATGGGTTCTTGCAATGACTCATGACGCTCTTACACTGAAATCTGCCGGACCTGAAAAGACTGCCAAGGCTATCACCAGAAATGGTGTAAGCTATAATGATCCTGATTTTTTGGCATCTGCCACAAAGCTTAAGGAACTCATAGACATGGGAGCATATATTGACGGAGCTACCGGCCTTTCCAACGACGAGGCATGCGCGAACTTCTACAACGGAACTGTTCCCATGTACATTACAGGAAGCTGGATGGCAGGTTCCATTATGACCGATGCAGAAAACCCTGCAGACTTTGATGTAACCCCCATACCCGTTATAAACAGCAATAATGCAAAAATCACCGATTTCATGGGCGGTGCCGCAGATACCATTATGGTAAGCGCATCGACAAAATACCCCGATGTAGCCGGAAATGCAGTATTTGAGCTTACAAGAAGCATATCCAAATACGCATATCTGGACGGAGCAGGAATTCCTGCCTGGGAAGTTGATTATGACGACAGCTCAGTAAACCCCATTACCGCCAAAATTGCAAAACTTGCCAATGAAGCCACATCATTCACTCTCTGGTTTGATACCCTGATGGAAGCCAATGATGCAGGAGAATATCTGTCATTGCTTCAGCAGCTTTACGTTGGCGAAATAACACCTCAGGAATTTGTAGAGGCTATGGCAGCCCAGCTGGAAAGCTGACAGATTAGGAAAAATTAATTGAGCTATTGTCCTGAAAACCTTCCATGAGGTGCTTTAAAATAAAGTGCCTCTGGCAGGTTTTCATTGCTATAACCGCTTCTTTAAAGACATAATGCTTTCTTCAGGAGAGAATGGAAATGGAAAAAGCCAGACGCAATAAATTAGCAATATTTATCTTTATGCTTCCGGCGGTATTGTTGTTTTCGCTGATAATCATACTGCCCATATTCATGTCTTCCTATTACAGCCTCCTTAATTGGGATGGTATGACCAAAGGAACCTTTGTAGGCTTAAAAAATTACATGGAGCTTTTCACAAGCAAATCGGTCAATTTTCCAAGGGCAGTCAGCAATGCCATACTGCTTGCGGCCCTGTCAACATTTATACAACTGCCAATCGCCCTGTTTTTGGCACTCGTTCTGGCAAGGGGCGTAAAATGGGAAAAAACCTTTGTCTCCATCTACTTTATCCCTGTACTCATGTCCACAACAGTAATAGGACAGTTGTGGCTTAAGATATACAACCCTGATTACGGCCTCGTTAACGTGCTTTTAAGAAGCATTGGCCTTGAGCATTTGCAAAGGGTATGGCTGGGAGACAAAAAAACAGCTCTGATTGCTGTGTTTATCCCCCTTTTGTGGCAGTATATAGGCTACCACATGCTTCTTATGTATGCAGGAATAAAGTCAATGAGCCCTGAATTAAGAGAAGCGGCAAAAATTGACGGGGCAACCGAGGCAGGCATTGACTGGTACATAACTATCCCCCTTTTAAAACCAGTTATCAGAACATGTGTGATATTTGCCGTCACAGGATCCCTTAAAGCCTTTGACCTAATCTACATACTTACAAACGGCGGCCCTGCCCACGCCAGCGAGGTGCCAAGCACTTTGCTTGTGTCAATGATAATCGGCAGAAACAGATATGGTTTTGGAAGCGCCATTGCGGTGAGCATCATTTTCCTGTGCTTCTTCTTTGCAATTGTCATTCGCAAACTCTTTAAAACAGAGGAGGTGGTATAATGAACAGAATACAGGAAAAAGGCGGTATAGGACGCAAGCTTATTACGGGTTTTCTGATTATCTGGGCATTAATTCAGCTGTTTCCCCTGTATTGGATGTTCACCTTCTCTTTAAAGGACAACAGCGAAATATTCGGGGAAAACATTATTGGCCTTCCCAGAAAGTGGCTGTGGGGAAATTACACGGCTGCCCTGACCACAGGAAAAGTTGGCCTGTATTTCCTTAACAGTATCCTTGTTACCGGCTGCACCATAGTATTGACCACAATCATTGCCTTAATGGCCACCTATGCCCTTACAAGGCTTGTATGGAAGGGAAGAAAAGTTGTAAACAACATTTTCATGCTGGGTCTCACGGTGCCGGTTCATGCCTCCATACTGCCCATACTGATTATTCTGCGTAATTTAAAAATGACCAACTCCTATCAGGCATTGATAATACCATATTCGGCCTTTGCGCTGTCCATGGCGCTTCTTATTGCCAACAGCTTCATAGAAGGAATCCCTAAGGAGCTTGAAGAGGCGGCATTCATTGACGGGTGCGGAGTATACGGAATCTTTGCCCGTATCATTCTTCCCCTTATGGCTCCCGCACTTGCTACCATTGCAATATTCATTTACCTTCAGGCATGGAACGAATTAATGTTTGCCGTCATATTCATCAGTGATTCCAAATACAGGACGCTTTCGGTAGGAATCCAGACCCTTTCTGGAACATACACCACCGATTGGGGTCCCATTGGCGCAGCCCTTGTAATTGCTACAATACCCACATTGATTATCTATAGCCTCATGAGCGTAAAAATTCAGGAAAGCCTGGTGATCGGAGCCGTCAAGGGATAATGAAGCCTTTGCAATAATGGCAAAGAAGCCATTAGAGAAAGCCTAAGCTCAGATATGCTTTAATTATGGGCCAATGTAGAGTATAATCCATACTGACAAAAAGTTAAGGGATACTTTTCAGGGAGCGTCATTTTATGGGAAAACGTGTCGCCGGAAAGCTTAAAAGGTGGTTTTCCTCCCGCAAACTGAAGCAAAAAGTGAGGTATCTGGTGCTTGCCATCATTGCCCTCTATTTGCTTCTGTTCTTCTTTATTTATATGTTTTTCATAGAAAAGAGCATGATGAACTATACCCTGGAAAGCAACTACAAGACCATGGTTTCCATCGGAAACAACCTTAACAGCGAACTTAATACCATAAAAAGCATGAGCCAGCTTATTATGACCAACAGCAACATAGCGGCTTATCTTATGAACGACTCCACCCCCGGCTCCAGGTATGCCCACAATGCCATTACGTCTATTTATGACATATCCAATAACTTCAACTACATAAACTCAATATACCTTTATAGGCTTAACTGGCAATCCGTACATATTGCAAGGGGAATCACCTATGTCAACACCGCCATAATGAAGGAGGATGCCTGGCTAAAAGAGGTTTATGATGCAAACGGCGGCTGCGTTATAAGAATTAACGGAAACGGAGCGTATATTACCAAATCGGGAGAACCCTTAATTTCAATGATAAGGGTTGTAAATGATATAGACACCCAAAAACCCATTGGCTTGCTGGTTGTTAACCTGTCTTCCAAAATCCTTGAGGATTCCTATAAGGATATGGAGGGTAACGGAAAGCAGTTCTATTACTGCGACGAGAGCTTTAAACCCATAAGATCCGTAAAAATGCTGACAGAGCTCAATAAATTGGAGATTACGGGTGAGAGGTTCAACCAGACAACCACGGGAAATTTGGGAAATAAAAAAATAGTATCATATTACCACATTCCCAATACCCCGTTTATAATTGTCGGTATTGAGAAAATGTCATATGCCGACGCAATTCCAAGTAAATTAGGATGGGTTACTGTGGCGCTGGCCGCACTTACCATCTTCTCTCTGACATTTGTAAGTATTTTTATTTCACGGTATATTACAAGTCCCATAGAGAGGCTTGTCCAGTCCATGGACATAGTTAAGAGAGGATGGCTTAAAAGGGTGAGCCTATCCCTTCCGGATGATGAAATCGGGCGGCTTAAAGACAGTTACAATAATATGCTGGTGGAAATCAACAACCTTATAAGCCAGCTCATAGAAAAGGAAAAAAAGATGCAGAAAGCGGAGCTTGACGCTTTGCAGGAGCAGATTAAGCCCCATTTTCTGTACAACACGCTGGACACAATTGCATATCTGGCCTTAATGGAGCCCTCCGAAAAGGTATATGATGCCATTGTCACCCTGGGGAATTTCTACCGGAAATTTTTAAGCAGCGGAAGCAAGGAAATTTCGCTGCGGGAAGAAATAGGAATTGTCAAAGACTATCTTAAGCTTCAGAAGCTGAGGTACGAAGATGTCTTTGAAGACGAATACGAACTGGATGAAAGTTTGCTTGATAAAATGGTGCCAAAATTAATTCTGCAGCCCCTTGTTGAAAACAGCCTGTACCACGGCCTTCGCCCAAAAGGTGAGAAGGGAGTTATAAAGATATCGGTATTTAAAAAGGAAGACAAAATCCACATAGTTATTTTCGACAACGGCATAGGCATGAATGAAGAAAGGCTTTCAAGGATTATGGACAACAGCAGAAACAGTTTTGGCTTTAAAGGGACAATTGAAAGAATTCAATATTATTTCGGCACTGACGATGTATACGACATAGAAAGCGTTGAGGGATGGTATACCCGGGTGGATATAAAAATTCCCATATAGGAGGCTTTTCCATGGTTAGGGTAATGATAATTGATGATGAGAAGGCAATCAGAAGTCTTCTAAAAATTACACTGGAGAGGGAAAAACCCCTTATTGAGGTTGTTGGGGAAGCTGCCAGCGGTATTGAGGCCATAAATACCATTGATATCTATAAGCCGGACATAGCATTTGTGGATATAAAAATGCCCTTCATGGACGGCATAGAATTCAGCAGGCTGGCAATTAAACGGTATCCCGATTTGAAAATTATTATCCTTACAGCCCTGAAAGACTTTGAACATGCCAGAAAATGCATAGGCATCGGAGTCAGCGACTACCTTTTAAAGCCCATATCATATGAGGAAATAAAGAATACTTTAAAAAAGGTTATAGGACAAATCAAAAAACAGCCTGAAAGTGACGAATCCTGTGACTTTACGGCAGATGACGGTTCCTCCGTTGCCCGGATTAAGGATTATATTGCCTGCAATTACCGGGATCCTGAGATAAATTTGACTTCCATTGCCCAGAAGTTCGGCTTTAATGCCAGCTATTTAAGCCGGCTCTTTAAGCAAAAGACCGGTACCGGGCTCAATGATTTTCTTTTAAAGTGCAGGATGGAAAAGGCAATCTCCTATGCTAGAACCGGAACATTAATGTATGTGACTGCCAATGAGGTAGGAATCCCGGATCCCAATTACTTCGGGAAATGCTTCAAAAAGTATACCGGAAAAGCCTATTCGGAGTACTTAAAAAATCCTGTCGGCTGAAAAATACCTGGATATTGGGTGCGTTTCGGGACAGCCTAATAACAGGCAGAATAATTTAATTTTCATTAGTTTTCTCATTCTGCTGAGAATTTATTTTAGAAAAGTTATTAAGACCACTTTAAAAAGTTCTTTAAAAAGTGTATACTTATTAATGTCACATTAATAAGTTTTGGGCGGAGGGATCCCTATATGGCATTTTTACTTGGAATTGACATTGGTACGTCAGGTACAAAAACAGTCTTATTCGATGAAACAGGAAAAACAATAGCAAGCGACACTCAGGAATATCCGCTGTACCAACCCAAGAACGGTTGGGCTGAGCAGGATCCGGAGGACTGGAAAAGGGCAACTTTTGTATCCATCAGGAATGTCCTGAACAAAAGCGGAGTTAACCCGGAAGATGTTAAGGGTGTGGGACTTTCAGGCCAGATGCACGGTGCGGTTCTTCTTGACAAGGACAATAATGTCTTGAGAAAGGCAATCATCTGGTGCGACCAGAGAAGTGCCGCCGAATGCGAGGAAATTACCGCAAAAGTAGGCGCAAAAAGGCTCATTGAAATCACTGCAAACCCTGCTCTCACAGGTTTTACCGCATCAAAGGTTATGTGGGTGAAAAATAACGAGCCTGAAATTTTCGAAAAGATTAGAAAAATTCTGCTTCCTAAGGACTATATCCGCTTCTGCCTTACCGGCGAATATGCAACAGAAGTGTCAGACGCAAGCGGTATGCAGTTTTTGGATGTGCCTAACCGCTGCTGGAGTGATGAGGTTCTTTCAAAGCTTGGCCTTAATAAAGACATGCTTGGAAAGGTCTATGAGTCACAGGAAGTAACCGGAACCATAACCAGAATCGTTGCAGAAATTACTGGACTTAAAGAGGGTACTCCCGTTGTGGGCGGTGCCGGAGATCAGGCAGCTGCTGCGGTAGGAAACGGTATAGTTAAGGAAGGCGTAATTTCATCAACCATTGGTACTTCTGGCGTTGTATTTGCCTATACCGACAAGGTAAGCATTGACCCTCTGGGACGCGTTCACACCTTCTGCCATGCGGTACCCAATACATGGCACATCATGGGTGTTACCCAGGGAGCAGGCCTTTCACTTCAGTGGTTCAGAAATAACTTCTGCCAGCCTGAAATGGCTTCTGCAAATCTTATAGATACAGACGTATATCAACTTCTTGACAAGGCTGCCGATTTGTCGGGAGTAGGTGCCAACGGCCTTGTTTATCTGCCATATCTTATGGGAGAGAGAACACCCCACCTTGATCCTGACTGCAGAGGAGTCTTCTTTGGTCTTTCAGCCAAGCATACAAAACGCGACATGCTGAGAGCTATTATGGAAGGTGTTGCATTCAGCCTTCGTGACTGCCTTGAGATTATTAAGAGCATGGGCGTTGATGTGCAGGAGGTAAGAGCATCCGGCGGAGGCGGAAAGAGTCCTCTGTGGCGCCGCATACAGGCCGATGTATTTGGAACACCTATTTATACAATAAGCTCCAGTGAGGGCGGCGCATTGGGAGTTGCACTTTTGGCAGGAGTAGGCGCAGGAGTTTATAAGAGTGTAGCCGAAGCCTGTGATGCTACCATCAAGGTTGTTACAAAGCAGGACTTAAACAGTGAAAACCACAAGGTTTATGACGGATATTACAAGCTTTACAACAACCTTTACAATTCACTTAAGAATGACTTCAAGGTTCTTGCGGGACTTAACAAGGCATAACGTTTACCTGAAAAACCGACAATTAAAAGGGCATAATACCTTGCCCTGCATTGGGGAGATTTTTGCTTGAAAAAGCGGATTACTGGGAACAATCAGTTCATTAAGGAAATGAACAAATCCATTGTTCTGGATTTGATAAGAGTTACAAAAGGCATATCCAGAAAGCTTCTGGCTGATTCTACCGGCCTTTCTCCTACAGCATCGGGAGCGATAGTTCGCTCCCTGCTGCAGGAAGGGTACATACGAGAAATCGGGGAAGGTGAATCCTCCGGAGGAAGAAAGCCCATAATCCTTGAACTCAATCCCCGTTCCTATTTCTCCTTTGGCTTCGACATAGACATGCGCTTTATATATACCGTTGTTCTGGACATTACAGGAGAAGTAATATACAGAAATAAAATTTTAAACAATACTGAACTTTCGGTGAACCAGGCGCTTTCAATCCTTGGCGGGGAATTCAAAAAGGCTGTTGAAAATCTTAATATTGACAAAAGCAGGATTCTGGGCGTAGGAGTTTCAGTCCCGGGCATGCTGGATATAAAAAGCAAAAGAATCATACTGGCGCCTAACCTGGGCTGGTCCGATGCGGAGCTTTTAGAACCTCTGCAGGAAAAGGTGGGAGTGACTGTATACCTGGACAATGAATCCATGTGTTCGGCATCCTGCGAGAACTGGCTGGGGCTCTGCAGGGAAGTTGAAGATTTTATATGCATCAATATTGAGTCGGGTATTGGTTCCGGTATGTTTATGAGGGGGAAAATGTACCGCGGCTTTTCAGGAAGTGCAGGAGAAGTCGGACACATCCGGGTGGACGAAAACGGTATTCCCTGCAAATGTGGTAACAAAGGCTGCCTTGAAACCATCGCTTCAATAAAGGGAATGGTGGAAAGGGCATTACATAAGAAGATAATCACTGAGTCTGACTCCGACAAAGCCTTTGAAACCCTGCTTAAAAAAGCTAAAAGCGGAGATACTGAAAGTCTTGGCATTTTCCACGATGCAGCCATAAGCTTGGGCAAAGCTGTGGCAAATCTCATCAACACCATTAATCCACAAAAGATAGTGCTTGGCAAGAGATTTTCCGAATATTCGGAACTTGTTATAGACACTATCAGAGAAACGGCTTTAAAATACGCACTTCCCTATCCTTCCGAGCGGACTGAAATTATTCCGTCCAGCTTTGGAGAAGATTCTTCAGCATTGGGCGCAGCTATAATTCCCTTAAGAAAATTGTTCGGAAGATAGAATTAAAGTGGGCATATGCAGCCGGACAATTTAAGACGAAACGCCCCTAAAATGCTTTCTATAAGCCAACCTAAAAATAAAGATAGAGATTTAAATTAATATGATATGCGCGGAATATTTAGTAAGGAGGCATTATTATGTCG
This sequence comes from Clostridiaceae bacterium, assembly GCA_012719545.1. Taxonomy (GTDB): domain Bacteria; phylum Bacillota; class Clostridia; order DSM-8532; family DSM-8532; genus DTU059. Next base: position 32,997 of record JAAYAD010000096.1, read on the forward strand.
GAGTATTTCAAAGGAATTGGTAAAATCAAGTATGAGGGTCCCCAGTCTGACAATCCTCTGGCCTTCAAATACTACAATCCGGAGGAAGTAATAGACGGAAAGACCATGAAAGAGCATCTTCGTTTTGCCGTGGCTTACTGGCACACCTACCAGGCCAGGGGAGCGGATCCCTTTGGCGTTGGCACGGCAATAAGGCCATGGGACGGTGTAAGTGATCCCATGGATTTGGCTTATGCCAAGGTTGAGGCTAATTTCGAATTTTGTGAGAAGCTGGACATTCCCTTCTTCTGCTTCCATGACAGGGACATCTCCTCTGAAGCCGACACACTTTCTGAAACCAACAAGCGCCTTGACAAAGTGGTTGAAAAAATCAAGGACAGAATGAAATCAAGCGATGTAAAGCTTTTATGGGGAACAGCAAATCTATTCAGCAACCCAAGGTTCATGCACGGCGCATCTACTTCATGCAGTGCGGACGTATTCGCATATGCTGCAGCTCAGGTTAAAAAGGCTCTGGAGATTACCAAGGAACTTAATGGACAAAACTATGTATTCTGGGGCGGCAGGGAAGGATACGAAACACTCCTTAATACCGATATGAAGCTTGAACTGGACAATCTGGCGCGCTTCCTTTCAATGGCTGTTGACTACGCAAAAGAGATAGGCTTTGACGGTCAATTCTTAATTGAACCCAAGCCGAAGGAGCCCACCAAGCACCAGTATGACTTTGACGCAGCGACAGTTCTGGGCTTCTTAAAGAATTACGGTCTGGAAAAGTATTTTAAACTTAACATTGAAGCAAACCATGCCACACTTGCCCAGCACACCTTCCAGCATGAGCTCAGAGTTGCAAGAATAAACAATGCCCTTGGCTCCATAGACGCAAACCAGGGGGACCTTCTCCTTGGATGGGACACCGACCAGTTCCCCACCAATATCTATGACACAACCCTGGCTATGTACGAAGTAATTATGGCCGGAGGCTTTGACAAGGGCGGCCTTAACTTTGACTCCAAGGTAAGAAGAGCATCCTTTGAGCCCGAGGATCTGTTCTATGGACATATTGCAGGAATGGACGCTTTTGCAAGGGGCTTTAAGGTAGCACACAGGCTTGTCAAGGACGGAGTCTATGAGAAGTTTATTAAGGAAAGATACAGCAGCTTCGAAAAGGGTATAGGACTTGATATAGTTTCAGGTAAAGTCGGATTTAAGGAGCTTGAAGCTTATACCCTGCAAAATGGCGAGCCCAGACTTTCTTCCGGACGCCAGGAGATGCTTGAATCGATTCTTAACCAGTACATCATTGAGACAAAGTAGTTTATACTAATAATTATCCCAATAACTTGATATACTTATAAACAACACCGCTACGGCATAATCTGCCGTAGCGGGCATTTTATAAGCCTATGGGAGATTGCGAGGTAGATGATATGAATGATGTGCTGAAGAAACTTTCCGATATCGGAATTATTCCGGTTGCAAAAATTGATGATGCACAAAAAGCAGTTCCAATAGCAAAAGCCTTGTGTGACGGAGGACTTCCCTGCATAGAGGTGACCTTCAGAACTGATAAGGCCGAAGAGTCCATACGCCGAATCACCGAATCCCTTCCTCATGTGCTTGTGGGTGCAGGAACGGTTCTTACAACTGAGCAGGCGGACAGAGCGGTGGAAGCCGGTGCAAAATTCATTGTAAGCCCGGGGTTTAATACAAAGCTTGTATCACACTGTCTGGAAAAAAATATAACTGTTATTCCCGGGTGCTCAAGCCCCACTGACATTGAGGCTGCCATGAGCTTTGGATTTGATGTTGTAAAATTCTTTCCTGCCGAAGCTTTAGGCGGAGTTAAGTATATAAAGGCTGTTTCGGCCCCATACAGCGGCATTAAATTCATCCCCACAGGGGGAATAAATGAGAAAAATCTCAATGAATATCTTTCCTGCCCTAATGTCATAGCCTGCGGAGGCAGTTGGATGCTGAAGGAATCCCTGATGCAGGAAGGAGCTTTCGACCAGATTACAGCTCTTACAAGGGAAGCCGTAAAAGCAATGATGGGCTTTGAACTTATACATGTGGGAATTAACTGTGAAAATGATTCCGAAGCATACCAGACTGCAGTACTCCTTTGTAACCTTTTCGGCCTTGAGCCAAGAGAAACGAATCTTGCAATTTTTGCAGGAAAATACTTTGAGGTTATGAAAACACCTTACCGGGGCAAGAACGGGCATATTGCCATTGGAACCAATTGCCTTGAAAGAGGCGTGGCATATATGGAGTCCCGGGGTTTTAAGATGGATATTGAGGGAGCAAGTAAGGATAAAGAAGGAAAGCTGACAGGACCTGTTTACTTTGAGCAGGAAATCGGCGGATTTGCATTCCACTTGATACAGAAGTAATGGGGGTAAGGAAAATGGCTGGAATAGTAACGTTCGGTGAAATCATGCTCAGGCTTGCGCCCGAGGGGTATTTAAGGTTTGTTCAGGCAGATAAGTTCTGCGCAACTTACGGGGGCGGCGAAGCAAATGTAGCCGTTTCCCTGGCCAATTTCGGCATGGATGTAAAATTCGTCACAAAACTTCCCAAGAACGATATAGGTCAGGCTGCAATCAATTCCTTAAGACGTTTCGGCGTAAATACCGACAGTATTGTACGGGGCGGGGACAGAATTGGCATTTACTTTCTTGAAAAAGGTGCATCCCAGCGCCCGTCAAAGGTAATTTACGACCGTGCCAACTCATCAATTGCCACAGCTTCCCGGGATGAATTTGACTGGGACAAAATTTTTCAGGGAGCCGAGTGGTTTCATTTTACAGGCATTACTCCCGCAATAAGCGACAATGCGGCATTAATTTGTGCCGATGCCTGCAAAGCTGCCAAAAAACGGGGCATGACCGTAAGTTGCGATCTCAATTATCGCAAGAATCTGTGGAGCCGTGAAAAAGCAGGCAAGGAAATGTCTGAGCTTATGGAATATGTTGACGTGTGCATTGCAAACGAAGAAGACGCAGGCGATGTTTTCGGAATCTGGGCTGATAATACCGATATTACCGGGGGCAGGCTGTCCGAGGAAGGCTATAAGAGCGTTGCCAAAAAACTGAAAGACAAATTTGATTTCAAATATGTCGCTATCACTTTACGCTCCTCAATTTCCGCAAACGACAACAATTGGGCGGCAATGCTCTATGACGGAGCAGAATACCATTTCTCCAAAACCTATGCAATACATATTGTGGATCGTGTTGGAGGCGGGGATAGCTTTGGAGCAGGGCTTATCTACTCGCTTATGACCGGGAAAGATCCAAAAAAGGCTTTAGAATTTGCAGTTGCCGCAAGCTGCCTTAAGCACACCATTGAGGGCGATTTCAATATGGTTAGCGTAGCGGAGGTAACTAAGCTTATGGAAGGCGACGGAACAGGACGCGTACAGAGATAGTGATTTTATTTCTTAACAGGCAGGTCAACGGTAATTTTGACCGGACATTAATCCTGTCGGTGCTAAAAAAATTTTGGCCATAAAAAACACTTGACAGTCTTAAAAATATAGGGTAATTATATTACATTTTATATAAATACATTTTATATAGATGCTTTTACATACCCACTATAACTAAAAATTTTTAAATTAATACTTGCTGATTAAATATATTTTGCCCTCAACCAGAGGCTCGCTGCTTTCCATAAGCATGTAAAAAAACTGTTGCATTCGTAATTAATATGTTATATAATATCTCATGCTGTGACATGGCATACGATGAAGCTGCAGATGGCAGGTGAAACAGACTGGGAACTGCGGTGGAGAATGTCCGATTCAGAGAAACCGGGCGACAAGTCACTGTACATCATACATGTATCTGTTTTTATGTGTGTTTGTATTGTGCTCAGGTTTTCGGATCTGGGCTTTTTATATGATTAAATATGAAACACCCGGCAGAGTGTACAGGAAAAAGCTTGTTGCGCCAGAAAACGTATTCGTAAGGAGGCTTATGTATGGCGAACAAACAAAAAATCAGAATCAGGCTGAAGGCATTTGATCACCAGATCATCGATCAGTCGGCGGAGAAAATCGTCGAGACTGCTAAGAGAACAGGCGCCAAGGTATCCGGCCCCGTTCCGCTGCCTACAAGAAAAGAAATTATCACAATCCTCAGAGCTCCTCACAAGTATAAGGATTCTCGTGAGCAGTTCGAGATGAAGACCCACAAGAGACTTATTGACATCTTGATGCCCACCCCGAAGACTGTTGACGCTCTTATGAGACTGGATCTTCCCGCTGGTGTGGATATCGAAATCAAGCTGTAATTTTAAATTTCAAATATTGTTATGTTCAGTTTGAACTGAACCAATGACAGGAGGTATTTTTTACAATGAAAAAGTGCATTTTAGGTAAAAAAATCGGTATGACACAGGTTTTCGACGAAAACGGTGCTGTTATTCCCGTAACTGTGGTTTTAGCAGGTCCCGTATCAGTTATTCAGAAAAAGACTGTGGAAATCGATGGCTACAATGCTATTAAAGTCGGATTTGAGGATATTTCCGAGAAAAAAGTTAACAAGCCTTTGAAGGGTCAATTCGAGAAGGCTAATGTTACACCCAAGAGATATATGAGAGAATTCAAGCTTGATGATATTTCAGGCTATGAGGTAGGCAATGTAATCAAGGTTGAGGATATGTTCCAGAACGGTGATAAAGTTGACGTATCAGGCATTTCCAAAGGTAAGGGATATGCAGGTACCGTTAAGAGGTTCGGAACAGCCCGCGGCCGTATGACACACGGTTCAGGCTATCACAGAGGACTTGGTTCGATGGGTGCTCACTCCGATCCCAGCCGTATTTTCAAAGGTAAGGTAATGCCTGGCCATATGGGCGCTGAAAAGGTAACCGTACAGAATCTTACAGTTGTAAGGGTTGACGCTGAGAGAGGTCTTTTGCTGATTAAAGGTGCGGTTCCAGGTCCCAAGGGCGGCCTCCTCGTTATTAAGGATTCGGTCAAGGCTTAATAAAGAACTGGTTCGGAAGGAGGAAACATAGATGCCAATAGTAGATGTTTACAATATCAAAGGCCAAAAGGTCGGAGACATAAACTTAAGCGATGATATCTTCGGAGTGGATGTAAATACAGTAGCAATGCACAGTGCAGTTGTGAACATTCTTGCCAACGCAAGACAGGGCACACAGTCCACAAAGACCAAATCTGAGGTCAGAGGCGGCGGCAGGAAGCCCTGGAGACAAAAGGGAACAGGCCGTGCACGTCACGGAAGCATCCGTTCCGCACAGTGGGTTGGCGGCGGTATCGTATTAGGTCCCAAGCCCAGAAGCTACAGCTACACACTGCCTAAGAAGGTTAAGAGACTTGCTCTTAAGAGTGCTCTTACCACCAAGGTTAATGACAACAACATAATCGTTCTTGATGATCTTAAGCTTGAAGCCATCAAGACAAAGGAAATGGCTAATATTCTTAACAACCTTAAGGTTGATTCATCAGCTCTGATAGTTCTTCCCGACCTTGACAAGAAAGTTATTCTGTCGGCAAGAAACTTGGAAAATGTCAAAACATCGACCTACAACACAATTAACACTTACGATGTCCTGAGATATAACAAGTTCATTGTAACCAAGGATGCCGTAGCCAAGATTGAGGAGGTGTTCGCGTAATGAAATTCGCAGAAGATATAATTATTCGCCCTTACATTACTGAGAAGAGCAATATGGAAATAGCTGAGGGCAAATACACCTTTATTGTTGATAAAAAGGCTACAAAGACTGAGATTAAGCATGCAGTCGAAAAGCTTTTTGGAGTTAAGGTCATCAACGTAAACACCGTTAATTACGACGGTAAGGAAAAGCGCATGGGCGTTCACGTTGGAAAGACAGAATCCTTTAAGAAGGCAATTGTTAAGATTGATACCGATCCTAAGCCCGTAACCTATGCAACAAAGGGCGGTAAGGTAGTGACCAATACCAAGAAGTATAAGACTTCTATTGAAGAATTTGGAGTAGCTCAATAAAAAAAGTAGCCCGGCTGGTCGGAATATAGGCCCCACAGTCAGCCTGAGAACGACAAGACCGGAAATATCATAAAGGAGTGGAAGTAATGCCAATTAAAAAGTACAATCCGACATCTCCTGCAAGAAGATTCATGACTGTATCTACATTTGAGGGGATAACAAAGAAGGAGCCCGAAAAGAGCCTTCTTGCTCCGCTTAAAAAGAAAGGCGGAAGGAACTCCTACGGAAGAATTACTGTTCGTCATCATGGCGGCGGTGCAAAGCAAAAGTACAGAATCATTGATTTCAAAAGAGATAAGGATGGAATTCCCGGTAAGGTAGCCGCTATTGAATACGATCCTAACAGATCTGCAAATATAGCCCTTATCGTATATGCCGACGGTGAAAAGAGATACATTATCGCTCCCGACGGATTGAATGTTGGAGATAAGGTATTTTCAGGACCCGATGCCGATATTAAGCCAGGCAACTGTCTGCCACTGGAATTCATCCCTGTTGGTACCGTAATTCACAACATCGAGCTTAAGCCTGGAAAGGGCGGTCAGCTTGTAAGGGCAGCAGGAAACCTTGCCCAGCTTATGGCGAAGGAAGGCAAATATGCACAGGTAAGACTTCCTTCCGGTGAAGTAAGAAAGATCGATATTCGCTGCAGAGCTTCAATTGGACAGGTTGGTAACCTTGACCATGAAAATATCTCCATAGGTAAGGCCGGAAGAAAACGCTGGATGGGTATAAGACCAACTGTCCGCGGTGTTGTTATGAACCCCAATGACCATCCTCACGGCGGTGGTGAAGGTAAATCTCCTATCGGTATGCCAAGCCCAGTAACACCTTGGGGTAAACCGACTCTCGGTTATAAGACCCGTAAGAAGAACAAGCAAAGCAACAAGCTGATTGTGAAGAGACGCAACGGCAAGTAAGATGCAAGAAGGAGGTTAGTACCGTGAGTAGATCGTTGAAGAAAGAGCCCTTTGTTGACAAGAAGCTCTTGAAAAGAATCGAAGAAATGAATGAAAAGAACGAGAAAAAGGTCCTGAAGACCTGGTCACGTGCATCAACCATCTATCCTCAGATGGTGGGACATACAATAGCTGTTCACGACGGACGTAAGCATGTTCCTGTATATATATCTGAAGATATGGTCGGACATAAACTTGGTGAATTTGCACCTACCCGTACCTACAGAGGACACGGTAAGGATGAAAAGAGCACCAAACTCAAGAAGTAATACTCAGCAAGATTGGAAGGAGGAATGGACTTGGGCAAGAAAGTAATGTCTAAGAATGAGCTCCTTGAAAAGAAGGAGGAGCTTCTTGAAAAATATAGCAAGATCCATAGAAAAGCTGATAAGCTTCCCATCCTGACCAAAAAAGAGAGAAAAGCTCTTGGAATAGGCAAGGATGAAGGAAGAGCCGTTGTTAAATATGCAAGGGTTTCAACTAGAAAGGCCAAACTGGTTATTGATTTGATTCGCAATAAAGGAATTGATGAGGCTTATGGGATACTGAAGTATATGCCCAGAAACGCGTCCGAGATTCTTTATAAGCTTCTTAAATCTGCTGAGGCCAATGCTGTTAACAATAATCAGTTAAATAGAGACAATCTCTATGTGGCTGAAGTATATGCAGATCAGGGCCCAACCCTTAAAAGGATTATGCCAAGGGCACAGGGCAGAGCATTCCGAATTCGCAAGAGAACCAGCCACATCACATTGGTTCTCAAGGAAAGGGCTAAATAGGAGGTTGCAATATGGGCCAAAAAGTTAATCCGCATGGACTTAGAATAGGAATTATAAAGGACTGGGATACCAAGTGGTATGCAGGCACTAAAGATTTCAGCAACTTCCTCGTGGAAGACGTAAAGATTCGCAAGTTCTTAAAGAATAAGCTTTACATCGCTGGAATCGCCAGAATTGAAATCGAACGTGCTGCAAACAAGGTTAAGATTAACATTCATACTGCTAAACCCGGTATTGTAATCGGAAAGCAGGGTGCCGGTATCGAAGCTCTCAGAAAAGAAGTTGAAAAGCTCACCGGCAAGAGCGTTCTTCTTAACATAACAGAAATCAGAACTCCTGAGCTCAATGCTCAGCTTGTGGCTGAAAATATAGCTGCTCAGCTCGAGAAGCGTGTTTCATTCCGTCGCGCTATGAAGCAGGCAATGTCAAGAACCATGAAGTTCGGTGCCAAAGGTATTAAGACCGCTGTTTCAGGAAGACTTGGTGGTGCTGAAATTGCCAGAACAGAGCATTACGCAGAAGGTACTATACCTCTTCAGACTCTTCGTGCAGACATTGACTATGGTTTTGCTGAAGCAAATACAACCTATGGTAAGATCGGCGTGAAGGTTTGGATTTACAAGGGTGAAGTTCTTCCCACCAAGAAGAAGGAGAAAAAGGAAGGGGGAGACAAATAATTATGTTGATGCCAAAGAGAGTTAAGTATAGAAGGGTTCAGAGAGGACGCATGAAAGGTAAGGCAACTCGCGGTAACGTTATTTCCAACGGCGAGTATGGTCTCCAGGCTATTGAACCCGCATGGATCACAAGCAATCAGATAGAGGCCGCCCGTGTTGCTATGACACGTTTTGTTAAGAGAGGCGGAAATGTTTGGATTAAGATTTTCCCCGATAAGCCGGTAACAAAGAAGCCTGCAGAAACCCGTATGGGTTCCGGTAAGGGTTCTCCCGAATACTGGGTTGCAGTTGTAAAGCCCGGCCGCGTTCTCTTTGAAATTGCAGGTGTTCCGGAAGAGACAGCAAGAGAGGCGTTAAGACTTGCTTCTCACAAATTGCCCGTTAAGTGCAAGATAATTGCTCGTGGGGAAGAGGTAGGTGTGGATAATGAAGGCGTCTGAATTAAAAATGCTTAGAGAAAAGACACGTGAAGAGCTCGAGAAAGAGCTTGCTGAACTTAAGGCCGAATTGTTCAAGTTAAGATTCCAGCATGCTACAAACCAGCTTGAAAATCCCATGAAGCTTAAGGAAGTCAAGAAGGATATCGCACGTGTAAAGACAATTATCCGTGAAATGGAACTTGGAATTAAGAGGAACTGATTAGTAGGCGCTAATTACCGGAAGGAGGTTTGTTCCGCGTGGCTCAAAGAGGCTTGAGAAAAACCATGGTTGGTGAAGTTGTTAGTGATAAAATGGATAAGACCATTGTTGTGGCTGTTGTGGACAGTGTAAAGCATCCTCTTTACAAAAAGATTATGAAGAGGACATATAAGCTTAAGGCTCACGACGAAAACAACGAATGTCGTGTAGGCGACCGCGTAGAAGTTATGGAAACCAGACCACTCAGCAAGGACAAGAGATGGAGACTGGTCAGAATTGTTGAAAAAGCGAAGTAAGAGGAGGCGTTAAGTAATGATTCAGGCACAGACATATTTGAGGTCTGCTGATAACACTGGCGCCAAGGAATTGATGTGCATTAAGGTCCTCGGCGGCTCAAAAAGGAAATATGCCAATATAGGCGATGTTATAGTTTGTTCAGTTAAAAATGCAACACCCGGCGGTGTTGTTAAGAAAGGCGATGTTGTTAGAGCGGTAATCGTACGTTCTGTTAAGGGTATAAAAAGAGCCGATGGAACTACAATTCGCTTTGATGATAACGCAGCCGTTATTCTCAAAGATGATGGTAATCCCAGAGGAACCCGTATTTTTGGACCAGTAGCAAGAGAGTTGAGAGAAAAGGATTACATGAAGATAATTTCTCTGGCCCCAGAAGTACTGTAAGGAAGGAGGCTTGACAAATGGCTAATAAGGTTCACGTTAAAAAAGGCGATACAGTATACGTACTGAGCGGTAAGGACCGTGGTAAAAAAGGTAAGGTTCTTTCAGTTGATTCCTCCAGCCGCAGAGTCCTTGTAGAAGGTGTCAACATAATTACAAAGCATGTTAAGCCAAGGCCAAACCAAGGCATCCAGGGTGGGATTATTCATCAGGAAGCACCCATTTATGCCGATAAGGTAATGTTCGTTTGCAAAAGCTGCGGAAAACCTACAAAAGTTGGCAGAAAGGTACTCGATAACGGCAACAGAGCAAGGGTTTGCAAGAAATGCGGCGAAGTAATAGACATTATCGGAGAAGGGAAGGAGTAAATCCTTAAGGAGGTTGACGAGACATGCCAAGATTGCTTGACAAGTACAATAAAGAGGTTGCTCAGGCTCTGCAGGCGAAATTCGGCTATAAAAGCCCAATGCAGATACCCAAACTTGTTAAGGTTGTACTTAACATGGGTGTAGGAGACGTAAAAGACAACCCTAAGGCCATTGAAAATGCTGCAAACGAACTTGCGTTGATTACAGGTCAGAAGCCTGTTATAACCAAGGCTAAGAAGTCAGTTGCTGCATTCAAGGTCCGTGAGGGTATGAATATAGGATGCAAGGTTACACTTCGTGGCTCAAGAATGTACGAGTTTGTTGATAAACTCTTCAATGTAGCTCTTCCCAGAGTTAGGGACTTTAGAGGGATTGGTGCTAATTCCTTTGATGGTCGCGGTAACTTCTCAATGGGGATAAAGGAACAATTGATCTTCCCGGAAATTGAATACGATAAGGTAGACAAGATCCGCGGAATGGATATAACCTTTGTAACAACTGCCAAGACCGATGAAGAAGCAAAGGAACTGCTGACACTTCTCGGCCTGCCATTTGCAAAGAGCTAAAGGAGGTAATTAAATGGCTAAGAAGTCAATGATTATTAAGCAGCAGAGAAAACCGAAGTTTTCCACTAGGTATTATAATCGCTGCAAGCTCTGCGGCAGACCTCACGCATATATGAGGAAGTTCGGAATCTGCCGTCTTTGCTTCAGAGAATTAGCATACAAGGGCCAGATACCAGGTGTTAAGAAAGCAAGCTGGTAATTGAGCGAAAGGAGGTCTGTAATAATGCATGCAACCGACGTGATTGCAGATATGCTTACAAGAATAAGAAATGCCGCAGCTTCAAAGCATCAGACTGTGGATATTCCATCATCAAATATAAAGAAGCAGATCGCAAAAATTCTTCTTGATGAAGGATATATTAAGGATTTCGTAGAAATAGATGACAAAAAGCAGGGTATTATAAGAATCACCCTTAAGTATGTTGAAAACAAGAAGAATGTAATTACCGGTATAAAGAGAATCAGCAAGCCCGGATTGAGGGTTTATGCAGGTAAGGATGAACTTCCCAAGGTTCTCGGCGGTTTAGGTATAGCTATTGTTTCAACATCAAAAGGCATTATGACCGACAAGGAAGCCAGGAAACTCGGCGTAGGCGGAGAAGTTCTTGCCTTTGTATGGTAAGCCTTAAATATATTAAGAAGTTATAGTTCTGAAAAGGGCGTAATGCTCTCAATCTAAGGACTGGAGGTGCAATTCATGTCACGTATAGGAAGAATGCCTGTTGAGATTCCGGCAGGCGTAGAGGTAAAGCTTAATGGAAACAGTCTGACCGTTAAAGGACCAAAGGGAACCTTAAGCGCGGACTTCCATAAAAACATGAAAATAACACAGGAAGGTAACACAATTGTTGTTACCCGTCCTAATGATGACAAGCTTAACAGGTCACTTCACGGCCTTACACGAGCTCTCATTGCCAATATGGTGACTGGTGTGACAAAAGGCTTTGAAAAGACTCTTGAAATTGTTGGTGTCGGCTACAGAGCACAGAAGCAGGGAAAGAAGCTTATACTTAACCTTGGATATTCTCATCCTGTTGAGATGGAAGAGCCTGCTGGCATCACCATTGAGGTTCCCCAGCAGGACAGAATTATTGTTAAGGGAGCCGACAAGCAGCTTGTAGGCGAAGTTGCTGCAAAAATCCGTGAGAAGCGTCCGCCTGAGCCATATAAGGGCAAAGGTATCAAGTACGCCGGAGAGGTCATCATCCGCAAGGAAGGCAAGGCCGGCGCTAAAGGTAAGAAATAAGAGAGGGGAGTGAGTGTGCAATGATTAAAAGTATCGACAAGAACAAGGTAAGACTCCGCAAGCATGCACGTGTACGCAAGAAGATTTCCGGCACACCGGAAAGACCGCGTCTGTGCGTATTCAGGAGCTCCAAGCATATATATGCCCAGATTATCGATGATGTCAACAGCACCACTCTGGTTGCAGCATCCACTCTGGATGAAGCTCTCAAGGGAAAGCTTAAGTATACAGGCAATAAGGAAGCCGCAAGAGAAGTAGGCAAGCTTATTGGAAATAAGGCACTTGAAAAAGGAATTAAAACTGTAGTGTTCGATAGAGGCGGTTACCTTTTCCATGGCAGGGTCAAGGAACTCGCTGACGGCGCAAGAGAAGCCGGCCTCGAATTCTGATAACGGCTTTTTGTAGAAGGAGGGGAACAAATTGCAGAAAATTGATCCAAGCACACTGGACCTTAAGGAAAAGGTTGTCAATATCGGCCGTGTAACAAAGGTCGTTAAGGGTGGTAGAAATTTCAGATTCAGCGCCCTTGTAGTTGTTGGTGATGAAAACGGCTATGTAGGAGTTGGCAGCGGAAAGGCAGCAGAAATTCCTGATGCAATCCGCAAGGGTATCGAAGATGCCAAGAAGAATCTTATATATGTGCCTATCGTGGGTTCCACCATTCCCCATGAAGCATTTGGCGAGTTCGGCGCAGGCAAGGTATTGCTTAAGCCGGCTAAGGAAGGTACCGGTGTTATTGCCGGTGGCCCTGTAAGAGCGGTTCTTGAGCTTGCAGGTATTCGTGATATTTATACAAAATCCTTAGGCTCCAACAATCCTACCAATATGGTGCGTGCTACTATAGACGGCCTTTCTCAGTTAAGGACTGCTGAACAGATCGCAAAATTGAGAGGAAAGAGCGTTGAGGAAATCCTTGGATAGGAGGTAGCTTTCAATGGGCGACTTGAGAATTACTCTTGTTAAGAGTACAATAAAATGCAAAGAAGATCAGAAGGCTACGGTTGCCGCTCTTGGTCTTCGCAAGATTGGGCAGACTGTTGAACAGAAAGACAATGCTCAAATTCGCGGAATGATTCATAAAGTATCACACCTTTTAAAGGTTGAAGAAATATAAAGGAGGTGCAGCCAGTGAACTTGTTTGAATTAAAACCTGGAGCACCGAAACAGGCTCCAAAGCGCAAGGGTAGAGGACATGGTACCGGTAACGGTAAAACTGCCGGCAGAGGTCACAAGGGCCAGAACGCAAGAGCGGGCGGCGGCGTAAGACCCGGTTTTGAAGGCGGTCAGATGCCTTTATTCAGAAGAATACCCAAGAGGGGCTTCAATAACTACGAGTTCAGAAAAGTTTACACAGAAGTTAAGCTCTCTGATCTCGAGAGATTTGATAACGGTACAGAAGTTACTGCAGAGCTCTTGAAAGAAGCAGGAGTAATTAAGAAGATAAATGACGGTATAGTTGTTCTGGGCAACGGAAATCTCACTAAGAAGCTTACTGTTAAAGCAGCCAGGTTTACCAAGACAGCATCTGAGAAGATCGAAGCATTAGGAGGAAAGGCTGAGGTGATTTAAATGGAGAGCGTTTTCTCGCCATTACGAAGTGCCTGGAGGATCGCCGACCTAAGGAAAAAGCTGATAGTAACTGCTTTATTGTTGCTGGTGTATCGTTTAGGCGTTTACATCCCGGTTCCCGGTATGAATGCTAGTGCGCTTGCTGCAATGATTAACACCCAAAGCGGCGGACTCTTTGGATTTATGAACATTATTGGCGGCGGAGCATTTACCAATGCCAGTATTTTTGCAATGTCGATAACTCCGTATATTAATGCATCCATTATCCTTCAGCTTTTAACCATTGCAATACCTGCTCTGGAAAGGTTGCAGAAAGAGGGAGAAGAGGGAAGAAAGAAGCTCGCCCAATGGACACGCTACGGAACCGTCATTTTAGGTTTCCTGCAGGCAACCTTCATGTATATTGGATTCAGAAATGCCATTACTCAGCGTAATGTAATGTCCTTCCTTACCATAACCCTGGCTCTGACAGCAGGAACCGCATTTATTATGTGGCTCGGTGAGCAGATTAATGAGTATGGTATAGGAAACGGAATTTCCCTCATTATCTTTGTAAACATTCTTTCAAGAGGACTTGTTGCCTTCAGTGCCCTGTATAACATCATCAGGGGTTACGCACAGGAAGGTCAGCTGGCAATAGGTGTTCTTATAGTAGTAGGAATAGTTGCCGTATTTGTTGCGGTAGTGGTAATGGTTATCTTTGTTACCCAGGCTGAAAGAAGAATTCCCGTACAATACGCAAAGCGTGTTGTGGGACGCAAGATGTATGGAGGACAAAGCACCCATATACCTATCAAGGTAAATGTGGCCGGCGTGGTTCCTATAATTTTTGCCATGTCATTGCTTTCATTCTTCCCAACCATCATCGGCCTTGTAGCACCTAATACACAAAACAAATTCCTGCTCGGCTTGATGAATTTCAGCAGCAATCCGCTGTATATGTTGGTTATGGCTTTACTCGTTCTCTTCTTTACATTCTTCTATACAATGATGGTATTTAACCCAATAGAGCTGGCCAACAACATCAGGAAAAACGGTGGATTCATTCCTGGTATCAGACCTGGTAAGCCTACCAGCGATTATATTATGAATGTACTGAAGCGTGTAACATGGTTCGGTGCATTATTCCTTGCACTTGTTACTATTCTGCCCAGCCTTCTTGAGCTTATTACAGGTGTAAAGAATATGTGGTTTGGAGGTACATCTCTCCTCATTATGGTAGGTGTGGCTCTTGAAACTGCCAAACAGATTGAGTCCCAGCTTATGATGAGACATTACAAGGGATTCCTTGAATAATAAAAAATTATCTGTGTGCACGCAAGGCGGAATACATTTGTAATCCGCTTTGCGACGCATGCTGATATGGGGAATTTTCCTTAATGAATTTTTATCATAGAGGAAGCGTATTTTATGAGGATGATTCTATTGGGGCCGCCGGGGGCCGGAAAAGGCACACAGGCAGCAAATCTTTCTATAGCTCTTAAAATACCGCATATCTCAACGGGCGATATTTTCAGAGCCAATATAAAGGAAGGCACACCATTAGGAGTACTTGCCAAAACATATATAGATGCCGGAAAGCTTGTACCCGATGATGTAACCATTGGCATAGTTGAAAAGAGATTAGAGAACAAGGACTGCGTAAATGGTTTTTTGATGGACGGTTTTCCCAGAACAATTCCGCAGGCTGAGAAATTTGACGCTATGCTTGAAAAGATGGGCAGATCCGTTGATTTGGTTATCAACATAGAGGTTCCCGATGACCTTATAGTCAAGAGAATGTCAGGAAGAAGGATGTGTTCCTGCGGAAGGACATACCATGTTGATAACAATCCTCCCCAAAAGGAAGGAATCTGTGATGCCTGCGGCAATAAGCTTTACATAAGGGAAGACGACCGTGAGGAAACCGTCAAGGAAAGGCTTAAAACATATCACCAGCAGACAAGTCCCTTAATTGACTACTATAAGAAAAAAGGGATTCTGGTTAATGTAGACGGTACAAAATCCATAGACGATACTTCCCGGGAAATCCTTGAACTTATAAAAAATCATGCATAAACTGCAAACAGGCATAAATAGCATCGAGGATATAAAATGATTGTATTAAGATCTCAGAGAGAACTGGATAAATTAAGGCGTGCCGGTGAGGTGGTGGCCAAGGTACACCAGAGGATGGCAGAACTCATTGCACCTGGCATAACCACACTGGAGCTTGACAGGGCAGCCGAGGAGGTAATTCGCAAGGCAGGAGCAATTCCGTCCTTTAAGGGTGTTCCATGTCCTTATGGAGGAATTGACTTCCCAGGCTCAATCTGTGCATCAATTAATCATCAGGTTATACATGGCATACCGGGCAAAACGGTTCTTAGAGATGGGGACATAATAAGCATTGATGTCGGTGCCATATTGGACGGCTACCATGGGGACGCTGCCAGAACCTATCCTGTGGGAAATATATCCCAGGAAGCAAAGGATTTGATTTTCCACACGGAAGAGGCCTTCAACAGAGGTATGGCATGTGCAGTGGAAGGCAAAAGAATAAGGGATATTTCAACGGCTGTCCAGGAGTATGCTGAAAGCCATGGCTATTCTGTTGTCCGTGACTTTGTAGGACATGGAATAGGAACCGAAATGCATGAGGAACCCCAGATACCCAACTATCGCACTGCTGAACGCGGTCCAAGGATTTTAAACGGCATGGTCCTTGCCATTGAACCTATGATAAATATAGGAACCTGGAAAGTAAAAGTACTGGATGACAAATGGACAGTGGTAACAGCTGACGGAAAACTGTCGGCTCACCATGAAAATACTGTGGCAGTGACACCTAAAGGACCGGAAATATTGACCAGATTATATTAAAAATCACGAAAAAAGAGAAGAATCTTGAAAAAGGACTTAATTTGATATACAATATATACTTGCTGTGATTAAATCTGTCTTTATGCAGCAAAATAGCTTGATTAAGCAATGCAGATACGAAGTTTATAAATTGGTATGATTAAACAAAATGATGATAAACCCTTGGATACAATAATAGGTCGTTTTGTATGGTCAAAAGCAGGCCGTGATAAAGGCAAGCTATTTATCATTGTTGATATTGCCGATGATAATCATGTGCTGATTGCCGACGGTGCATTAAGACGCATCAGCAATCCAAAGAAGAAGAAACTAAAGCACCTGAACATAACCAATGTATCCGATGAGTATATATCTCAGGCAGTATTGATGAAGAAGAAGCTAAATGACGCTGACCTTCAGAAAGCTGTTTTAAGATATTATGATGAACATGAAAACAATTTACTGAGTGGGGAGGAGTAGAATTTGTCGAAGGAAGATGTAATTGAACTGGAAGGAACGGTGCTGGAAGCGCTTCCAAATGCAACGTTCAAGGTTCAGCTCGAAAACGGACATGTCATTCTCGCCCATATATCAGGAAAACTTAGAATGAATTATATACGTATACTTCCAGGGGATAAGGTGACCGTTGAAATGTCAACCTACGACTTATCTCGCGGTCGCATTACGTGGAGATGCAAGTAAGCAGCCATAAGGACAGGAGGATCAATACAATGAAAGTAAAACCATCAGTTAAAAGAATATGCGAAAAGTGTAAAGTTATTCGCAGAAAAGGTCGCGTAATGGTTATATGCGACAATCCTAAGCACAAGCAAAGACAAGGATAATTAACCCGCAACCGACAGAAAAGAATACTGTCGGTTGCATATTGCAAAATAGGCAGATAATTTCCATAGCGGCTGAGCCTTTATATTTTTTTGAAAAAAGTATAAAGGTTTATGGAAATTTTTATATATAGATCAATTTTAGACAATAATAAGTAAATAGGTTACGCAAGTACCATTCGGAGGTGTAGTAATTTGGCTCGTATTGCAGGTGTTGACTTGCCAAGGGATAAAAGAGTAGAAATCGGGCTTACGTATATCTTCGGGATTGGAAGAACCCGTTCAAATGAAATATTGAAGAAGACGGGCATTAATCCCGACACACGTATACGCGATCTTACTGATGATGAGATTGCAAGGCTCCGTGACACAATTGAAAAGAATTATACAGTTGAAGGCGACCTCAGAAGAGAGATTGCACTTAATATAAAGCGCCTTATAGAAATAAGGTGTTATCGTGGAATCAGGCATAGAATGGGACTTCCTGTTCGTGGTCAGAGAACAAAGACCAACGCCAGAACTCGTAAGGGTCCCAGAAAGACTATTGCCAACAAGAAGAAGTAATGGGGAGGTCGAGAAGTAGATGGCAGCGGCTAAAGTTGTAAGAAGATCTAGGAAAAAGAGAGAAAAGAAAAATATCGAGCGTGGCGCAGCCCACATTCGTTCATCCTTTAATAATACAATAGTAACAATAACCGATGTCCAGGGTAACGCTATTTCCTGGGCAAGCGCTGGCGGCCTTGGCTTCAGAGGTTCCAGAAAGAGCACTCCCTTTGCTGCTCAGCAGGCTGCTGAAACTGCAGCAAAGGCAGCTATGGAACACGGCCTCAAAACTGTATCAGTTTATGTAAAAGGCCCGGGTGCTGGTCGTGAGGCTGCAATCCGTGCACTCCAGGCGGCTGGATTAGAGGTTAACCTTATTAAGGACGTAACTCCAATTCCGCACAATGGTTGCAGACCGCCTAAGAGAAGAAGAGTTTAATGGAGGTGTAAGGATAGATGGCGAGATATACAGATGCATCTTGCAAGCTCTGCAGAAGAGAAGGTATGAAACTCTTCTTAAAGGGCGAGAGATGTTATTCAAATAAATGCGCTATTGCAAGAAGGCCCTATGCTCCCGGTCAGCATGGCGCTCAGAAGAAGAAATTGTCTGAATATGGTGTTCAGCTTCGTGAAAAGCAGAAGGCAAAGAGATTCTATGGTATTCTTGAGAGCCAGTTCAGAAAGTATTTTGAAATGGCTAACCGCAAGAAGGGTGTTACCGGTGAAAACCTTCTGCAATTGCTTGAAAGCAGACTTGACAATGTTGTTTATAGAATGGGATTTGGCACAACCAGGGCTGAAGCCCGTCAGCTTGTAACTCATGGCCATTTTGATGTGAACGGAAAGAGACTCAACATTCCTTCATACCTTGTAAAGGTTGGCGACACAATCAGCGTAAGAGAGGACAGCAAGAAGTCTCCCCGTTTCAAGGAAATACTCGAAGTTACCGGCTCCAAAGTTGTTCCCAAGTGGCTTGAAGTAGATCAGGAAAACTTAAAGGGTAAAGTAGTTGCATTACCTTCAAGAGAGGATATAGACCTCAATGTACAGGAGCACCTCATCGTCGAGTTGTACTCCAAGTAATATACTTTCTGTTACCCTCATAATCTCAATAACCCAAGGAGGGTTGATTAAATGATCGAAATGGAAAAGCCTAGGATTGAGTGCGTTGAAAGCTCACCGGACAATACGTATGGCAAGTTTGTGGTAGAACCTTTGGAAAGAGGTTATGGCATTACTCTTGGAAACTCCTTGAGAAGAATCCTTCTCTCATCGCTTCCCGGAGCTGCAGTCACCTCCATTAAGATAGACGGTGTTCTCCATGAGTTTTCCACCATACCTGGAGTTGTTGAGGATGTAACCGAAATAATCCTTAACATCAAGGAACTGCGCTTGAAGCTTTTCAGCGAGCAATCCAAAACCCTGTATATTGACTACGAGGGCGAAGGCGAGATTAAGGCTTCTGACATTAAGGCCGATTCGGATGTTGAGATATTGAATCCGGATTTGCATATTGCAACTGTCAGTGGTAATAGCAGGTTCTTTATGGAGCTCAATGTAAGCCATGGCCGTGGTTATGTTCCGGCAGAAAAGAACAAGATACCAAACCAGCCCATAGGGGTTATCCCGGTGGATTCAATTTATACACCGGTAAAGAAGGTTAATTATACCGTTGAAAATACTCGTGTAGGTCAGGTTACCGATTACGACAAACTGACCATTGAGGTTTGGACTGACGGATCAATTGCTCCCGATGAAGCAATAAGCCTTGGCGCAAAAATAATGAGCGATCATCTTAATCTGTTTATAAACCTTACCGACAGGGCTAAGAATACCGAAGTGCTTGTTGAGAAGGGCGAGCCTCAGAGAGATAAGATTCTTGAGATGACAATCGAAGAGCTTGATCTCTCAGTAAGATCCTACAACTGCCTCAAGAGAGCAGGAATCAATACCGTTGAAGATCTTATCAACAAGACTGAGGAAGAAATGATGAAGGTCAGAAATCTCGGGCGCAAGTCGCTTGAGGAAGTTGTTCAAAAGCTTGAAGCTTTAGGCTTGAGGCTTGCACAGTCGGAAGATTAAGTATAAAACGTAAAGGGGAGGAAAGAAATGCCTGCACAAAGAAAATTAGGAAGACCTACTGACCAGCGTAAGGCAATGCTTAAGGGTCTTGTAACCTCTCTGATCCAGTTTGGGCGTATAGAGACAACTGAAGCAAGAGCGCAGGAAGTAAAGAATATTGCAGAAAAGCTTATTGCTTTGGCTGTAAAAGAATGTGATAATTTCTCATCTTCTAAGAATGTAACCATTAGCGTACCGGTTCTGGACAGCAAAGGCCGCAAGGTGCTTAAGACTGTTACATCAAAGAACGGTAGAAAGTACGAAGTGGTTGAAAGAGAAACAAAGACTGTCTTAAAGACAGTTGACGCACCATCACGTCTTGCAGCAAGACGCACAATTATGAACTGGGTCTACAAGGTTAAGGATCAGAACGGTAAACCCGTAAGCCTTACCAATAAGCTCTTCGATGAGATTGCACCCAAGTATAAGGACAGAAAAGGCGGATATACCCGTATGTACAAGCTTGGTGCAAGAAGAGGCGACGGTGCCGAAATGGTTGTGCTTGAGCTGGTAAAATAATGATTCTGCCAGATGTAATGTTTAAGGCTGAGTCAATGAATAAAGCACACACAGCAGTTTAACAATATTGATTGAGTTGCTGTACCAGACTTTAATGCTAAATAAAGATATTTCTTTCTTAAAATAATGGAGAGCGGGTAAGCCGTTCTCCATTATTGACATTTGTTTAAAACCTGGCTAATCCAAGAATGCCGGCTAATTGACTAAACTAAATAAGCTGTAGCCGGAGCCTTGAATTCTTCCAGGTAAGGTGGCTTTAATGAAGGAAATGATTAAGACAATAGATGTATGCTATGAATATAAAAATATTTCAGGGCATAATCCGGCAAGAGCCGTTAACGGAATATCAATAGATATAAAACAGGGGGAATTTGTGGTTGTCCTGGGGCGCAACGGCTCCGGAAAATCCACTCTTGCCCGCCTGTTTAATGCTTTGCTTATCCCAACCGAGGGCACTGTGCTGATAGACGGCCTGGATACAAAAAACGGCGAGGTTATTTGGGATATAAGAAAGAATCTTGGTCTTGTTTTCCAGAATCCTGACAATCAGCTTGTTTCAACAACAGTCGAGGAAGATGTCGCATTTGGTCCTGAAAACTTAGGAGTCCCGCCAAAAGAAATAAGGCAAAGAGTTGATGAATCCTTAAAGATGGTGGGTATGGAGAACTATGCCCAATTTCCTCCCCATTTGCTTTCAGGAGGTCAGAAGCAAAGAATAGCCATAGCAGGAATTCTTGCAATGGAGCCTAAGTGCATAGTGCTGGACGAGGCAACATCCATGCTGGACCCTAAGGGAAGAAAAGAGGTTATGGATGTACTTGCAAAGCTTAACAAGGAAAAAGGCATTACCGTTGTACTTATCACCCACCATATGAATGAGGCAGTAGAAGCGGACCGTGTCCTTGTTATGGAGAACGGTCAAATTACACTTTCAGGTAAGCCAAGAGCTATTTTTGAGAATGTGGAAGCTTTGGTGAGAGCAGGACTGGATGTGCCAAAGGTTACCGCCCTTGCATATGAGCTTAAAAAGAAGGGCTACAGGATAAACGGACTTCCGGTCACACTGGATGAAATGGTTTCAATTTTAAAAGAACTTCTCAATTCCAGCGGTATAGATAAAAACAGTAAATTAAATTATTCAGCCAATATTGTCCGTAATCCTGATGCAAACAAGCTTAATAACAGGGCTGACAATGAAGATATAATTGTAATTAAGGATTTAAATCATGTATATATGGCTGAGACAACCCTCGAGAAAAAGGCTCTCAAAAATATAAATCTCACCATTAAAAGAGGAGAAATACTTGGCATAATAGGCCATACCGGTTCAGGAAAGTCTACACTTGTTCAGCATTTCAACGGAATCTTAAAGCCTACGTCAGGAAGTATTACAGTGGACGGCCTTTCTGCAGAGAAAAAAGATCTTAAGGAATTAAGGAAAAAGGTAGGCCTTGTTTTCCAGTATCCTGAGCAGCAGCTTTTTGAGGAAACAGTTTATAAAGATATTATTTTTGGCCTTAATAAATTGGGATTAACAGAGGAAGAAACGAAAAGAAGAGTATTTCATGCAATAGATCTTTTGGGCATTTCTCCCGATCTTTTGGAGAAGTCACCCTTTGAGCTTTCCGGCGGACAGAAGCGCAGGGTGGCAATAGCAGGGGTCCTTGTTATGGAGCCCAAGGTATTGGTTCTTGACGAGCCCACTGCGGGGCTTGATCCAAAGGGCAGCAACGAAGTATTTAACATATTGTCCGAGCTTAACAGAAATGAAGGAACAACAATTGTCATAATATCTCACAATATGGACGATATAGCTGCCTTTTGCCATCGTGTGGCTGTTATGCGGGACGGCGAACTAATGATGTGCGATACGGTGGACAAGGTGTTCACAAAAGCCTCCGAACTAAAATCCTGGGGTCTTGATGTACCGCAGATTGCAGAGCTTATGGGAAGGATGGCACAGGAAGGCTATCCCATGCCTTTTGAGGCAATGACAGTGCAGGACGGGGTAAATGCCCTGGACAGCCTTATAAAGTCAGGAGGAATAGGCCATGCTTGACAATATTACCTTAGGACAGTATATTCCCGGCAATTCGGCTCTGCACCGTCTTGATCCGCGAACAAAGATAATATGGACAGGCATACTCATGGTTGCGGTCTTTTTACTTGAAACCTGGCAGGAGTATGTGATGATGGGGGCGTTCATCCTTATCCTGCTTATGATAAGCGATGTTCCCTTAAAACAGTCCTTAAAGGGTATAAAGCCATTATTGTTCATTCTGGTATTGACCGCCGTTCTTAATATTTTCTTTATTGGCGGAACTCCTATTTTCACAATAGGTCCTGTAAAGATTACCTATGAGGGTATCTATTCTGCCATAAAACTTTTTGCAAGGCTTGTGATGCTGATTATATCAGCTTCTCTTATGACGCTTACCACAACCCCCATAGCCATGACTGACGGAATAGAAAAGCTTTTAAAACCCTTTGAACGAATAGGTGTTCCTGCCCATGAAATAGCTATGATGATGTCTATTGCTTTAAGGTTTATACCAACTCTTTTGGAAGAGGCTCAGCGCATAATGAAGGCTCAGTCATCCAGGGGAGCCGATTTCGATACCGGAAGCATAGTATCTCGGGTCAAAAGCTTTATCCCTGTTTTGGTGCCGCTTTTTGTAAGCGCTTTTAAAAGAGCGGATGAGCTGGCAGATGCAATGGAGTCACGCTGCTACCGGGGAGGCAAGGGAAGAACCCGTTTAAAAAGCATACGTTTTACAAAGCTGGACTTATCGTCGAGCCTTATAGGAGTTGCTTTTATTGCTCTTACTTTTGGAGCCCGCTTTATATTTAATATTTAATTTATACAAGCTGCATGGAAGTGAATCAAATGAAAGATTTCAAAATTGAAACACATATGCACACATCCGAGGTCAGCCGCTGCGGCAAAGTTCCAGCAAGGGATGGCATAAGACTTTACCATGAGTTAGGCTATGATGGTGTCTGCATAACCGACCATTTTTTCAAGGGATATTTTGACCAGTTTGATGATCTTACTTGGGAGCAAAAGATCGATAGATACTTAACAGGCTATCGTGCCGCAAAGGATGAGGGGGACAAATTAAGAGTAAAAGTAATCCTGGGCATGGAGTACTGCTTTCCCGATACATGCGATGATATTCTTATATACGGCTTTGATGAAGAATTTCTTTATGAACATGAAAACATGCATCTTTTAAACGAGGATGAACTTAAGAAATTCGCAAAGGAACATAATCTTCTTCTTATCCAGGCCCACCCCTTCAGAAAGATGATTTCAAAAACCTATGACAACCTTGTAGAAGGCTTTGAAGTATTTAACGGAAATCCAAGGCATGATTCCATGAATGACACCGCCCATCAACATGCCAAAGGGCTGAACAGCATAATGATATCCGGTTCAGACTTTCATCAGGTACAGGATGCAGGCATAGGAGGAATAATTCTTCCGCGTATTCCACGCAACTCACTTGAATTTGCCCAAATTTTAAGGGAGATTAAAGAACCGGTTCTTGTAAGGGATGGGAAGAGGGATGCTGTGGTATTTTAATACATAAGTTCTATTGATTTTTTCAGGCTGAATAATTACAATTTTGGTAGATCAATAGGACAAATGTAAAAAACTATGGCAACTTCAGGAGGTTTTACATTGGAAACAAGAATATCAGCTCAGGTTGTAAAGGAAAAGAGCTATGATCCAAACTTTATAGTTAACGTTTCATATGATGACGGCAATATACGCTTCAGCAACGAATTAATTACAGTTTTGAGAAAGCCGCCCAAGGTTAACATTGAATACTCCGAGCATATAAAGCAGATCATGGGAGAAATAGATATAGCAAAAATTGAACTTGAAGTAATGAAAGCAATTGTTGAGTATCTTTTAAGCTATTTGGGAGACAGGCGCTGATTTTATTCCAAATACTCACCTCTTTTCTGAACAAGAATACTATTGTCTTTATCTATTGAGGCATAAAATACCTGTGAATAATCTGTTATCCCCATTTCTGCAAGCTTCTGATCCACCCATTCCCTTTTTAGATTAAGTGTCTCAAGAGTTCTTCCTATCAACTTTCCGTCAATAATAAGGTCATGGCTGAAGCTTTCGGGTTTTGTCTCGATCTTAAGATCTTCTGGCGTAACAGGGCGCTTCTGGCTGTTTACTATAACGCTTAACTGGCCGTTGGTTTCAAGCAGGGCATATTCAACATCCTTAATGCTCTGAACGCTGTTGAAGCGAAGCTGTTCCAACAAATCATTAATTGTGTACATTTCTTTCTTTAGATTCTTCTCAAGGAGCTTGCCGTGCCTGATAAGAAGAGTTGGCCTTCCGCATATGATTTCTCTTATTCTCACGCCCTTAATGGATATATAGGACATGATAAGCTGGCTTACAAGAAGCACCGCAATTGGAATAAGGGCATGATGAATCTTTCTGTCGTCCTCTGAAAGGGGAATGGCCGCAAGTTCCGAAATCATCATAGCCACCACAAACTCAAAGGGCTGGAGCTGTCCAATCTGCCTTTTTCCCATTACTCTCATGGTTGCCACAACGACCAGATACAAAAAAAAGGTTTTGGCAATAAGACCAAGAATCAAGCAAAATACCTCCATTACCAGCTTAATTCTTTATCTATTCTGAACCGTAACCTTTTAATTGATACAAGAATCAAATCCTTCTTATATAAATAAAATTGAGTTCATTTGTCTTTCAGATCAATTCATGCATAATAGCAGCTTCCATTTATTGTTCCGTGGAAGCATCCGGTTTTTAAAGTCGTGCCCTACGGGCACTTTATTTAATTATTCGTATATCAGGCTTTGAAGTGAGGGGCATTCTTCCCTTAAAAGAGAATAGAGCCTTAAGTTGTGATATTTTCCCCCATGAAAGGTCGCCTTTCTCATGGTGCCCTCATAGGTAAAGCCGCATTTTTCCACTACCTTTATGCTTCCAATATTGTCTTCCATTACATTTACCTGTATGCGGTTAATGGGCCTTATTGAAAACATATAGGCGCAAAAGAGAAGGAGTGCTTCGCTTACATATCCTTTTCCCGAATCTTCTTTATTGAACAGTTCATAACCGACTTCATAACCTGACTGATAGTCAAGGCCTTTAAAATACAGGATTTCACCAACTATCCGGCCTTCCCTGTTTTCAATTATCATGCGTCCTTCTTCTAAACCCCAGAATCCGGTGCGGTTATATTCACTTAAAAATTCCTGGGCAGATTGTATGTTAAGATGCCAGTAAGGACCTTTTTCGTTGATATTATAAATAAGGTCATAAAGATAATTAACTTCTTCAGGGCGTACAGTCCTTAAAACAACATTCTTTCCGGTAATCATTCTGAAGTTTCCTTTCAACGTTGTATTGGGCAATTGACGGTGCCAATTGACCCATAATTTATAATAGCATATAATTAAAAACAATTATAAACATTAATATAAGTATTCTCAAAAAGGGATATTGCAATGCCACACACAGCCTTGAAAGCTTAAGATTTGCTGTATGTTGGAAGGAGGGGTCAGAATGCTCCATGTGGGAGTTGACCTTGGGGGCACAAACATAGCAGCCGGCATTGTGGATAAGGAAGGCCGGATTCTTTTAAAGAGGAGTGTTCCCACCTTCAGGGAAAGAAATCCTGAAGAAATCATCCAGGATATGTGCATGCTTATAGAAAGCCTTATTGAGGAAAAGAATCTCACTTTAAGGGACATTAAAAGCATAGGTATCGGAAGCCCCGGACTTCATGACAGGCAAAATGGAATAACAATATACAACAGCAATCTGGGCTTTAATAACGTTCCTGTCCGAGACATGGTACAAAACCGCCTTAATATTCCGGTGTATCTTGAAAATGACGCCAACTGCGCTGCCATTGCCGAAAGTGTGTCCGGTGCCGCAAAAGGTGAGGAACATGCGGTCATTATAACCATCGGAACAGGAATAGGCGGCGGCGTCATAATAAATAAAAAGCTCTATACTGGCTTTAACGGTGCAGGCGGGGAGCTTGGGCACGTGGTTATTGCCCTTGATGGAGAGCCGTGCTCCTGCGGAAGAAAAGGCTGCTGGGAAGCCTATTCCTCGGCAACCGCCCTGATTAGGCAGACAAAAAAGGCAGCAGAAGAGAATACCAATTCAAAAATTTGGGAGATTATAGGCGGTAACCCGGATAAAATAGATGCCAAAACGGCCTTTGAAGCGGCAAGATTAGGGGACGAAACAGGCAGAAGTGTGGTTGAAAATTACATAGAGATCTTATCCGAAGGCCTTGCGAATATGGCCAATATATTTCAGCCGGGCGTAATTGTAATAGGCGGCGGCGTATCAAAGGAAGGGGAAAATCTTCTTGCTCCTTTAAGGGAAAAGGTCAGGAAGAAAGCCTGCTTCTTTGAAGGCATCGGAGAGCCAAGAATTGAAGCCGCCCAAATGGGCAATGACGCAGGAATTGTAGGAGCGGCGTTTATTGCCGAATTATAATAAATATTACATCAAAGTGTTACGGGAACTATGGAAAGAAATATAAAGCTTACAATAGAATATGACGGTTCACACTACCATGGCTGGCAGTGCCAGAAGGATGTGGCATCCGTTCAGGAGACTCTTTCAAAAGCAATAAAGAAGCTTACCGGAGAGGATATTATGCCCGAAGGAGCGGGAAGAACCGATGAAGGAGTCCACGCCTATGGCCAGGTAGCCAATTTCAGAACAAAATCAAGTATACCAGCCGAAAAATTTACCCCTGCATTAAATACACATTTGCCTGAAGATATTGTTATTGTATCTTCAGAGGAAGTAGATCCCAATTTCCATGCCCGCTTTTCTGCCAAAGGCAAGCACTACCGATATATTGTTTTAAACAGGCCCCAAAGATCGGCAATCTGGGCAAAAAGAGCATGGCATGTCAGGGGTGAACTGGACTTTGAGGCAATGGTAAAGGCATCCCAGTATTTTGTGGGGCGCCACTCCTTTAAAGCCTTTTGTGCATCTGGACACAATATTAAGAACTTTGAAAGGACTATTTTCCTCTCCCAATGGAGAAGGGAAGGAGACCTTCTCATTTTTGACACAAAAGGCGAAGGATTTTTGTATAATATGGTACGGATAATGGTGGGCACCATGGTTGACATTGGAAAAGGCCGTTTTAAGCCCGAAGTAATTAAAGAGGCGATTGAGACGGGAGAACGCAACAATCTTGGAGTTACTGCTCCGCCATATGGGTTATATCTAATGGAAGTGTATTATTGATTTTATCAACTTAGGAACTGAGGCAAAAAAGCCTGGCAAAAGGGGCGGGTAGTATATGAAAATGACAGGAAAGCTCATTAAGGGTACAACAATTCTTGACGAAAAAGCATATGATATAGACGATAGTGAAGGAACATACCAGGAAAGGCTTGAAAAGTGCCTGGTGGAAGTTTGCGCACAACTTGGTATTGAAGTTCCCATGTGGCTCAGCAAAAACACCAGGGAATATGTCAGATTCAGGCGCACATCTTTTTATGCCGATCAGTTCTTTAATCCAGTCATCTTTGAACGGTTTGAAATAAGGGTTGACAGTTAGGCAAAAAAATTTTAAAAATAAATATTTTAAGGAATAAAAAAACCAATGTGCATTATTGACATTGGTTTTTAGCTATGGTAGAATTATTAACTGCATTGTTATGCTTGCAAGTATTGTATTCATATAACGTTTGTGCAACTTAGCTGTTCTTTTTTATTTAATTATAGCACAATTGTATGAATAGTACAATACGTGTCAATAATCTTTAAGATGGAAAATATAGATCGGGAGAATGAGGTTGGATTTGTTGTTAATTGTTATTAAATCAGGCTAACTTTAATAAATCCAGAAAGGATTTTCATCCCCTTCTATATTTTTATGTCTTTTGCACCAAAATATGCAATTCATACGAGGTGGTACAATGGTTCATCCAGTCAAATTGGGCAGGACTACAAGAATGAGCTTTGCCCGTATTAAAGAAGTACTAGACATGCCTAACCTGATTGAGATCCAGAAAAATTCCTACAATCAGTTTCTTAAAGAGGGTCTTAAGGAAGTATTGAGGGATGTTTCTCCAATAACTGATTATACGGGCAACCTCATAATGGAATTCATCGGGTACACTCTTGAAACCGAAAACACTAAGTATTCCGTCGAAGAATGTAAGGAAAGGGATACGACATATTCTGCTCCTCTAAAGGTGAAGGTTCGCCTTATCAATAAGGAAACCGGCGAGGTTAAGGAACAGGAAATCTTTATGGGTGATTTCCCGCTTATGACCGAAACCGGCACCTTTGTTATCAACGGAGCTGAACGTGTTATTGTAAGCCAGCTTGTCCGTTCACCAGGCATATACTATTCCAAGGAAAAGGACAAGAGCGGCAATAACCTCTTTTCCAACACCGTTATCCCATACCGCGGTGCATGGCTTGAATATGAGACCGACTCTGCCGAGGTCATTTATGTAAGAATAGACAGGACGCGTAAACTGCCCATCACACAGTTCTTGCGCGCTTTAGGCAACGGAACCGATGCTGAGCTCCTGAACCTTTTTGGCGAAGAACCCAAGCTCCTTTCCACCATTGCCAAGGACAGCACCAAAACAAGAGAAGAAGGTCTCTTTGAGGTGTACAAGCGTCTTCGTCCGGGAGAGCCACCCACCGAGGAAAGTGCAAGCACTCTTATCAACAACCTCTTCTTTGATCCAAAGCGTTATGATCTTTCTAACGTTGGACGCTACAAGTTCAACAAGAAGCTTTCTCTTGCATACCGCATACTGGGCCATGTTGCTGCCGAGGACATTAAGGACGGCAACACAGGTAAAGTATTGGTCAAGGCGGGTTCAGAGATAACAGAAGAGGATGCATGGAAGATTCAGAACTCCGGCACCAATGTTGTTCATATCGATGTTAATGGCAGAACCGTTAAGGTTATAGGTAACCTTACTGTTGATATATCAGGATATGTAAGCTTTGACCCATCAAAGGCAGGAATCAATGAAAAGGTCCGCTATGATGTGCTCAAGGCTATTCTGGATGAGTATAAGGATGCTTCCGAAGAGGAGCT
Organism: Clostridiaceae bacterium; assembly: GCA_012719545.1. Classification (GTDB taxonomy): domain Bacteria; phylum Bacillota; class Clostridia; order DSM-8532; family DSM-8532; genus DTU059. Next base: position 62,459 of record JAAYAD010000096.1, read on the forward strand.
TATCCGGGTTCTCAAGGATAACCGGGATAACCTTATGCCTCGCAATATTACCAAGGAAGATATTATTGCTTCCGTTAACTACATGTTTAACCTGGATCATGGCGTAGGATATACTGATGACATTGACCACCTGGGTAACCGTCGTCTGCGTTCTGTAGGAGAACTTCTTCAGAACCAGTTCCGTATTGGTCTTGCCCGTATGGAGCGTGTTGTACGCGAAAGGATGACCATTCAGGACATTGATGCCGCAACTCCTCAGGCATTGATCAATATCCGTCCTGTTGCCGCTGCAATCAAAGAGTTCTTTGGTTCCAGCCAGTTGTCACAGTTCATGGACCAGACCAACCCTCTGGCCGAACTTACCCATAAGCGCCGTTTAAGTGCATTGGGACCCGGAGGTCTTTCCCGTGACCGCGCAAGCTTTGAAGTGCGTGACGTTCACCACTCCCATTATGGCCGTATGTGTCCCATTGAGACCCCTGAAGGTCCTAACATCGGTCTTATAGGTTCATTGAGTACCTATGCCCGTGTAAATGAGTACGGCTTCATTGAAACACCTTACAGAAAGGTTGTTAACGGAAGAGTTACCGACCAGTGCGAATACATGACCGCTGATGAGGAAGACATATATATCATAGCTGAAGCAAACGAACCCATCGATGAAGAGGGCCGCTTCATAAACAAGCGTGTAGGATGCCGCTTCCAGGATCAAATCATTGAGGTTGATGCATCCAAGGTTGACTACATGGATGTTTCGCCTAAGCAGCTTGTTTCCGTTGCTACGGCTATGATCCCATTCCTTGAAAACGACGACGCTAACCGTGCCCTTATGGGTTCCAACATGCAGCGTCAGGCAGTTCCCCTCATTAAGCCTGAAGCTCCCATCGTTGGTACAGGTATTGAATACCGTGCCGCCAAGGACTCAGGTGTATGCGTAATTGCAAAAGAGGCGGGCGTTGTTGAAAAGGTAACCGCAACTGAGATTGTGGTACGCAATGTAAAAGGACAGAAGGATCAGTATAAGCTTCTTAAATACAAGCGTTCCAACCAGGGTACCTGCATCAACCAGAGACCCATAGTAAGAAAAGGCGATAAGGTTGAAGCCGGTGATATACTGGCTGACGGACCTTCTACCGACAATGGTGAAATCTCCCTGGGTAAGAATGTCCTTGTTGGCTTCATGACCTGGGAAGGTTACAACTACGAGGACGCTATCCTTATTTCAGAAGAGCTTGTCCGCGATGACGTATATACTTCAATTCACATAGAGGAATATGAGTCCGAAGCCCGTGACACCAAGCTCGGACCTGAAGAGATTACCCGTGATATACCCAATGTGGGCGAGGATTCATTAAAGGATCTGGATGAACGCGGAATTATCCGTATAGGTGCCGAGGTTCGTTCAGGCGATATTCTGGTTGGTAAGGTTACACCAAAGGGTGAAACCGAGCTTACCGCAGAAGAGCGCCTGCTCCGTGCAATCTTCGGTGAAAAAGCCCGTGAAGTCCGTGACACATCCTTGAGAGTACCTCACGGTGAATCCGGTATTATCGTTGACGTTAAAGTGTTTACACGCGAAAACGGCGACGAACTGCCACCCGGAGTTAACCAGCTTGTACGCGTATACATTGCCCAGAAGAGAAAGATCTCTGTGGGCGATAAGATGGCTGGACGCCATGGTAACAAGGGTGTTATTTCAAGAATTCTGCCTGTTGAGGATATGCCCTTCCTGCCGGACGGTACTCCGCTGCAGATAGTATTGAACCCGCTGGGCGTTCCCTCACGTATGAATATTGGACAGGTTCTTGAAGTTCACTTGGGTTATGCCGCAAAAGCTCTTGGCTGGAAGATTGCAACCCCTGTTTTTGACGGCGCCAACGAAAATGATATATTTGAAACCCTTAAGCTTGCAGGACTTCCTGAGGACGGTAAGACCGTACTTTACGACGGACGTACCGGTGAGCCTTTCGACAGCCGTGTAACTGTCGGATATATGTATTACCTTAAGCTGGCACACCTTGTTGACGACAAGATTCACGCACGTTCCACCGGTCCTTACTCACTGGTTACCCAGCAGCCTCTGGGTGGTAAGGCTCAGTTCGGTGGTCAGCGCTTCGGTGAAATGGAAGTTTGGGCTCTTGCTGCTTATGGTGCTGCATACTCACTGCAGGAAGTACTGACAGTTAAGTCCGACGACGTTGTCGGTCGTGTCAAGACTTATGAAGCCATCGTTAAGGGCGAAAATGTTCCCGAGCCGGGCATTCCTGAATCATTCAAGGTTCTTATGAAGGAGCTCCAGAGCCTTGCGCTGGATGTTAAGGTATTCAGCGACCAGCATGAGGAAATTGAGATCAAAGAATCTGCATATGACGAGATGGAAGATCTGGATGTCAACATGGAAGGCAGAGAAGATGAAACCTTGTCATACCTGGACATTGATGATGAAGAAGTCCATGATGTGATAGATGACGAATTTGATGTTGACAGTATTGATACAACTGATCTTTCTGATGCTGTTGACCTCAATGAGGATCTTATAAGCGAAATGTTCGGCGTCGATGACGACGATGACTTATTAGACAGCGACGACGATATATAAGGAGGGTGACAAGGGATGTTTGAATTGAACAATTTTGATGCCATAAAAATAGGTCTTGCCTCTCCGGAAAAAATCCGCGAATGGTCAAGGGGAGAGGTTAAAAAGCCGGAGACCATCAACTATAGAACCTTAAAGCCTGAACGCGACGGTTTGTTCTGCGAAAGGATCTTTGGTCCTACAAGGGACTGGGAATGCCATTGCGGAAAATACAAGCGTGTTCGTTATAAAGGTATCATATGCGATCGCTGCGGCGTTGAGGTCACCCGTTCAAAGGTTCGCCGTGAGCGCATGGGTCATATAGAGCTTGCCGCACCTGTGTCACATATCTGGTATTTCAAGGGTATACCCAGCAGAATGGGTCTCCTTCTGGATATGTCTCCCAGGGCACTGGAGAAAGTACTTTACTTTGCTTCCTATGTGGTAATTGATCCCGGAAGCACTCCTCTTTCCCAGAAGCAGGTATTGAACGAAAAAGAATACCGTGAAAGCCTTGAAAAGTTCGGTAACAACTTCAGGGCAGGTATGGGTGCAGAGGCTATAAAAGAGCTTCTCCAGAACATGGACCTTGACGCTCTGGCAAAAGAGCTGAGAGAAGAAGTTGAAAATTCCAACGGACAGAAGAAAATCCGTGCAATTAAGCGTCTTGAGGTTGTTGAGGCATTCCGCACCTCCGGTAACAAGCCTGAGTGGATGATACTGGACGTTATTCCCGTAATTCCGCCCGAACTTCGTCCTATGGTTCAGCTGGACGGTGGTCGCTTTGCAACTTCAGACCTAAACGACCTTTACAGAAGAGTTATTAACCGTAATAACCGCTTAAAGAGGCTTCTGGATCTGGGCGCTCCCGAAATTATCGTAAGAAACGAAAAGCGCATGCTCCAGGAAGCTGTTGACGCTCTCATAGACAACGGACGCAGGGGAAGACCTGTAACCGGACCAGGAAACAGACCGCTTAAATCCCTGTCCGATATGCTTAAAGGTAAGCAGGGACGCTTCCGTCAGAACCTTCTGGGTAAGCGTGTTGACTATTCAGGTCGTTCTGTTATCGTTGTTGGTCCCGAGCTTAAGATTTACCAGTGCGGTCTTCCTAAGGAAATGGCTCTTGAGCTCTTTAAGCCCTTCGTTATGAAGAAGCTTGTTGAAAAGGGCATTGCCCACAACATCAAGAGCGCCAAGCGCATGGTAGAGCGCGTAAGAACAGAAGTATGGGACGTTTTGGAAGAGGTTATCAAGGAGCATCCTGTTCTTCTTAACCGTGCTCCCACACTTCACAGACTTGGTATCCAGGCATTCGAGCCTGTGCTTGTTGAAGGCCGTGCAATCAAGCTCCATCCTCTGGTATGTACTGCGTACAACGCCGACTTCGACGGTGACCAGATGGCTGTGCACGTTCCTCTTTCTGCTGAAGCTCAGGCAGAGGCACGCGTTCTTATGCTTTCTGCAAACAATCTGTTAAAGCCTCAGGATGGTAAGCCTGTTACCGTTCCTACTCAGGACATGGTTTTGGGCAGCTACTATCTTACCATTGAGAAGGCAGCAGAAAGAGATGAAAACGGCAATGTAATAAACGGCGTTATCGGCGAGGGCAAGGTATTCTCATCTCCCGATGAAGCTATAATGGCATATGAGAACAAGGCAGTAAGCTTGCATGCACGTATAAAGGTACGTGTTACCAGAGAAGTTGACGGTGAGTTAAAGTCCAAGGTTATTGAAACCACAGTGGGCAAAATCATCTTTAACTCCGCAATTCCTCAGAATCTTGGCTTTGTTGACAGGACAAATCCTGAAACAATGTTTGACTATGAGGTTAACTTCCTGGTAGGTAAAAAAGAACTCGGAAAGATTATAGACCGCTGCATCCGCATTAACGGTACACATAAGACTGCAGCAGTTCTTGACGATATTAAGGCTCTTGGCTTTAAGTACTCAACCAGGGGTGCAATCACCATAGGTATCACCGACATGGTAATTCCTGAAGTTAAGCAGAAGTACCTGGCTGATACCGACAAGAAGGTTGAGGAAATTGAAAGACATTACAGAATGGGTCTTCTGAATGCGGCAGAGCGTAAGAATGCCATTATCTCCGCATGGAGCAAGACCTCTGAAGATGTTAAGAACGCACTTATTAACTCTCTTGACAAGTTCAATCCTATCTACATGATGTCCTTGTCAGGAGCCCGCGGTAACATTAACCAGATCAGGCAGCTTGCAGGTATGCGCGGACTTATGTCTGACACCTCCGGTGAAACAATTGAAATTCCTATCAGATCTAACTTCCGTGAAGGTCTGAACGTTCTGGAGTACTTTATTTCATCCCACGGTGCGAGAAAAGGTCTTGCCGATACCGCTCTTCGTACCGCTGACTCCGGTTACCTTACACGCCGTCTGGTTGACGTATCCCAGGATGTCATCATCCGTGAGGAAGACTGCGGAACAACCGAAGGTATTGAAATTACACCCATTATTATCAGCGGCAAGGAAATTGAAGGTCTTGCTGAGCGCCTGACAGGTCGCTTTGCCCTTGAGGATATAGTTGATCCCAAGACAGGGGAAGTCATTGTCAAGGCCGGCACCCTGGTATCCCAGGACGACGCTGAGAAGGTTGTCAAGGCCGGTGTACGCAAGGCCAAAATTCGTTCAATCCTTACCTGCCGTTCACGTATTGGCGTATGTGCCAAGTGCTATGGTATTAACCTTGCAAACGGTGAGGAATGCAACGTGGGCGAAGCAGTTGGCTTTATAGCTGCCCAGTCCATAGGTGAGCCCGGTACACAGCTTACCATGCGTACCTTCCACACCGGTGGTATTGCGGGTGAAGATATTACCCAGGGTCTGCCTCGTGTTGAAGAACTCTTTGAAGCACGTAAGCCCAAGGGACTTGCAATTGTATCCGAAATTTCAGGTGTTGTTCATATTAAGGATACCAAGAAGAAGCGTGAAATTGAGGTTGTAAATAACGAAACCGGCGAGGCCAAGACTTACCTCATTCCTTACGGTTCTTCAATCAAGGTCTCCGAAGGAGATGTTATTGAAGCCGGTGACGAACTTACAGAAGGTTCAGTCAATCCGCATGACATTCTTAAGATTAAAGGCATCCAGGCAGTACAGAGATATCTGCTCCAGGAAGTTCAGAAGGTTTACAGACTCCAGGGTGTTGATATCAATGACAAGCATATCGAGGTTATTGTTCGCCAGATGCTTAAGAAGGTCAAGATTGACGAGGCAGGAGACACTGACCTGCTTCCCGGAAGCCTCGTAGATATGTTCGAGTTTGAAGAGAAGAACAAAGAGGCTGAGGCTAAGGGCTTAAGACCTGCAACAGGTAAGCGTGCACTCCTTGGTATTACCAAGGCATCACTTGCTACCGATTCCTTCCTGTCCGCGGCATCCTTCCAGGAGACCACAAGAGTCCTTACCGAAGCCGCTATCAAGGGTAAGATCGATCCGCTGATTGGTCTTAAGGAGAACATCATCATCGGTAAGCTCATTCCTGCCGGAACCGGTATGGCCAAGTACAGGGATATTGAAGTTGATATAGCTGAATAAACCCACATGAAATAAATCCAACAAAAAAGCTGCTCTTTGGAGCAGCTTTCAGACTGAAGACAAAGCTCACTGAAAAGTGGGCTTTTTTTGGTTCTACGTCAATTGTTGGGGTGGAACAAAGTAAAATGAAGTAACGTATGTATTGCTGGCAGATGATCATATTTGGTTGTCTGCCAGTTTTGTATGTAAAGGCTTATGCCATAACATGAAGTATTCTGTTCCTA
>JAAYAD010000091.1 GCA_012719545.1 Clostridiaceae bacterium
ACCTTAACCCTACTCATCCTAAAACAAAAATCATGGCTCCAATAAGGTTTTCTACCCTATTTTCACCATGACTTTTAACATGACTTTTTTATTTTTAACACGACTTTTTTATTCGTGACACGAGTTTTTTAGGGTTATACACCCGCAGCAAATGAAGATTGCTCCTGCATCTGCTGCGGGATTTTGGAACGAACTTTATTTTTATAGAGCGAACTTTATTTTCCTGGAATCAACTTTATTTGATTTATACATACGTCATTTAATTAGTTCAGTTTATTACTCCACGGTAACACTCTTGGCAAGGTTTCTGGGTTTGTCAACATCGTTGCCCTTCATGACTGATACATAGTAGGCAAAAAGCTGTAAAGGCGTTACTGCTACTGTGGGCGCAAAGAAGGGATCGATGTTGGGTATTGATATTACAGCATCAGCAACTTTTGAAACCTCGCTGGCATTTTTCTCAAGAGTTATTGCAAGAACCACAGCTCCCCTTGCCTTAACCTCTCTGATGTTGCTTATCATTTTCTCCAAGAGTTGTTCCTGGGTAAGAGGACAAATTACAAGGGTACCTTCTTCAATGAGGGCAATGGTACCGTGTTTCAGCTCTCCTCCTGCATATGCCTCGGAATGGATATAGGAGATTTCCTTAAGCTTTAATGAGCCTTCCATTGAAAGGGCATAGTCAAGGCCCCTGCCTATATAGAATACGCTCTTTGCATTGAAGTGGCGGCTTGCGAATTTCTGGATAACTTCCTTATCTTTTAGAACTGTCTCAACATGTCCTGGTATTTCCTGAAGCTCTTCAAGATATTTTTTATAGGTCTCATCATCAAGAAGGCCTTTTCTTCTGGCAAAGCTTATTGCAACAAGGTACAATGCCGCAACCTGGGTATTATAAGCCTTTGTGGAAGCAACGGCAATCTCTGGTCCTGCCCAGGTATAAAGCACATCATCTGCTTCTCTTGCTATGGAGCTTCCTACCACATTTACAATGGCAAGGGTTGTGGAACCCTTTTTCTTGGCTTCTCTCATAGCCATGAGGGTATCCAGGGTTTCTCCCGACTGGCTCATAACAATAGTTATCTGCCTGTCGTTAACAATTGGATCACGATATCTGAATTCGGATGCAACTTCTACCTCAACCGGAATACGCGCTAATTTTTCAATGGCGTATTTTCCTATAACGCCTGCATGATAAGCTGTACCGCAAGCAATAATATTGATTTTTTCACAATTTTTTATTGTTTCATCCGAAAGATTAAACTTGTCAAGAACAATATCGTTGTCTTTGATTCGGGGATTTATTGTTGCTTTAAGAGCTGCAGGCTCTTCGGCTATCTCTTTCATCATGAAATGCTCATAACCGCCCTTTTCAGCCTGGGATACATCCCAGTCAACATGAAGGATGCCTCTTTCCTGCTTCTCACCAAGAAGATTATAGATTTCAACTTTATCTCTTTCTATGCTTACAACTTCCTTATCCTCGATAATCAGGAAATCGCGGGTATGTTTAAGAATTGCAGGTATATCGGAAGCAATGAAATTTTCTCCCTGGCCAAGGCCAACAATTAATGGACTGTCCTTCCTTGCAGCAACAAGCCTGTCAGGATTGTCAGTTGATACAACCCCAAAGGCATAAGCTCCTTCAACCTCGTTAAGAGTAGCCATAACTGCAGCCACAAGATCTCCTTTATAGTTGTACTCAATTAAGTGGGCGACAACCTCGGAGTCTGTATCGGATTTAAATTCATAGCCCTTGCCTATAAGGAACTCTTTAATCTGAATGTAATTTTCGATAATTCCGTTATGCACCAAAGCAATTCTTCCGTTTTCGCTCACATGGGGATGGGAATTGACATCATTTGGTTCACCATGAGTTGCCCAGCGGGTATGGCCTATACCAACCATACCTTCAACAGGTTCTTTATTGAGCATATCTTCTAAAACTGCCAAACGGCCCTTGGTTTTTACAACATTTATTCCTTCATCATTTATAATTGCAACGCCAGCAGAGTCATAACCCCTGTATTCAAGCTTTTTAAGTCCTTCAACAAGTATAGGGGTAGCATTCTTTTTACCAATATAACCAACTATTCCGCACATATAAATTCTCCTTTTTACTTTGAATTTTGGGAAAAATAATCGATCCAAGGCACACGAACATAAGCCTTTTTGCATGGCCTTCATATTCAATGGGCACAATCTAATACATCCGTTGTATAAGTTAAACGGACACAACCAAAGAAAGTGCCATTGAGCACATAACATTAATTAAATTTTTAACACCAGGAAATTTAAGAAATGCGGAAAGTCCACTTGGCACCTTCTGTCCCCGTCGTCGCCGACAGGTTTTGTAAGTGCTTTATCGATGGTGGCACACCGGAGGGTTTCCGCCGAAAACTCGATAACCTCCCTCTCCTCGTCAACTAAAGTCTCCCTTAGTTCTGGCGCTTTTCATACTGTCTTTACCAAATAAACCTCCTTTCCCGACAGTCTACTTTCCCATTTCTATACTATTATATGCCATAATGTTACTATTGACAATGAAATATTATATTACAAGCTTGTTTCAATCAGCCTAAACGGTCCTCAATAAGCTTTACAAGCTCTTCTGCTTTTTGCGTTATAAACTCCTGGTCACGTCCTTCAATCATTACACGTACCAGTGGCTCGGTTCCGGAAGGTCTAATTAATACACGGCCTTCTCCATGGAAGATTCGTTCAAGTTCCATGCACTTTTCTTTGATAACAGGGTCGTTTAAATATTCATTCTTTTTGCTGTTGCTTACCCTGGCATTTTTAAGTACCTGGGGCAAAACTGTCATAACACTTGCAAGCTCGGATAATTTCTTGCCGGATTCCTTCATAACCCATAAAAGCTGCAGGGCTGTTACAAGTCCGTCGCCTGTGGTATTGTGGGTTCTGATTATAATGTGGCCGGACTGCTCACCGCCGATTACATATTCACCCTCAAGCATTTTCTCAAGAACATAGCGGTCACCAACAGTTGTCTTAACTATGTTAAGGCCATTTTCTCTTGCCATGATGTCAAAGCCCAGATTACTCATTACGGTAGCAACAATGGTGTTATCCTTAAGAAGTCCTTTTTCTTTAAGCTTGAGGCCTATAATTGCCATAATCTTGTCGCCATCAACAAGTTCACCATTTTCGTCAACAGCCAAAACTCTGTCTGCATCACCGTCAAATGCCAGTCCAACATCACAATTATTCTTGACGGTAAATTCCTTAAGCATGTCAATATGGGTAGATCCGCAGTCCTTATTGATATTGAGCCCGTCAGGAGTATTGTTAATAACAAGTACCTCTGCACCCAATTTCTTTATTGCCATGGGTGAAACCTTGTAGGATGCGCCATTGGCACAGTCTATGGCTATTTTTAAACCTTTTAAGTCACCTGTTATTGTATTGGCCGCAAAATTAACATAGTCCTCTGCTGCCGTTTCAAGAACTGAAGTAACACCCACATATTCACCCTTAGGGTTGGGCACTTCTTCGGCGTTGTCAAGTATGATGGCTTCAATGCGCCCTTCCAAAGCATCTGAAAGCTTGTAGCCTTCTGAGTTGAAGAATTTGATTCCGTTGAATTCAGCAGGGTTATGGGATGCAGAAATAACTACTCCGGCATCGAAATTGTATTTGCGTACCAAATATGCAACCGCAGGTGTGGGAATGAATCCTGCCAGAACGGCCTCGGCTCCTGCTGAGCAGATTCCTGCTACAAGTGCTTTTTCAAGCATATCACCGGATCTTCTTGTATCCTTTCCCACCAATATTCTTGGCATGTGTCTGGTTTCACTGGCCAAAACATAGGCTCCGGCTCTGCCAAGCTTAAAGGCAAGCTCACCGGTAAGCTCGGTATTGGCAACGCCCCTTACGCCGTCAGTTCCAAAAAGTCTTCCCATAGAACAACCTCCAATATGTATTAATCAAAAACCAGAAAAAAAGCTCTCATTTGAGAGCTCCTGATGGGGAATACCGGGTTTGCCATAATACGGCTTTGCAAGAATGCTCTCCCATAGATTTTACTTCCCCATGCATTTTATGCTACGATGGATTAAATTTATTGTCAAGAATTTATCGGACTTAATTGCCGATATCCGACTCGCCAACAATTACCTCTTCAAGGGCTGCGCCCGGAGGTACCATTGGCCACACCTTAAGATCCCTGTCTATTTCGCAGTTTATAACTACCGGTCTTTCAAGGCTCATAGCTTCTTTAATGACGCTTTCAACCTGTGATTCCTCTGTCAGGTTAAAGCCCACTGCACCAAAAGCCTCTGCCAGCTTAACAAAATTGGTACAGCGGTCAAGGGTGGTCTGGGAATACCTGCCGTCATAGAACATATTCTGCCATTGTCTTACCATACCCAGGGCATGGTTGTTCATTATAACCACGATTACAGGAACATTGTACTCAACCGCAGTTGCAAGCTCGTTAAGATTCATCCTGAAGCTTCCGTCCCCGGCTATATTGAACACCTTTTTACACGGACGTGCAATGGATGCTCCGATTGATGCCCCAAGGCCAAAGCCCATGGTTCCAAGGCCACCGGAGCTTATGAATGAACGTGGCTTTGTGAACTTATAATACTGGGCGGTCCATATCTGATGCTGGCCTACTTCTGTGGCAATGATTGCATCCCCATTGGTCAGCTCATAAATCTTATTAAGTATGTACTGCGGAGATAAGCCGTTGCCTGAATATTGCAGAGGGTATTTTTGTTTAAGATCTTTAATAAAGCTCAGCCACTCTGAACGTTCCTTTGTTTCAATGCCTTTATTGAGCCTTTTTAAGACTTCCTTGACATCCCCGATTATGTGGTGCTCGGCAATTACGTTTTTATTGACTTCTGCCTCGTCAATATCGATATGCAGTATCTTTGCATTGGGAGCAAACCTGTCAAGCCTGCTTATAACCCTGTCACTGAATCTGGCTCCTATGGCAATGAGCAGATCGCACTGGGTGACGGCAAGATTGGATGTCTTTGTGCCATGCATGCCAACCATTCCTGTATAAAGGTCATGGGTGGCAGGAAATGCTCCCATCCCCATAAGGCTCAATGTAACTGGAGAATTAAGCTTTTCAGCAAGTTCCAGAAGCTCCTCGGAAGCTTCGGAGGAACACACTCCTCCGCCTGCATATATAATTGGCTTTTTACTTTCATTAATAAGCTCCAGAGCCTTTTCAACATCTTCATCCCTTATGGTTTTGGTACATTTTGCAGGCTCTTCCTTTTCTTTTGGCTCATAGTCCGTAACCTGAGCCGTTATATCCTTTGGTATGTCAATAAGGACAGGGCCGGGACGGCCTTCCTTTGCAATTTTAAATGCTTTTCTTACTATATCTGCAAGATCGTTTACATTCCTCACTACAAAATTATGTTTTGTAATGGGCATGGTAATACCGGTAATGTCAACTTCCTGAAAACTGTCCTTTCCAAGGAGATTGGACGCAACATTGCCAGTAATTGCAACCATGGGTATGGAATCCATATATGCCGTGGCAATACCTGTTACAAGGTTGGTTGCTCCGGGGCCCGAAGTTGCAAGGCAAACTCCCACCTTGCCTGAAGCTCTTGCATAGCCGTCGGCAGCATGAGCAGCACCCTGCTCATGGGAAGTCAAGATATGCCTTATTTTGTCCTGGTATTTGTATAATGCGTCGTATATATGTAAAACTGCCCCTCCAGGAAAGCCAAATATGGTATCTACTCCCTGCTCCAAAAGACAGTTAATCAGTATTTCAGCACCTGTCATCCGCATGACAAATCCTCCTTGCAGCCTATTTTGGTTGAACTAAGGATTAAATCTTCAATACCGCCCCTTCGCTTGCTGATGTAACCATTTTCGCATAGCGGGCAAGGTATCCTGTGTTAACTTTTGGAGGCGGGCATTTCCACTCTGCTTTTCTTCTTTCCAGTTCTTCATCCGAAACCTCCAGAGTAAGGGTACAAGCATTCATATCAATTGAAATAATGTCCCCGTCTTTAACAAGGGCAATGGGACCGCCTTCGGCAGCTTCGGGAGAAACATGGCCAATGCTGGCTCCTCTTGTAGCACCGCTGAACCGTCCGTCGGTTATTAATGCTACATCGGCATCCAGCCCCATTCCGGCAAGAGCTGATGTGGGCATGAGCATTTCTCTCATACCGGGTCCTCCCTTAGGACCTTCATACCTAATTACCACAACTTCTCCCTTGTTGATGCTTCCTGAAAGAATGGCCTTAATAACTTCATCTTCAGAATCAAATACCCGGGCAGGACCCTTATGAACAAGCATATTCTCGGCAACAGCACTTCTCTTTACAACACTGCCCTTAGGTGCAAGATTTCCTTTGAGAACAGCAATGCCTCCAGTTTGTGAGTAAGGGTTGTCAATAGGTCTGATAACCTCAGGATTAAGGTTAACAGCATTTTTAATGTTTTCTCCGATGGTTTTGCAGGTTACAGTAAGGCAGTCTTCATCTATAAGACCCTTTTTGGACAGCTCTTTCATAACCGCTGAAATACCTCCTGCGGCATTAAGGTCCTCAACGAAGTGATTTCCTGCAGGAGCCAGCTTGCACAAATTGGGAGTCCTTTCGCTGATGGCGTTTGCCATATCCAGGTCAAAAGGAATTCCGGCTTCATAAGCTATTGCCGGAAGGTGCAGCATGCTGTTTGTGCTGCAGCCCAGTGCCATGTCTACGGTAAGGGCATTCCTGAAAGCCTTTTCTGTGAGAATATCTCTGGGCTTAATATCCTTTTCAACAAGCTCCATAATTTTCATACCTGCCATTTTTGCAAGTCGAAGCCTTTCAGAATATACCGCAGGTATTGTGCCGTTGCCCGGAAGAGCCATGCCTATTGCCTCGCAAAGACAATTCATGCTGTTTGCAGTAAACATGCCGGAACATGAACCGCAGCTGGGACAGGCGGAGTTTTCAAGGTTTAAAAGCTCTTCTTCTGTCATTTTCCCGGCCTTGACCGCACCAACGGCCTCAAACATATTTGTAAGGCTTACGCCTTTATCGCAGGTGCGCCCTGCCAGCATGGGGCCGCCGCTTACGACAATGGTGGGGATGTTGAGACGAGCCGCTCCCATAAGCATACCGGGAACAATCTTATCGCAGTTAGGAATAAGAACAAGCCCGTCAAATCCATGAGCCAGCGCCATAGATTCAACACTATCCGCAATAAGTTCACGGGAAGCAAGGGAATAATGCATTCCTATATGTCCCATTGCTATTCCATCGCACACTCCTATTGACGGAAACTCAATGGGTGTGCCTCCGGCAATACGGACACCGGCTTTTACGGCTTCTCCTATCTTATCCAGGTGCATGTGCCCTGGTACAACTTCACTTTTGGCATTTACAATACCAATTAAGGGACGTTTTATTTCTTCATCCGTAAGGCCCAAAGATTTTAAAAGGGATCTGTGAGGGGCCCTCTCAATACCTGATTTAACAGCATGACTTCGCATATTTTCACGCCCTTCCTTAACTTAAGCAATCGATAGTCTTTGAGTGCAAAATATCCTTTAAATGTGTAAAAAGAGTACCTTATGGACTTATTGATATCCAGATTTTCTTATTTAAGATTTTGACATTGTATTTTGACATTCTGACAGAGCTTATACTTATACAGATTATTTAATGAATACTGACCATTTTGGGAGAAAACGCAGGATTGCGTTCGCTCCCCAAAATGCTGAAACTATTGAATTATTCAATGAAGCTTACTATAAGATCTCCCATCTTGATTGTGCCAACAAGAGTTTTACCCGGGCTCATAATATCTCCTGTTCTGTAGCCCTCTTCAAGAACCCTGTCAACAGCAAGTTCAATGGCCTTTGCTTCCTTTGGAAGGTTCAGGGTATATTTAAGCATCATTGCCGCAGAAAGGATGGTGGCAATGGGGTTTGCCTTATCCTGACCCGCAATGTCAGGGGCTGAGCCATGTACAGGTTCATAGAGTCCAAAACTTCCCTCGCCAAGGCTTGCTGATGGGAGCATCCCTATTGAGCCTGTTATCATACTTGCCTCATCTGACAGTATATCGCCAAACATATTGGTAGTCACAATTACGTCAAACTGGTTGGGATTTCTTACAAGCTGCATGGAAGCATTGTCTACGTACATATGCTCCAGAGCCACATCGGGATATTCCTTTGAAACCCTTTCCACAACCTCGCGCCAAAGCCTTGAGCTTTCCAGTACATTAGCCTTGTCAACGCTTGTTACCTTACGGTTGCGTTTCAGAGCTATATCAAAGGCAGTACGGGCAATTCTCTCAACCTCTCCTACACTGTAAGTTTCGGTATCAAAAGCCTCAGGGCCCATTTTCCCGTTTTCTCTTCTTCCTCTTTCTCCAAAATATATACCGCCTGTAAGCTCACGGACAACCATAATATCAATGCCGTCGCCCACAATTTCAGGCTTAAGAGGGCATGCATCCTTAAGCTCTTTATTTAGTACAGCCGGTCTTAAGTTTGCATAAAGCCCAAGCTTTCCTCTTAGTCCCAAAAGAGCCTTCTCAGGTCTTTTATCCCCGGGAAGCGTATCCCATTTGGGGCCGCCCACAGCTCCCAAAAGCACCGCATTGCTCTTTCTGCAACCTTCAACAGTCTCCTCGGGAAGAGGTTCGCCTGTTGCGTCAATGGCGCATCCGCCAGCCAGATATTTTGAATATTCAAAAGTGTGACCGTAAACCGAGCCGATTTTATCAAGAACCCGGATGGTTTGTTCAACCACTTCCGGGCCAATCCCGTCACCGGGAATTACTGCAATTTTATAGTTCATGGGATATCCTCCGCTATTTCGTAATTTTTATAAATCATCTGTGGCTTTGGACTTAAGATAATTTAAAAGACCATCCGCAGCCATGATTTTTTTCATGAACTCGGGAAATGCCTGTGCCTTGAAGGTGCTTCCCTTTGTTACATTTCTGATGATTCCCGTATCGAAATCAACCTCAACCTCATCACCTGCTTCAATACCCTCGACTGCAGCTTCACACTCAAGGATTGGAAGTCCTATGTTAATTGCATTGCGATAGAATATCCGGGCAAAGGTTGAAGCAATTACACAGGATATGCCGGACGCCTTAATGGATATAGGAGCATGCTCGCGGGATGAACCGCAGCCAAAGTTCCTTCCGGCAACAATAATGTCTCCTTCCTTAACGTTTTTAACAAAATCCTTATCTATATCCTCCATGCAGTGAAGTGCCAGTTCCTTAGGATCCGAGGTATTAAGGTAACGGGCAGGTATAATTACGTCAGTATCTACGTTATCGCCATATTTAAAAACCTTGCCTTTTGCTTTCATAAATTCTCCTCCTTAAAATTTAACCTGCCGGGATATCCTTTAGGGATACCCTTTTGGGCAGCAAGCCTCCGATGCTATAGGAGCGTTGCTCAATCACGCTTTAATATGGTATCGGGATCTGTGATTTTGCCTGTTATGGCAGACGCAGCTGCTACGGCGGGGCTTGCAAGATACACCTCGGATTCCGGGTGTCCCATACGTCCTACAAAGTTGCGGTTGGTAGTGGAAATAGCTCTTTCCCCCTTGGCAAGTATGCCCATGTGCCCGCCAAGGCAGGGTCCGCAGGTAGGTGTTGATACTACAGCGCCCGCTTCAACCATGTCCTGAATAAGACCCTCTTTCAGAGCTTCAAGATATATATTCTGGGTGCCGGGGAATACAATAACCCTTACCCCTTTCTTTACCTTGTTGCCTTTAAGGATTCTTGCGGCAGCCCTTAAATCTTCCATACGGCCATTTGTGCAGGAGCCGATTACTACCTGGTCAATTTCAACTTCCCCGACTTCATCAATGGTCTTTGTATTGTCAGGAAGATGCGGGAAAGCAACTGTGGGTCTAATCTCTCCCAAATCAATCTCATAAACCTCATCATAAACTGCATCAGGGTCAGGCTCATATACAGTAAATGGCTTTGTGGAGTGTTTCTTCACATAATCAAGGGTTATATCATCCACAATGAATATGCCGTTCTTGGCACCTGCTTCTATTGCCATGTTTGCCATTGTGAAGCGGTCGTCCATTGTCAGGTTCTTAACCCCGTCCCCTACAAATTCCATGGATTTGTAAAGGGCTCCGTCCACACCTATCATGCCGATTATGTGCAAAATAATGTCCTTTCCCGATACCCAGCCCTTGGGCTTGCCCTTTAAAACAAACTTTATGGCAGAGGGAACCTTAAACCAGCACTTTCCGGTAGCCATGCCGGCAGCCATGTCGGTACTTCCGATACCTGTTGAGAACGCGCCCAAGGCTCCGTATGTACAGGTGTGGGAGTCGGCTCCAATTATAAGGTCTCCGGGTACTGCAAGACCCTTTTCAGGGATAAGGCAGTGCTCAATTCCCATTTCTCCTATTTCAAAATAGTTTTCAATGTCCATTTGACGGGCAAAACAGCGAATCATCTTGCACTGCTCGGCAGCTTTAATGTCCTTATTGGGTGTAAAATGGTCCGGTACAATAGCAACCTTGCTTTTATCAAAAACCTTTGTAAAACCGGTTTTTTCAAACTCCTTCACTGCGACAGGAGTGGTGATATCATTTCCCAGCACCAGGTCGAGTTTTGCTTCGATTAATTGTCCCGGCTCAACTTTTTCAAGACCTGCGTGAGCCGCGAGAATTTTTTGCGACATTGTCATACCCATAGTAAATATCCTCCTGTCATAAATAAACTTTTATCTTTTTCTCAAGTTCTTTTAACAGTTTGTATTCTATTGAATCCACAAGGGCTATCCAGCTTGCCTCAATTATGTCGGTGGATACTCCCACGGTGGTCCATACCGATTCTCCATCCGTTGATTCAATTAATACTCGAACCTTTGCCGCAGTGGCCTTATTGGAGTCAATTACGCGCACTTTAAAATCTGTAAGGTGCACATGTGACAGTTCAGGATAAAAGACTTCAAGAGCTTTTCTTAACGCCCTGTCAAGAGCATGCACAGGACCGTTTCCTTCTGCGGCGGTAATTTCGGATCTACCGTCCACCTTAATCTTAATAAGGGCTGATGCTGATGGCCCTGTCTGGCTTGGCTGCTCTGTCATGAGCTTGAAAGTCTCAAGCTCAAAGAAGGGCTTGTATTTTCCAAGCTGCTTTCTTATTACCAGTTCGAAGGTGCTTTCAGCTCCCTCAAACTGATATCCCTGATGCTCAAGCTCTTTAAGACGGTTAATGATTTCTTCGGCCTCACGGGACTCCTTACTGATGGACGGATTAATCTCACGGATTTTGTCAAGGATAGTATTTCTTCCCGCCACCTCGGACATTAAGAATCTGCGCTTGTTTCCTACAAGGGATGGGTCAATATGTTCAAAGGAGCTTGAAGCTTTGCAGACTCCGTCAATATGCATGCCTCCCTTATGGGCAAAGGCACTGTTTCCTACATATGGCTCCCGTTCATTTAATGTAATGTTGGCAATTTCAGAAATCTTTCTTGCGGTAAATGTTAAGTTAACAAGCTGATCCTGAGGTATGCACATAATATTTTTCTTAAGCTGCAGGTTTGGAATTATTGTACTTAAATTTGCATTTCCGCACCTTTCGCCAAAGCCTATGTACGTGCCCTGCACATGGGTAGCTCCAGCCTCAACCGCCATGATGGAGTTGGCAACAGCCATTCCACCGTCATTATGGGTGTGAATGCCTATTGTAACGTTGCCAAAGGCTTCCTTAACGGTTTTTACAATCTCGTAGACCTCGCTTGGGAAGCATCCTCCATTGGTATCGCAGAGAACAAGGCAGTCGGCGCCTCCTTCCACCGCTGCCGAAAGAGCCTTCATGGCATATTCAGGATTGCTTTTATAGCCGTCAAAGAAATGCTCGGCGTCAAAGATCACTTCTTTACCTTTATCCTTCATGAAGGCAATGGTTTCGGTTATCATCCTCAAGTTTTCCTCAAGGGTGGTCTTAATAACATTGGTTACATGAAAATCCCAGCTTTTGCCGAATATTGCCACAGCAGGAGTGTTGGCCGATAACAGGGACATTACGTTTTTATCGTCCTTGACATTTATATCCCTGCGCCTTGTGCTGCCAAAGGCGACCAACTTTGCGTTCTTTAAGGTAACGCCCTGCATACGGTTGAAAAACTCTATATCCTTGGGATTTGAACCGGGATTTCCGGCTTCAATATATGATACTCCCAGGTTATCCAGGGCTTTTACTATTTTAAGTTTATCTTCCACCGAGAAGGATATCCCCTCTGCCTGGGCTCCGTCACGTAGAGTGGAATCAAATATGTCAACTTTCTGCTGCATCAGCATTGCCTCCTCTCCTGTCATGCTTACAGCTGTTCCTCAAGCTTCTCCTGGTAAATCATCTTATTAATTGCATTAAGATAGGAAAGAACGCTTGCCTCAAACACGTCGGTACTGACTCCCTTGCCGGTATAGAGCCTGGTATCACGGCGAAGCTTCACATATGCTTCACCCTGGGCATCCTGGCCTTCGGTTACCGACTTTAGCTGATAATCTTCAAGGCTGAATGTAACACCGACAATTTTGTCAATGGCATTAAAAGCCGCATCAATGGGACCGTCGCCGGTTGCTACCTCTTCTATAACCTTGGGTTCGCCATTTTGCTTGATGACCCTTACATTAGCGGTAGCTGTAATGGTATTGCCGGTGTTGATAACGAACCGGTCAAGCTTGTAGGTTTCGGGAATTTCAATGGCCTTATTGGACAGGAGTGCTTCAATGTCTGCATCCTGAACCACTTTCTTCTTATCAGCCAGAATCTTGAATTTTTCAAAGGCAGCATCCAGCTCTTCCTTGGAAAGTGTATAGCCCAAAGCTTTCAGGCGATCCTCGAAGGCATGGCGTCCGGAATGCTTGCCTAAAACCATGGTGTTTTTGGAAAGCCCTATGGATTCGGGTGTCATTATTTCATAGGTGCTCTTTTCAGCCAATACTCCATGCTGATGGATGCCTGACTCATGAGCAAAGGCATTTGCTCCTACAATGGCCTTGTTGGGCTGTACCGAAACACCTGTAATGCTGCTGATAAGCTTGGATGAACGGTATATTTGAGTGGTTTCCACACGGCATATGGTATTGAACATGTCATTTCTGGTCTTCATTGCCATGACGATTTCTTCAAGAGCCGCGTTTCCTGCACGCTCTCCGATGCCGTTTATGGTGCATTCCACCTGGGTTGCTCCTGCCTTTACGGCGGCAAGGGTATTTGCAACAGCCATTCCCAGGTCATTGTGGCAATGTACTGAAATTATGGCCTTATCTATATTGGGAACATTATTTTTAAGGTACTGAATGAGATCATAGAATTCGTCAGGGGTGGTGTAGCCCACTGTATCCGGAACATTTATAACAGTTGCGCCTGCATTTATTGCCGTCTCAAACACCCGGCAAAGAAATTCGCGATTGCTTCTTGTGGCATCCTCTGCCGAGAATTCCACTTCAGAGCAATAATTTTTGGCATAGGCAACCATTTTCTTTGTGCGTTCCAGAACTTCGTCGGGGGTCATCCTTAATTTATATTTCATATGTATGTCGGATGTTGCCAAAAAGGTGTGAATACGCGGATTAACCGCTCCCTTTAAAGCTTCTGCCGACCTGTCTATATCCTTTTCCACTGCTCTTGAAAGGCTTGCCACAGTACAGTCCTTAATGGTTTCGGCAATAGCCTTGACCGACTGGAAGTCACCCGGGGACGCTATGGCAAACCCGGCTTCAATGACATCCACCTTCAGGCGTTCCAATTGCCTTGCAACCTCGATTTTTTCCTGAAGGTTCATGCTGCAACCGGGAGACTGCTCACCGTCTCTTAAGGTTGTATCGAAAATATATATCCGTCCTGCCATAATGCTCCTTTCCGCTGGTTTAAGCTTTACAAATTATTTTTTATTTGTTCCAGCTCATCATTTTTCTTAATTCTTTTCCTACCTGCTCAATCTGGCTTTCCTGCTCCATCTTCCTTCTTGCGTTGAAGTACGGGCGGTTAGCCTGATTTTCAAGTATCCAGTTCTTTGCGAAGGTTCCGTCCTGAATTTCCTTAAGTACTTTCTTCATTTCCTTCCTGGTTTCTTCAGTGATTATGCGTTTTCCGGTCACATAATCGCCATATTCAGCTGTGTCTGAAATTGAGTAGCGCATTAAGCTCAATCCGCCCTTATTGATAAGGTCAACAATGAGCTTCATTTCATGCAAGCACTCAAAATATGCGCTTTCGGGCTGATAGCCTGCTTCAACCAGTGTTTCAAAGCCTGCCTTGATAAGCTCGCAAACACCGCCGCAGAGAACTGCCTGTTCACCGAAAAGGTCAGTTTCAGTTTCTTCCTTGAAGGTGGTTTCAAGAATTCCTGCCCTTGCTCCGCCTATGCCTGCTGCATAAGCCAATGCAAGGTCCTTGGCATTTCCTGTTGCATCCTGATGAACTGCGATAAGGCAAGGAACACCTTTACCATCCTGGAATTGGCTTCTTACTGTATGTCCGGGCCCCTTGGGAGCTACCATGAATACATTTACATCTGAAGGAGGTACAATCTGACCGAAATGAATATTAAAACCATGAGCAAATACAAGGCTCTTACCGGCAGTCAGATTGGGTTCAATGCTCTCCTGATAGAGTTTGGGCTGTTTTTCGTCATTAACAAGAATCATTATAATATCGGCCTGCTTTGCGGCATCGAAAGCAGTTGCAACCTTTAATCCAGCTTCTTCTGCAAGCTTCCAGGACTTGCTTCCATGATATAGACCAACAATAACATTTACTCCTGACTCATGAAGGTTAAGTGCGTGTGCATGGCCCTGGCTTCCATAGCCGATGATAGCCACAGTCTTTCCCTTTAATAATTCCAGATTACAATCCTTTTCATAATACAACTTTGCCATAATTATCCTCCTATATCTCATTAAGATTTTTAATAGCTTTATTTCCTCTTTGAAGTGCGGTAAGACCGGTACGAACAATTTCAGCTATGCCGTATGAATCCATCAGAGCTATAAATGCCTCAATCTTGGCTTCATCACCGGTCATTTCAACTGTCAGGGTATCGGCTGCAACGTCAACGATATTGGCTCTGAAAATGTCAACAATTTCGATAACCGATGCCCGGGTGGTCATGTTGGTCTTAACCTTTATTAAGGCAAGCTCCCTGAATACCGACTGTTCAGGGTCAAGTTCCACCACCTTGATGACGTCAATCAGCTTATTTAGCTGTTTTTTTATCTGTTCAAGTATGTGGTCGTCACCGCGGACCACTATGGTCATTCGGGATACCTTTGGGTCTTCGGTCTCTCCAACCGAAAGGCTGTCAATATTGTAGCCTCTGCGGCTGAATAGGCCCGATACGCGGCTCAAGACACCCGACTGGTTTTCTACTAGTACAGATAGAACGTGCCTTTTCATGCGCTCACTCCCTTTGCTATCAAGTGATTATTGTTATTAAGCTGGCTTTTGGTTCAAAAGTGTATGATTAATTAAATTTCAACTTGGTTTGGATTACGTTTGACTGTAAGATGTGACTAAGCTGTACATTAATTGGGTTTCGTTTTTTATAGAGTGCTTTCTGTTGGGTCCACCAGGCATTCCACCAGGAATGGGCCTTCCTTTTCAATTGCCACTTCAAGAGCTTTTTCAAGTTCTGAATTGTTGTTAACTCTGATTCCTTCTATGCCGTAGGCCGAACACAGCTTTATAAAATCTGGATTTTTATCCAGAAAGACCTCTGTGGTTTTTCCAAATCTGCGTTCCTGAAGCTCCCTGACCATGCCAAGCCTTGAATTATTGAATAAAATTATTTTAATTCCAAGATTATTGGCGGCGATTGTACCCAGTTCCTGGATACTCATCTGGAAGCCTCCATCTCCCACAACAGCAACCACTTGTCTTTCAGGTTCGGCAATCTTGGCGCCCACAGATGCAGGCAATGCATATCCCATGGTTCCAAGTCCGCCGGATGTTAAGAAGTGCCTATTGGGCCTATCCTCAAAATTTCGTGCTGCCCAGATCTGGTTCTGACCAACATCCGCAACCAGTACGGCATTATCGTTAAGTTTATCCGAAAGAAGCCTTACAGCGTACTTGGGTTCAACCCTATCGGAAGAACCTGATTTTTGTGGCTTTTTACTTGCCTGTATTTCACTGAGCCATTGGGAATTATCAAGCTTTCCAATTTTCTCAGTCATTTCTGTAAGGATATATTTCGCATCCCCGACAAGAGGTATCTGGGTTCCGACGTTTTTGCCTATTTCAGCCGGGTCAATGTCAATATGTATGATTTTTACGCTCTTAGGTATTTTGTCGCCGACGCCTCCCCAGGCTCTGTCGGCAATTCTTGCACCGATGAATATGAGAAGGTCTGCCTTTGCCATGGCCATATTTGCCTCTGCAAAGCCATGAGTGCCAATCATTCCGACATAATGGGGATTTTGGCTTGGTAGAGCTCCCTTTCCCATGAGGGTATGTACTACGGGGATTCCGGTTTTTTCAACAAAACGCAATAACTCAGCCCTTGCTTTTGCCAATATAACTCCGCCGCCTGCTATAATTAAAGGCCTGCTGCTCTTTTCAATGGCTTTGACTGCCCTTTTTATCTGTCCCATGTGACCGGTGGTTGTGGGCTTATATCCCCGGATATCAACAGTATCGGGATATTTAAATTCTATTTCTTCACTCTGAATATCATCTGGAAGATCAATTAAAACAGGGCCCGGCCTTCCTGTGGAGGCTATGTAAAAAGCATCCTTTATAATCCTTGGAAGCTCATTGGCATTCTTAACAAGATAGCTGTGCTTTGTAAAGGACTCGGTAGCTCCTGTTATATCTGCTTCCTGGAAAACGTCACGGCCAATTAGGGACGACTTTACCTGGCCTGTAAAAATGACCATAGGTATGGAATCCATATATGCGGTAGCAATGCCTGTTATGAGGTTGGTTGCTCCCGGGCCTGAAGTTGCAATGCACACGCCCACTTTGCCTGAAACCCTGGCATAGCCGCTGGCACTGTGAGCAGCTGCCTGCTCCTGCCTTACAAGGATATGGTTTATCTTAGATCTTCTCAGGGCATCATAGACATTCAATATGTACCCGCCGGGATAGCCAAATACGGTATCAACCTGTTCTTCAAGCAAACACTTTATAATTGCCTCAGATGCTTTCAAATCAATCACCCCTTCACAGTCAGCCATTGGTACCAAGCTTTCAGGTAATACTGTCCGCAAATCAATTAATGCTAAATTTACGTTGCAAAAAGGTTATAAAAAACCCTCGCGCCCGTCGTTATATACAACAACAGGGGCGAGGGATACACTCCACGCGTTACCACCCTATTTTTATCCTTATCTCACGATAAGGACCTCATGAGGTTCTAACAAACCTTCACCTGTAACGGGGCTAACCGTGCCTTCCTATTTTTCGCCATCGAATTTCAGAAGACCTGCTCAGGAGGGATGCATGCTCCAAAACCCTGCCGATTCGCACCAACCACCGGCTCTCTGAAGCGGTTTTAACAGGAACACTGGACTCCTTCATCGCATTTCATATAGGGATTATTAGGTTATTGCTACGTATTATATCAACCTGGTATATTAATGTCAACACTTTTTTTCACTAATTCTTTATAACTTTATCTAATTTAATTGTCATTTCATCTAACAACTTATTTCCATCAATGATTTCATAAGCTCCTTTGTCTGCCGACTCGTAACTTATAAAGAATTTTCCCAATAATATATGCACAGGTTTCTGGTTGATTCTTCCGTCAATTTCAACTACTGCATCTGTTGTTTGATAAGGAAAGTAATTATTAAAGGTTCTTTTGCAGTCATAATTATTCAGTAAGTCTGCAATTTCCTTTTCGTCTATAAGGTTTGTTATGTCTTCACCTTTATAAAGCACTCTTGTCAATGAAAAGTCTGAAGCTGCATCAATAACTTTTCTGGGTCCAAGAAAATAAATACCGGCAATCACTAATGCCACTAAAACTACCAAACTGATAATAAGTACTGACTTTCTTAATTTCACAACACACACCTCCAGAATTATGATTATTATATCATTGCTGGAAGTGTGTGTAAATTTTAAGACAATATATCTATATTACTATAAATTGTAACACGCAAGATACTCTACTGCTTTTTTATTGCACAATCATTGATTGCTTAAGCAAGTAATTAACAGATAGTCAACAGATTATGAATTAACCCTGCTTTTAATGGATGATAGCCCAAAGAGGCTTCCCAGTATGCCTAAGAATATGCTGACAGCCATAATGACAATAACAACAAGAAGCACAAGCTCATTTCTTGGTGGCAGGGGTATAAAAGGCAAAGTTCCGCTCATCCTGCCATAGCCCGTATTTATAACTGCTGTAATAAATGCGCTTGCCAAAAGACCTCCTCCCACAGTGGTCAATAAACCTGTAATAAGGTATGGAAAGCCTATGAATGGGTCCGAAGCACCCAAAAAGCGCAAGGTGTTGATTTGCTCCCTGTTGTTGTATATTCCTTGCCTTATCATATGAGAAATAATGACCAATGATGCTATTCCAACGGCAGCCATAACCAGGACACCCAGGGTCTTAAGCCCCCGTATTATACCTTCCACACGCTCAAGAACTTCCCTGTTGTCCCTGACATACTCAATTCCATCAATTGCTGAAACCTTTTCCAGAACGGCATCTCTTTTTTCAAGTTCAATTCCGATTTCGATATATGCCTTAAAGGGGTTTTCCTCATAAAGCTCAAGGATTTTGGCCTCTTCTCCCAGAATGCTTTCCATTCTGGCATATGCCTCTTCTTCGCCAACAAGCCTGGCATCAGTAACACCGTCAATGGTATTTATGTACTCAATCATGGAAAGAGCATCAAAAGTATCAAGGTTCTCGTTATAATATGCGCTTATTTCAGCTTCCTCCTTAAGCATTTGGATAAACCTTTCGCTTATGCTCCATCCGGATATGACCAATGCCAGTATAAATAAAATAAGGACTGTTCCAATAAAGGAAAAAATGTTGGAAACCAAATTAAGCCTGATGTTTCTCCTTGCTTCCCTTATAAAATATCCAAGGTTGAAAATTATATTTTTCACAGCCTTTCACCCCCATCTTTTGTAATGATTCCGGAAGCCACTCTTAAAAATGTAGCATCCTTAAATCCCTCTATAAGATGGGTTGCATGGGTCGTAATGACAACCGCTGTGTTTTCATTTCTGAAGGAGGCTAATAAATTCAGGATTTTGACAGCATTTTCATAATCCAGATTTCCTGTAGGCTCATCGGCAAGTATCAAAGACGGCTTTCTTGCAACAGCCCTGGCAATGGAAACTCTCTGAGCCTCTCCCCAGGACAGGTTTTCAACCAACGATTTGGCTTTATGCTTAAGCCCCACTTTATCCAAAGCCAACTCTGCCTCTTCCTTCAGGCGGCGGGGAGAAAATCCAATAATTCTAAGTCCGTCAATTACATTTTCCAGAGCCGTTCTTCCCTTAATAAGCCTGAACTCCTGGAAAACAGGGCCAATTGACCTTCTCATCTTCCTTATTTGGCTTTCCTCTTTCTGTTCTATATTCTGGCCAAGAACCCTTAATGAGCCAGACGTAGGATATTCTATGCCCATGATAAGCTTTAAAAAGCTTGTCTTTCCTGAGCCGCTGGGTCCGGTTATATAGACCAGTTCCCCTTTATTTATGCTGATATTGACATTATTTAATGCCAATGTGCCATCGGGATATTTTAATGAAACATCTTTTGCCTCAATCATCCTGACCCTCCTGAATTTCAATGTCAGAAAAACGGTGAAACCTTAAATTCAATAAAGCCGTCATAGATATTAACGGATTGTATGGAAATACCTCCGGTAATATCGGCAAGTTCAATCAACAGATAGCCATTTCTGAACAATTCATCAATTGATGCAGCTTCAAGCGGCATATCATAGAAATATCCTTCATCCACCTCAAATTTCATGGTGCTGCCGTTAATAAGCGAAAAGGTTCCAGACAGCTTCAGGTGGCTTTCGGGAATATCAAGTTCAACTTTACCTTTGGTAAACTTAAAAAGCATCTTGGGAAGCCGTTTATAGGATGCAATAACGTCATTTAACCTGTAATCCGTTATTGAACCTTTGATGGATGTAAGGGAGAAAGTAATATCAAAGTCGCGTTCTGTAAGATAGCCCTCCCTCATCATATTTGCAAATTCTTCAACAATCTTGGAAAAAAGGCTCTTTAAATCTCCCCACTGTTTTTCAAGCAGTCTTAGCTGTTTTTCATAATATTCTTTTTCTTCATTGAGGGAATCAAGATAAGCTTCCTGCTGGGCTTTTAATTGCAGCTTCATATTAAGGGCCTCATTTAGCTCTGCTCTTTTCTTTTCGAGGTCTGATACTTTTTCATTCAGAGCTTCTTTTTCCTGGTTCAGCTTGTTTTTTTCATCCTCAATGGATGCAAGAAGCTTGCCTGTATTATGGGTAAGTTCCCTGATTGTATTAATGCTTCTTAAAAATTCTGCCATGTTCTCAGAACTTAAAATAGTTTCCAGAAAGGACAAAGGCCCCATTCTCTGGTATGAAACCAACACCTTTTCCAATGCCTTAAGCTGTTCATCATAGTTTTTCTGACGTATTGCAATGGATAATTCAAGATCTTTGATCTGATTTTTGATTACTTCAATGTCTTCGCCAATTTTAGCCTCTTCCCTGGCCATTTTTTCAATTTCCTGGGTCAGAAAAAAAAGCTCCTCCAGTATGGCTTTCTCACTGTCCGATATTTGATCCAGGGCTTCATTGACTTTTGAAACAGACTCAACCTGGCCTAAAACCATATTGGGAGCTGCAAAGGCAAATAACAGACCTATAATTACAACAAAAACAAGAAGTTTATATTTTGACCCCTTTACCATATTGCATTCCATCCTCAATTTAAAAGTAAAGGACAATTCACTGTGCATAATGCTTCGCACCAAAAGTTCACACTGCAAAGCCAGCAAAAATACTAATTTAGTCTTTAATATGTAATTATATCACTGTCCATTGCTTCTTTCCACACTGGAAGGCGAGATAACCCGGTATTTCTGCTATGTATTCATAAAATGGTAAGACAATTTATTGTAGAAAATTAATATTTCATGGAAGCTTACATAGTTCCGAATAATATTACAAATTTATACGATAAAATTTTCCATCTTTACAGACTACAGGTAATAGTTTTAAATTAAAATGTAACTTTTTTCTTGTTTCTTTTCTTCTTTTTATTTAATAAACATCTGACCTTAAATTCAGCATTTCATTATGGGCTTAAATGCTTCTCATTAGCTAATCTCCTTAATGTAATACTCATTAATTCAGTATTTTATGCCGTTTGACACGGCTGAATAATCATATAAAAGGAGGTTGAAACAATGGCCAAGAAACCCAAAAAGGCAACCAGGATGCTAAAGCTTGCGGCAATATTGCTGACAATCACGATGCTAAGTATGATGCTTACCCCAAACACATTTGCCTGGCAACTGAAGCAGGCTCCTTTGATGACGGATTGGGCGGCCCAGGTAAACCCTAACAACCCACTTCCCGAATATCCAAGGCCACAAATGGTAAGGTCAGACTGGTTAAACTTAAATGGTATCTGGCAGTTCCAGCCGGGTTCGGCTCAAGATGCCGTACCTGTCGGACAAAATCTGTCACGTGAAATACTGGTGCCATTTCCTGTAGAATCCGCTCTCTCAGGCATAATGGAGCATCATGAGCGACTCTGGTACAGACGTACATTTACCGTACCGTCAGGTTGGAACGGCAAAAGAATCCTGATTCACTTTGGAGCCGTTGACTGGGAGTCTGAAGTATACATAAATGGCCACAGCCTTGGAATACATAAGGGCGGTTATGACCCCTTCAGCTACGATATTACTCCATATCTTAACCCCACTGGGCCTCAGGAATTAATTGTCCGTGTTTATGACCCCACCATAAACTATGGGCAGCCACGAGGGAAACAGACAACCCATCCCGAAGGAATCATGTATACTCCAACAACAGGAATATGGCAGACAGTCTGGCTTGAGCCTGTGCCGGAAACAAGTATCAGTAGTCTGAAAATCACTCCCGACATAGACAATAACAGGCTTAAGATTACTGTAAATACCAAAGGATCAACTTCCGGCATTACAGTTACAGCCACTGCAAAAGACGGAGGCACAACTGTCGGAACGGTAAGCGGAAATCCCAATACCGAATTGTATTTAAATATCCCGAATCCCAAACTGTGGTCCCCCGACAATCCTTTCCTTTACGACTTGATTGTTGATTTGAAAAGCGGATCAACAATCATCGATTCGGTTCAAAGTTATTTTGGAATGAGGAAAATCTCTGTTTCCAACGTAGGCGGATATCAGAAACTCATGCTGAACAACCAGTTCCTGTTCCAGATGGGTACTCTCGATCAGGGCTTCTGGCCTGATGGCATCTACACCGCTCCTACCGATTCCGCTTTAAGATACGACATCGAAATAACAAAAGCGATGGGCTTCAATATGATACGAAAGCATATCAAAGTTGAGCCGGCCAGATGGTATTACTGGGCAGACAAGCTTGGAATACTGGTATGGCAGGATATGCCTTCGGCAAACTCATATCCTCATGGAGGATTCACGCCCCCACCGGTAGACAGGACGCAGTTTGAGCTTGAACTTAACAGAATGATGGATAACCTGCATAATCATCCTTCCATAGTCATGTGGGTTCTCTTTAACGAGGGTCAGGGACAATACGATACCGCAAGGCTCACAGATATGATAAAAACCAAAGATCCTTCACGTCTTGTGAATCCTGCCAGTGGCTGGGAACTGTTTGATGTTGGAGATGTCCGCGACTACCACAGCTATCCGTCACCGTCATGTCCTGCAAGCTCCACTAAAGCTCTGGCTTGCGGTGAGTACGGAGGTATTGGTTTAAGAGTTTCAGGGCATATGTGGAAACCCGATTCCTGGGGTTATACCATGGTTAATAACGGCAATGAACTGGCTGAATTATATGATGAATATGCGACATCCCTTGCACTCTTTAAAACCAATAACGGTATGAGTGCCGCAGTTTATACCCAGATCACCGACGTTGAAGGTGAGATAAATGGTCTTCTGACCTATGACCGAAAAGTTATAAAAGCTGATATCAACAAAATACGGTCATCAAATCAGAAGGTCATCAACAAATATTTATCTGTAACAGAGATATTACCTACTTCTCAAAACTCCCAACGCACATGGAAGTATACTACCAGCACACCGGCCTCCAACTGGTATACAACCGGGTTCAATGACTCTGGCTGGGCATCAGGACAAGGAGGTTTTGGTACTGCCGGTACTCCGGGTGCTATCGTCAGAACCACATGGAACACATCGGATATCTGGCTGCGCCAGACATTCAATCCGGGAAACCTGACTGCCGATGATA
Organism: Clostridiaceae bacterium; assembly: GCA_012719545.1. Lineage (GTDB taxonomy): Bacteria > Bacillota > Clostridia > DSM-8532 > DSM-8532 > DTU059. Next base: position 23,448 of record JAAYAD010000091.1, read on the forward strand.
TCAATAATCTGGCATTTATTGTCCACCATGATGAGGATGTAGAGATCTATATAAACGGTGTACTGGCCGCCAGCAAGACGGGCTACAGAACAAGCTACGGTTTTGTTCCTATAAGTCAGGCTGCTAAGAATGCCATCGTTCCAAACGCCAACAATGTAATTGCCGTACACTGCCATCAGTCAACCGGCGGACAATACATCGACGTAGGTATAGCAAAAGTGGTTTACTCGGATGTACAACCACCTGTTACGTCAAGTGGAGGTTTCATTGACGATTTCAATGACGGAAACGCCAATGGCTGGACCACATACGGCGGAAACTGGTCTGTTTCAGGCGGACAATATACTGTAGGGGCAAGTTCCGGAGCAAAAGCCCTTGCAAACGGAACATACTTCTACGACTTCACTTTTGATGCCGATGTTTCCATAAACGGAGGAGATGCGGGCATCGTATTCAGGGTAACAAATCCCGGTATCGGAACAGATGCATACAATGGATACTATGCCGGTCTTAAGAGTACAGGGGTCATTTTGGGCAAAGCAAGCTACAACTGGACTCAAATAGCATCATCTTCAATGACTATTAACCCCAACACCATGTACCATTTAAGAGTGGTAGCAAGCGGTTCCAATATCAAAGTCTACGTTAATGACATGGTTACCCCCAAGATTAACGTTAACGATACCACATTTGCCGCAGGAGCAATTGGTGTCAGAACTTTCAACTCAAACGCCAAGTTTGATAACATTCTTGTAACACTATCACAGGGCCGTTTTGAATCCAAAAACAAGCCTGGCTATTACATACGCCACATGAATTCAAGAGGAAGGATAGACAGTGTCATAACTCCATATGAAGATTGTTTGTGGAAAGTGGTGCCCGGCCTTGCCGACCCCAGTTGCGTATCCTTTGAGTCTGTGAACTTCCCCGGAAGGTACTTAAGGCACAGAGACGGAGAGTTATGGATGGATGCCAATGACGGATCCGCTCTGTTTAAAGCAGACGCCACCTGGAGAATAAGGCCCGGTCTTGCGGATCCCAATATGTTCTCCTTTGAATCATACAACTATCCGGGAGAATATATAAGGCACTATAACTGGCTCCTGTACAGGACAACCATAACCACCGATTTGGACAAAAATGATGCGACATTTAAGATGATCAATTAGCTGTCCTATTCCTTGGTGATTTTCGGGTTGGAATTCACTAAAAAGTGCGATCCAGTATCTTTGGACGTAAAGCATAAGAAAAGCTGCTGCTGCCAAAACAGGCAGCAGCTTATTAAATGGGAGTAAGTTATAGAGCCTTATTTCTGTTCAGTTAATAATTAACTGGAATCCTGACGGTACAAGGAAGGGATCCTGGGCTTCGATATTCCTTATGGTAAGGTTATTGAAGACTACTGTGCCGTTGTTGGTATATACCATAATAGCCTTTCCTTCATGAGGTATTGTAAATCTTGATGTTGTGATGGCATCAAGGCCTGTTCCGTCAATGAGTATGTTGGTAAATACTATGTTGCTGAATCCTCCTCCATATCCAATTTGAACACCGTCTCTCTGAGTATTGTAGATATCAATATTCTCAAAGAAGACATTCTTTATGCCAACGGTTGAGGCTTCAAGGTCAATAGCTCCCCTTTCTCCGCCGTAGTCGTCCTTGCTGGTTCCGCAGTTTACTATTGTGTTATCGTAGATGTATATTCCTGTGTTGTTTTCAAAGTGGTATCCGGGGAATACGGTATTTAAGCGAATTGCAGAACCCCTGAAGCCGTCTTTGATGTAATTGTGATGTACTCTGTGACCGCTTCCTCCAAATATAGCTATGCCTCCTGCGCGCCAGTTGTTTTCAATGGTGTTGTACTGGAATACATTGTTTACGCCCATGGGTGCGCCCAGGGTACTGTCTGGCCATATGGCAAGGCCGTCGTCTCCGTTGTTTCTTACGCTGCAGTTAATTACTGTTGAGTTCTTTGTACCCTGACAGAAGTTTACGCCATCTGCCAGATTGTTTCTGATACGGCTGTTGGCAATGACAAGGCCGTCGGTTACAACTACGGGACTGTCATAGTCGCCTATCCAGAAACCGCACTCAAAGTGTTCTTCCCAGATGTCATGGATATAGGAATTTGTGCCGAAGGTATCCATAAATGCCTTGTAAACAGCCTGCTGATTATAGCGGGACCTTAACATTGAACTCATGTAAACATGGCAGAATTCAAGGCCTGAGCAGGAGTCATCGCCTGATATTCCGCCGCCTCCCGGCTGTGAAGACGTAAAATGCAATTCAGTATACCAGATACCTGCACCCATAATCTTAATATTGGAAGCGCCGATTCTCCATATACCGCCCAAGTTGAATCTTCCTTCAGGAATATATACGTCTTTTCCGTCTCTGTCGGCTGCATTTACGCAAGCCACGAAAGCATCAAGGTCGTCGGTGCTGTCATTGGGAGTTGCACCGAATTCAGTGACGGAATATGCGTTGGAAGGCTTCGGAATGGGAGCCGGAACAGGTTCAATTTCAATAAAGTCAACACCATATTCAATACTGTCCCCGTTTGTTTTCTGGATTCTTACCTTATCCCCTGACTTAAGCTCGTTATTAAGGAGGAAATGAACCTCGTCAAAGCGGAATCTGGGTTCGCCTCCGGGAGTATCCATCGGCCAGTCGCCGTTGAAATACTGCCATGACCAGTATGACGACAACTGGATGGTCTTAACCTTCTGACCGTTTACAAAGAAGTCCAGGGAGCCGTTAAGACCCATTCCGTCGCTGGAGTCGGGCATTGTAAATCTCATGGTTACTCCCTTTGCACTCTCTTTAACAGTCCATTCAACATAAGAGCCGTTTGTGGGAAGAGCCACATATTTTTGATTGGATGCTTCGGATGCAGTATTAAGCACATTAAAGTCGAGGGACTGCCTTAATATTGCGCCTCCACCCCAGCTACCGTCTTCAGACTCATATCTGGTGTATGGCATTGTTGCACCTCTTCCATCGGGAACCGGAGGAGTCTGAGGCGGCGGTGTGGGAGTTGGTGTCTGTGTTGGTGTAGTAGTCGGTGTTGGTGTCGGTACAGAACCTATAGTAATGGATTTACTGAACATGTTGTTGTTTTCATTTGATTCAGCTATCCTGTTTACGTCATCAACCCATGCAGTTACCGTATGTGTACCTTGTACTGCTGTCCATGTTGCCTTATTGTTAGGTCCCCAGTTGGCAGTAAGAGTTACAGATTCGCCCGGCTGGATTGGTGTTGTGTGCGTGTCAGACCAGCTTACAGTCT
>JAAYAD010000007.1 GCA_012719545.1 Clostridiaceae bacterium
AAAAGTTCCTCGGTTATTGTAATATTAAACTGAGCCATGGTTCATCCTCCTCGGTTTGGTATTTGTTGGGCAACTTATATTTTAACCGAGGTGTGAGCTTTGGCTCAACTTCTTTTTACACCATTATATAGACTTAATCCATATAAAAACAAGGGTAAGTTATTATTAGAAAACAGATTAAACATAATGTGAAGATAATAAAATATATTGGTTAAGCCTTGTATAGGATTAAACAAATGTCTTAAATAAACTAAATAAGCTTTCCATAAAAGGTTAAAAGAAAGGAGAAAGAAAGATATGAATAAAAAAATAGCTATGATTAACGGCTCCCTTAGAAAAGGTTCATTTAATCAGACAATTTTGGAGTATATAAAATCAGGGCTTGAAGCAAAAGGCTATGAAGTTACACAGCTTGATATATCTAAATTGCCATTAATGAATCAGGATATTGAATTCCCTGCCCCGGAATCTGTTTCAGCTATTCGTGAAGAAGTAAAAAAATCAGTTGCCCTTTGGATTGTAACACCTGAATATAATGGGAGTGTTCCTGCTCCTCTTAAGAATGTGCTGGACTGGATTTCCCGCCCCGTAGATCCTGATGTACCCGGCGCTCCTGACTTTGTAAACGGAAAACTGGTTGCAATAAGCGGAGCGGCAGGCCGCTCAGGAGCATCACTGGTACTGGCAGAATTAAAGGGCTTACTACAGCGTATGGCAATGAAGCCATTGGAGCATACGGCTGGTATTTCGCTTCCAATGGAAGCTTATGAAACCGGAAAACTGATATTGTCGGATGAGCATAAAAAATTATTTGACGAGCAAATCAATAAGTTTATAGAAGCATTAAATAATTAGTAAAGTCAATAGAAAATATAAATTGCAAAGTAGCCAATAAACTAAGGTGTTATTTCTTATATTTAGAAATAACACCTTAGTTATTCTGATTAAATCCTACCAAACCATTGATTTATAAGGATTTTCCCATTATTTCTTGTTCTTTATTGCTGCCTGAGCGGCTGCAAGCCTTGCAATAGGAACTCTGAAGGGTGAGCATGATACGTAGTTTAATCCAACTCTGTGGCAGAACTCAACAGATGAAGGATCTCCGCCGTGCTCGCCGCAGATTCCGAGCTTGATATCAGGACGTGTCTTTCGTCCAAGAGTAGCAGCCATTTCAACAAGCTTTCCTACGCCAGTCTGATCAAGTTTTGCAAAAGGATCTGATTCATAAATCTTCTTGGCGTAGTAGTCCTCAAGGAACTTGCCTGCGTCATCGCGGGAGAAGCCAAATGTCATCTGGGTAAGGTCATTGGTTCCGAATGAGAAGAACTCTGCTTCCTTGGCAATCTCGTCTGCTGTAAGTGCAGCCCTTGGGATTTCAATCATGGTTCCTACTTTATATTCAAGCTTGACGCCTGATTTAGCTATGATTTCATCAGCTGTCTTTACAACAACTTCCTTAACAAACTTGAGCTCTTTTACGTCGCCTACAAGAGGAATCATGATTTCAGGAACTACGTTCATTCCTTCTTTATTTACATTGATGGCAGCCTCAATAACGGCTCTGGTCTGCATTTCTGCTATTTCAGGATAAGAAACTGCAAGACGGCATCCGCGGTGCCCCATCATGGGGTTAAACTCATGGAGGCTGTCAACAACAGCTTTAAGGTCTTCAAAGCTCATGCCCATTTCCTGTGCCAGAGCTCTTATATCCTCGTCTTCCTGAGGCAGGAATTCATGAAGCGGTGGATCCAGGTAGCGGATAGTAACCGGATGACCCTTCATTTCACGGAACAGGCCCTCAAAGTCAGCTCTCTGCATGGGAAGAAGCTTATCCAGAGCTTTTCTTCTCTGTTCTTCGGTGCGGGATACTATCATCTCACGCATAGCCTTGATTCTGTCAGCTTCGAAGAACATATGCTCTGTACGGCAGAGTCCTATACCTTCTGCGCCAAACTTAAAGGCCTGGGCAGCATCTGCGGGAGTATCCGCATTGGCTCTAACCTTAAGGGTACGGATCTCATCAGCCCACTGCATTAATGTTCCAAAATAACCTGTCAATTCAGGTTCAACAGTGGGAAGCTTTCCGGCATAAACATTACCTGTTGATCCATCAAGGGAGATCCAGTCGCCTTCCTTGTATACATTGCCTTCTTTATCTGTGAAGATCTTTTTCTCTTCATCAATCTTAATTTCGCCGCATCCTGCAACACAGCACCTTCCCATACCGCGGGCAACAACTGCTGCGTGGGATGTCATACCTCCGCGGGATGTGAGTATACCCTGGGATACATGCATACCTTCAATATCTTCGGGAGATGTTTCAACACGAACAAGGATAACCTGTTTTTCACCCTTTTCATAAGCGGCAGCAGCTTCATCAGCAGTAAAGTATATCTTACCGGTTGCAGCTCCTGGAGAAGCAGGAAGTCCTTTTGCAATGGGTTTTGCTTCTTTTAAGGCCTTAGTTTCAAAATTGGGATGGAGAAGTGAATCAAGCTGCTTGGGCTCAACCTTTAAAATTGCCTCTTCCTTGGTAATCAGGCCTTCGTTTACAAGATCAACGGCAATCTTAAGGGCAGCCTGAGCGGTACGCTTTCCGTTTCTGGTCTGGAGCATGAAAAGTTTACCGCGTTCAATGGTAAATTCCATGTCCTGCATGTCACGATAATGCTTTTCAAGTATTTCAGCTATCTTAACAAACTGCTCATATGCCTGTGGATTGGTTTCCTTAAGCATGTCTATGGACTGGGGAGTACGTATACCTGCAACAACGTCCTCACCCTGAGCATTCATAAGGAACTCACCGTAGAGCTTCTTCTCACCAGTTGAAGGATTGCGGGTAAAGGCAACACCTGTACCGGAATCGTCGCCCATATTTCCGTAAACCATTTCCTGAACGTTTACAGCGGTACCCCAGTCACTGGGAATATCGTTCATGCGGCGATAGTAAATTGCTCTGGGGTTGTCCCAGGAACGGAAAACAGCCTTAACAGCTTCCAGAAGCTGAACTTTGGGATCCTGCGGGAATTCTTCGCCCTTTTCCTTCTTATACAGTTCAAGGAATTGACCAACAAGTTTTTCAAGGTCGTTCGCATCAAGTTCAGTATCAAGCTTGACGCCCTTCTCTTCTTTCATTTTCTCAAGAAGGTGCTCAAACTTGTTCTTTTCGATGCCCATAACAACATCGCTGAACATCTGGATGAATCTTCTGTAGCTGTCGTATGCAAAGCGCCTGTTATTTGTTAATTTCGCAAGACCCTCGACAACCTCATTATTAAGTCCCAAATTCAAAATAGTGTCCATCATGCCGGGCATTGAAGCTCTGGCTCCTGAACGAACAGAAACAAGCAATGGATTTTCAGGATTTCCAAACTGTTTTTCTACTATCTTTTCCAGCTTGGAGAGATATTCATAAATCTGATCTTCAATATCTTTTGCAATTTTCTTGCCATCGGCATAATAGCGGGTACAAGCGTCTGTAGTTACGGTAAAGCCTCTTGGAACAGGCAGTCCAAGCCCGGTCATTTCCGCAAGATTGGCACCCTTTCCCCCCAAAAGCTCTCTCATGGAAGCATTTCCTTCACTAAAGAGATAAACGTATTTTGCCATTAGATTCCTACCTCCTAAGTAAATATAAAATAATTAAGAAGCTGAACACTTCTTAAATAATTTATCAATTTCAGCTTAACAAATCTAACTGTCAGAAGGTTTAGTGTTCATGGACTTACCAAAAATCAAATCAAAAATACAAGCAACTATTAGCAAAAAATTTAAAATGCAATTCTTTCTTTTAAGTACTCTTTCAGATCAGCAATAGGAATTCTGACCTGCTGCATTGAATCGCGTTCACGCACTGTTACGCATTTGTCTTCCATGGAGTCAAAGTCGAATGTTATGCAGAATGGTGTTCCAATTTCATCCTGTCTTCTGTAGCGTTTGCCTATGGAACCTGTCTCGTCAAACTCGCATACAAATTCACGGCACAAATCTTCATATATCTTGTACGCCTCATCGGAAAGCTTCTTGGAGAGCGGGAGAACAGCAGCCTTAACAGGAGCAAGGGCAGGATGAAGTCTTAATACCACTCTTATGTCGTTCTCACCAACCTCTTCCTCATCATAAGCATCGCAGAGGAAGGCCAGAGCCACACGGTCAGCTCCCAATGAAGGTTCAATACAATATGGGATGTATTTTTCATTCTTGATTGGGTCAAAATAGGAAAGGTCTTCTTTGGCATGCTCCATATGCTGCCTTAAGTCAAAGTCTGTACGATCGGCAATGCCCCATAATTCACCCCAGCCAAAGGGGAATTTGTACTCAATGTCTGTGGTGGCATTGCTGTAATGGGACAACTCTTCCTTGGAATGGTCACGAAGCCTCATGTTTTCTTCCTTCATGCCAAGCTCCAGAAGCCAGTTTTTGCAGAAATTCTTCCAGTATTCAAACCATTCAAGGTCAGTTCCCGGTTCACAGAAAAATTCAAGCTCCATCTGCTCAAATTCTCTGGTTCTGAATGTGAAATTACCGGGTGTTATCTCATTTCTGAAGGATTTACCTATCTGTCCGATACCGAATGGGATCTTCTTGCGAGTTGTTCTTTGAACATTTTTGAAGTTTACGAATATTCCCTGGGCAGTCTCGGGGCGCAAGTATATTTCATTTTTGGAATCCTCGGTGACTCCCTGGAATGTCTTAAACATAAGATTGAATTTTCTGATATCAGTAAAATCATGACCGCCGCAATCGGGGCATGGAATCTTCTTTTCCTTGATATAAGCAGTCATTTCCTCATTGGACATTCCGTCCACTTTCATATCTATTCCGGCTGAAGCGTTATACTCTTCTATGATTTTATCCGCCCTGTGTCTGGTTTTGCAAATCCTGCAGTCAATCAGGGGATCGGAGAATCCGCCCACATGGCCTGAAGCAACCCATACCTGGGGATTCATAAGAATGGCACAGTCCACGCCTACATTATATGGGCTTTCCTGTATGAACTTTTTCCACCAGGCTCTTTTAACATTATTCTTGAATTCTACGCCCAAAGGACCATAATCCCAGGTGTTTGCAAGTCCGTCATAAATTTCTGAGCCCTGAAAAATGAATCCCCGGTTCTTGCACAGAGCCACTATTTTTTCCATTGTCTTTTCAAACTGCATTGATGCTCCTCCTCTTGCCTTACCTATTCTTCATTGGTGTTCAATGAGGTTTCCACCAGGTTTTCTTTGGTAGGCGCCTGTTTTTGTATCCTGTGGTAAGTTACCTTTCCCTCATTAATCTCATGCATTGCAATAGTTACATCCTTGGTTGAGTCGATATTAATAAGCTGGGGCTCTCCGTTTGTAAGGGCACGTGCACGCTTAGCCGCCAGTATAACAAGGGTATAACGGCTGTCAACCTTTTTCAGCATTGAAGATATTGGGGGATAAATCATACCTAAGCTTCACTCCTTAAATGTTCTTAAACTTTTCTATAATCTCATTGTTTCTTCTGGTTTTCATCCGCTCGGCCTCTACAATTGAGGTAAAGCGGCTTACTGCCTTCTCCAGCGTATCATTAAGTATTACGTAATCATACTTTTCAATGAGACTGAATTCTTCCTTTGCTCTTTTAAGCCTTCTTTGTATAGCCTCCTCATTTTCAGTGGCTCTTCCCCTCAGCCGATTTTCAAGCTCCTGAAAATCAGGAGGTATAATAAAGCAAAGAACACAATCCGGGAACATTTTTCTTACATTGAGCGCACCTTCAACCTCTATTTCAAGGATTACAACGTTCCCTTTTTCAATCTCGCTTAATACAAAATCCTTGGGTGTGCCGTAATAATTTCCGCAATACTCAACCCATTCTATAAGTTTATTATTATTTATCATTTCTTCAAACTGTTCCCTGGTTTTGAAGAAATAATTTACGCCTTCAATTTCATTGGGCCTTGGCGGCCTTGAAGTAGCCGAAATAGATAACACGATGCAGTTCATTGTTTCCATAGCCTTTCTGACAATGCAGCCTTTACCTACACCGGCAGGGCCCGAAACAACTACCAGAAGGCCCGGCTTCATACAATTTCCTCCTGTTCCTGTTCTTGTTCCACTTCCAGATCGCTAATAATGTCAGCATTGCTGCTGTCCTGATCATCTATTCTGTGAGCCAGCGTTTCAGGCTGGAGGGCCGACAGCACCACATGATAGCTGTCCGTTATAATAACGGCACGGGTACGCCTTCCGTAAGTTGCATCTATCAATACTCCCCTCTCGCGTCCTTCCTGAATTATGCGCTTTATAGGCGCCGATTCAGGACTGACAATGGCCACTATTTTCTGGGCTGATACCATATTCCCAAAACCGACATTGATTAGCTTCATAAATTGCCCTCCGTAAGGCTATTACTCGATATTCTGAATTTGTTCACGCAGTTTTTCAATTTCACTCTTAAGTTCAACAACATTTTTGGTTATTTCAAGATCACCGGCCTTTGACCCTATAGTGTTAACCTCACGGTTCATCTCCTGGATTAAAAAGTCGGCTTTCTTTCCTACAGGGCTTCCCTGGTTCAGCATATCCCTCATCTGGGCAATATGGCTGCTGAGTCTTACCAGTTCCTCGTCAATGTTGCATTTGTCGGCAAAAAGAGCAACCTCGGCAGCAATCCGCGCAGGATCCACTCTCTGAATGTCAATAAGCTCAGAGAGCCTGCTCTCAAGCTTTTCTTTATATTCTTTTACAACCAGAGGGGCCTTTTGCCGGATTTTCTCAGTAAACTCTTCAATTACGGATAGATTTGCCAAAAGGCTGTCCTTAAGCTTTTCGCCCTCCTTGGCTCTCATCTCCAGCAAAACATCTATTGCCTGATTAATTGCTTTATCAAGTACCTGCCCGATATACTCATCGTTATCCTGTTTTTCAACCTTAAGTATATCAGGAAAACGCACAAGGGAAGATACGGATATATCATCCCTCAATCCAAGGCTGTCCGCAATTCTTTTAAGCGCATCGCAATATGCCTTGGCCAGTTTTTCATCCAGCAAAACCTGAAGTGATTGGGAAGATTTGTTGTCGTAATTTATGTATACATCAATCTTGCCTCTCTGAATTCTGCTGGTTATGATGGAACGCACGCGATCCTCAAAAGAGGAAATTTGCTTTGGAATTCTTAAAAATATATCGGTATATCTGTGATTTACTGTTTTTATTTCTACGGTAAAAGTAATATCGTTTTCTGTATATTCGCAATGGCCGAAGCCAGTCATACTTCTAAGCATTATATTAACTTGTACTCCTTACGTATCAATATTGATGGTCTTTGTATTTACCAAGCACATTATCTATGGCTTCATAGACCCTTGATTTGTCAAAAGGCTTTAATATAAAATCCCTGGCCCCCTGCCTCAAAGCCTCAATAACCATTGATTTCTGCCCCATGGCCGAAACCATTATGATCTTTGTATTGGGACTAACTTTGAGAATTTCAGGAACTGCCCTTATTCCATCCATTTCAGGCATGGTAATGTCCAGAGTCATAATATCAGGCTGTAATTCCTGTGCAAGTTTAATGGCTTCCAAGCCGTTGGAGGCTTCACCAACAACCTCATAGTCATCTGACTGTTCTATAACTTTTCTAAGCAGTGTGCGCATAAAAGCTGCATCATCGGTGATAACAAAGGTTGTTTTATTCATTACTGGAGTTCACCCATCTCATACATGATTATTGAAACTACAGAAATCGCAGCTGTTTCCGTACGCAAGATCCTTTTGCCAAGTCCGGCTATATCAAAACCTTTTTGTTGACATTTTCCAACCTCTGCGGCAGAAAATCCCCCTTCTGCACCCACAAACAGCGCAATGTCTCTGATCTTATTAATAGTATAACATTTCAATAATTCTTTCAAACATTTTTTTTCCTCGTTCTCATACAGAACAACTGTCGCACCGCAACTTTCAGCAAGATTTACTGCCTCAGAAAAGCTGACAGGTTTCATTACCTCGGGTATATAAGCTCTTTTGCATTGCTTGGCTGCTTCCGCAGCTATTCTGGACCAGCGTTCGGCCTTCTTTTCTCTGGCCTTTTCGTCCAGCTTTACCACGGTTCTTTCGGTAATGACAGGAACAATCCTGAAGATTCCCAATTCAACGGCTTTCTGGATAATTAGCTCCATTTTTTCACCCTTGGGCAGCCCCTGAAATAAAGTGACCTTTGTATTGGGTTCTGTTTCGGGTGAAAAGGAGGAAATAATTTTTGCAAGGGCTTTATTTTTATCAACGTCAATAAGCTCTGCCTCATATTCCAGTCCGTTTCCGTCAAACACTCGGATTATGTCCCCCGCACCAAGGCGCAAAACCTGCCTTAAATGCTTCAGGTCTTCATCTTCAAGAGTTACATATCCATTATTGACATTCCCCGGCTTGACAATAAACCTATGCACTAAAAACCACCGCCACCCATTCACCCTGGGTCATTTCCTCAACCAGGGTGAAGCCCTGGGCTTTATAGGCTTCAATTACTTCATCCCGGCGGCTTTTTATTATACCTGACAAAATCACCCGGGTATTATTTTTGGTATAGTATTTTATATCGGCTGAAACCTCAAGGATAATGTCAGCAATTATGTTGACAAAGATAAGATCGAAAGTTTCCCCGGAAATACTTTTAAGTTCTCCCTTTCTGACCTCTATCCTTGAGCTTTCACCGTTCATTTCAACATTTAAGCGTGCCGCCTTGCATGCCGCATCATCTATGTCCACAGCCAATGCTTTTGACGCTCCAAGCTTTACAGCGGACAGCGCAAGAATAGCTGTACCACAGCCCAGGTCAAGAACTTTGTCGCCTTTCTTCAAGTGCTTTTCACCAAGCAGGGCGCACATTCTTGTGGTTTCATGGGTACCGGTGCCGAAGGCCGTGCCCGGATCCAGCTCAATTACTATTTCGTCACCCTTTGGCCTATACTCTTCCCAGCTTGGCTTAACAACGATTTTTTCAGTAAAGTTGAAGGGCTTAAAATACTGCTTCCAGGTATCCTTCCATTCCTGGTCGTCCCTTAAAACCGTTTTAATTTCACCTGTTCCGATGTCCATGTATTGGGCAAGATTTTGCAAAGAGGCTTGTATATCATTTATAAGAGTCTCTATATCCACATCATCGGAAAACCATGCTTTTACGGCAACATCGGTGCCATAGCTCTCAATAAGCCCGTTATCGGCATAATCCAGATATTTGTTGCTTTCAAGAACCTGGCGGAAGGCGTAGGGGTCCACCACTTCAGTACCGTTTGCACCCTTTTCAAGAAGGAGCCCGGATATGGCGTCGGATGCCTCTTCGGAGGTGTTAATGGTTAACTCAATCCATTTCATAAGTTACCTGCTTTCTGTTCACTTTACTCTTCAAAGGTATATCATTTTTCAGTGCTGGTCTTTAAATATATTTTTCATCTTTTCGAAGAAACCTTTCTTTTCCTCAAAACCTTCATCACCGCAGACATCGGCAAACTGGCGCAAAATCTCCTTTTGCTTTGGTGTAAGCTTCGTAGGCACTTCCACCTTGACCCTGAAATACTGGTCTCCCCTAATGCTGCTTTTAAGGTGCTTTATTCCCTTTCCTTTAAGCTTAAATACCGTTCCTGTCTGGGTTCCCTCAGGAATATTATACTTTACCATGCCGTCTATGGTGGGAACATCTATCTCAGCGCCAAGAGCCGCCTGTACAAAAGAAATCGGTATGTCGCAGACCACGTCATACCCTTCCCTCTTGAAAATCTCATGGGGTTTAATATGTATTGTTACATATAAATCCCCGGAAGGGCCGCCTCTTAGGCCTGCTTCTCCTTCACCCCTCAAAGATATGGTCTGGCCTTCATTAATTCCTGCAGGTATGTTGATGCTTATTCTGGAGTTTTTGGATACCCTTCCCTTGCCATGGCAGGTTTCACATGGATGGGTGATAACTTTGCCTTCCCCATTACATACATTACAGGTTTTTACGTTGACAAACTGACCAAAGGGTGTAGCCTGAGCGTATCTTATCTGGCCGGTTCCCTGACAGTGCTTGCAGGTTTCAGCACTTGTTCCCGGCTTTGCTCCGGTACCTCCGCAGGAAGAACAGTTCTGAAGCCTTGATACATTGATTTCCTTCGTAACCCCGAAAGCGGCTTCCTCAAAACTGATTTCCATTGCATACTGAAGATCATTGCCCCGTACAGGTCCGGTGCGCTTTGAAGACCTTCTTCCGAAGCCTCCAAAAGCTCCGCCCATGAAGGTTTCAAAGATATCGTCAAGTCCTCCGAATCCAAATCCGTCAAACCCGCTGAAACCGCCGCCTGTACCATCAAAGGCAGCATGGCCGAAGCGATCGTAATTGGCACGTTTTTGCTCATCACTCAATACGCTGTATGCCTCATTTACCTCTTTAAACTTAGCCTCCGCCTCTTTGTCACCGGGATTCACATCGGGATGGTATTTTTTGGCAAGCTTGCGGTACGCTTTTTTTATGTCATCGGCACTGGCGTTTCTGCTAACGCCAAGCACCTCATAATAATCTCTTTTTGACAAATCTAAAACCTCCAGTAAGGTCTATTGATATAAACGTGAAACGGTAAATGCCATGATTGGCAAATACCGTTTCGGAACACGCAGATTATAGTTTAACTAAATCTGCCTATTTTTTATCATCCTCGTCTACAACTTTATAGTCCGCATTGTAGACATTATCCTGAGGGCCGGCATTTGCTCCGGCTCCGGGGTTAAAGCCTGCACCGGCATTAGGATTAGCATTTTGGTACATCTTCTGTGAAACACTGTAAAAGGCCTGTGTCATAGCCTCTTTAGCGCTCTTGATAGCCTCAATGTCGTTTCCCTTAAGTGCTTCCTTAACCTTATTTATTTCAGCTTCAACCTTTGCTTTATCGTCGGGACTTAGCTTATCGCCAAACTCCTTTAACGCCTTCTCAGACTGGTAAACCATTGAGTCGGCTTCATTGCGGACTTCAATAGCCTCTCTGCGCTTTTTGTCTTCTGCAGCATATTTCTCGGCTTCTTTAACCGCTCTTTCAATATCGGCATCACTTAAGTTAGTGCTTGCAGTAATAGTGATCTTCTGCTCGTTTCCTGTACCCAGGTCACGAGCTGAAACATGAACAATACCGTTAGCGTCTATATCGAAGGTAACCTCAATCTGGGGAACTCCGCGTGGTGCCGGTGGAATGCCGGTAAGTTGGAAGTTGCCAAGGAGCTTGTTGTCGGCAGCCATTTCGCGTTCGCCCTGGTATACCTTAATATCCACGCTTGTCTGACCGTCTGCGGCTGTTGAGAATATCTGGCTCTTCTTGGTAGGAATAGTGGTATTCCTTTCAATGAGCTTTGTAAATACGCCGCCAAGAGTCTCTATACCAAGGGACAGAGGAGTAACGTCAAGAAGCAGCAGATCCTTGACTTCTCCGGAGAGAACGCCTGCCTGAATTGCTGCGCCTATAGCAACACATTCATCAGGGTTGATTCCCTTGAAGGGCTCTTTACCAAGATACTTTTTAACAGCTTCCTGTACCGCTGGAATACGTGTTGAACCACCAACCAGAAGCACCTTGTCTATCTGGTCCGGTGTAAGGCCTGCATCTGCAAGAGCCTGACGTGTGGGTCCCATTGTCATTTCAACCAGGTCAGCAGTAAGCTCATCAAATTTAGCACGGGTGAGGTTTATGTCAAGATGCTTAGGACCGGTTGCGTCAGCGGTGATAAATGGCAGGTTAATATTTGTCTGGCTAACGCCTGAAAGTTCAATTTTAGCTTTCTCAGCAGCTTCCTTAAGACGCTGCATAGCCATCTTGTCATTTCTCAAATCTATTCCGGTTTCGCTCTTAAAGTTATCTGCAAGCCAGTCAATAATACGCTGATCGAAATCATCGCCACCCAGTCTGTTGTTACCGTTGGTGGCTAAAACCTCAAAAACGCCGTCACCTATTTCGAGGATTGAAACGTCAAAGGTACCGCCGCCAAGGTCGAATACCAGAATCTTCTGGTCATGCTCTTTATCAAGGCCATAAGCAAGAGCAGCAGCCGTGGGCTCGTTGATGATTCTCAATACTTCAAGGCCGGCAATTTTACCTGCATCCTTTGTTGCCTGGCGCTGTGAATCAGAGAAGTATGCAGGAACAGTAATAACCGCCTGAGTTACAGGCGCTCCCAGATAGCTTTCTGCATCAGCCTTAAGTTTTTGGAGAATCATTGCGGAAATTTCCTGAGGGGTGTAGTTCTTATCGTCAATTTTCACCCTTCTGTCGGTTCCCATATCCCTCTTTATTGATATAATTGTTCTCTCGGGATTGGTGATTGCCTGACGTTTAGCAACCTGTCCTACCAGTCTTTCTCCTGTCTTTGAAAAAGCAACTACGGACGGGGTTGTTCTGTTACCTTCCGCATTTGGTATTACAACGGGCTCGCCGCCTTCCATAACGGCAACGCACGAGTTAGTTGTACCAAGGTCTATGCCAATAACTTTTCCCATTTAAAACACACTCCTGTTAATATATATATTTAAGGTCAAAGAAAGTCCTTAGTTTGCTACCTTAACCATCGAGTGGCGTATAACAATTTCATCCTTGTAAATATAACCCTTTTGGAATTCTTCTGCAACAATATTATTGCCTAAATTTTCATCTTCAACGTGCATAACCGCATTGTGAAGCTGGGGATCAAAAGGTTTACCCACTGCATCAATGCTCTTTATTTTTAATTTTTCAAATATGTCAATTATCTGCCTGTAAACAAGGGTTACCCCCTCCTTAAGGCCGCTGTTTTCGACTGATTCAGCCGCTTTAAGAGCTCGTTCCAGATTGTCCACCACAGGCAGAATATTTACAATTACATCACAAACAGCCTCATCATAAAGTCTTTCTTTTTCTTTCTGGGTTCTCTTTCTGAAGTTGTCAAACTCGGCAGCAAGTCTTTGTATTCTGTCAAGAAGCTCCTTATTTTCCTGCTCTTTTTTTGCAATAACATCCTTTAAATCAGTTTCATTTACTTCTCCAGCGGTGTTATCGCCCTTACCTTCCGCTGCATCCTGAACCTCTGAGCCGTTTTCCTGAGAGGATACTTCCACCTCATCCTTTATGGTTTCGCTACCCTCACCGTTAAAATTGGTCCCATTCATTTCAGGATTTTTATCCTCGTACATGTCATAACTTCCTTTCCCATTATTTTTTAAGAATCATCTCCTAAAATTTTAAGGATTTCTTTGTTCAATAATTCCCTTATATACTTAATTGATGAAACTACTTTTCCGTAAGCCATTCTGGTAGGGCCAATAACTCCTATTGTACCCAATGATTTATCTTCACTTCCGTACCTGGCAGTTATTACGCTCAAATTCTTCATCTCGTCAATTTCATTTTCACTTCCTATCCTGAATTCAAAATACTGTTTGCTTGACTCCTTTTTCACAAGGGTCATCAGCACTTCTTCTTCTCTTAGAGTATCCAGAATTTCTCTGGCTTTAATAAGGTCGCTGAATTCAGGATAGTTTAATATATTTGTAATTCCCTCAAGATATATATCTGCGGTTTCAATTTTTCGCACGCAATCTTCAATGGCATCCATTACGGCCATTACAACAAGATCAGGAATCTGAATATGTTTTTGTACATCAAAAAGGATTGTCTTGGATATCTGGTCCATGGTCCTGTTAGCCATGATATTATTGAATGCCTGATTCAATCTGGCTACAGTATCCTCATCTACCTTGAAGTTGAGTTTGATTAATTTATCCTTAACAATGCCCCCGGTTGCCAGAACAACAACCAATAATCTTTTTTCATCTACAGCAACCAATTTTACCGATTTAATAACTGCTCTTGTAAATTGGGGCGACATAACCACAGAAGTGTAACCGGTTATGTCCGAAAGGATAACGCTGACTTTTTTAATGAGCTGATTTATTTCCTCTATGCGTTCATCCATAGCCCTGCGTATGCTGGCAATTTCTTCCTGCGCAAGGTTATGTATCTGCATAAGATGGTCTACATAAAAACGATAACCCTTATCTGAAGGGATACGTCCGGCTGAAGTGTGGGGCTGGGTTATATAGCCAAGCTCCTCAAGATCGGCCATTTCATTGCGAATGGTAGCCGAACCTAATCCAAGCTCATGTTTCCGGGCAATAGTTCTAGAACCGACGGGATGGGCAGATTGTATATAATCGTCTATAATGGACTTTAAAATAGCTCTTTTTCTGTCATTAAGCTCTTTTTCCATAGCCATAAATCTCGCCTCCCGTTTTCATTGTTAGCACTCTCTACCAATGAGTGCTAATACACAATAAAAATAACATTGTATACCCTCTTTGTCAAGTATATGGTTATTGTCCAACATATTCTGAAGCAGGCTTACGGCACCATCGCCATGACTTAAAAGGCAACAAAAAAATATCCGATAACGGATATTTTTTGTTAATTAAGCTATGCAATTCACCATCTATTTCTGCGCAGTTATGGATATTTTTATTCCCTCATTCTCAATATCATCAATGCTAATGCTGCATTTCAACAAATTAAGCTTATGGACAGCATCCATGTAAAGGGGTGAAAGCTTAAGCTCCTCAGCATCAATATGTACATCCCCGGAGATGTCTATATGTACAATGTTCTTTTCATCATATGCAACTACCTGAATATTGCCAATCCTTAAGCTTTCTTTTTCCCTGGACTGTCCCTTCTCAAGAATAAGCCTTACGAGGTCTCCTAAAGGAAGGGCAATTTCGTCTGCCAGTTCCTTATCCACCTCTACATTCTCCCCCATGGTGGAGAATTTTACTTCAAGATGGTTCTCCTCGATAATTGAACAGGTTATACGCGTAAGCTTCTGAAATGCATGCTGCAGCGTTACCATTCTAAGCTCTTTTAATATTTTGCTGACATCATTAATTAAATGAAAAGCCTTCTCAGATTGGATAGCCAGGGCATCATTGCTGCCAAACCTTATAACCGCCTCATCCTTGACAGAATTATATATGTTTTCTACATTCTTTATTATTCCTATTATATGATCAAGCTGATCCAACGGTATTTTCACATATTGGTCATTGCTGCCGCCGCTTCTTACCTTCTGCATGCGTATTGCCTTTATGATATCCGACGCGTCGGCACTTTTTTCCCTTAATACCACTTCCCCGAATTTGAGATTATTATAAATATTGGTCTGTTTATTCAATGCCTCTTCAAGACGGGAAGGGGCAGGGATATCTTCGCAATTAGTAGTTAAGCCGTCAAAAGCATCACCATCCATGGCTGATGCTTTTCTTAAAATATCCTGTTTGGCACTTGTTAATCTATCCAGGTGGCGTTCCACTTCAGTAGAAGACTGGATATAATGTATACCGGTGGGTTCGGTAAATATTATTTTAATTAAATTGACGGAATCAAGAACAAGATTGATAAGGCTGCTCACCATAATAGGATTGTATTTTCTTACGGCATCCATAAGCTCTTCGGCGGCTGCGGCAATTTTAGCGCCGGGAGCATTTTTTATAAGCTCCGCAAGCCCCTTAAGAGTGTGGAAGCCGCAATAGATCGAATTTATGCAATCAAGGTTCCCCGGATCCATCTCCAGGTTTACCAGTTCAAGCTCTATATCCTCAAGGTTTTCCACTATCTCGCCCAGGAAATCCTCAATGTAGCTTCTGCTTAATTCGGATGAGCCTGTCATTGTTATTTCTTTATCTTCTTTTATATCCATCCTTTGCGCCTCCATTCCATGAGCAATCAAATGAATTCACCAAATACGATATTGGCCAAATCCATGCCCTTTCTCGTAAGCTTAACAAAACCATTTTCCATTTCTATCAATTCCTTGTTCAGAAGATCTTCCAGGCTTTTCCGGTATTTTATTTCCACATCAATTCCGAACTGACTGGATACTTCCCTTAAATTCACTCCCTTGTTCAGGCGAAGCCCCAGAATCATTCTTTCGGCAAGGGCCTCATCGGCCACTATATATGAGTTTTCTTCCAGTACAGGGCTTTTGTTCTTTATTCCTTCCATATACTTTAACACATCGGAGGTGTTGGCATATCGTCTGTTTCGGAAGAATGAGTGGGCTCCCGCTCCGGCTCCGATATACTCGCCTCTCTCCCAGTAATTCATATTATGCTGGCATTGATAATGAGGTTTTGAAAAATTGGAGATTTCATACTGAACAAAACCCGCATCAGCAAAACGATTTAAAGCATGATTATACATAATTCGGTCCAGGTCGTCATCGGCAGGTTTCAGGCTTCCTTCCTCCCTCATGCGGTAAAAGGGAGTTCCCTCTTCTATAATCAGACTGTAGCACGAAATATGCGTAAGATCAAAGGAAAGTACACGGGAAAGGGTTTCATCCCATTCTTCCAGAGTTTGATCAGGAATGCCGAATATAATATCTGCGTTTATATTAACAAACCCGGCATCATGGGCAAGCTTTACGGCAAGCTCAAAATCTTTGTAGGTATGAATTCTTCCCAGTCTTTTTAAAATCTCATCCTGACTTGCCTGCAAGCCCATACTGAGCCTGTTTATCCCCAAACTTGCATATGTCTTAAGCTTGTCAAGCGAAAGAGTTCCCGGATTGGACTCAATGGTGCCTTCACACCCCTTTAGTACTCTGTAATGGGAATAAACAACGTTAAGAATTTTATCTATGTGTTGGGGCGGAAGAAGGGAAGGTGTACCCCCTCCGATAAAAATAGTCTTTATGGTATAGCCCTTAAACTCCTCACTTCTTAGAATGAGCTCGTCTGTAAGAGCTGCTGTATATGAGTCCCAGTACTCTTCCATTCCCCCATAGGATGGAAAATCACAATACAGGCATTTTCTTATGCAAAAGGGTATATGAATATATAATCCCAGTGTTTTTTTATCCATTGCGATTCTTTCTCCTGTTTTCATCATAACATTTATCCATGGGTGCTGTTAATCCTGAAATAGCAATAAAGCGCTTTGCTACCAAAGCAAAGCGCTAAAGTTTATCATGTGTCAAGTTTAAGCACACTCATGAAAGCTTCCTGTGGAACCTCCACGCTTCCTATCTGACGCATGCGTTTTTTGCCTTCCTTCTGCTTTTCAAGAAGCTTTTTCTTTCTTGTTATGTCTCCGCCGTAGCACTTGGCAAGCACATCCTTGCGGTAGGCTTTTACAGTTTCTCTTGCAATAATCTTGTTGCCAATACAAGCCTGCACCGGAATCTCAAACATCTGCCTGGGTATAGTATCTTTAAGTTTTTCAGCCATTCTGCGTCCTCTCGAATATGCCTTATCGGCATGTACAATAAAGGACAGGGCATCAACAATTTCGTTATTCAGCCTTATATCAAGCTTAACCAGGTTGGATTCCTTATATCCAATAAACTCATAATCCAGAGAGGCATATCCTTTGCTCCTTGATTTCAATGCATCAAAGAAATCGTATATTATTTCGTTCAGGGGCATTTCGTAGTTCAACATAACCCTGTTGGCCTCTAAGTAGTCCATTCCAAGATAGGTTCCACGCCTGTCCTGGCACAATTCCATAATGTTGCCAACATATTCGGTGGGCGTCATTATGGTAGCCTTGACAATAGGCTCCTCCATGTGGTCAATTTCGCTGGGCTCGGGCATATTTGTGGGATTGTCCAGCTCTATGACTTCACCGTTGGTCTTAATAACTTTATAAATTACGCTCGGTGCCGTTGTTACAAGGTCAAGATTATATTCACGCTCCAAACGCTCCTGTATAATTTCCATATGGAGCAGGCCCAAAAATCCGCATCTGAAGCCAAATCCAAGAGCCTTTGAGGTTTCAGGCTCAAACATAAGTGATGCGTCATTCAGCTGGAGCTTTTCAAGAGAATCCCTGAGGTCTCCGTATTTGGAGCCGTCAGCAGGGTATATACCGCAGAACACCATGGGAACTGCCTTTTTATATCCGGGAAGGGGCTCTTTGGCAGGATTATCGGCAAGGGTTATGGTATCACCTACACGGCAGTCCCTTACATTTTTAATGCTGGCGCAGATATATCCAACCTCACCTGCTAAAAGGCTGTCGCTCGGGATAAGTCCGCCGGGCCTTAAATATCCTATTTCTGTTACGGTAAACTCTTTTTCGGTATGCATCATGCGTATGGTCTGGCCCAGCCTTACGCTTCCTTCCTTAATGCGGACATAGGCAACAACACCCTTATAGGCATCATAATAGGAGTCAAATATCAATGCCCTTAAAGGCGCATCTATATCTCCCTGGGGAGGCGGAATAACCTCAACGATTTTTTTAAGAACACTCTCAATGTTAATGCCGTTCTTTGCAGAAATCCTGGGGGCATCGGAGGCTTCAAGGCCGATGATATCCTCAATCTCCTGAATTACCTCTTCAGGCCTTGCGCTTGGAAGATCTATTTTATTAATTACAGGCATTATCTCAAGATTATGTTCCAGAGCAAGGTATACATTTGCCAGAGTCTGCGCCTCTATTCCCTGGGACGCATCCACAACAAGCACGGCGCCTTCGCAGGCAGCAATGCTTCTTGATACTTCGTAATTGAAGTCCACATGACCCGGGGTATCAATAAGGTTAAAAATATACTCTTCCCCGTTGTCATCCTTATAAATCATTCTGACTGCCTGGGCTTTAATTGTTATACCGCGCTCTCTCTCAATATCCATATTGTCCAGAACCTGCTCGTCCATCTCGCGCTCGGTAAGAACTCCGGTTTTCTCCAAAAGCCTGTCGGCAAGTGTTGATTTGCCATGATCAATATGTGCTATAATACAGAAATTGCGAATTTTCTTCTGCCTTTCATCAACCATATATCAAACCTCAGAGCTAAATTTGTCCTTAACTTTTACCGTAGAAAAATCAATGTCAAAGAGTAAAATAAATTTTAATAAATTTTTATACATTCAATAAGCATTTCTTGACCAGTGATTTATTATAACACAGGCCTTAATCTGAATACAACTAACCTGATATGCATATGTATGTAATTCCGGCAAAGGACATAAACATATGGAAGGACATCTTTTTTATACTTCGGAGATTATGATTTGAACCAAAGTACATATGCCCTAATTTTTGCTTTGATGGCAGGTATATCAACCGGTATAGGCGGTTTAATAACGGTCTTTTTTAAACGGCCCAGTTCCAAGGTATTGTCTGTAATGCTTGGTTTTTCGGCAGGTATAATGATTTACCTGTCCTTTATTGAAATTTATCAGGAGGCCCAGGACTACCTTTGCAGCACCCATGGTGAAAAAACCGGCAAAATTCTTGCAACATTGGCATTCTTCTTTGGAATAGCCATTACGGCAATTATAAATGAGGTAATACCCGAACCCGGCTCCTTAAGTTATACAGGAAGAGCAGGCACCACGAACATAAACATTGCCAGGCTTTACAGAACCGGCAT
Organism: Clostridiaceae bacterium; assembly: GCA_012719545.1. GTDB lineage: Bacteria > Bacillota > Clostridia > DSM-8532 > DSM-8532 > DTU059. The sequence continues at coordinate 19,392 of JAAYAD010000007.1, forward strand.
ATTCACAGCCCTTGCTGTTACCCTCCACAATTTCCCCGAAGGAATTGCAACCTATATATCGGGCATAAAAAGCCCGGCATTAGGATTGTCAATTGCTCTTGCAATTGCCGTTCACAACATTCCTGAAGGCATTTCCATTGCGGTACCTGTTTATTATGCAACCAAAAGCAAGGTCAAAGCCTTTTCCACAGCTTTATTGTCAGGTTTTTCTGAACCCTTGGGAGCTATATTAACCATGCTCGTTTTAGGGCAGTATATAACTGATTCAATTTTCGGCCTTATTTTCGGATGCGTGGCAGGCATAATGGTATATATCTCATTCGTTGAGCTTCTTCCTTCAGCCAGGGAATACGGAGATAATTACACATGCGGACTTGGCCTTTTAATTGGCATGGCTGCAATGGCTCTAAGCGTACTCATTATATTTTGACCCACAAAAGTAAACTGACCTGATATAACTCTAAATAAAAAAGGGCGGCTTGCAAAGCAAATGCTTTGTTCCGCCCCATTGTTATTTTTACTCTTTCTCAAAGCTTGCGCACTCAGTATCCCTTTCTGATACTGCAGTGGAAGTCTTTTTGGAAACCTGGATATTTTCAAGACTGCACATAGGTTCGGATTTAGCGTGGTATCTGCATTCGGTTACCGAACAGCCAATTGATCTGTTAGCTTTCATCACTTTCACCTCCCCGACATTTTTAGTATCTGCAGAGGCAAAGTGCACTATACTATTAGAATTATCACATTTAGCTATTTTATCCCAATATCTCGTCTATAATGCGCATTTTTAAAGCTTATTTCAGAAACTGCCTTGTAAGCTTTTTCCCTGGCTTTCTCAATATCCTCGCTAACGGCAGATATTCCCAGCACACGGCCGCCGTTTGTGTAGAATTTTCCGTTTTCCTTCTTTGTCCCTGCGTGGAAAATTATTACGTCGTCATGCTTTTTGGCTTCTTCAAGACCGCTTATTTCAAAGCCTTTCTCATATTTTTCAGGATATCCTCCGGAAGCCATTATTACGCAGACGGCAGCTTTTTTTCTCCATGATATACTTATTTTATCCAGTTTTTCATCAATAATTGCGTCAAAAATTTCAAGAAGGTCATTTTCAAGAAGCGGAAGGACAACCTGTGTTTCCGGATCTCCAAAGCGTGCGTTGTATTCCAGAACCTTAGGCCCATCCTTTGTAAGCATAAGGCCGAAAAACAATATTCCTTTGAAGGTTCTTCCTTCGTTCTTCATGGCATTTATAGTGGGAATATAAATTTTCTCCATGCAGAACTTGTGTATTTCATCTGTGTAATGCCTGCTTGGGGCAAAGGTTCCCATACCGCCGGTATTAAGTCCTCTGTCATTGTCCAATGCCCTCTTGTGGTCCTGTGAGCTTATCATTGGTACAAGGGTCTTTCCATCGGTAAAAGCAAGCACTGACACTTCAGGGCCAGTCAAAAATTCTTCTATTACGATTTTTTTGCCAGCCTTTCCGAATATGCCGTCCTCCATTATGGATGATATGGCGTTCATTGCCTCATCCACATTATTGCATATAAGTACGCCCTTTCCCAATGCCAAGCCGTCCGCTTTTACAACCAAAGGGTATTTGGCATTTTTGGCATATTCCTTTGCAATGCTGCTGTCATCAAAAACCTCATAGGCTGCTGAAGGGATATTGTACTTTTTCATTAATTCCTTGGAAAAAACCTTGCTTGCCTCAATAATGGCCGCGTTTTTTCTGGGGCCTAATGCCCGGATTCCCGCTTCCTTCAGGGCATCAACCATTCCCGCCGCCAGCGGATCATCGGGCGCAACCACTACAAGGTCCATGGCATTTTCTTTTGAAAAAGCGACTATACCTTCAATATCCAAGGCGTTTATTGGAACACACCGGGCTATTTCTGAAATTCCTCCGTTTCCCGGAGCACAATAAAGCTCGGTAACCTTAGGGCTTTGCTTCAGCTTCCAAAGAATTGCATGTTCCCTTCCGCCGGAACCAACAACCAGTACTTTCATACATCTTTCTCCCACTTTTTTTCTGACTAATCCACTTTTCAAATTAATCCAATATCCTTACCTTTCTTCCCTCCACCTTAATTTTGCCCTGGCTTATAAGGCGGATGGCCTCTGGCAGAAGCACCCATTCGGCCTGTTCCATAACTCTTTTCTGAAGGCTCTCAGGAGTGTCGTCATCTTTTACTTCCACAGCCTTTTGAAAAATAATTGGACCTGAATCATACTCCGGCTCCACAAAGTGGACTGTGGCACCGGTAACTTTTACCCCATACTCCAGGGCTTTTATATGGGGAATCAGCCCATAAAAGCCTTTTCCGCAAAAGGCAGGGATTAGTGAAGGGTGCACGTTGATTATTGCATTTTTATAAGCACTTACAAATTTCTCACCCAAAAGGCTTAAGAAGCCTGCAAGGACAACAAGTTCCACTCCATAGGACTTCATATGCCTTAAAAGGGCTTCATCATATTGGTCAATGGTTTCAAAGTCCTTTTTTGAAATCACCGCTGTGGGTATATTATTTCTTTTGGCTCTCTCCAAGGCATAAGCATTGGCTTTGCTGGAAACAACGGTAACTATTTCACAGCCGGGAAGCTCCCCGGAAGCTATCTTATCCATTATAGCCTGCAGATTGGTACCGCCTCCTGAAACCATAACCCCAATTTTCAGCATATCTCTATTTTCTCCTCACCTTGTGCTACTTCACCTATAATATAGGCACTTTCTCCAAGGGCTTTAGCTTCTTTCAGGACCTTTTCGGCAATGTCCCTGTCAACTGCAAGCACCATGCCAATACCCATGTTAAAGGTATTGTACATATCATTCTCGGGCACATCGCCAATTTCCTGCATCAGCTTAAAAATAGGCAGAACCGGCCAGGTTCCCTTCCTTATTACAACCTTAAGGCCTTCCGGAAGCATTCTTGGCAGATTTTCAATAAAGCCGCCTCCGGTAACGTGAGCAATGCCTTTTATCTCAAACTTTGATTTTAATGTAAGTATGGTTTTAACATAGATGCGGGTAGGAGTCAGCAATTCCTCTCCAATGGTTTTGTTAAGGTCATGGTAAAAACGGGTAAGGTTCTGCTCATTGACGTCAAATATCTTTCTTACAAGGGAGTACCCATTGCTGTGAACCCCTGATGAAGCAAGGCCTATAAGCACATCCCCCGCCTTTATATTTTTGCCGTCAATAATTTCATCCCTGTCAACTATGCCTACCGCAAAGCCAGCCAAATCGTATTCGTTTATAGGGTAAAAACCGGGCATTTCGGCAGTTTCCCCGCCAATTAACGCACATCCTGCCTGAAGGCAGCCCTCGGACACACCCTTTACAATTTGCTCTACCTTCTCAGGAACAAGCCTTCCCAAAGCAATATAATCCAGAAAGAACAGTGGCCTTGCTCCGCTGCATACCACATCATTGACACACATTGCAACACAGTCAATTCCTACAGTGTCATGCTTGTCCATAAGAAAAGCAATTTTAAGCTTGGTGCCCACACCATCGGTGCCTGAAACCAGAACCGGCTTGTTAAGCTTTAGTCCTTCCAGGCTGAAAAGGCCTCCAAATCCCCCGATATCTGCAATTACCTCAGGCCCCAGGGTCTTTTTCACATGGGATTTCATAAGCTCAACGGCTTTATAGCCAGCTGTGACATCCACTCCAGCTTCTTTGTACGTAGACATGTCAATAACCAAACCTTTCACAATTTTGTTTTTCAGAAATTCCTTGCGGAACGTTTATTGGATAATCCCCTGTGAAGCAAGCGGTGCAGAAACTGTTCTTAGGCGCTCCCACAGGTGATTCTAATAAGTTCTCAACCGATAAAAAGCCAAGGCTGTCAGCTCCGATAACATCCCTGATTTCCTCTATGGTATGGTTTGCGGCAATGAGATGCTCCTTTGATGCAATATCAATGCCAAAGTAACAAGGAAATTTTACCGGAGGCGAGCTTATTCTCATATGGACTTCTTTAGCGCCGGCGTTTTTAAGCATCTGAACTATCTTCTTGGTGGTTGTGCCGCGAACAATGGAGTCGTCAATCAAGACAATCCTTTTGCCTTCAATTTCTGTCCTGAGAGCGTTGAGTTTAATGTTTACGCTTTGCTCTCTCATTTTCTGATTTGGCTGTATAAAAGTTCTTCCTACATATCTGTTTTTAATAAGAGCCTCTCCATAAGGTATGCCCGATTGTCTTGAAAAGCCTATCGCAGCGGTTATTCCCGAGTCAGGAACTCCCACCACAAGATCGGCATCCACAGGGTGCTGGATTGCCAAAAGCCTTCCTGCCTCAATGCGGGCATTATAAATAGACGCGCCGTCAATAAAGCTGTCAGGGCGCGCAAAATAAATATGCTCAAATATGCATAATCTGTGAGGCTTATTATAATTGGTCTTTATGGATCTTATAGAATCTCCTTCAATAAATACGATTTCACCCGGCTCAACGTCTCTTATAAACTCTGCTCCAACTGCTTCAAGGGCACAGGTTTCGGAAGCCAGGATATATGAGTTATAGAGTTTTCCAATGCAAAGAGGACGAATACCCCATGGATCACGAATTCCTGCCAGCTTATTGCTGGTCATTATTATGAGCGAATATGAACCTTCAATTATTTCCATGGTTTTTATGAGAGCTTCTTCAAGATTGCGACATTTCAGTCCATGACGTGATATAAGATTTGCTATGACTTCAGAGTCTGTAGATGTCTGGAATATGGCTCCCTGATTCTCAAATTCCAGTCTGATTTTGGAGGCGTTTACAAGGTTTCCGTTATGGGCTATTGCCATCCGGCCATCCTTGTATCTTGCAATAAGGGGCTGGCAGTTTTCTATGGAGCTTCCACCTGTTGTTGAATAACGGGTATGCCCAATAGCCATCTTTCCATCCAGCCTGTCCAGTATCCTTTCGGTAAATACCTCGGACACAAGGCCCATGCCCTTATGACCCGTAATTTCTCCATCCTGGTTTACAGCAATTCCGCAGCTTTCCTGACCGCGGTGCTGAAGGGCATACAGGCCAAAATAGACCAGCCGTGCAACATCAAGATCATCATTATTGTATACTCCAAAGACGCCGCAGGCTTCATGGATTTTGTCATCAAACTGGCTGATGATGCAGTATTCATATTCAGCCATGCTTTCATTCTTGTACATAGGTCACATTCCTTTCAATTTCTCCTGAAGCTGTCTGTCCTTATTCTCAACCGATTCTGCCATCCTTATTTTGTATTGGTGCATCTTTTCCCTGAGTTCCGGATAAGCGCACCCCATAATCTGCACTGCAAGCAGCGCCGCATTTTCACTGCCATTGACTGCTACTGTGGCAACAGGTATTCCGTTTGGCATTTGGACAATTGAGAGTAAGGAGTCGAGGCCATCCAGGGTGGATGATTTGATGGGAATTCCTATTACAGGAAGAACTGTGTAAGCGGCCAGTACGCCGGGAAGATGAGCGGCTTTTCCCGCTGCTGCAATTATTACGTCAAAACCGTTCTTTTCAGCATTTTTCGCAATTTCAGCAGCCTTTTCAGGAGTTCTGTGAGCCGAACATACATGAACTTGAGCATCAACCTGGAATTCTTTCAGGATTTTTAAGCAGCCTTCAACAACCGGATAATCGGAATCGCTGCCCATGACGACAATAACTTTAGGACTTTTCAGCATTGAAGTAACCTCCAAAAAAAAATAAATGTCCAAAAGATGTCTGAAAAGAAAAGCAAAAGGGGCTGGATAAAACCAACCCATTCGTGGTCAAAACCATTACACACTAATATTACAAAAGCAAGATACGGCAAGTCAATGTGAAACCTTAACCAAAAACTTTTTCACCATAAAGTCAGGATTGTAAGAAAGTTTAGATTTTCTTATTCCCTCAATCCCCATGTCCTCTTCCCTGTTTATATATTTTACGCCGCTCCACTCATTGGCACAGAAATCACGGTTAATGAGAGGGTATACGCCATGAATGTCTGAGTTGCCCTTTTCAATATGAATAACCGCCATATCAGGATTCAGGAGTTCCCCAATTGTAAAAGCCTCAAATTTTCCGTTAACCTTGATTAACGCACCTTTAAGTGGAAGCACGTCCCAGTTGTCCAAAAGCCTGTTGCAGGCAGCTCTTTCACAGCTGATTTTGGCTTTGCACTCATGGTTTTTCTCACACCACTCGTCAAATATCCTGCGGCATTCCTCCACGTTGCTTTTATCTACGGGCACATATTCATAGCTTCCGTATAACCTCATAAACTGGTTTATATGGTTCTTCTTTTTCCTCAATTTTTTGCCGGGAAGATTGATAAGATTTGAAGTTTCGTAGACATAATCCGAAATATCCTCAAGGTATTCGGCCTCCATCCTGCTTCCGTAAACCTGCTTAAGTTCCTCAAGGCGGCTTTCCTCCACTCTTCCGAAGAGCAAATCCATACCGTTGTTTTTAAAGTATTCTTCTATAACAGTTAAAGCCCTCTTAAACTTTTCATCATTCCTTACCCCATCAACTGGTATGGGGCAAAAAGCGAAGGGTTTAAAATTCCGAGGTCTTGAGATCATGCAAAGATGATCCTCAACGATTGCATAAAGCAGGTTATATTCGCATTCCCACATAAAGAGGTAAGCAAATGACATTTCTGAAGCTTTGGGTTTTGATTTTGCAAATATATCAGTAAATAAATCCTTGTCATCAAGACTTATAGGCTTAAATGATACCATAATATAATAAATCCTCCTAAAAGGCACAAAAAACTATTTTTTTATACTTAATTTTCATCCATCAAACAGTATAGTTTAAAGTTGCATAAATTAAAAGGGATTCATAAGGCAAAGCTCAAAGTTTGCTTTAACCCTGAATCCTCAAATTGTAAGGTTCCCTGTAAGCTTCATATTTTCAAAGCCATTCTGCCTTAATGCCTCATATACTATTATGGCGACTGAATTTGACAGATTGAGGGAACGTATATTATCCAACATTGGAATGCGGATACATGATTCGTAGTTTGCTTTTAAAAGCGGTTCGGGAAGCCCTTTGGTTTCCTTTCCAAAAAGTATAAAGCAGTTATCAGGATAAGCTACCTCGTGATATGACTTTTCTGCCTTGGTAGTACTGTAGAAGAATGTTGCTCCCTGATTTTCCTTAAAAAATTTGTCTATGTTTTCATAATAGTAAACTTTCAATAAGTGCCAGTAATCAAGACCAGCTCTTTTTAAATAGCGATCTGAAATTGAAAAGCCCAAAGGTCCCACCAGGTGAAGTGCTGCCCCTGTTGCAGCGCAGGTGCGGGCTATATTGCCTGTGTTCTGAGGAATTTCCGGCTCTACAAGGACAATATTTAATCTCACATTATCACTCCAAAAAAAATGGCGTTTTTGTATTTACGCCTTTTTTGTCTCTAATGAAACATCTATTTCCATTGTATTATCGTTCCAAAGTTTTAATGGTATTGAAACAGTTTCCATGTTTGACGGTGCTATTGTCAGATTATCTCCCATTAATAGGGACGGAGGAGTTATTTCAATGCCGGTTCCCTTGGCTGCCAAAATAGTTGCGGTGTTGCCCATTATCATATTAGCAAGTTCTGCTATGGCGCTTTTTGAGATATCATCCAGTTCTGTTATGGGCATTCCCCCCATCATGGCTGACGCTACCGCAATGGCTGAATCCTTGTTAAGCGAAATAATAACCTGACCTCTTATAGTTCCTGTCAGGCCAACTATAACTGCAACATTGTCGCTGGCAAAGGGTGATTTTCTTATATATACCTTGCCCAGTTCAGGCTTGTTTCCCGTCATCATTGCAAGAACAGACTGACTTGCTTCTATAAACGGGTTTATGTATTCCACATTCATTGTGCCTTCTCCTTCATGTCCTTTCGAAAATATTTTGTTTTTTATTCTAACATAAAATAAATAAAAATCCAAAACAATAATAAGCAATTTCTTTTATATTATCATTTTAACCCTGTAAAAAATATACGAAAAATTGCTTATTAACTTTATACTATGGTCCTTATAATATGTTTAAATTACAAACACGTTAATTTTCAATGCCTTATGACAATCTTCTGTACTCCAGTATTCTTCTTATGGTGTTCTTCTTTATTTTAATTGAATTTTCAGGGCAGAATTCATGGCAGCAGAAGCAGCTTATGCACTTGCTATAGTCAATGACCATCTTTTTGTCTTCACTTACCGATATTGCCTGAGGAGGGCATACCTGTTTGCACTTTCCGCAGGTTATGCACTTATCATGAAGTATTTCAGGCCTTGGGCGGAACTTATTGCTTATATAGCGCAATAATCTTAAAGGAGTGCTTTGTGACATATGCTCCAAAGCAGGAACATCAAACTCGTCAGGTTTTACCAATTCAATATCAACTCCTGCAATCTCCACCTGATCCTTGTCAAACATTCTTCTTTCCTCGGCAAGCCGTAAAACCGGAACATCCTTATAATTTACACCAATAATCTTAAGCGCAGCATAATCGCAGGCAAAGGCATCCAAAGACGCTATAAGCACCCCCAGATATTTTGGTACTCCCGAGCCCGGGCCTTCTCCTTCCATTGCAATGATTCCATCAATAATATTAATTTGAGGCTTTGATGCCATAAAAATATCAAGCAGGGCATCGGCAAACTTGTCATAATCGCTGAATCTTAAGTGAAAATCAGCCTTCTCAAGACCAGCAATTGACCCAAACATATTTTTTACGGCGCCGGAATATACCATCATTCTGTGGGTCTTAAGCTTTGCCAGGTTGATTATGATATCCGCGTCTTTAAGGGGCTTTAGGATTTTCAGGCTTTTTACATACTTGGCATCCGGATTCTCAATTTTTTCAACCCTCAGGTCATAATTGAGCTCCGCACCTGTCTCGTCGGCAACGGCTTCCATACCGGTCACAGAATAAACCTTTTTTAAAAGAGCGGTATTATAAGGGCCTCCGGGGCTTTCAACAATGGTCACAATTCCTCCGGCCTTTTGCACCATTGAAACTACGGCCTTTACTACCGACGGATGTGTTGTTGCCGCATCGTCCGGGTTCTTTGCCGCAAGAAGATTTGGTTTTATGGCAACCCTCATGCCGGGCTTTATAATTTTATCCAGCCCGCCCATTTGGTCAAACATCTCTTCAAGACAATTGACCACCCGATCAATTCTGTAATTTTCGGAAGTATTGACAATAACTTTACTCACCTGGCATCTGCCTTTCATAATTCAATCTGAATTTTAAGCATCTGTTCCTTAATTTTCTGCAGGAAGCAGTGCTCCTTCAGTATATATATTTTTGCTGTTCCACAATATCCACTCTTCATATCCGGCATCATATACAGCCTGAATCTGGGCCCTTACCTGCTCAGGACCATAGGTCTGCCAATATCCGGTTGGCAGATAGCTTGCGGTAAAGTCCTGAAGATATGGTCTTACCTTGGCTTTATATTCAGGAACCGCACTTATTCTTTCCTTAGTTTTAAGAAGGGTCTGATATACCACATCATAGGGTTTTAAATCCGGTGCGGTAAACAAGACACCGTTGATTTTCTGTCCAACCCCGTTGCTCATTGGCCCTTTGGATGCCGCATTGGCATAATGGGACGGATAAATCATTGGGGATATGTAATCTATATGTAAGCCTACAAGTTCCAGATGCTGACCGATGGTTTTACCATCTCTTTCGCTCTCGGCAACTATTGCGAAAATGTCAGCCGATACGGGAACATCCTTGACCTTCTTTATTTCTTCAGCCGATTTTTTGAGAAAATCGCTTATTGCATTGATTTTCTCGGGCATATTTTCTCCATAGTATACTTCACTGGCCTTTGCGGTAGGAAATCTTACATAGTCATACTGAATTTCATCAAAGCCCAGTCTAACAGCTTCTTTTGCTATCTCAATATTATAATCCTGAACACCCTCCAGATAAGGATTGGTCCAGGCACCATGATCTCCTTCTTTCCATAAGGAGCCATTGGGCTTCTTTATAGCATATTCAGGCTTTTTGGTTGCAAGCCCGTCATCTCTGAATACCACAATTCTGCCAATGACATATATATTCTTTTCATGGCATTTTTTCAGGATTTCTTCAACATTATAATTCTTTTTGTACAGCCCCAGCTCTTTTACAAGAGGCACATTTGATTCGTAATTTACATATCCGCCTTCTTTTATATCTATAACAAGCGAATTAAGCTCAGTTTTTTCAACCAGTTCAATGAGCTTGTCAATTCTTGTACCTGCAACAGGACCTGTCACATATACAGCCTTTACCTTAATAGGTTCTTTTGCTTCCGGAGTCGGAGTAGGCTCGGGAGTTGATTCCGGTGTCGGCTCTGGAGTATTGGTTTCACCGGGAGTATTATTATCCGGTGTACTGTCCGTTGGTTGGGTAGTACCTGGTGTTTCGCTTGGCACCAGACTCTTTGCGCCAAAATTGCACGACGTGGCAAGAATGGCTATAATAACTAATAAAGCTGCTATTCTGAGTTTTTTTCCCATGTTGATTTCCTTCCTGAAGTGAATATTCTTTAGTAAAATCTGTGCAAAGCACATTCCCAATTTATCAAATCTTTCGCCTGTTTACAACAAGTATTTTAAGAATCCTCTATTTGGAAATTTTCAAAAAACTGCAAATTTTTTAATATTTAATAATGACAGCAGCTATCATCCATAGAAATAACTTGCACAGAATCTTTTTTAGGATTGGCTTAATATACATTTATGACTTGTTCATGCAAAATATATTGTTGAAAAAAAACAACATTAATCTATAATAAAATCAAAGATATGTTTATTTCTTACTTATCTTAATTTTTCACTTTGAGGTGCGGCTTATGGTTAAAATTTCTGACATAGCCAAGAAAGCCAATGTTTCCATTACTACCGTATCACGTGCCCTTAATGACTACCCCGACATAAAGCAAAAAACAAAGGAAAAGGTTCTTACCATTGCAAAAGAGATGGGGTATTTTCCCAACGCCAATGCAAAAGGTTTAAAAACAAAAAACAACTGGCTTGTGGGAATTCTCTTTACCGAATCTCTTAATGTAGGTCTGGAGCACCCCTTGTATGCCGGTGTCATTGAGTCCTTCAAGTCAACCATAAGCAAGCTTGGCTACGATACAATATTTATAACCAGCAGCATTGGCAAAAGGAAAACCAGCTACCTCAACCATTGCATATATCGCAATGTAAGCGGCGTTTTTGTGTGTACATACACAGGGCTTGACAAAATGCTTAAAGAGCTTATGGAAAGCAATATAAAGTGTGTAACCACAGACGTTGATTACAGCCCCAATGTGCCCATCATATTATCCGACAATGTCAACGGAATGATTCAGGCCTATGACTATCTATACGAAATGGGTCACAGAAACATAGCCTTTTTATCCGGACCCTTAAATACCCTTTCGGGCAGAGAAAGATTCATAGGCTATCAGACAGCTCTTACAAACAAAAGTCAGATATACAAGCCTCATTATATCGCATATGCCAATGACTATGACTTCAATTCAGGAATGGATGCCGCTAATGTGCTTTTGACCAAATGCTCCCATGATATGCCAACGGCACTTTTGGTGGGCGGAGATATGCTTGCAATAGGTGCCATGACCGCTCTTGAAAATCGAGGTTTAAAAATTCCTGACGATATTTCGGTTATTGGTTTTGACGATATAGAAATGGCAAAATATATAAAGCCCGGCCTCACAACCGTAAGGCAGGACAGAAAGCTCCTGGGAAAAGAAATTGCAAACACATTGGTTGCCTATATCAATGGAGATGATGTTCCTCCAAGAACACTCATTCCAGTTTCTGTCATTAAAAGAGGAACCTGTGCTCCTCCCAGGACTTAATGATTCTATTTAAAATCCCGGCAAATTAAAAATATTTGACACATAGTAATTTAAATATAGGATGTAAAATTACAAAACTTCAATTGTTATTGAAAACGATTCCGAAATATGATATAAATAATTTGTAAGACATATTCAACAAAAAACGGTTTAACTTTTCTCTCAGATGTGTGCTAACCTTACAAAAACCGATACTAACTTTTGTATTGGAGATTATGAGATGAAAAGGTTTATTATTGTCATTCTTGTAGTTATATTCATAGTCTCAGGCTGCCAGAAGGACGCAGTTATCAGGGAAACCGAGATTCCCGTGCCAACGGCAGCGCTTGTCTCCAAGCCTTTAAGTGAGCAATCAGTTGAAGAAATTGTTAATAATATGTCACTCGTAAAAAAAGCCGCTCAGATGGTTCAAGCCGAGAGAAAAAGCATATCTCCGGCAGAAGCCAGAAGCTACGGAATCGGTTCCGTATTAAGCGGCGGAGGTTCTCACCCAGCCAATAATACCCCAGAGGGCTGGGCCCAAATGTACAACGAATATCAGTCTGCCATGCTTAAGGGAAATCAGATTCCCATCCTGTATGGCGTTGATGCTGTTCATGGTCATAACAATGTTCATGGCGCCGTAATTTTCCCCCACAATATAGGTCTTGGCGCTACAAGAAATCCAGAACTTCTTTTTGAAATAGGAAAAATAGTATCCAGTGATGTTGCAGCTACCGGAATTGACTGGAATTTTGCACCTGCCGTATCTGTTGTGCAGGATATACGCTGGGGAAGGACCTATGAAAGCTTTGGAGAACATCCCGAGCTTCAGGAGCTTCTCATATCCTCTTACGTAAAAGGGCTTACACAGTTTAACGTCATTGCAACAGCCAAGCATTTTATTGGCGACGGAGCTACCCGTTGGGATGATAAAGCTTCGGGCTACAAAATTGATCAGGGAGACGCAGTTATATCAGAGGAAGAGCTTAAAAGAATACACCTTCCCGGCTATCTTGCCGCCATCAATGCAGGAGCCGACTCCATTATGGTATCCTTCAGCAGTATCAACGGCCTTAAGATGCATATGAATAAAGCCCTTATAACTGACTTTCTTAAGGGCGAGCTTAAGTTTGAAGGGATAGTTGTTTCTGACTGGGAAGCACTGCATCAGCTTCCGGGAAACTTTGAGCAGCAGGTGGCCTCATGCGTAAATGCCGGAGTTGATATGCTGATGGAGCCAAATATGTGGAAGCAGGCTATCACAGCCATTGTAAACGGAGTCAATAACGGAACCATTCCAATTGAAAGGGTTAATGATGCGGTAACCCGCATTATAAGAATAAAAAAGAAATACAAGTTGTTTGAGGAGCCTCTGGTTGAGTTTGACGGAAGCAAATTTGCATCAGAAGAAAGCAAGAAAGTTGCCCGGCAGGCTGTAAGGGAATCCCTTGTTCTTCTTAAAAATGAAGGCAAGGTGCTTCCCCTTAAAAAGAACGCAAACATACTGCTTCTTGGTCCCGGAATCAATAATACGGGATACCAGTGCGGCGGCTGGTCACTGGAATGGCAGGGAACATCTGACCCTTCCAGAATTCCCGGAACAACTATTCTGCAAGCTTTTGAAGAGGTGGCTTCCGCAAACGGAGCAAAAATAATTACAGACCCTAAGCAGGCTGACAAAGCCGATGTTGCGGTTCTTGTCATAGGTGAAAAACCCTATGCTGAAGGAGTTGGCGACAACGGCACTCTTACCCTTGACAGCAATACCGCCATGGAAAGCAATCTGGATGCTGTCAGGGCTGCAGCCCAGACAGGGCTTCCGGTAGTAACCGTGATGCTTGCCGGAAGGCCCATGATAATTACCGATGAAATTGAAAATTGGGATGCCTTCGTCATGGCATGGCTTCCCGGTTCCGAGGGCGGTGCCGGAATTGCTGATGTTTTGTACGGTGATTATAACTTTACAGGCAAACTTCCCGTCACCTGGCCAAAAGATTCTTCCCAGTTCGGCTACAATGTCAACAGCATTGACTACAACGAGGAAGCCGTCTTATTCCCCTACGGCTTTGGATTGAGCTACTGACCATTAAATATCTTCTTAATTAGTCAATGAAATTCTCCATATTTATATGGCAGGATTCATGAAATATATTTAAAAAATTAGGAGGAGGCTGGATATGAAAAAGTGGTTGTTGCTCTTGCTTGTAACAGTAATCTCACTATCTTTGCTCTTGACATCCTGTGGTAAAAAGTACACTGCCCTTGATACCAATGTTGAGGGCACAATAAGCGTTATGCTGTGGTCAGGTGACAATACATATTGGGAAGATATAGGTCACCTGGATCTTAAACCTGAAGATCTTCTTTCTCAGAACATCGCCGCAACATATGCGACAGCTAAGGCCTTCAATGAGATTTATCCCAATGTAAAAATCAATGTCTACGCTAAAGCAGGCGGCCCCCATGACAACGATACACCATGGGCCCAGGAACTTGAAAATTTCAAGGCTGAGCATGGCGAATACCCATCCCTGTATGCCAGCACTGACCTTGTAGGTGACATCTCTAAAGGATTGGTAGCCGATCTTTCAATCTTTAAAGATGATCCCATGTATAAGAGCTTTAACAAATCGGTAATGGATATGATGAACTTCTACGGCTTCCAGGGCGGTCTTCCCCAGTATCTTCTCCCCTGGGGTGTTTACGTAAACAAATCCCTGGCTGAAGACAACAACCTGGATGTTCCCGATCCTGACTGGACCATTGACGAATACGCCGCATTTGTAAAGCAGGCTAACATGAAGGATTTCTATGGGGCTATGGATGTTCCCCTGTCATTTATTGAAACAGGTACAAAATCAATTAACTACATGATGGCAAAACATGATGGCAAGGGTGATTTCGTCAATCTGAACTCCGACGAAGTAAAAGATCTGATAAGCTACATACCCGAGCTTGCCAAGACAGCCGTATGGCCGCAGAACGACCTTGGAAACATTCCAACCGAGGTTATGGAACAGAACGGATGGTGGAGCTTTAACTTCTTTATCAACAACAAACTGCTTACCCTTGACGGAGATCCATGGATGATGGGTGACGCCGCAAATCCCAACCCCGAACACTGGGGCCGTGTAAAGGCTGATGACTGGGACATCTACCCAAGACCTGCAACAAAGTACCAGCCCAATACCGTCGGCGTTGTCCTCGATCCTTTTGCAGTACATAACTACGCTCTGGATGACGGAAATCCTGAGCTTTCTGAAACCGAATATGCTAAACTTAAGCTCGCCTATACCTTCGCTGCTTTCTGGGTTGGAGATACCAGAGCATGGAAGGCACGCGCCGAGCAGATGTTCATGGACAACGGACAGCTTAAGACCTGCCTTAACGACTCCTTCCCCCTTGTAACCGGAGAAGAGTTTAACAAGCAGATGGAAATCTGGTATTCAGTTGATACTCATAAGAGATTTGCCGACAAGAACAAGATGCCCGGCTTCCACAAGGTTCTTGAAATTTGGGAAAAAGGCCAGATATGGGATATTTCAGACAAGTCATATCCTTATTATCATGACTTTGAAGGTACTTCCCGTCCCAACCTCTATGAATGGAAGAACTACTGGAATAAGGATATAACCGGAGCTATGAGAACGGACGCCAACTTTGTGGATGTATTAAAGTCCAAGCTCAACGACTGGAACATAGCAAGCAACGAGAGATTCAGAAAGTCTGTTGAAGATCTCCGTGAAGCCCTCAAGAAGTACTACGGCTACAAAGACTCAGACTTCAAATAATCCTAAAAACTAAAACAATAAAGAGAGAGATTTTCCTTAAAAAGAAAATCTCTCTCTTAATAATAAGCTTCAAGCAGGGGAAAAGGAGTTACCCTTATGAAAAAAATCGTTGCCGTTATTATTGTCCTAGCAATTGTTGTTGCCGGTTTTTTACTCCATTCCTTTATATTTGGTTCAGAGAATAACCGTGTTGAAATAGATGCTGCTCTTGTACAGCAAAGCCGACAGCTTCTTTATGATACTCTCAGTACACGTAAAAACACCTATTTGGAATATATAAAGGATGCGGTCATTGATTACGACCTTAAAAGTTCCGAAGGAAAGCTTGTTTCCGGTATCAACACGGAAAATAAGGGTTATGACGGAATAAAGGCCAAAATAGGCTATGAGGAAAGTGCCCTCTATGAGGTAAATGTTGAAGAGGAAGGGTACTACCACATTGTTGTGGACCATTTTATTGACACCGATGTTCTCAGCAATCTCAATCTGGAAATTAAGATTAATGATGAATATCCCTTTTATGAGGCAATATCGATAGATGTGCCGTTAAGATGGAAGGACGAGACAAAGGAATTTGGAGTTGACAGCTATGGCGACCAGACGCTGCCCAACCAATTGAGGATAGCTGAATGGGAGCCTCTCAGAATATATAATAATACCTATATTACAACTGATCCTTTGCTGTTTAAGCTGAATAAAGGAAAGAACACCATTGAATTCATCAATAAGTCATCAGGCAGTTTATATTTGGGCAAGCTCACGGTTACTGCGCCAAAAATGCTCCAAAGCTATGAAGAGTATCTGGCTCAGTATTCCGGAGTTTCTCCAAAAGCCCTCTACACAATTGATGCCATATCATATATTGAAAAAAATTCTTCCTTTATAAGAATGTCGGCAGAGCAGAATCCCTCCGTCTCCCCTTTTGATCCCGTTTATAAAAAAATCAACATCATTGACGGAGCAGGATGGAATACAGGAGGCCAGGAAATAGTTTACGAAGTGGATGTGGTCGAGGACGGATTTTACAATCTTGCCTTCCACTATATGAATACCAAGAGCGACTTTAATACTTTCAGAACCATAAAAATTGACGGTGAAGTCCCCTTCAGGGAATTGAAATCATATCCCTTTGAATATACAGGAAGCGGACAGTGGGCAAATAAAGTTGTGTCCGATTCCACTGGAAAACCCTATAAATTCTATTTGTCCAAAGGAAAGCATACCATTTCATTAAAGGCTGAAAATGAAAACGTAAGTAAGAGCCTTGACGATTTGCAGCTTTTAATAGACCACATTAACCAGTTCTCACTGGAAATCAGAAAAATAACAGGCAAGGATATAGACAGAAAGAGAACATGGAAGATTACAAGGTATATTGAAGAAACACCAACTTACCTGGAAGCCTATGAGAATCTCATTAAGGGTATAATTCAGGATTTGCAGGATTATGCTCCCAATTATTCCGATTCCTCAACCCTTTCGTATCTTAAAAAAGCTTTGGTTAAGCTTGATTTAATGCAGAAGGATCCTGACAAACTGCCGCTGTATCTTGAAACCTTGTCAAGCGGCACAGGTTCAGTGACCCAGATGCTTGGCGACACAATTGACCGGGTCCGTACCCAGCCTTTGTATCTGGACACCCTGTATGTGTTTAACGACTGCGACCTTGGAAAAGAAAACGCCGGTGCATTTGCCAAATTGGCGGCAGGAGTAAAAGCCCTTGCAGCTACTTTCACCACTGACAAATATGTGGTAAGAAATGCGGATGACGCTTTAAATGTATGGGTCAGCCGTCCTATCACCTATATTGACACCATGCAGAAGATGGTTGACTCCCAGTTTACGAAGCAAACGGGCATTAAGGTAAAAATATCCGTTATGCCCGACGCAAATAAAATGATTCTTGCAAATGCAGCCAATCAGGCACCGGATGTTGCCCTGGGCCTGCTTTCCTACATGCCCTTTGACTTTGCCATCCGTGGTGCCGCTTATGACCTGACAAAATTTGACGATTTCTGGGAGGTTGCATCAACTTCCGCCCCCGGCGCCTTCATTCCCTACATATTAAATGACGGAGTCTACGCCATTCCGGAAACCCTTAATTTTAACTCCCTTATTTATCGCAAGGATATCTTTTCAAGCCTGAATCTTGATGTGCCCGACACATGGGAGGACGTTATTCATCTTTTGCCTTCACTTCAAAGATACGGCATGAATTTCTACCATCCCATTGCAGGCGGCATATCCATAAAATGGTTCTATCAGACCAGTACCTTCATCTATCAGTATGGAGGAAGCCTTTACAAGGAAGACGGCTTAAGCGCCAATATAAGCTCTCCTGAAGGCATAAAAGGTCTGAGCTTTTTGACCGAGCTCTTTACCGTCTATTCCCTTCCTGAGCAGGTGCCTATTTTCTACAATTCTTTCCGCTATGGCACACTGCCGGTTGGAATAACCGATTTCAACACTTACCTGCAGGTTAAAAACGCCGCTCCCGAGCTAAAAAATCAGTGGGGTCTTGCAAATTACCCCGGCATGAAGCGTGAGGACGGATCCATAGCAAGATGGTACATAGGAAACGGCACCGGAGCGGTTATCATGCAGAAAACCAAAAAGCCGCAGGAAAGCTGGGAGTTCTTAAAATGGTGGCTTTCAACTGAAGTTCAGACTGAATACGCCTACCTCCTCCAGTCAACCTACGGACCCGATTACGTATGGCTTTCAGGCAATATAGAGGCCATCAAAAACGCCCCCATAGACCAGGCTGACAAGAACATCATTCTTGAACAGGTGAAATGGATTATAGATATTCCCAGAACACCAGGCCAATACATGCTGGAAAGAGGAATTTCAGATGTATGGAACGACAGCGTCTTTAAAGGTGCGATTCCGCGTGTTGCAATAGACAAGCAAACCATAACAATCAACAGAGAAATCCGCAGAAAGATGTTCGAGTTCGGCTTCATAGATGAGTATGGAAACGTGCTGAAGCCATATGTCATCCGTGGTGTGGACTGGGTTATTGAACAAATGAGCAAAGGGCGAGGTGAGGCGATACAATGAGCACAATAATGGCTAAGCTGAAAGGAAAATCCATGGGTGAGGCTTTCTCGGCATTTATACTTCTTGTTCCATACGCAGTTGTATTTTTGCTGTTTGTGGCCATCCCCATAGCGGTTGCAATTGTTCTTTCATTTACATATTTCAATGTAATTGAGCCGCCCCGGTTTACAGGCTTTTTCAACTACATCACCCTTCTGACCCAGGATGAAATCTTCTCCCGCTTTGTTCTGCCCAATACCTTCAAGTACGCGCTTATAATAGGGCCGGGAGGATACATACTCGCCTTTATAACCGCCTGGATGCTGGCTCAGATTCAGCCCCTTCCCAGAACCATCATGGCATTGGCACTCTATACCCCTTCCATGGTGGGGCCGGTATTTATAACCGTTGTTTTCAGAACATTGTTTTCAGGTGACGAGGCTGGATACATAAACGCCCTGCTCATCAGGCTTGAACTGATTGACAAGCCCATACAGTTCCTTTTGTCGCCGGATTATATTATGCCCATTATGATATTTGTCTCCCTCTGGAGCTCAATGGGAATTGGCTTTCTGGCAATGCTGGCAGGAATTCTCAACGTCAATGAAGAGCTTTATGAAGCAGCTTATGTTGACGGCCTTAAAAACAGGTTCCAGGAGATCATATATATCACAATCCCTTCCATGAAGCCCCAAATGCTTTTTGGTGCGGTCATGGCAATTGTTAATGCCTTCAATACCGGATGGATCGGCGTTGCCCTTTCAGGATCAAACCCCACGCCGGGCTATTCGGGACAATTAATTGTAAACCATATCGAAGATTACGGTTTCCAGCGATATGAAATGGGCTATGCGGCAGCTGTTTCAGTTGCCCTGCTTCTTATGGTTACCGTCTTTTCAAAGATAGCTCACAAGCTGTTTACCGAAAAGGATTAATATAACAGAAACGAGGGATATTATGGCATATCACGGTACAAAAATAAATCCGACACGTTTTAGTATCTCCCAGCTTAAATTCTATATTATACTGGTTCCATTAAGCCTGTTTATGCTTTTGCCAATTGTCTATATAATCAATCAGGCATTTAAGCCCCTGGATGAGCTGTTTGCTTTCCCTCCAAGATTCTTTGTCAGAAACCCAACCCTTAAGAATTTTCAGGAGCTTTTCAGAACAGCCTCATCAACCGGGGTTCCCATGAGCAGATATTTGCTTAACTCCATACTGGTAACCCTTGGAACAATGGCATTAACCCTTTTAATTGTTGTTACCAGCGGCTATGCCCTTTCCAAGAAAAAATTCAAAGCCAAGAAGACTCTTCTTAACATCAATCAGATGGCTCTTATGTTCGTACCAGTTTCGGTAATGATACCAAGATATCTGGTAGTTGTTAATCTTGGCCTTGACAATAACTTTCTTGCACATATAGTTCCAATGCTTGCAACACCAGTTGGCCTGTTCCTTGTAAAACAGTTCATTGATCAGATACCCGACAGTATCCTGGAAGCGGCACGGCTTGACGGGGCAAAAGACTTCTACATAATAAGGAAGATTATTATCCCGCTTGTAAGACCGGCCCTTGCCACAGTCGCCATTTTAACATTCCAGGCCGTATGGAATTCTGCCGAATCCTCCAATCTCTATGTTACCGACGAGACCATAAAGACATTTGCCTTCTATCTGAATTCCTTAACGGCAAGCAATTTCTCAACCTCCACAGGAGCAGTATCAATTGCAGGTGCAGGCATGGCGGCTGCATCGGGCCTTATAATGTTTTTGCCCAACCTGATTATATTCATCTTCATGCAGAGCAAAGTTATGAGCACCATGGTGCATTCAGGAATTAAGTAAAGGAGGATCACCATGAAGAAACTGCTCTTAAGAATTGCTGTATTGTTTTTCTCCCTGGCACTTGCCTTTATGCCGTTAATTGCAAGTGCTTCTTCGGCAACCTCCTATACATATGCCATAGACGCAAAAGGCCGGTATGTGCGCACACAGGATGCATACCTTCCTGACAGAACGGTTACTCACCTGTATCTTAACAAGCCGGAGGATATTTTTATTGACAATAAGGATTTCCTTTACATAGCCGATACCGGAAACAAGCGTATTGTCAAGTACAACCCTTCAACTGACAAAATTGTTATGGAAATAACCCATGAGCTCATTCAGAACCCCACGGGCATTTATGTAACCGAAAACGGCGACATCTATGTTGCGGATATAGCCTCCTCACATGTTATAAAGTTCTCGGAGGACGGAGAGTTTATTGAGGCTATTGGTCGCCCGTCCTCCCCTGCCTTTGGGACCAATGATTTTAATCCCATGAAGATTGCTGTTGATGAAGCCGGAAACATGTATATACTAGGTGAGGGAATTTATGACGGAATAATCCAGCTTGCCAGAACGGGCGAATTCTTAGGCTATTTTGCCTCCAACAAGGTAAACCTTACCTTTGTTCAGAGGCTTCAGGATATTTTCTTTACCGAGGAGCAAAAGCGAAATCTCCTTGGCAGAACCCCCATTACCTTCTCCAATGTATTTGTGGACAGGGCTGGCCTTGTTTACAGCACCACCAACGGCCAGGATGTGCTCCAGGCTGTAAAAAAGCACAACACCTCGGGCAAAAGCATGTTTGAGGAAGAAATTATAGCCTCAGAGGATTTAATAGACCTTTTTGTGGATGCCAACGGAATAATATACGCAGTGGGCCAGGCAGGACTTATTTTCATATATTCTGCTGAGGGCGAGTTCATTTATTCCTTTGGCGCCTTTAACTCCATGCAGGATGTTTCGGGCCTGTTTTCATCACTGTCATCTATTGCCGTTGACTCAAAAGGAACTGTCTGGACATGCGACAGGGATAAATCCATTCTCCAGTCCTTTACCCAAACCGAATACGCAAGACTCATATACCAGGCCCTCAATGAATACAGCCAGGGAAATTACAAAGGCTCAATAGCACTTTGGAGCGAGATTTTAAAGCTTAATCAGATGTCCATCCTTGCCCATAACAACATAGGAAAAAACCTTCTCTTTGAGCAGCGATATGAGGAAGCCATGTATCATACAAGGATAGCAGGAAACCGCTTTTACTATTCCCAGGCCTACTGGGAGATAAGAAACATATGGCTTCAGAAAAACCTGGCATATATTTTCCTTATTCTCATTCTGATATATGTTGTTTCCAAAATAATAAAATGGGCTGATAAAAAATGGAACGTGCTTGAATGGATTAAAAAGCCCGTGAGAAAGATCTACAATTTAAAGCCGGTTAAGGATACCCTGTACTTGTTCCGTTTCTTTAAGCATCCCATTGATTCGTTCTACGAACTTAAAGCCGGAAACAAAGGCTCATCCCTTGGTGCAACCATTATATATTTTGTCATGTTTGTAGTCTATATCGTGTCGCTTACAAGCAAGGGTTTTATCTATCAGAAGGTTGCTCCCGAGGATATTGATTACCAGTCAATAACACTGGGATACTTTGCAATATCCATGCTGTTTGTTGTATGCAATTACCTTGTAACATCCATTAATGACGGCGAAGGAAAACTCATTCATATATACAAGATGCTCCCCTACTCCATGGGGCCTGCAATGATGTCCCTTATTATAGTAACAATTGCATCCCACTTCCTGACCCATAATGAAGTCTTTTTCCTTCAGATAACCAATCTTGCCGGCATTGTATGGTCAGGGCTTCTGATATTGCTTGGGGTTCAGGAAATCCACAGCTATACAACCAGGGACGCAATAAAAAGCATTCTTTTCACTCTGCTTTTTATGCTGATTATAGCGGTAATGCTTCTTATAATCATCATTATGGGCGAGCAGCTTTATCAGTTCCTGGAATCCGTTATAAAGGAGGTCATAAGAAATGTTACTGCGTAATACAAAGAGGATACTTTCATTTGTTCTTCTTTTGGCAATTATCTTTGCCATTCCTTCGGCAGCGGGCGAATATATTCCCACAAACCGTGACACAAGGCCTGCACCCCAGCCGATGACCTTTGAAAATAAGACTCCCAGCGATTTTACTCTCCTTTATGAAACGGATAATTTTAAGTATTACTTTAGAGAAGACAGAGATATCATCGCAGTTTATGACAAGAGAAACGGCTATACCTGGAAAACAGGCCTTGATATCCCCTTTGCCAGGGATATAGATGACAGAATAAGGGAAGCTTTGGACAAGGGCGAAACTCCCAACTACGAGCCTAAGGAAGATAAGCTTAATACAACATATACCCAGGTGGCAAATTCACTGGTAACCGTGGAATATTACGATGAGTCCATGAATATTAAGCGCACCTCCAGCGCTCCCTACGGCGGGGACAGATCCACTTTGAAAAAGTTTGCCGACGATTATTACCGTCTGGACATTGATTTTCCCAATGTGGATATATCCCTTAAGCTCCATATATATTTTGACAACAAGGGCATTCGCTATGAAATACGGGATGAAGAAATTGAGGGCTCCGACACATCCATTCTGGCGGCGGTTCTGATTTCTCCGTTTCTCGGTGCCTCCGGAGGCGTGCAGGTTCTCTGGAGCGAAGAGGATCAGGATTATACCATATATAAACCCAAAGGAATCATTCCGGGCTATGTTCTGGTGCCCGACGGCTCAGGAGCTCTTATACGATTCCAGGACAATCACACTCTTCTTCAATCCTATGTCGGGGATGTTTATGGTCCTGATTACAGCCAGTCCACATACTATTACCAGTATGATCAGGGATACGTGCCATTTAAGAACCCGAAAATGCCCGTTTTCGGCATAGCCCATGGCAATCGCCAGAACGCCTTTGTGGCTTACGCCATTGAAGGCGGAGAGTATATGGAGATAGTTGTTAACCCTGAAGAAAACCTTACCCACTATACATGGGCATATCCCAGATTCGTGTACAATATCGTCTATCACCAGGTTTACAACAAAAAGGGTGATGGATATTTCACACTGTTAAAGGATCGCAACCATTTCAACGTTAATATAAGATACGATTTTCTGGAAGGCGACGGTAAGAACGGAGAGCCACCTGCCGACTATGTGGGTATGGCTCTGAGCTATCGCCAGCACCTTTTGGACAGCGGCATTATAAATGACTATGCCTATGACAGTGAACATATTCCCATACGCCTTGACTTTGTAATGGCCGATGCCAAAAAGAGCATTTTAGGATTTGAGGACGTTGTTGTAACCACCGCCGAGCAGGCAGGCGAAATTCTGAATGATATATATGAGGGTGGTATAGAAAACATAAGCAGCGGCCTTTTAGGCTTCCAGAAAGGCGGCATCACTCTGGGCAAGCCCTGGAAAACAAGCTGGAACAGAAGTATAGGATCCAAAAGGGATTTGGAAAAGCTCATCGCCGATGCTGCCAAAAAAGGTATGGATGTTTCCTTTGCCCAGGATTACATCACTATAAACGAGGAGCAAATGTCTCTTCCCAGTAACGCCTCAAAGCACGCCAACGGCTGGCTCAATGAATACGTATATTCCAGATTCACCAGCTTCCCGATTCGGAGTATAGCATTTGCCAAGGCCCGCAAATCTTCCGAATGGATTTTAAAGCAGACTGCTATTTTTGAAAAACTCAATGTTTCTTCCTATACCATCGACGGAATAACCCATACTTTGTTGAGCGATTACAGTAGGCAGGGCAATAATGTCAAAGAGGCCATCTCCCTTTATAAGGAAATATTTGCTGCTTTAGGTGAAAACCACACCATAAACGCGGTATCCCCCAACGCTTACCTTTGGCCGTATGTTGACCGTTTCTTAAACGCTCCTGTTTTCTCAACCCAGTATGTAATTGAAACCGACAACGTTCCATTCCTTCAGATGGTCTTATATGGCACAATGGAGCTTTATGCGCCTTACTCCAATTTCTCCTTCTACACTGACAAAGATATCCTGCGCATGATTGATTATAATGTGTATCCTTCATTCCTGCTGTCCCATGAGTCATCCCATTATTTGGCCTCAACCAATTCAGCCAACTTCTATTCAACCGAATACAACCTTTACAAGGGTCTTATAAAGGAAACCTACGCAAAGGTTGACGGTGCTCTTAAAAATGTCATAGGCAGCAGATGGATTGACCGAGAGGTTATAAAAAACGGAGTCGTAGTCAATACCTACGACAATGGTGTGCAGATATTAATAAACTACACCGACAACCCGGTGACATACAGGAACACAGAGGTTGATGCGTTGTCATATCACGTATTCACTCAGCAGGAGGTAATGTAAGCATGCGTAAAACCAAAAAAACTACCGGTCGGGGCAAAGCCAGAAGGGATAATATCCGAGGCTATGCATTTTTAGCTCCCTGGCTGTTCGGTTTTCTTGCCTTAACCGTCTTCCCCCTGTTTTACACCTTTTACTTAAGTTTTCACGATGTGAAGCTTACTGCGCTGGGTGTAGAAACAAAGCCTATTGGTCTTGATAATTACGCCTCAGCATTATTGAGAAATATAGATTTTACTCCGGCATTGGTGGATTTTGCTCTTATGGAGGCAATATATGCGCCCGCCATTGTCCTGATATCATTTATACTGGCAATCCTGCTGAATCAGAAAATCAGGTTCCGGTCAGCCTTTAGAGTTATCTTCTTCCTGCCCGTTATTGTCATGTCCGGTTCCGTAATGCATCAGCTTATGGATTCGGGAAGCACGGAAATAGTATGGGTAGGGCAAATCTTCATATTTCAGATAATTTACAACTACAGCGCTCTTTTGGCCCGCATCATAGAAATACTGTTCCAGAACTTTGCTATCTTACTCTGGTTTACAGGTATTCCAATCGTATTGTTCATAAACGGCCTACAAAAGATAGACCGCTCCTTATACGAAGCAGCGCAGATTGACGGTTCAAGCTCCTGGCAGAGCTTCTGGAAAATAACAGTACCAATTATCAAGCCTATAGCCCTTGTTACAACCTTGTTTACCATAGTGCAATTGGGTGTGTTCCCCATTAACCCGGTTTACGGCATGATACAGGATGCAATCTATAACACCGCCGGCGGCCTTGGCCTTGCCTCCGCCTACGCATACATCTACAGCTTTGTAATGGCCCTTATAATAGGCGTTGCATACCTGATTCTGAGGGATAATGAACCTGTCCCCGGCGCAAAAAAGAAAAAGGAGGAAGTATTGTATGAGTAAGAACAATAAAGTTCCTGTAAAAAAGAAGTTCGACAGAAAGCTCTTTTTTCACAGGCTGAGATATAAGGTTATAGGCTACAATGTGGTGGATGGCATCGGGAGCAGAATTGTTACTTATACAATACTCATTGCCATAAGCTATATATTCTTTTACCCCTTGCTTAAGATGGTTTCCATGTCAATAATGTCCCCCAATGACATTATAAACCCTGAAGTGGACTGGATACCTGAAAAGCTTTCTTTCCTCAACTTCAAGGCTGCCTGGTATGTTCTGGAGATGCCCAAGACGCTTATTAATTCCATATGGTACTCGGGAACACTGGCCTTTTTCCAGACCACAGTTTCAGCCCTTACAGGGTTTGCCTTTGCCAGATATCAGTTTAAGTTTAAGAAATTCTGGTTTTCCATGGTGCTGATATCCTTCATTATTCCTGTTCCCATAGTGCTTATTCCAAGAATTATCATATTTACTTCAATACAGTCATCAACAGGAATAAAGCTTATAGGCACAATTTTCCCCCAGCTTATTATGGCTCTCTTTGGCCAGGGAATTAATTCAGCCATACTTATTCTGATTTTCTATAATTTCTTCAGGCTCATTCCCACTTCTCTGGACGAAGCGGCCCATATAGACGGGGCAACTGCCTTTGAAGTTTTCTGGCACATTATACTTAAGCTTTCTGTTCCAACCATTGTAACGGTTTTCCTGTTCTCCTTTGTATGGAACTGGAACGAAACATATGTGACCAATACCTTTGTAAGAGGAGCAATCAAGCTTCTGCCCATTCAGCTGTCATCCTTTGACAGCGTGTTTGGAGACCTGGCTCCCAAAATACCCGGTCAGGCTAACGTAAACAGAATTAACGAGGCCTATAAGATGGCTGCAACCCTTATATCCATTGTCCCCCTCCTTATTACATACGCATTTGCACAGAAGCAGTTCATCGCAGGCATTGAAAACACAGGTTTCAAGGACTAGAAAGGAAGATTGCTTATGATAAAAAAGAAGCTTATTCTTATATTCACTTTGTTATTTGCAGGATTTACCCATGTGGTATCGGGTTGCGGCAAAACATCCCCCAAGCCTAAGGTTTCTGAAACTCCTGCGGTATTGATAACACCTGAGCCCTATGTCAAAACCTATGATGAACCCAAAGGAATTGGCTTTGATTATGATGAGAATAACCTTAATTACCAACTGGTATGGTCCGATGAATTTGACTATGAAGGGCTTCCCGATGAAAGCAAATGGGATTATGACGTAGGAGGCCATGGCTGGGGCAATAATGAGCTCCAGTATTACACTAAAGGCGACAATGTAAAGGTAACAGGCGGAAAACTTATTATTGAAGCCAGAAAAGAAGAGCGTGAAGGGTTAAAATACACCTCTACCCGCCTTGTTACAAGAAATAAGGGTGACTGGCTCTATGGAAAAATAGAGGTTTGCGCAAAGCTCCCTGCCGGCAGGGGCACCTGGCCTGCCATCTGGATGCTTCCCACTGACTGGGGATACGGAAATTGGCCCAGCTCCGGAGAAATTGACATTATGGAACATGTAGGCTATGACATGAACAATATTGTGGGCTCCATACATACCAAGTCATACCACCATTCCATCGGCACCCAGAAGTCGGGCACAAAGAGGATTGAAAATGTGGATACCGAGTTCCATGTTTATGCCATTGAATGGCTGCCCGACAAGATTAAATTCTTTATCGACGGGGAACAGTACTTTGAATATAATCCCTCCAAATTCAAAGCCACCCCTACTTTTAAAGAATGGCCCTTTGATAAGAGATTCCATCTTCTTATAAATATTGCCGTAGGAGGCAACTGGGGCGGCGCCAGGGGTGTTGATGACAGCATATGGCCCCAGACCATGGAAGTGGATTACGTAAGAGTATATCAGGCAGAGGAAATTAATAAGCTTATACAAAACAGGCAGTAAATCTAAAGCAGAGCATGGACTTTAATATGCCTGTTCTGCATTGATTTTCTTTTACGTTGTTAAACAAAGGTATTCAGCAATTGATGCACCAATCCGCATTAATGCGGGTGCACCACTGGAAGCCGATTTAATTTAGCTGAATGTTAAGGAAATGTGAAAAGTCATTGGCACATATTTTCCGTTATATAAAAAACCGCTCCTTCAAAAATTTTGGAGCGGTTTTCCATATGATAAATTTATTTTACTTTTACCTAAAATACAATTAGATTCTGGCAACTCCAGTCTTTCTTGCTGCTTCTGCCACTGCTTTGGCAACAGCAGGAGCAACTCTCTTATCAAATGGAGAAGGAATTACATATTCGGGGCAGAGTTCTTCGTCAGAAACAATGGAAGCAATTGCCTTAGCAGCAGCTATCTTCATTTCTTCGTTTATATCGCTGGCTCTTACATCCAATGCTCCTCTGAATACACCGGGGAATGCAAGAACGTTATTAATCTGATTGGGGAAGTCAGAGCGGCCGGTACCTACTACCTTTGCTCCGGCAGCGATCGCATCCTCGGGCATGATTTCAGGAACAGGGTTAGCCATTGCAAAAATAATTGGATCTCTTGCCATGGATTTTACCATTTCCTGATCTACCATATTGGGAGCGGATACGCCCATGAATACGTCAGCACCAACCAATACATCCTTTAAGGAGCCTTTCTTCATTTCCAGGTTGGAGATTTCAGCCATAAGTTCTTTTTCAGCGTTTAAGCCGGGACGTCCCTTATAAATTGCGCCTTTGGTATCGCAAAGGATTACCTTTTTAAGTCCCATGCTCATAAGAAGCCTTGTGATTGCTACACCTGCAGCTCCTGCGCCATTAACAACTACTTCTATCTCAGAAATATCCTTCTTAACAATCTTTAATGCATTCAGCAATGCGGCAAGTGCAACAATAGCTGTACCATGCTGGTCATCGTGGAAAATAGGAATATCGCATTCAGCCTTAAGCCTGCGTTCTATCTCAAAGCAGCGGGGAGCGCTTATATCTTCAAGATTTACACCGCCAAAGCTTCCTGCAAGGAGTTTAACAGTGTTTACAATGGTATCTACATCCTTTGAACGGATGCAAAGAGGAATTGCGTCAACATCGCCAAAGGTCTTAAACAGAACGCACTTTCCTTCCATAACAGGCATACCGGCCTCAGGTCCGATATCACCAAGACCAAGAACAGCGGTACCGTCTGTTACTACTGCAACAAGATTATGGCGTCTGGTGTATTCATATGACTTGTTAACATCCTTCTGGATTTCAAGACAGGGTTCAGCTACTCCTGGGGTATAAGCAACTGACAAATCATCCTTATTTTCAACAGGAACGCGGCAAGTAACCTCAATTTTGCCCTTCCATTCCGCATGCGCTTTAAGCGCCTTTTCTTTGATTGTCATGATAGTTTCCTCCTATAATTAATTAAATATTCTTTACCTCTGACAATACGGCTTTAACGGCTTTAGCAGACTCTCTGAGCAAGTTCTCTTCCTCAGGTGTGATCTTAAATTCTACAATTCTCTCTGCGCCGTCTGAATTAATTATTGTGGGAAGGCTTATAGCCACATCTTCAATTCCATATTGGCCTTCCATAACTGTTGATACTGTTCTGATGGTATTCTGGTGCTTTAAGAGGGTTTCAACAATGGTGCTGGTGGTAATACCAATTGCATAGTAGGTTGCACCTTTGTTCTTAATAATTGTTGCTCCTGCTTTTTTAACAGTCTCTTTTATTGTTTCTTTCTCCTCTTCTGTGAACGCATTGCCATGATGCTTAGCATAATCAAGTACATTCATACCGGCAATATGTGTAGCACTCCACAAGGGAAGCTGAGAATCGCCATGCTCACCTACGATATATCCGTGTACATTTCTTACGTCAACGTTGAACTTCTTAGCCAGTTCGTGTCTGAAACGAGCGCTGTCCAGAGCGGTTCCGGTGCCTATTACTTTACCGTTGGGCAGGCCGGACCATTTCTGTATCATGTAAGTAAGGATATCCACCGGGTTTGCAACAACCAGGATGACACCTTTGTTATAATGTTTCATTATGTTATTGGTAATTTCTTTTGCGAGAACAACATTCTTATGAGCAAGCTCAAGGCGTGTTTCACCAGGACTTCTGTTTCTTCCTGCGGTTACGACAATAACGTCGCAATCTTTAATATCAGAATAATCACCGGCATAAACATTGATCTCGTCAACAAAGCAGAGACCATGGTTTATATCCATTGCTTCGCCCACAGCTTTTTCATGAATTGCATCAATCAATACTATCTCGCGTGCGTTCTGCTGCAGTGCCAGTGCGTAAGCTGTTGAGGCTCCTACGAAACCTGAACCGATTATTGCTACTTTACTTCTTCCAGCTGACATAAATAAATCCACCCCTGTTGTATATAATATATCATATTGTTAAATAAATAACAATCATAATCATAACACCTTATTGACTTAATAGATATAGTAAAACTACACAAATCGACAAAAATATTGTATGTTTTTTTATACATATTAGACATAAACTATTTATTCAAGCCATTTTCGCCGATTTCACCGGCTAAAAGGCATATAAAAAGGACTATTTCATTAACTGAAATAGTCCTTTCTGGCTCCTCAAGTTGGACTCGAACCAACGACCCTGCGGTTAACAGCCGCATGCTCTACCGACTGAGCTATTGAGGAATAAAATTCCGGCAACGACCTATTTTCCCGGGCCGTCTCCAGCCAAGTATCGTCGGCACTGGAGAGCTTAACTTCTGTGTTCGGTATGGGAACAGGTGGGTCCTCTCCGTTATAGTCACCGGAAATATTTAATTCCTAGGTGCTTAGCACCCTCAAAACTGTATAATGTATCACTCTGCCTAACCACTCGCATGCTACTTAAAGAACTTCTCTTTTTACCTCTGCCTTGTAGCTTTTAGCCACTTAAGCTTTGGTCAAGCCCTCGACCTATTAGTATCGGTCAGCTCAACGTGTTACCACGCTTACACCTCCGACCTATCAACCATGTAGTCTACATGGGGTCTTACCCTTGCGGTGGGATATCTCATCTTAGGGTGAGTTTCACGCT
>JAAYAD010000081.1 GCA_012719545.1 Clostridiaceae bacterium
AGGGCCAAGATGAACTCGCTTACGCTCGCCCTTGACATCCTCCAACAGAATGCATAAATGTTATAATTATACAAAAATAAAGAAAGGAGAACCTAACTTAGAAAAGCTAAAAAATTGTCTTGACAAGTGGGGGCATTATATCCTGTTTATGAGCTTTGATAAGAGGCTTGCAATATTCCTGCTTGATGAAATTTCAAAAACCTATTCAACAGAACTTCACATTACCCAGGAACAGATTGCAAAATATATCGGAAGTGCAAGAGAAGTTGTATCCCGCATGCTGAAAGCATTCCAGCTACAGGGTATTCTTGAAGTGTCAAGGGGAAAAATTCATGTGCTTGATAAAAACAAGCTAAGAGAGCTAGTTTAAATCAATATAAAAAATAAGGACAGACTCAAAGTATATTGAGTTCTGTCCTTTATAACATTCAACGCAGCATGGACAAGATTGCGTCCTTTGATTTGAAACCAACCGAGCTTTTAACAACCTTACCGTTTTTCATTACTACAAGTGTTGGGATACTCATTACCCTGAATGCCTGTGCCAGTTCAGGCTCCTCGTCTACATTGATTTTGCCGACCTTGGCTTTATTGATTGTTTCTTCCGCCACCTGTTCTACTATTGGACTCAACATTCTGCAAGGACCGCACCAGGATGCCCAAAAATCTAATAATACTGGTTTATCTGAATTTTCAACTTCCTGGGCAAAATTATTCTTTGTTATTTTAAGAACGCTCATTTTCCATTCCCCTTTACTTTTTTTATCTTTACAGTTTTTATTATAAAGATTATAAAAGTAATATCTGTGACCAAGTCACATGAACGCCTGCAGCTTTATTACACAATAAATCTTTTGAGGTAATTTACATAACGTGAACGAACAGTTGCAAAATAAATGCTATTTAAAATCAAAAACACTGCCATGACTATCAGGAACTGCTTAAATACTGATGAATACAGCACTGTTTGCAGCACTTTTATTGCAAAGTAAGTGTGTATGCTAGCAAGAATATATGGTGTAAAGAACAAAACCGCTATCTGGATACTTGCAACCTTTTTAAGTTCCTTAAAACTCAAGCCCAGTTTCGATATGCCAATGTATTTGCTCTTTTCCTGGTTTAAGTCGGTATACAGCCTGAAATACAGGAAGCTGCTGGCTCCTAGGAAGAATATTGCGCCAAGGAAGAATCCCACATACAAAAACAGTTTCTTGTTTTGATTCTCCAGTGTGTACCCTTCTATCCTTGTTGACCAGAAGTATTTGCCGTGTTCGCCTACCCCAAGTTCTTCCCTGAGTTTTTCAGTAACTTCAAGGGTCTTCATCCAGTCAGGAATATCATAGGAGTATGAATGGAATTTTTCTTGAATGCCTGTTATTCTGTCGTATGTTTCATCATTAACCACAACAAGATTCTGAAACAGGCCAGAATAAAAGATTACTTTAGGAGCAATCCCAACTACTTCAAGATTAATGTTTCCGTTATCCAGTGAAACTTTTTTCTGGCTCAATGTCCGGTCTCTTTTTGGGTCGAACCTTACATAGACAGGAACAAGCAATGCCTGGTCCTTATCCAGAGTTATCTGTTCCAATCCCAATAGGGATACGCGATTGTTATAATCCGTCATCTTAATAATATGGATTGTTCGCTTATCACCGGATACCTGCTTTATAACTTCGCTCATGTATTTTTTATACTTAAAGCCATAGCTTTCAAGCATTTTGTCAATAAGCTCTATATGCTGTTTCACTTTATCATTGCTGCTGTATGATGTATAAGTAAGCGCAAAAGGGTTATCCTTCAACGATTCATCCTTAACAACTGAACTTAATGCATATACTCCTGTTACGGCAGTAAAAGCAACCGCGGACAGAATTGTAACCAGGAACAACATGCGTGCGTTGTCTCGTATTCTGTAAATAAGATCGGAAATCCAGAGCATATTGGTTCTTTTCATGTAAAAGCGTTTGTTTTTCTTCATCCGGTGCAGCACAAAAATACTGAGCTGGGGGAAAAACAGATAAGTTCCAACAACTACTGAAGTCGTCAAAACTGCCTCAGCATACGGCAGCTTTTCTATGAATAAAATAATTTCGTTTAAAAACGGATGTATGCCGTAAAGGTGCGACGATACAGCCATAAAATAGCCCATACCCAGAAGCAAAACTGCCAGGAAGGACAGTATTACAGAAAATTTAATCTCCGTGTTGGGCCTTTTGGCTCCCTTTAAAAGGGTAATAATATTGCTTGTACGGATTATTCTTGGAGTTAAGGCTGAAATCCCCAGAATTATCAATGTGAAGAATACCGTGGTAAGAATTATGGCTTCATAGGGAAAATAAAATGACAGAGACTCACAGGACAGGATATTGCTTAGAATCATTAATAAAAACTTGGAAAATATAAATCCTATGGTGATACCGACAACAATAGCCAGGTATCCTATCATCATATTTTCCAGAAATATCAGCTTTCTGAGTTGTTTTTTGGTCATCCCGAGAATCATAAGTATTCCGAATTCCTTGCTCCTTACCTTTAAAAAGGCATTTACTGAGATAAACACAAACAGGAATGAAAACACCAATATTGCTGCTTCAGTTTGCCCCATTATAATTTCGATTGCTCCGCCACTTCTGCTTGATATAACAGGGTGAAACAAATTGACCGCAAATGAGAAAAACACCATGATTGTAAATACACTGCTTAAAAAATATGCCAAATATACTCTTGTATTTCTTCTCACATTATTTAAGGCGAATTGGGTAAAGGTCATTTTCTTCACCTCCCAGGAAAGAAAGAACATCCATAATTTGTTGATAAAATTGCTGACGGCTCTCACCACAATGAATCTCATTAAAGAACTGACCGTCCTTTATAAATATCACCCTGTGGCAGTAACTTGCTGATCTGGGATCATGGGTTACCATTACGGTTGTTACACCCGTCTCCCTGTTGATGCTTTCAAAGAGCTCCATAACATCCTTTGCAGCTTTGGAATCAAGATTTCCAGTAGGTTCGTCAGCCAAAAGCAGTAAAGGCGAGTGGATAATGGCACGGGCAATTGCTGCACGCTGAGCTTGTCCTCCTGACACCTCAAAAGTCCTTTTATTGATGATATTTTCTATATTTAGCCTTGCAGCTGTATCCTTCAGTTTTTTGTTCATGGCAGAAACTCTGTGCCCATCAAGAGTCAAAGGAAGCACAATATTCTCGCCTATAGTCAATGAATCAATAAGATTGAAATCCTGAAATACAAATCCCAGTTTTGATCTTCTGAATAACGCCAGTTTTGAGCTTTCAAGCCTGTAAGGATTTTCACCGTTTATCAGTACCTCCCCTGATGTAGGAGGATCAATTGTTGAAATAACATTGAGAAGGGTTGTCTTCCCACTTCCGGAAGGCCCCATGATTCCAACAAATTCACCTTTTTCGATAGTTAGGTTTATGTCTTTAAGTGCACTGTACTGTACCTTGTCTCCATATATTTTGGATATGTGTTTTAGTTTCAGAATCTCCAAATTCAACACCCTTTCTTCTTTTGAATAAATTTCAGTCACCTGTATTTTAGGGCAACAGTGCACCGTCTGCTATCGATTATTATTACACCAACCTTACACAAATGTAATAAAGCATTAAGCGGTAAAGACAATCCTGACAATTGTCCCCTCTCCCTGCTTTGACTCTAGTTCTATCTGATGATGGAGTTTACTGCACACTTCATTTACAAGATATAACCCCATACCCGTGGATTCACCAAATTTTCGGCCATTTTCTCCTGTATAAAAAGGCTCAAATACACGGCGTATATCTTTTTGGGGAATTCCAATCCCCTGATCTTTTATCTCCAGAACCTTGCCTTTTTCGTTTTTATATGCTGATACTATTACTTTTTTACTTTCCTCTTCAGTGTATTTGATAGCGTTTACAAGCAGTTGCTCAACAATAAACCTGAGCCACTTCCTGTCCGATTTTACCGTCATCTTCGTATCAACATTAACTTCCGGATAAACTTTCTTACGAATGAAGTATCGTTTTTGCTCATTGACAACTTCAGAAACAATGGCATACAGAAAAACTGTCTCAACTGTGAAATCATGTTCGAAACTGCCCAGCCTTGCCATATTCAGAGCCATATTCAACCCTCTTTTGATGCGTTCCAATTCCTGTGTGATGTTTTCTGCATACGGCTCACTTTCATGTTCCTGAAGTATGAGATGAATTACTGATATGGGTGTTTTCATCTGATGAACCCACTGATTTATAAATGTCAGATATTCTTCCTGCTTTCGTTTGTACATCTGGATTTGATTCTGATAAAGACTGTATTGCATGCGAAGAAGTTTATTTACGCCTTCCGAGACAGGAGCTGTTCCTGCAGAAGATAAGGTATCTTCAAGATTGGATGGCATTTTGCTTAGCTTGTCATACAACCTTTTGTAGGAAAAATAGCGGTACAACAAAAATACTCCCAGCAGGAAATTACTTAAGAATACAAAGTAATATATATTTTCCGGTGTCTCAAATCCTCCCAGCCTTCTGTAAAACAAAAACAGAAAGAGCATATTGAAAAAATACAATAAGACAAAACCCACATGGTCACGAAAGAAAATTATCATCACATTTTCCTCCAGGTTACATTCAATCTGTATCCATGCCCTCTCACAGTTTCAAGGGCATCTTCTATGCCAATTTCCTGAAGCTTTCTCCTAAGACGCGCCACATTTACGTTAAGGGTATTTTCATCAATAAAAGCCTGATCATCCCATATTTTTTCCATAAGTATGTCCCGGCTCACCGCCCTGGGCGACATGCGCATAAGTGTTTCAGCAAGCTCAGACTCTTTCTTTGTCAGTACTGTGGAACAGCCGTTAAAGTTTAGTTCCGGCCTTTCAGGGTACAAAGTGAGTCCTTCGAGCTCTACCTTTCTTTCCTCAGTCAAACCGGGAGCGAACGCTCCAAAGCTGCGTCTTAACTGACTTTTTATTTTCGCAATGACTACATCGTAATAAAAAGGCTTCGTAATATAATCATCAGCGCCGCTTTCTATTCCCATCACCTGATCCATTTCGCTGTCACGGGCAGAAATAAAAATGATGGGATTAGTGGATACCTGCCTTATCTTTCTGCACCAATAAAATCCATCATATTTGGGTAGATTAACATCAAGCAATACAAGATGAGGATTTTCCTCAATAAATATATCCAGGATTCTTTCAAAGTCATCCACAATTATAGGTTTATATCCATATTTCTCAATATAGTAACCAATAAGCTTTGCTATGGAAGCATCATCTTCAACCAGCATTATTTTGTATTCCATTATCTTTAAATTATCCTCCTGTTAAATACAATAAACCATATCAGGCTTTTTAAGAATGTAGATATGAAATTTGGCACACGGAACTCAACATTTTAATCATCCTTTAAATTGCTACATTCTTATAAATTTCATTATATAGATTACAGCCTTAGACTTCCATATAAACACCGATTTCTGGAAAGAACATAAATTAGTTTAAGATGCAGATATCACGCAATGGATGATGAAATAAAAGACCTGATTTATATATTAAGAAAAAAATGGGATGGCAAAAAAATTAGAATAGAAGGTGTTATAAGAAACACAACCGTCCCCTGTCAGGCTTGTATCAGTCAAAATACTTCCAATAAGAAAGTATTATTTCCTCGACTTTAGAGTCATCCTTAATGTTTTCATTCACCATGGAACCATCCTCTTTTTTGAAGTCAAAAATCATGACAGTTCCATCTTCCATAAGGAACCAACCTTCAAGAGTTTTATTGGTTTGCCTGCTTACAGCCTCCTTATACTTTGACTTGAATGTCTCTGATACAGTTTTAAAAGTATCTCCAACTTTAATTCCACTCTCAGTTTTAAAATCCGAACTTGACGCCGAAATTCTCACTACTTTTCCCGAGGTCTTTCCGATACTTACGGCAATACCGTTATTATAATTTCGAACTATAATATCCTCGCCAAAAGAACCTGTATCATCAGTTTCAGTGGTTTCAGAATAGTTTTTACCCAGCATTGCAATAACTTCATCTGAAGTATCTCCCAGTGTGATCCCTCCCAGACTCGGGCCAGCTACTGCTCCTGGAGTTGGAGTTACAGTAGGAGTAGCTTTCGGTGTCTCGGTCGTAGTTGGTGTCGGTGTTGCAGTTAAAGTAGCTTTAGGTGTTTCAGTTGCAATTCTATTTTTATCACTGGCATTTTTTGCACACCCCGATGTTATAACCAGTATTCCAATAAGAATAAAAGCAATTGCTTTTTTAACATCATTATCTATCCCCCTTTTAGTGAGTATAAGACAGGGGATGGTTCCACGTCTTGGAGCATTTCAAGGTTAGTATTTGCCACTGATATGCGGAGACATTCAATTGAATCTATGCTCACAAGACAGGACAAATCTTGCTTAGGTCTCCATCTCTGGTATTTCAACCGCAATATAATCAATTTTCATTCCAAAAAGGGTATCTACAAATGTTACTTGTAATACACTGATTTTTTAATATTATTATCAGTAAATGATATTATATGTTTAAAACTATATCTGTTAATGGTGTTGATATTCGCAGTAGTCTCAGGTATTTCTTTAAATTTATAGTACACGTCAACCATGTATTAAAATTGAAAGCTCATCATATCTTATATTTAAATCTTTATTGAAATACATCGTCTCCTCTGCCAAAGTGTCTTCCACAATTTCGTACAAGTGATTGCAGTTTACCACGTAAATTATAAATCTAAGAACTGGGTAATAGAATCAATAAGGCTAAAACCAATATAATAACTCTTTTTTCATTATTTTGTCTCCGTTATATGGCCGATGCAACCTAAATTAATACAGTAATAATAAAAAAAGTATAGTGGAATAAATCCATTATACTTTTTATTATACTTAACAACTCCAAAATTTTAAGGATCCAATATGTAAAATAAAATTTTTCAAAGTATCTCAGCAGACGCCTGTCTCACTCTTTCTGCAAAGAGTCCTTGGATGCCAGGAATGAATAAATCCCGTATGGCTGCACGTTAAATTCACATTCTTCAAAGCAACTCTTGTCGACAGCAATATTGCGCAGATTTATGGGGGTTATGTAGCAGCCGTTCACTTTAAGCCGCCTTGTGGCATTCTCACCTGAAAGATCCCGGAATCTCAGGATAATTCCATCCTTTGCTTTTCTCACGTTAATCAGCTGCATATGCTCCGGGAAGATTCCGAAGTCCTTTTCCAGCTTATTATAGGTAGTTTCCACGCCCATTCTTAGCTCTGCAGCCCTCTCCATTACATTAGCGGCTTTATCAGCCTCAAATCCAAACAAAATGAAGCGGTATTGCAGATTTCCTCCAATCCACTGCGGGAAATTGGTACCCCACATGTTGTTAAAGAGGTTGAAGTATAAAGTTGGTTCATTGGGTTCCTCGTAATGGATGCGATATGAATAAATTCCGGTCTCACCTAAAGCAACCAGTGGAACGTCCTGTGAAACAACACATACTCCGCTCTTCTCTCCTACGGCGTGAATATGATTTTCCAGACAATAAAA
This sequence comes from Clostridiaceae bacterium, assembly GCA_012719545.1. GTDB lineage: Bacteria > Bacillota > Clostridia > DSM-8532 > DSM-8532 > DTU059. Next base: position 7,570 of record JAAYAD010000081.1, read on the forward strand.
TACGTGGTTGGCACACTCCTGAATGTCCGTTGCAGGGTCCAGCAAGGCATTTGGTTTATTGATACGGTACTGGGGTTTATCGAAAGCCAGTGGAACCAAAAATGAGCCTGATTCCACATAGGGAGTTTCCTGTTTGCCCGTTAACTTAAGGCTTACAAAAATCTCATCGCCGGCAGGCGGCAAATTAACCGCAACCTCAATTTCGTTGGCATCCCCGTATTTGTTTACGCTTTCAGCATCACCGGCATAGTGTAATCTTAAAGTGCTGCCATCCAGAGAATATGATATAAACCTTGGTGTATAGGTTTTATGCTCGCATTCAGTATATCCTTCCTTGCCATAATCCTGTATGCCCCAGGTGTAAAACCTGTATGCGTAGTCCTTAAGATAATTCGTTATATCTTCTATGCCATAGCGATCATATTGATACATGAACAGAGATTGATTCCGTTTCTTTAAAAGTACGGAATTCAGTTTTTTATCAAACAGCTCAATAATTTCTCCGGTCTTTCCTGAGAATGTAAGGCGGTAACGGTGGTTTTCTATGTACGTTAATTCCTTCTCTTCACGTATAAGCAGATCCGGATTTGAAGCTCCACCTTTAACTATTTTGACAGGGACAGATTTATAGGGCGGTATTTTTTCAACAAAGCATGCCCATTCTTCATTAATTTTAGTTATGGGCAGCATCTTACCATCCATCTCAAGCCCACAATCTGTCAAATCCTGTGATATATCCTTTAATATCACCCATCCGGTAAAATCAGAACCGTTAGGATTGAAGATCTGAATATCTTTTGAATCGCAGCTCTCAATGAGGCTTTTCATATCATTCATGGCAAGGCTTGCTTGTATGGCAAGTTCCCTTTGCTCCTGCCAGGATTGTTCAATTAATTTATAATTGCTTTCACTCTTAGCCTTTAAAAATTCCTCTTTTCTATATACGCGGTTTGGGCCAAGCCATGTTTTAACGTCCGCTCCCCAGGTATGTTCTCCAAAAAGATTAGTGTTGTCAAAGTACTTATTCAGAACGTTATTAATCTTTTCTTCTTCCTTCTCAGAGCCTTCAAGCACTTTTCTTGCAAAAAGCGCCTGAAGCCTTTTGCTTCTTTCCCGTTCTTCCCTGATAATACTTATCTCTGCCGGATATGTTCCCACACCGTGAATCCATGTATCTGAAAGGTCCTTGGTTATTACGGGAACATTGCTAAGATCACACTTGGAAAGTTCGTGATAAAAGTCATCCATGGTTCCGCAAACAACTTCAACATTGGGATATTTGGAGTGGATTGTTCTGACCAGATTTTCAATAATGTCGGCAGAGTGGGGGCCGCAATTATCGCTTGTATGCATCAATGCCATCCAAACAGGAAATTCCCAGTCATCAGGCGGGAAAAGGGATGTCCCGTATCCGCCTTTGCTGTACATGGCTAATACACTTTCACCGCTTGGAGCCTGCCATTTGAACAAATCCGGAACCTTCGGAGGATTTGCAAAGGCATTGCAACCAAGATGCAAAAATTTAATCCCTGCCTTGCCCAGAATTTCAGGAAGCATAATTCCATGACCCGGCACATCGGTCATCTTTGCAGAAACCGGATACGGCTTATTATACTTTTCAGAAAGCATAACGGCATAGCGCAGCCCCTCTATATAATCTCCCGCTGTGCAAAAATCGGTATGAGAAGTATAGGGCAATGCATGCCAGACTATTTGTCCTTCTTCAATCAATTCATCCAGTTCTTTTCTTTGCTCCGGATTGCATCTTTCTATTATTGTCTTAAGGGGCCAAGAAGGCATTGTCCAGACATATTTCAGTTTTCCCATATGCCTTGTTGACCTGCATGTAGTAATTACGTCATTCAGCATGGAATTGGCGTATTTATTAATCACTCTTGAGGATAAATCTGTAAACCCGATATCAAAGTGCGTCTTGAACACCAATATTATTTTCTCTACCATATGTCTTCTCCTTACCCATGTGAAGCACTGAAATTGGATTGCAGCAACTCCATACCAGACTAAAGCTTAATCTGAATATTTTGAAAATAAGCTTGAAAACCCTAAAGTTACACCTATGCGCATGATAAACTTAAAAGGTTATTCTTTAAACACAGCATTTTCACTTACTGGTCTTGTCAATATCTTTCTGTTTTTATATTGAATATCAAGCTGTTCAATAAGCCCGACCAGTTCAATGGGAGATGCTATGACATAATCGGGAATCTCATTTTCATTTTTAGGTCTCATATCATAACGGGGGCTGTAGCTTGCCAATATTGACGTGATTCCTACTCTGTTGGCTCCAAGAATATCTCTTTTAAGATTGTTTCCTACCATAACAATCCGGTCTTTATCCTTATCAGTAAGTCCCAGCTCGTTCATGGCATGATAAAACATCTTTTCACAGGGCTTTTCACACCCCACATCACCGGATATTGCTCTGACTTTAAAACAATGATTAAGGTTGTACTTGTTGTATACGTTCTCAAATGATTCTCTCATTCCGTCAGCCACAAGTGCTATTGTATATCCGCTCTCATAAAGCTTTAAAAGAGTCTCCCTCGCTCCTTCAAATAATTCTGCGTATTGTACGATTCCTCTTTCGTCTCTGACTTCAGTTGATTCATCAACCAGAGTATCACCGCTGTCTAAAAATATAATCAAATCCTTCATGATAAACTTCCTCCATTAAATCAAACAATCTTTTGTACTTAAACAATTCCCCTTAGGTTCAGTTCGTCCGCCCTGTGGCAGGCAACAAAATGTCCGGGTTTCTTTTCCACGAAACTTACATCCTCGGTCTTGCATTTTTCTATGCAATAACGGCATCTTGTATGGAAAAAGCAACCCGAAGGGGGATTTGCCGGGTTTGGTATTTCACCTTCCAGAGGTATTCTGGTATTTTTAACGGTAGGATCAGCAATGAGTACCGCTGAAAGCAGAGCTTCCGTATAGGGATGCAAAGGATTCCTGAACAATTCTTCCGTAGGAGCATATTCAACCATTTTTCCAAGATACATAACGCCAACCTTGTCTGATATATGCTCCACAACTGAAAGGTCGTGGCTTATGAAAATATATGTCAATTTAAACTCTTTCTGAAGATCCATGAGAAGGTTTATAACCTGCGCCTGGACCGACACATCAAGAGCGGAAACAGCCTCATCACACACAATCAACCTGGGATTAAGAACCAAAGCTCTGGCAATGCCTATTCTCTGGCGCTGTCCTCCCGAGAAAGCATGCGGATATCGCTTTAGATAGCTTGGATTTAGCCCAACCTTTGAAGCTATGGACTTAACCTTTTCTTCGAGCTCGTTTCTTTTTAATTTAAAATTTGCTCTGAGGGGCTCAGAAATAATATCAAATACTGTCATTCTGGGGTCCAGCGATGCAAATGGATCCTGGAAAATCATCTGGACCTCTTTTCTTATTCCCCTCAAGGTTTTCTTGTCTATATTCTGCAAATCATATACTTTTCCGTCCTCGGCCAAATACAATATTTCTCCCGAAGTGGCATCAATAGCCCGGACAATGCAACGTCCGAGGGTAGTTTTGCCGCATCCCGATTCTCCAACAATTCCTATAGTTTCTCCTCTTTTTACTTCAAAGCTGACATTGTTAACAGCTCTTATATGTACTTTTTTGGAGGAAAACACCTTGCTTACGTTTTTCACAGTCAGGATTGTTTCCGGCATTAGATTCCCTCCTTTTCATGTGGTTCATTTGATTCATAAAGCCAGCAGGCAACCGAGTGCTCTTTTCCTACCTCTTTAAGGCAGGGCTCAGGCCTGTTGCATTTATTCTCGTCTCTGAAAACACAGCGGTCATAAAAACTGCATCTGTCTTTCAGATTCATTGCCAGAGGGACTGTGCCTTCAATGGAGAAGAGTCTTTCATTATTGCCGCCTATTTTATGAACAGAGCCTAGAAGACCTTTGGTATAGGGGTGCTTCGGATCCTTGAAAATCTCATGTACCGTGCCTATTTCAACAATTTTACCCAGATACATTACAGCAACCCTGTCGCAGATTTGGGCCACGGTGCCAAGGTCATGAGTTATGTAAAGGATGGCCATTCTGTATTCCTTCTGAAGCTGTTTCATTAGTTCAATAATCTGAGCCTGAATTGTAACGTCAAGGGCAGTGGTGGGTTCATCAGCTATCAAGAGATTGGGATTGCATACAAGAGCCATGGCAATCAGAACTCTCTGAAGCATTCCCCCTGAGAACTCATGGGGATATTGGTTGTATCTTTTTTCAGGATTTGCGATTCCTACCCGGCGTAAAGCCTCAATTGCAAGCTCTTTTGCCTTCTTTTTGTCCTTTGTCATATGTAAAAGTATGACTTCTGACATCTGATTACCTATGGTATAAAGCGGGGAAAAAGAGCTCATTGGCTCCTGAAATATCATGGATATATTTTTCCCTCGGATGCTTCTAATCTCAGCGCTGTCCTTTTTCATCTCAAGGAGATTTATTTCACTGCCGTCTTTGGAAAAATTAATTTTGCCAGTAGTCTTGCATTTTTTGTCGTTTATTCCCAGGATTGCTTTGCATGTCAGGCTCTTTCCGCATCCCGACTCCCCTACAAGGCCAAGGGTTTCGTTTTCACGGACCTCAAAGCTGACACCACGTACAGGTGTAAGCATTCCCTCGTCCAATTTTATTTCAATTTTGAGATCTTCAACTTTAAGAACACTATTAACCATAAATGTCACCTACTTATATGGATCTGCAGCATCGCGCATGCCGTCACCCAAGAAATTAAAGGCCAAAACCGCAACACCGACAAAAATAACAGGTATCAGCTTCCAAGGGCAGTTTGCGATATTGCTTATGCTTTGGCATTCCTGGAGAAGAACCCCCCAGCTTGTGGCGGGCGGCCTCATACCCAGCCCCAGAAAGCTCATGGATGTTTCACCAAGAATCATACCGGGAATACCAAGAGTGAGGTTAACAATAAGATAGCTCATAAATCCAGGTACCAGATGCCTGATAATTATTTTGAAGTCGCTCACTCCGGCAAGTCTTGCGGCCAATACATAATCTTCCTTTTTCAGTGCCAGGAATTTGCTTCGTACAACCCTTGCAAGATTTGGCCAGCTTAAAAGCGACATGATGATGGTTATAAAAATATATACCTTAGTTACTGAAATTCCGGGTGGTATAGCTGCAGAAAGAGCCATCCACAAAGGCAGTGTAGGGAACGATAAAAATACTTCAATTATTCTCTGAATTACAGTATCAACCCATCCGCCGTAATATCCTGAAAGTCCGCCTATAATAACGGCAAGCACAAAGGATATGAAAGTGCCCACCAACGGCACGGTAAGGGATACCTGGCTTCCTATAAGTACTCTTGAGAAAAGATCGCGGCCAAGTTTATCCGCACCGAACAGCATTAAAACCACTGGATCCTTACCTTGCGGAAGATTGGAATTGTCAACGCCAAACAAATGTATATCACTTTCTATGAATCCGAGAATTTTATAGGGAACCCCTTTAACAAAAAACTTTATGGGATATATTTCTTCTTTATTTTCAACAAAGATTTTATTCCTGAACTTGTCGAACTCAGTATCATATCTGTATACAAAAGGTCCGACAAACTTGCCGTTATGTATAAAATGAATTTTGCTCGGTGGAGCATTTGAATAGGTTGCGGAATAGTCCTCAAGACCCTGAGGAGCAATAAATCCTGCAAAGATTACACCAGTGTAAAGTATGGCAAGAATTACGAAACTGATAACCGCCAGTTTATGCTTCACAAGCCTTCTGGCCATCAGCTGCCATTGTGAAGACATGAAATACTTTTCTTGCTGTTTAATTCTTTTTTGAAGTTTTCTTTCTTCTTTTCGCAATACTCTCTCAGAAGAGTTGGTTTTCCCTTTTGTCCGCATCATTATTTACTCTCCTCTATATACTTAACCCTGGGATCCAAAACCGCCAACAGCAAATCAGAAATTAATGTTCCGACAACAACCAGAATGGCTGATATCATCAATATGCCGCCTGAGAGGTATACATCCTGAGCTCGAAGCGCTTTGAGAAGTACCGGTCCCTGAGTGGGCAGCATCAGTACTATCGCAGTAATGGTAGAACCATTAAAAATTCCGGCAATCATTGGCCCCAGCCCCGCAACAATGGGATTAAGAACAGCCCGCATCTGATATTTGTATGTAAGCTTTTTCTCACTTACCCCCCTGGCCCTTGTGCATAAAACATAGGGGCGTTCCTGCTCATCCAGCATCTGAGCACGTATGCTCCTTATTAAACCGCAAGTTCCGGACAAGCTTATTACAATAACAGGAATAATCAATCTCTTCAAGAATTCCAAAAAGGATGCCCAAGAAACAATTCCGCCTTCCGGGAAAAGACCCATAAGCGGCGTTCCAAACCATTTAAAGGACAGATACATCAGAAGAATCGCCAGCAAAAAGTGTGGTACTGCCATACCTACGAAGCCTAAGAATGTAAATATGTAATCACTAAGCTGATACTGATGCTTTGCTGTGTATATGGCAACAGGAATGGAAATCGCATAGGTTATGAAAAGGGTAATTAATGAAATCATTATTGTTGGCCACAGCGTTTCACCAATTATGGAGATAACGCTTTTATTGTAGAAGTAGGACACTCCCCAGTCTCCTGTCAATATGCCGGAAAGCCAGTCCAGATATTGAACAATGAAGGGCCGGTCCACACCATACATGGCTTTTAATTGTATTATTTCCTGTTCTGTAACCCTTTCCCCCTGAGCCACCATGCTTTCTACCAAAGTATCTACAAAATCACCTGGTGGAAGCTGTATGACAAAAAACACCACAAAGGTTATCATAAGCAGAGTAAACAGGGACAGTACAAGTCTTTTTGCAATATATCTCCACTTATCCATTATTTATCACCGCAATACCTTTCACTCTTATACCGGATGCCTGGGCAAGAAGATTATGGCGGGCCGGTAATGGTATAATCTTCTTGCCAGACTATCCGTAATTGAAGCTTAATCTTTAGCCAAATACAACTGTTCTAGCCTCATCATGCTTGAAAATCTGTATTCATCGCACCAAATCAAGTTGTCAGGGAAGTTCTTGACTTTATTGTTTACAAGCCAGGTACAAGGCTGCGGTGAAAGGAATCCTATCAGCCATATGTTTTTCTTATGCAAGTCATATATTTTCTGTACATTCTCCTGAACAATCTTGTCTCTGCTGGGACCTGCTGCGGCCTTAATTGCGTCGTATGCCTTAACAAGTTCCAAGATGTCTCCGGTAGGCTCGATACCGCCATTTGCTGTGCTCTTTCCGTCCTCATACCATTTGCCGTATGCGCCCCATACAGTTGTGAAGTTTCTCATTGGTACTATTGAGTCGGGTCGGATTGCCGGTGTAATTACGCTGACCAATGTAAAGCTGGCTTCAACGTCATTAACCAGTATGGATTTGGATAGATCAGCATCAACCTTGCTGGATACCTTAATACCGATGTCCTTATAAGCTGATTGCAGGAGGGTAACCATGTCGCCCTCAGCCTGTGGATTCTGAATTGAGATTATAATTTCAAGATCTTTATTTGTACCTTTGATCTTGCGATATGTACCAGGTTTTCTGTCCCATGGCTCGGTCAGTTCATCCAATAAGGCATTTGCCCTGTCAACGTTATATTCGGTCCATTTATTTGTCCATTCAGGATCATAGCCAAATGCACCTTCAGGAACGGCTGCCTGAGCAGGTTTCGATTGTCCGTTCATAAGTGTCGCATTCATAAGATTTCTGTCAACAGCTATGGAAAGTGCTTCTCTGAAGCGTATATCCTGGAACAGAGCACGTTTATCCAAATCTTTTGCTGTCTGGCACAATGCCAGGGTATATGCGCCCGATGAGCTTGCCCATGCCGGAGTGCTCCATTCAACAATGTTATGTGTGTTTTGAGTTGCCATTGCAACAGTAGAAAAATCGTCTGCATCAAGCCATGAAACGTCGATTTCTCCGGCAGCCTGCTTTAAAGCCACCTGATCCTTATCGTTGATTATAAGAACTTTAATGCTGTCAAGATAAGGCAATTGACGGCCCTGGCTGTCTGTCTTCCAGAAGTATGGGTTTCTTACAAGCTCGTAGACCTCGCCAACCTTGTTCCAGTTATCCTTTACAGCTATAAAGCTTCTAAGCTGCGGAACAATTGCATAATCCCAGTGGTAATAGCCAATTTCTTTACCCATGGTGCTGTAGTTTTCCCACTGCTTTCCGAAATCACGTCTTGCGTTTTCAAGAGCCTGCTCTTCTGTAATAAGAGGGAACGTAGGATCATCTGTTACGCCGTCTTTACGTGCAACATAATTTTTGTAGAAGTGCTTTGGTAAGAACATCCATTTATTATCTACTGCAACGGCAACAGGGAAATCGGGCTTTGGAGCCTTGAATGTTACCGTAAAAGTATAATCGTCGATTTTGTCAAACTTTGCCCAGTAACTGACTCCGTCCACTTGGACCTGATAGCAGTTATAAGGTTTGGATGTATATGTCGGATAATAATTGGGATCGTCAACTGGTACTGCAGAGCGGTCAGGATTTAATGCGGGAGTTGACATGTGGTCATAGTAGAAAATAACATCGTCCGCGGTGAAAGGATGTCCGTCCGACCATTTCATACCCTTTCTGAGCTCAATGGTCCAGACAGTTGCATCTTCATTGGGATAGAAGTTCTTGCAAACATTGGGTTCAACCTCACCGGAACCGTCCTGTTTAAAACGGAACATGCTTTGCTCGACAAACGGCCCCCATACCCAACGGCCTGCATCATCGGTGGTGAATGTGATAGTTCCTCCATATTCACCAAGAGACAATACATCGGGTTCAACCATTACGTCTTCCGGAACCGGCAGACGTTCTTCCAATGGAGGAAGAGTTCCCGCTTTTACCTGTTCGGCAAGCATCGGTGCCTCTTTCAGTATTTCTGTGGTTACCTCGGTACCTTGTTGGGTATTGCCCTGTTCATTGGGTTGCTGTACAGGCTGATTTTTGCCGCAGCCTGCGATGCCAAGCATCAATGCGAAGATCAGTAAGAGCGAGATAGTTCTTTTAATTGCTTTTCCTGTCTTCATAAAAATCCTCCCTTCAACCTTATTCCGTTTTCCGTATGTGGATAAAAGATGGAAAAAATAATATATTAAATATATTATTTGATTATATAATATCATATATATTTTATTATGTAAACATTAATTTGTTTAATTTGATACAATGCTTTAGTTAAATGTTTAATCAATTTATTTATATTGACTATATCTTTGATATATAACTACTAAAATGCCAACAAAATAATACCTTTAATCACCTTATATTATTTAAATATATTAAATATATTTTTCAGATATTGTAAAAAATAATAAAAAAAACCTTGATGAATATATTTCCATCAAGGCTTTATGCTTTTATTCAAGTGTTCATATGTTTCAGGCATTATTGGCTTTCAGTATGGCAGGTACCAAAATATCCATTTCGGTATTCGTTTTGTTTATCTGGGATATAATCAGATCAACTATTATTTCCGCCATTTTTATCTCATCCTGTTTCATGTGGGGTATGGATAGACCCAGAGGTCCATCTATACAGGCTATTTTTATTTTTTCACCTACATTTGCCGAAGTTCTGCCCGAGGCTTCCATTATGGCTGGTATCAGGCTGTATTCTGCGCATATAATTCCGTCAATCTGATCCTTATATTCAGCCAAATAATCGGCAGCCTTTCTGACATTGTCCTCCTGCGGGTGGTGTTCATATATATTTTCGTCAAAGGTTAGCGTACATTCAGGAAAGGTTGCAATGGACAATTCTGAAGCAGCCTCGTAAAAGCCGTTCCTTCGCTCCTGAAGCGAGGATGTACCCACAATTTGCGGCGAAATAAAGGCAAGTTTCCTGCACCCCTGCTCCCAAAGATGTTTTACCAGGGTTTTGACTGCCTGTTTGTTATCGGTTCTTACCGAGGGTACCGATATCCCCTCAAGCTTCTTATCAATTATGACAACAGGAAAATCTTCAAGTATAAGCTTTAATATATTGGGATTATAATAAAGCCCATGGCATGGCATGACCACCAGCCCTGAAATCTTGGATTTTAGAAGGAAATCTATTTCGTCCGTTTCTTTCTGGCGATCATAATATGAAAATCTGATTATGGTTTTATAGCCTTTTTCTTCGGCTTTTCGATCAAGTCTGTAAATTAAATCCAGGCCAAAAGAGCTTGATACATGTTCCATGACAACGCCGATTGTTTTATAGCTGTTACCGGACTCATAGTTCCCTTCCTCTGAAGGATTATCAAAAACCTTGTTTACAAAGGTTCCCTTTCCGGGTATCCTCTGCAGCAACCCTTCTTCCCTCAGCATGTTAAGCGCTTTTTTTATAGTTATCACGCTTACTCCGTATTTTTCCGTCAATTCATCGTCCGATGGCAATTTCGCACCTTCAGAATAGACGTTTTCGTCTATCTTTTTCTTTATATCATCGTATATCTTCTTGTATAAAAAGCTTTTCCTGGCCATATGGACATCCCCCAATTATGTCCCGTTTTTTTTCTTAGGTTTTATATCTTACAGCACTATTTTATACTTAATATATTAATTATTCAATAAGGCATTTGCCAGTGATTTAAGAATAATTTAAACTTACATTGTAAAGGCAATTACCGTTCATTTATCTTGTATAAATACATTATATACTAAATAATACCTTTTTAGTTAACCCTCAAGTTAATTATATTAATATTCATTGACAAAGCAGTACACGTATATTAGATTTATATATAGTTCCAAATATATTCAATATAATTATCTCATTAGTGAATAGGAGATGCTGATATGCCATACCCGTTCAAAGAGATTAAACCAAAACTCAGTAACACATTAGAGCTGATTTCCAAGTCAATTTTTACTCCTATCGCAACTCTTCAAGCTGAAATGTGGAAAACTAAAGAACCCGTCCCATTTGACCAGCGCTTAACCGGAGAATACTCAAAAGTTGCCATTGGCGATAGCTGGGGCGAATTATGGGATTGTGCATGGTTTCACTTTACAGGAACCGTCCCGGAGACAGCCAAAGGCGCCAATGTAGTTGCACTCATTGATTTAAGCGGAGAAGCATGTATATTTGATGAAACAGGCTGCCCCGTCCAGGGTCTTACAACTGTTACTTCCGAATTTGATTACACTCACGGAAGACCCGGTAAGCGTGTTGTTGAAATAACATCCTGTGCTTGCGGCGGAGAAGTCATAGATATATGGGCAGATGCGGGATGCAATGATTTATTTGGAAAATACCAGGATCACGGCACTTTAAAACAAGCCCACATCGCTATATGCAACCCGAATATGAGAATGCTCTACTACGATTTTGAAGTTCTTTATACTCTTCTCAACAACCTTCCTGAAAATTCAGCGAGAGCCGTAAGCATTATGCATTCACTTAATGAGGCATCGCTTGTTTTAAATGAATTCACCGATAAAGAGGCCGCCCTGGCAAGAGAAATTCTTGCGCCTGCACTCAATAAAAAAGGCGGAGATCCATCACTTTCTGTAAGCGCCATTGGTCATGCCCATATAGACCTTGCCTGGCTGTGGCCTATAAGAGAAACCAAGAGAAAGGCAGTAAGAACTTTTTCAACTGCTTTAATGATGATGGATAAATATCCGGATTACATATTTGGAGCAAGCCAGGCTCAGCTCTATGCATGGGTAAAGGAAGAATATCCGGCGCTGTATGAAAAAATAAAGGAAAAGATTAAGCAAGGCCGCTGGGAAGTTCAGGGGGCAATGTGGGTAGAGGCCGATACAAATGTTTCCGGCGGAGAAGCTTTGGTTAGGCAAATCCTTTATGGAAAGCGTTTCTTCTGGAATGAATTCCAAAAGGATATGAAGGTTTTGTGGCTTCCTGATGTGTTCGGGTATACCGGTTCGCTGCCCCAGCTTCTTAAGAAGTCTGGTGTAGATTATTTTATGACTATAAAACTGTCATGGAGTGTACACAACAAATTCCCCCACCACACTTTCATCTGGACAGGAATTGACGGAAGCGAAGTTCTTGCCCATATGCCTCCTGAAGGTACATATAACTCTGCCGCAAGCCCCACTTCCATTAAAAAGGCCGAATATGAATACCTGGACAATGGAATCGCTCCCGAATGCCTGCTTCTTTTTGGTATTGGCGATGGCGGCGGCGGCCCTGGCGAAGAACATCTGGAAAGATTAGTCCGTGAAAAAAATCTCGATGGCCTGCCACCCGTTACTCAGGAACATTCAATAGATTTCTTCAATAGAATCAACAAGTATCGTTCCAAATTAAAGTCATGGCGCGGTGAGCTTTATCTTGAAAGGCACCAGGGCACCTATACAACACAGGCCAGAAACAAAAAGTACAACCGCAAGCTTGAGATAATTTTAAGGGAGCTTGAGTTTGTTTCCATGCTGGCAAGCTTACTCAAAGGCTACAAATATCCGGCACAGGAAATTGAAACCATATGGAAGGAAGTTCTTCTCTATCAATTCCATGATATACTTCCCGGTTCATCAATAAAGAGAGTTTATGACGAGTCTTTAGAGCGCTATAAAATTCTGGAGGAAGAAGTATCTGTTCTTCTTTCAAAAGCATATGAGGCTCTTGGAGTAACCTGCCCCACAGTATTTAATACTCTGTCCTGGAATAGATGCGAATGGATAAAACATAATGACCAATGGTTCAAGGTTATGGTTCCATCCATGGGCTATTCTCCGCTTGTCAGTAAGTCCGATAACAGTACTTTAACCATGAAGGCAGAGACTAACTTACTTGAGAACGACAAGCTAAAGGTCACATTTAACGAGGATGGATCAATTAAATCAATTTTTGATAAAGAAAACGGAAGGGAAGCAATCGCTCCCGGTGCAGCAGCAAACAAGCTGGCAGTTTATTATGACGACGGCGATGCATGGGATATTTCCATTCTGTATCCTCAAAGACCTGCCGGAAGTTTTGTTCTGGAAAGCACAGAAGCAACGGTGGACGGACCTAAGGCAGAATTGGTTCAGACATACAGTTACGGCAGCTCTCGTATTGAACAGCGGATTAGTCTTACCCACGGCAGCCGCAGGCTAGATTTTGCAACCAAAGTTGACTGGCAGGAAAACTCTAAGATGCTGAGGGTATCATTCCCCGTTAATGTTTCAGCACTGGATGCTACCTGCGGTATACAATTCGGCTCCATAAAAAGACCTGTATTCCCCAACACAAGCTTTGACATGGCCAAAAACGAAGTTTGTGCACATAAGTGGGTTGACATGTCAGAACCGGGCTATGGCGTGGCACTCCTAAACGACTGCAAATACGGTCATTATGTTCATGAAAATGTACTTGATTTAAATCTTTTAAGAAGTACGGATTACCCCGGAATAAACGCCGACAGGGGACTGCATGAATTTACATACAGCCTGTATCCGCACGCAGGAGATCATATTGCAGGAAACGTGGTTAGGGAAGCTTACGAGCTTAATATGCCGCTTAGAGTTGTATTGCCCCAGGCTGATACACAGATTCAGCAAGATTCCGTATCTCTTGTTGAGGTTGACAGAAAGAATATTATAGTTGAAACAGTGAAGAAAGCAGAAGACAGCGACAGCGTAATAATAAGGCTTTACGAATGCGATGGAATGAGCACAACAGCTAATTTGAAGTTTGGTATAGCTCCTAAGAAAATCGTTCCCGTTGACCTTATGGAAAATGAAATTGGAGAAGCTGAGGAATACAGCAATTCTGCCTCACTCTCATTTAAGCCCTTTGAAATATTAACATTAAAGTTAACTTTTTAGTTATAGAGTATAGCGCTTGTTTAGCTTACGAGGGTTAAAGCAACTATGGAAAATTTAAAAAAGCATCAGGCAAAAATTCTTCTGCTCTGCTGGTGCGCATATGCTGTAATTTACATAGGCCGGTATAACCTTTCCTTGGCTATACCGGCCATCCAGGATTTTTTGGGAGTAAACAAGTCCCAGATTGGACTTTTGGGAGGCCTGTTCCTTTGGATTTACGGAACAGGGCAGCTTATCAACGGTTTTATCGGCGATAAAGTATCAGCCAGGATGTACATATTTATAGGACTTTTGGTTACCGCCGTGGCAAATCTTGCTTTCGGGTTTTCCTTGAGCCTTGCAGTTATGTGCGTCATCTGGTCAATAAACGGTTTCTTTCAATCCATGATTTGGGGGCCCATTTCAAAGACTCTGACTCATTGGGTTCCTCCTGAGAAAAAGAATTTTGCCGCAGTTTTGATATCAACATCGGGAGTTGGCGGTACTTTAATAACCTATCTTATTGCCGGCCAGATGCTGGCACGGCTGAATTGGAAATGGGCATTCTGGATTCCGTCCATTATCATATTTGCTTACTCCTTTATATGGCTTGCCTTTGCAAGAAATCGCCCCGAAGATATCGGCCTTGCATCAATCAATTCTGAAATATCTGTTGATATAAGCATAAGCTGTTCAAACAATTACACCCTTTGGGAAGTCATTAAAAAGACACGTCTGTGGTTCGTCATTATTGCATGTTTTGCACAGGCCATAGTAAAGGACGGCATAAATCTTTGGGCGCCTACATTTTTATTGGAAACCCACAAACTTGACATAAAAACAACATCAGGCTTCATTACCGTTATTCCAATACTGAGTTTTGCAGGAATGATTTTTGCCGGATGGCTTAACAAAAAGTTTAATTACCAGGAAAAAACAGCCACAGCGGTTTTGTTCATCGCAGGGGTTGTTATGATAATTGGCTTTACTACCCTCGGCAGCAGGAATGCCATTTGGGGAGTAATCTTCCTTGGTCTTTCCTCTGCGATGATGAACGGGGCCAACTCCCTGCTTCTTGGCATTGTTCCCATGAATTTTGCAAGGTACAACAAAGTTTCAGCTATTGCAGGGCTGCTGGATTTTGCGTCATATCTGATTTCAGGCTTTGCTGCAGCCATAACCGGATTTGTTCTTGACTTATCCGGCTGGGGTGGAATATTGGTATTCTGGATTATAGCAACAATAATAGGAACCATAGCCCTTGTTATCGGGCAGATTTACGACAATAAATCACTGGCGGCAGCAAATAACATGCTGCGGGTGTAATAATCAAGGAGGCTTCCTATGAGAAACGAAAACAGATATTTTGATGTTTATCCTAAAATCGTACCGGCAAACTCCTCGGTTTTGATTATTATTAGAGACAGATATGGTCAATCCTTTTTAAGGGATGATAAGGAATACGAAATGAAGTATTTCCCCCTCGAAAGATTTTCTCAGACAGGCGAATATAAATACCAGGAAGCCAAAATTCTTAAGCCGCACAATGGAACTCTTAAAATACAGCAGTTCTTTACGGGCGAACAAGAACACATAATAGAAATATGCGAAAAAGGAAACGAAAAACATGCTCATAGATGGCAGTTCCGCATATATTCACTTGAGCCGGATCTTTTTTGCAGAAAACCGTATAAAGGCGACATGCACATGCACACCCATTATTCGGACGGGTATGAATCTCCGGCTTTTGTTACAGCTTCATGCAGAAAAATAGGCCTTGATTTTATGGCAATCACTGATCACAGACAGTACTACCCATCAATTGAAAGTCAGGAAGCTTTTAAAGATTTGGATTTGGACATGCTGATATTAAGGGGTGAAGAAGTACATCCCCCTTTTAACCCTGTGCATATGATAAATTTCGGGGGAAATTTCAGCATCAATGAACTGATAAAAAATAACGAAAAAGACTACTATTCAGAAGTTGAAAAGATAAAGGAAAAAATCAGTGAAGTTAAGGATGAGGACGCTCGTTTTCAGTGCGCCTCCTGTATCTGGACCTTTGAAAGAATACGTCAGGGCGGTGGTCTGGGAATATTTTGCCATCCATATTGGCAGGTCAGGGAAGGATATTATATATCCGATACCGTGATATCCTACCTTCTTAAAAACAAGCCCTTTGACGCAATGGAAATTATCAGCGGATATTACAGGCATGAAGAGGACAGCAATACTCTTCAGGTTGCCCGTTACCATGAGGAAAGAGCAAAAGGCAACAATATACCTGTTGTAGGAGTGAGCGATTCCCACGGATGTGTAAACAGAGACCTTTTTGGCTGGTATTATACCATTGTTTTTTCACCCGAGCTTAAACAGGAAAAAATAATAAAAAGCATAAAGGAATTATACAGCGTTGCGGTTGAGGCTATACCCGGGGAAAGCCCCAGGGCATACGGCGATTTCAGGCTGGTAAAATACGCCCTTTACCTTATGCGTGAAATTTTCCCGGACCATGATGAGATATGCTTTGACGAAGGAAAGCTCATGCTAAGATACCTGGAAGGAAACAGCAATACCGCTGATCTTATTGAAAAGCAAAAGGGCCGCGTACCATCTCTTTATGATAAATTATGGGCTAAATAATGACCATTTTTATTAATAATACCTGTTGTACGATTTTTGGCAGCATCAATTCTGTTAGCTGAATAGCGGCAAAATAAGCATATCTATATATGTTTGGGCATTACGACTTAAGGTATGAATTTATAGTTTTTTTATAAACATTCCTTATAATAAGCCAACGGGGCGAAAGGATTATCCTTCCGCCCCTTTGTTATTATGTTACAGTCACTATAGAACCTCGTGCTATATCTCGCCCATTTGGCTATGTTTGGTTACTTTCTGCTACTCTTCAATTGCAGCTTTGATTGTATTTATTTTCTTTATTATTGCAGGATCGAATTTAGGTTTTCTGTCGTAAGTATATAGCCCGTTAACTTCAATTTCCACATCGTACAGCTGGGTATAACAGAAAGCACATATATTGGGGTTTTCAAGCAAAGTACGAGTGAGCTTTTCGTATCTGTCCAAAAATTCTTCTTCACTCTTTGGTCTTGAACCATATCCCCATGACTCTTTGTCCTTCTGCCCGGGATTCCACCAGATACCACCGTATTCGCTGACAAAATAGGGCTGGCCTTCATAACGCTGTCTTTCCGGGAACGTATTGAATACTTCTCCACCTGTTTTCATGGGCTCAAATTTTGCCGCGAAAACTTCAGGATCCTGCTCATAGATATGAATGTCAAAAACATCTGTTACCACGTGATAGTTGCCGCTTGTGTCTATAACCGGTCTGGTTCTGTCAATGGCCTTGGTCACCTGGTAAACTATGCGCAATATTTCATTGTCCTGAGGAATTGCTCCTATTCCGGCAGGGTCTTTT
The DNA here is from genome assembly GCA_012719545.1 of Clostridiaceae bacterium. Taxonomy (GTDB): domain Bacteria; phylum Bacillota; class Clostridia; order DSM-8532; family DSM-8532; genus DTU059. The sequence goes on from JAAYAD010000081.1 coordinate 24,833, forward strand.
AAATCCCAGGTTTCATTGAAGGGACACCAGCCAATTATTGCGGGACTGTTAAAATCTCTTTTGAGTACTTCCATCCATTCAGGGAGGAAATGCTCTAACCCTTCCGGTTTTGTTATATCAAGGCCCCAGCTTGCCTGTTCGCCCCAGACAAGATAACCTAATTTATCCGCCCAATAAAGGAATCTTGGTTCAAATACTTTCTGATGAAGCCTTGCACCGTTGAAGCCCAGACCCATGGATATTTCAATATCCTTTTTAAGGTCTTCATCGCTGGGTGCGGTGTAGATGCCATCAGGATAATAGCCCTGATCCAGTACAAGCCTCTGGAATACCGGCTTTCCATTTATGTATATGGCCTTGTTCTTAATTGTTATGGAACGAAGGCCAAAATAGCTCTCAACATGGTCAACAATTTCTCCGTTTCTTTGAATGGACACATTCAAATCATAAAGATTGGGTTCTCCGGGACCCCAGGGATGAATCTCAGAAAGTTTAAGGGTTAAAAATCCATACTGCCCTGTAATAACGGCGCTGCCGCTTCCAACCATTCTGGAATCAAAAATTGCTTTTGCATTAAGTGTACATCCGTCAGTACAGCCTTCTACCAAAGCTTCAATATGCAATAAACCATTATCAAGATCAGGTATATATTTCATGGATTCAATATAGGTGTTGGGCACATATTCAAGCCAAACAGTCTGCCATATACCTGTTGACCTGGTATAATGGCATCCGCGGGAATAATATTGAGTGCTTTGTTTTCCAGAAGGCTGTTTGCCAGATCTCACATCATCCTCTGCGCATACAATGATGGTGTTTTCCCCATCCAGCAAATGCTTTGTAATATCCAGAGCAAAGGATGAAAATCCTCCCTTATGGGTACCCACAGATACTCCGTTTATCCATACCTCAGTATAGTAATCAACCGCTCCAAAGTGGAGAAGAACCCTTCCATTTTTCCAATCTGAAGGTATTGTAAATTTTCTTCTATACCAAACCGCAGCCATAAAGTCCTTGTATTCCACTCCCGAGAGCTTGCTTTCAGGACAGAACGGCACAATTATTTTGCCGGAAAGCTTCTCTGCTGAAGAAAGGCCTCTTTCCCTTCCGCTTTTTCCATGATCAATTTCAAATTCCCATTCCCCGTTGAGATTAATCCAGGCTTCCCTTCTCATCTGTGGCCTTGGATACTCAGGACGTGGAATATTGCAAGCATTAGACATAAAATAACCCTTCCTTTAGTTGACTTAAAAGTAAATGTAAAAGAGCAACACAAACATCTTATAAATTGATTATAATCTACATTATTTAATTGTCAACAGATATTGATTATTTAACTTTCTAGTTATATAATTAGTATAAATACTAATGTTGCGAGGTAATTATGGACATAGATATAACCCTTGAAAATATGGACTTTTTAGAAGCAATCTCATCGGAAACAAGAGTAAAAATTATTTCCATGCTGAACGAAGGCCCTCTGAATATTGGGGACATTGCAGCAAATTTAGGCATCTCAACCGCTATTGTCACAAGGCATATTCAAAAGCTGGAGAAAGCCCGGATAGTCAGAAGTGAAAACGTCGCAGGCAAAAGGGGCATGCAAAAAATTTGCTACCTTGATATGGATATGGCAACACTAAGGTTCAGGTCCCGAAGCAAATCCGAGGACTATTACATCCATACAATCCCCGTTGGACAGTACATCTCATACAATGTAAAACCCACTTGCGGCCTTGCATCGGAAAAAGGTGTTATTGGAATAATCGATGATCCCAGGTATTTTGCTGATCCTGACCACATCAAAGCATCTATTCTGTGGTTCGGGTCAGGATGGGTTGAATACAGGCTTCCCAATTATCTGTTGAGCAACCAAACTGCAAAAAGCATGGAAATATCCCTTGAAATATGCTCCGAGGCACCGGGTTACAATGAAAACTGGCCTTCGGACATATCTTTCCATGTAAACGGAGTAAACCTTGGAATCTGGACTTGTCCTGGAGATTTCGGCAGAAACAGGGGCGTACTTACCCCAGATTGGTGGAATAACCAAACACAGTATGGTCTTCTTAAGAACATACTTGTCAACGAAAAGGGAAGCTTCATTGACGGATTAAAGATGTCGGATGTGACAATTAATGATTTGAACCTGGTCTACGGAAAAGATATTATTTTACGAATAGCCAATTACGAGGATGCCCGAAATGTCGGCGGTGTGACCATCTTCGGAAAGAATTTCGGCAATTATAATCAGGACATTAAGATTATTATTGGATACAGGTAAGACATAGGTTACGTATGAAGCATTAGTTTCCTGGAGCCGGTTAGATACGGCTCCTTTTACATGCTTTCAAGGGTATTAGTAGATATTAGTATTTGAAAATCTAACCTTCCTTAGATTGCAGTACAGGTTATCATATATCAGAAAATGCCGTACCTTTATCCGAAAGAAATCAGTAAAAACGATATAAGACTTTTCCTTTCATATCAGATTTACTTTTAAAGCTCGACACATATAAATTTTATAAAGGAAGTGTAAAAGTAAAAATTGCATATTCATTTTCTACGCTTTCGGCATGTATTTCACCGTCCAGCTTGTCTATAATAGCTTTGGCAATGGACAGCCCCAACCCGTAACTTCCAGTTTCCTGTGACCTTGCGGGATCCACCCGATAAAACCTGTCAAATATCCTGGGCAAATCTTCTTTTGGTATCCCTTTACCTGTATTTTTTATTGAAAAAACAACATGTCGTTTTGACTTTGCAAGGGATAAATCAATCTGCCCTTTTTGGTTTGTATACTTTACGGCATTGTCAAATAATATGGTGACAACTTGTTTAATTCTTTCAGGGTCGCTTGCAACAACTATGTCAGGCTCAATGGAACGTATAAGTTTAATCTCTTTTTCAGCCATTACAGCTTCCATAGAAAGAGCCACATCATTGACCGCATCGCTTATATTAAACGGCACTTTATGCATTGGAAAGCTCACATCTTCCATTTTGGCAAGGGATAAAAGGTCATTTATGAGTTTTGTCATTCTGTCGGTTCCGATTTTTATATATTCAAGCCATTTAATTTGGCTCTCTATTGTTTCTTCCTTATTTGCCAAAAGCGCATCGTAATTGGCATTGATAATCGAAATGGGCGTTTTTAATTCATGGGAGGCATCGGCCACAAATTGCTTCTGCCTTTCCCACGCTTCGTCTATTGGCTTAATTGTCCTGTTGGCATAGTAAAGGCTTATGAAAAAGATAGCAATAATCATTATTAACCCTACAGAGAGCAATGTAATGAGAAGCTGAAAAAGTGTTTCCTTATATGTTGTAACGTCAAGGAAAATTATCTGGTATTTATTCTCCTCAACTGTGAAAGACTGCCCGTTTTCTTGAATAACATGTTTATTTATCTGATTTACGGCATATCTCCATTGCTTGCCTTCCAAAGTTACCACAGAACTGCTTTGCTTGTTGTTCCAGGCAATTTCTGCGGCTTTATTGTATGTTTCCTCAGGCAAATCAAAAGGAGAGTCAATTTCTATAATCCGGCCATTTCCGTCCACCTGGATTATGAAGGAATAAGTGCCGTCGGGCGAAAACCTCCGATTAAGAGTTTTAGGCTTGCTGTTTTTTAATTCGTCAGGCACTCCCGCTCCTTCAATTACAGTCTGCATTCCTGCCTGAGGATTCAGTTTTTTGGCTATTTCTGAATTTATGTTATTATAGCTGATGATATAGATGACAGCAAAGGCGGCAATCATCACCGCTGACGTCATGGACATATTGAGAATCAGAAATTTGTTGCGCAACTTTTTAAACATTTTATTTACCTTCCTCTATTATCGACATGACAGCACTTAATAGCCTTTTTCTGCTTTATAGCTTTCTTTAGCCGTTTTCAGGGCATATCCTGCACCCCGAACCGTACGAATGCACACCCTTGAGTCTACTGAAGCCAACTTTTTTCGCAAAAGTGACACATGTATTTCTACACGGTTTTCTTCCGCATCAGTATCATAGCCCCAAAGCTTTTCAATGATGTTTTCTTTTGAAACTATCATTCCGTTTCTTTTTATGAGAAGCTCAAGTAATTGGGATTCTTTCAATGTCAGGGTTGTCTCGTAACTTCCGCATTTAAGCTGAAAGGTATGGGGGTTAAATTCGATATCTCCAACTTTGAGTATGCCGTCATTTATTAACGGTTCAGTCTTTCTTCTTCCCAACGCGCGCAGCCGTGCCAAAAGCTCATCGGTATGAAATGGTTTTGCCAGGTAATCATCTGCTCCGCTGTCAAGGCCATTAACCTTGTCCTCAATTGCGCCTCTTGCAGTCAGCAATATAACCGGCGTTGCAATTCCATTTTCGCGAAGTTCCTTAAGTACGCTTATCCCATCCATTTTGGGAAGCATTATATCAAGGATGATGATGTCATATATTCCTGAAAGGCCGCAGTCCAGGCCATCTTCGCCATTATAAGCCAAATCTACGGTGTAGTTATTCTTTTTAAGGACCTGAGCAACTGCTTCTGCCATGTATTTCTCATCTTCAACCAATAACAGCCTCATTATGAGCCTCCTCGCCTTCTGGCTTAAACCAATCAAAATCAATTCATTTAAAAACCCATGCACATAGGAGCTTATCACAGCTCCTATGTGTCAGGGATTATTCTATTTTTTCCGGTTTTAATCCGGTTGCAGCTACGGTTCTGTTTTTAAGCCTGTTATTAGTTTTTTATAGTCACAGAACCGTTATCGTTAATTGTTAAACCCTCGGGTGCTGTCTCGCTCCAGGTATTCCCGCCATCGGTAGAGAAGTACCTTACGCCATCTTCAACTTTAATAAGCATCCCTTGTCCATTACCGGCCTGGTCAGGGATACCTTTAGTAATTGTAATTTTACCATTTTCTTCACTTACAGTTACATCTTCAGGTACGTCCTTGCTCCAGGTTTTTTCGCCATCAGTTGAGAAGTACCTTACCCCGTCCTCAATTTTGCTCATAAACTCATTTTCTTTGGCATCCTTGGTAGGAATACCTCTGGTAATTGTGATTCTTCCATCATCCTCACGAACCTTTACAGCTTCAGGAGTTTTCTTACTCCAGGTTTTTCCACCGTCAGTTGAAAAGAGCCTTACACCGTCTTCCATCTTAGTCAGTAATCCATTTCCTTCTCCACCTTCGGATGGAAATCCTTTGGTAATGGTAAGTTTTCCATCTTCCTCGCACACTGTTACACCTTCAGGTGCATTTTGACTCCAGGTCTTCCCATTGTCAACAGAATAGCTTCTAATTCCATTTTCCGTCTTAACCTGCAAAGTATTCATTGAGCTTGCTGCAAATACCGTTACAGCACTCAGTGTGGCAACAATGGCTGCTGTGAGCACAATCGCGCCAGCTTTCTTTTTAGTTATATTTGATAAGATTTTGTTAATCATGGTAATACCTCCTTATTATTTTGTAAGCGGCCGCCTTACATATATAATCATAAACTACGAACCTATAGCGAACCTTTAATGCGGAAAAGATTTTTCTATTTTCATATTTCAAGCTCTTGCAGACATTGCTGCTTATTACACTTTAATTCGACCCCTTTACTCTGTAACCAAACTTATTAATTTATAATTCAACATAAAAAAAGAAGTAACGGAATTCTGTTCCGAAACTTCTTTTTAATTATTATTTCTATTTTGAAGCATCAATTGCTGGATTCTCAATCATTTTGATATTTTGCAAGGGAAGTAATAGCCATAAAGCCCAGGATAAACGCAGCTATGGACATCAGACCGGAACCTATCCACCAAAGTGCGTGAGCACTTGCAGGAATTGCCGGTAAAATTTTGTCCCGGAAAATCTCTGATGTGGAGCCAATTACAAAACCTATAATCATACAATAGGTCTGATGTGGGAATCTGTTTAATGTCCATTCAATGGGTTTTGTAATCAGAAAAACTCCGATTAACGTTGCTATTCCCAATATTCCAATGAAAACAATATCAAACTCCGTTATTGCTGTAAGCATGGTATCATACATGCCAAGTACCAGAAGCATATGGGAAGTACTGATGCCCGGAAGCACCAAAGCCAATGCAATTACAATACCGGTAAGCAGTATCATCAGATAATGGGTTACTCCTGTACCTGCGCTGATACTGATGCTTCCTTCCGGAATAAAACCTATTGATATAACAGTAATTAATCCAAGCAAAAAATAAAGACCCGAAGAAATTCTTAATGGCGATTCCTTTGTCTTTTTATAGAGCGCAGGAATGCCGCCGACAACCGCGCCTAAGAAAAACATTGATATAGGCAGAGGAAAATGCTCCAATAGCCATTTAATTAAAAAAGAAAGGGAACAAATTCCGGCACCGGCGCCGATGCAAACTTTAAGTAAAAATAAAATATTTCCTTTGATGTCCTTTAAAAAATTACTGATCGAACTAATCAGCCTGTCATAAATACCTAAGAGAATGGCCATTGTGCCGCCGCTTACTCCGGGAACGCTCATGGACGAGCCTATGATATATCCTTTTAGTATTATTGATAAATCATCTTTAAAATTACTTCTCATCTTCATAAGTACGCCTTACAAACCTTTTGATAAGGCTTGTTCCTCCTTTTATGGTAACTGATGAAAATTATAGCACCGTAAAATTGATATGTAAATTATTCCGTCATTTAAATCTTGCAAAAATGCGTTTTTTATGTGGGATCCGTTCATTTAACTGGCCACAGCACGACTTATATACGGCTTTCCAGGTATTCTACAATATCTCTGGCTTTTGGGGGACACCCCTTTACGCACTTTTCAAAGCCAACTGTACACGAGCCTATACCTATCCCAGTATGCTTCTTGTTTTTAAAATTCTGACCAATATATAATTTATCTTTTAATTTATTCAGAAGACCTTTTTCATTTAGTCTTTCCAGTGCATAAATTAGGCTACCGTAACAAGCCGAGCAGGCACTGTCCTCCATGATATACCTTGATAACTGCTGTACTCTTCTTGATGGCGTTAATTTTCTTGAACCGTCATCCTTATTTAATTCAATAATATCAGCATTTGAAAGGTCGGCTGTTCCAACGCCAATATCCTCAGCAATAGTAATATACGGTATTTCCTCAACACCAAACCCCATCAAATTAGCCGCATACGCGTCTATCAGCACAGGATCCTTGCCTGCGATTATTCTGTTCATCTGAACGGGATTTCCGCCTTCTTCAAAATTAAGGTCACCATTTAAACCGTCAACAATTATGAGGTTTTGCTTTATAAGCTTGTTCAAATATGCAATAGGTTTATGTAAACCCATGGTATGAAATTTCCTTTTCTCAGAATCAGGTATACAGCCCTTCATATTCTTTAAAGCACAGGTAATATTAGTCTGGCAGTGGCCTTTGAGAACCGGTATGTTTATAAGATATTCAACTTTCGAAACATAATCGCAGATGTTTATCTTTAAGCCATTTATATCATATGTCGTATGGGTGTCTTTCTGAAGGTCTATAAGGGGAACATTATATTTTCTGGACAAATCCACATAACCGCATACTTTAAATGCTTCTTTTGTCCGGTCTCCCACCCAGGAACCTTCCATAATTACTATATTTTCTCGGCCTTTGGATTTTAGATATTCAATAAGCCCAGCCACTATTCCGGGCGTTGTTGTTGCACCTGAACTTGAAGGCTTTGCAACGACCAGGTTTGGTTTAATACCAATGAGGGCGTTTTTATCTATTTCATCTTCAGGCTTTATAGCCTCAAGCAGCTTTGTCACCATTTGCTCAGGATTATCTCCATAAATCACGTGTATTCGATTATTATTAATCACGTAAATCCGCTCCCTGTCTCTTTTATTTGTTAAGGGATTATTCCTTTAGAACACATACTATTTTATACCCTATTTTAAAAACTTAATATTACAAATTACTTAAAGGAAGTTAAAGCAAGCAAAAAGAGATATAGAGGCCAAGAACTCCATATCTCTTACGTTATTCAAAACCCAATCAGTGATTATAGCTTCCAGGAAGCTTTATTTACAACCATTTATGACACAGTGGGCTCTGTTCTTTCTGCGATGACCTGTTGGGTAATTTCATTGGCAATTGATTGAAGTTCCGGGAAAAGTGTAATCTTTGTTATTCCATAGCGCCTCAGTTGGGCCTGAATATCCCCGAAGTTTTCAGAAGCAATGCAAATCTTTATAAGGAAGGTGCTGCTATCCGGGAACTCTTCCAAAGGAATTATCTCTCTCTGGTGCGGAAATATGGTGAATACGCCTCTTTCTGCGGCAATTCGGGTGCTGTTTATTGGTCCAATGACGGCAGCCGGTTTAGGATTGCTTAATGGCAGGCTGTCCGGGCCAAAAATCGTATTAAATCCGGCCTCTTCCACATTGGGGATATATCCAGGTTGAGTAAACTTATTAAAATTATACGCCCTGTTTAATGTTACAGGATTCAGAATCCCGCATCAATATTGGGATTCAATGCAACATCTTCAGGATTGGTCGCAAAATAAAGAGCCACTAAAGCATCTCGTGACCAATCAAGAAGTCGGGTAGGCACTCCATAATGCTGCATCTGGAATAACCAGCTCCAATAAGATTCCACACCATTTGGCAGGGATTCTACATAGGGAGTCGCCAAAGACTTGAATTTTGACAAGAACAAGATTTCCAGTTCCGGATTCAGCGGAATTCCACTAATGGAACGTGCAATGCTGGGCAGCAGCTGGAATTCTTCTTGCACCTGTCCCCTTTACCAAAGTTCGCAATTCTGGTTGGCACCGCATAAAATACGCGACGATTCATCAACTGCAATCAAAAACTCCTGGACGCTATGAACTCTTACAACACATTCGGTAACTGTAGCCAAATTAAATCAACTCTATATTAATCATCCTACTATCCAACGTATGATTAACCGATAAAGTGTGTACGAATCATTTTATTAATAAATCAATTTGCTTATTCTATATCTTTGAACCAATTTGCTTATAGAATCAACTTATTAAATCGAGTTGAATGATAATACTTTTTAGTTGCTCTTTTCCTCGCTTATTCTCAGATTATAAAGCTTTTTAGCTTTTGTGCCCCAGTAAAAATACAAAACTCCAGCTGCCGCGAAAGCAATAAGCGGCAATACGCGCAATATAACAAAAGGAAGTTCAAAGAAGAAAGCGGACCAGAAGTCTTTCCCCGTCATCTCCCATAATCCTGGAGTCAAAAAAGTCAAGTTGGAAAGATTCCCATTGGTGGTAAGTAATATCACAGTTAAATTGAAAACAAAACATATAAAGTTAACCATGCAAATGTCGTAAAAAGTTTTATATCGCATTGCGGCTGAAGCTCTGTTTGAGAAAATATCCGTTCCCGCCTTTTCGTTCATTGGCAGAAAATATTGAACTCCGCTCCTTTTGGTACCGCTTACATGTTTCCAGCCAGCATCTTCAAATAAAGCAATATAGTTTTCAAATTCCTCTCTATCATTAAAGACACGGTAATCAATTTTATAATTCAGTTTTTGAGGCTGGCTTAACTCAAAATGATAAAACCCAAACATAGAATACTTTTTTAAAATATATCCTTTTGAAGCCATGTCGTTAAGATATTTTTCCTCCGCATCAAAATCCCAGAACAACTTGAATTTTCTCATATTATTCATCTCCCTGAATCATGTGATATATCTCAATCATATGCTTTAATCTCTGCACTTCCATTTGGAGAACGTGAGCCCCCTCCTCTGTTGTGCGATACATTTTGCGCCGCGGGTCTTTAGAAGGCACTGACGTTATTAACTTTTGCTTCAAAAGGTTTTCAATTGCGCCGTACATTGTACCTGCTGCGATACGGACACGCCCGCCGCTTAATTCTTCCGCCCTTTGCATCACAGCATAGCCATGTCCCGCTTCAAGCAATGAAAGCAGAATGTAATATGTTGTCTCTGTCAATGGCAGATGTTTTTCTAAATTCATTTTTCTTCTCCCTAGGCATACTCAAACTGTATAGTGCTAATGTACAGTATGACTATATAGTTTAACTGTATAGTTATATTATATATAGTCAGACTGTATATTGTCAAGAGGTAAAAACGCCAATGGTCATCAATCAATCAAAAGGCTGTTCTGCACGAATGAAAGAATTGAGCATTTCAATTAAAAACAACTGAAAACAACTAAGGCACTCTTGCTCATACACATATAGTGCCTTGGCTTATTTAAGTAATTAATCTACTCTTCCCTTTTTACCCTATTAAGTGTTTCATCATTGGGTTAATATCCATAAGGTTGATTTACAATGATTACTTTTATTCTCTCCTTATCAAATTGTCGTGCAATCAGCACAAAGTCATTGCAAATTCTCTGCTCATGCTTGCAATCAATACAGTTCCCCAATTTTGTGCAGGGAGTCTCCTTATTAAGTCTTTTCGTGTCTTTCGGCGCTGCAATGAAGCCTTTTTTCAGGTAAGCAATAAATATAACCGTAATCACCAGTGCACATAATATTGCTGCAATAATAATTACAGCATAAGTTTTATTAGTAAGATTAGCAGTTTTCTCATGCTAATCATGCCTCCTTGAGAGGAAAATTATTAATCTTTGTAAAGGGGCGTTGAGGAAGCTTCCCTTTCCGTAAAAAATAAATACAAGCCCCAGCAATACAGGCTGTAAAATCAGCATCCAAAGGATGTTCGGCGGAAGAAAGCTGTAAAAATCCTGTGGGGTAAAGCTTCCGGCAAACATATCATAATGCTTGAAAATCCTATTGAGAGGCCCTGCTTCAAGGGCGCACCAGGCCATAATCAATACTACCGGTAAGACAGGCTCTCTGAAAATAAGCATAAGAAACAAAGTCATTGCTATATAGAAATTAAGCGCAATAGCGCAGTGCGTCATGGGAATAAGGATATTCAATTTCGGAAATGGATCATATTTGGGGAAAATGACCACATAATCCAAGATTGAGGCGTTGACCTTGCTAAACAGGATTGCAGTGGCAGCAGTATGGGGAATAATGAGACTCAGCAACAATCCGACGTACCGATAAAAAACGATCTGCCTGGTTGATATGGAAAAGGATTTCAGGTATTCACATACAGGAACTCTGAAACTTTCCCCAAACATCTTTGCCGTTATCGTCACGACAAAAATGCATGTAAGATATTGCAGGTAAAAATATGCCTTATTGCTGACAAAAGGACGACCATCATTCAACCAGTAAACAGATGAATATGACGCATTCCTCATAAACAGCACCACACCAAGAAAGACCAAAAACGCAGTGTAGTACTTCCAGACGCTTAAGACGTCAACCCGCTTGTCCCACATCATCCTTACCTCCCTGGTAGTACAGCCAGATATCTTCGGTTGCAGGATCTATAGGAACAGCGCACTCGGGCATTATTCCGGCATCCCCCACCACCCTGTATTTCACAACTGTTCCTTGCTTTTCAGAAGAGAGGACACGACAACCGCTCAGAGCAACTGGCGGTTCCCCGACTTTAGATTCTATTTGAAACAGGCGACCGTTGAGTGAATTTCGGAATTCTTTGTAACTGCCGCAATATGTGACTTCGCCCCGGGCGAGCATGACTACGTTGTCAGCCAGAATTTCAATATCGTCAAGAATGTGGGTTGAAATCAGGACATTCTTACCCTCAAAGCATTCTCTGATAGTCTTATAGAATGCAATTCTTTCCTTAGGGTCAATTCCGGCAGTTGGCTCGTCCATAACCACCATCTGGGGATTTCCTATGAGAGCAGTTGCTATACCAACTCTACGCTTCATGCCGCAGGAGCATTTTTTAAAGGTTTTATCCAAAATATCCTCAATATTGACCCGTTTAGCAGCTTTCCTGACTTCAAGATTTACCTTGCTTTTGTCCACTTTTTTGAGCAAGGCTACGAAACGAAGAATATCCACTATTTTTAATTCTGGATAAATATCAAATTCCTGCGGCAGATATGAGATCAAGCTTTTATATTCATCAGACCGTGAATCGATTCCATTAATGCTTAGAGTCCCTTCGGATGTTAAAATCGAGGTAATCACCTTGAGCAACGTGGTCTTGCCGCTGCCGTTTTCCCCGAGAAGAAAAGCGATTCCGTCGCGTAAAGTAAAACTGACATTTTTAAGTACAGGTTGGTCATTTTTGTACGAATATGTTACGTTACTAACTTTGAGCATTTTGATTCCTCCTAACTAGGATACCCGTAATTGAGCATTATATAATCGTCAAAAACAACAGGATAGCCAAATATGCCGTATAAATAGTAAATCATGAAGACTTTCCGAGGCTTTGTACTCAAATTTTCAAACTCACAAGTATACGGGTCAAAAGAATATCTTGTCAGGGCACTTTGGTACTCGACCCAATAGTCAGTGGCTTTGTTGTACTTCGCTCTGTAGAATATGATGCCTTCCTTCTCAAATTGTGTCAGGAAACCGCAGAAAAGACAAAATGTATTAGATCTTCCGCTGACCGTATATACATCACCGGCTTCCACAGTCAGGTTGGATATCAGCGCATTTGCACACTTAACGCTGAAATTGTAATCCTTTTCTGACAAGTCTCCGTCAACAATAGGGATAAATGCAAAATTGGGAGGTAGTGCTGAAGAAAACCATGAGGTATATATATTGATGCTGTCAACGTCGCTCCTATACTGCACTCTCCCGCCATATAAAAGACCAACAGAAAATGAGTTCATGTTGGGAATTTCGTTCTCAGGGATAACAATAAAATCACCTGAGCGTATATATTTGATTTTTCGCCCCTCAAGAGTAAGCTCATGAATTTTCAATGTCTCGTCCAGTCTTAATGTCAGGTCACCTATTCCTTTTTTTACAGTTACGATGCATTTGAAATCACTGTATTCAGAGAGCCTGATATCCCCCTCATATGACAAGATCATGTAGCCGGCGCTCCTGTCATCTGTAATATACAGCTTGTCTTCGTATGAATATACCTTTGGGAATATAGATACATAAAGGCGACCTAATACTGGCAAAACTATAAGGCATGAGCACAATGCAATCACAGTGTTAAACGCGAACCTTTTTTGCGCCACTATAATAGTAACAACGACTATAAGAAGTGTGAAAATCAAAGTAAAAACACATTTCATAGCAAACAGCAGATCTACACGGGCTCCAGAGTAATCTATGTCTACCCCATGTATCAGCGGTTCCTGAAGAGATAGCAAATTAGATATAGCAATTAATTTATCTTCTTTAAAAAACAAGAAAAGAAAGTACTCATTTAAGTGACTGAATATAATTGAAAACGGTGCTGCAAGCAGGTATACGTAAGTATTCTTTCGTAAAGTTCCAATTAAAAAGCCTAGAGTTTCTGAGACCAAAAGCAAACTGAGCCATCTAAAAATAAAATATATAATGGCCAGACAATTGAAATACAACATAGTCCCTTCCATTATCGATGAGATAATAATATATATTAGTGGAACAGCACATATACAACTAGACGCTATAAGCAAAGCAAAATTCCTATACAACAAGCAAGAAGTTCTTGGAGCAAAACATATCTCTTCCAAAATATATCCTTTTTGTGCAAAATACACTGCCAGGCAAAAGGCCAAAATAAAGATGGCAATTTCTAGGTAGGCAAGATTGTCGAGAAATATAACATAGTTGATAATTTTTGTTTGATCTAACATGATAAAGAAGAATAAAAAAAACAGAACTACAAAGGCATAAAAAAGATAAAGAATAATCGAAGAAAATATTACTTTTAAGTTTAATCGAATTAAACGCATTTTTATCCCTGCCAATTCAAGAATTATCAATTATGACAAGGGCGGTTTTCTGCCGCCCTTATAATAATGCTACAGCTTTATTTCCTATAATTTCAGTTGTAGGCTTTGACAGTTCCATTGACACCAGTGGAATCTGACGGCTTAATGACAGCATAATAGCTGTTTGAAGTTTGTGGAGTAAATGGTTGAGCTTTTGATGTTCCATTTTTCCCGGTGATTGAATAACTCAAGATTTTCGCGTCAGGTGCCAATACTCTAATCATCCACAATTCAGAAGTAATAGTTTTTTCAGTCGAATTAGTGATTATGGTCTCGAACTTAGCTTCATTTTGTGATTTAAATAACCATAATTTATTATTGCTCTTCCCGTTCCACTCAGTTTTTGATCCAGTAGGTATAGCAAAGTCAGCACTGAACGAATCTGCAAAAGCGGTAACGCTTATAATAAGTACAAAAACTACGGTTAAAATCCCTGAATAAAGTTTTTTATTTTTTAACATCTTTATACCTCCTTCGGTTTTAAATAATTTCTTCTTGCAGAACTATCTCAAAAAACGTTTACAGTAGCTCAATGGAACCACCTCCCCGATTTGTTTTACTAATAAAACAAATCAGAAGAGAATTTTGTGACAAATAAAAAAGATTTTTATAAAATTTTCACTATTTATTAGTTTTCCATCAATGTTAGTATTTACCTTGAGTATTTTATCAGTAAAATATAAACTTGGTACCTTTTCCGTATTCTAGCTGGGCCGGAGCAGCAATTTTCTCGTTGATAAGACTTAACTCTTTCGATCGTATAATAAACTTATCTTTCACATCACTTGGCATTACAATAAATGAGTGAATTTTTCAAATACCTCAGTGATAAATTCGAGTATCACAGTACGCACAGTAGATATGAACATTGATGATGCAAAAAGTATTGTGATAGTTGCAATTAAGACGACAACCCAGCTACGAAGAGATACACCTCATCTGTCCGAACTGTCCATTGAGCTGCGGCTTATTAGCTTTTTCATTCTCTTATTAAAACTTTTTGAGAACTCATATTCTATCTCATGTTCCATCGGCAGTGCTTCAAATTCGCGAATGTCTGCTATTGTGACAGCTTCCTTCAGCAAATCGTCTGTCAAATTAATCTTCATCTGAGTCCCCTTCCCCACCCAAAATCTCAGCAAGCATGCGTTTTGCACGTTCAATCCTTTTTCTGACTGCCATTTCAGAAATGCCAAGCACTCTCGCTATTTCTATACTTGAAAATTCATGTATGTATTTTAGTTTAATTACATCTTTGTATATTATCGTCAGATTCATTACGGCTTCTACAAGACTATTCAAATCATCAGTTGGTTCTAAATTACCTACGTCAATGCAAGACTTAGTCTCTTCAAGCGAAATAATCGAATGCCTTTTCCGGCTGTTATACATGTTGATGGCAACATTTCTAACAATAGTAACAACATAGCTTTTTGATTTGTGACTTAAAATATCACCCACTTTATCGAAATTCTCAAGAATTTTCAAAAATGCTTGATGAACAGCGTCCTCAGCGAGTCCTTCATCTTTTAAGATTCCGTAAGCAACGTGGAACATAAGCCTTCTATATGTAAGGTAAAGCAATTCTAGTTTTCTCTTTTTTTCTCTCTTGTAATGTATACCCATTTATAGAAAGTATCACTCCTTCGACATGAATCTTAAAAGATACACTTTTTAGAAGCAACGTTTCAAATTTAAAACTGTATAATCATAGTTAATTATTTAACAATTTAGTGTATATAGCAATATTCATTTCTACTGATTTTAATAACTTCATTAATTTTTCATTGTACGCAAAATAAGTAAGTAATTAAAATTTTGCAAATACTTTTCTACAAATAATTATTTAAA
>JAAYAD010000004.1 GCA_012719545.1 Clostridiaceae bacterium
AAAAGTTCCTCGGTTATTGTAATATTAAACTGAGCCATGGTTCATCCTCCTCGGTTTGGTATTTGTTGGGCAACTTATATTTTAACCGAGGTGTGAGCTTTGGCTCAACTTCTTTTTACACCATTATATAGACTTAATCCAAAAGCTTTAAGAACTTTTTAAAAAACTGATTTATACGCTAACTTATTCGCTTTCCTTTTAGCTATTACCCTAATAATAAAAAATTAAAAACCCTCTAAGGATTTGTTTCCTTAAGAGGGTTTTATGTTGGTCGAGGTGAGAGGACTCGAACCCCCGGCATCTTGGTCCCAAACCAAGCGCGCTACCAACTGCGCTACACCTCGAAATTATTGCAATTATTGGCCGTTTTGCGGCAAAGTTTATTATACATGGTTTGACTGTGCATTGCAAGCCCCAATATTTTTATGTTTTGGTTATTGATTTCTTGCCTCTATATTAGTGATTTTCTCACCCATTGTTGTAGCTTTGGTTTATCTTTATGCCAGGCATTTATTCTTAAACTGCCCGGGCGTAATGCCTTCATATTTCTTGAAAATGCGTATCAATGTTCTGGAATCAATATATCCAACAGCCAATGCAGCCTCTTTTACGCTTTGCCCCTCCTCAAGAAGGCGTTTGCATTCCTTTATTCTCCGTATATGAATATAGTCAATTAAACCACATCCAAAATATTTTTTAAAGGTACGTCCAACATACGTAAGGTTCATGCCTATATGATCCGAAATAATTGAAATATTAAGATTCGGATCTGAATAATTCTTGTCAACATATTCAACAATGTCTGTAAGCCATTTGGGCTGTTCTGCAGTTGAGTTTTCTTTTACATACTTTATAATGTCGTCAAATATGTCGTGCATGACCTTTTTTGCTGCATCTATTGAATTGGCCTCCATCATGCGGTTGACGAGTTTAAGTTTTTCAAAGAAGTCATTATTGTCTTTTTTAAATACGTCCCCCAATGAACTGAAAAAAGTGTCAATAAGGCTGTACATCCTGCACTGGTTGATTCCCATGTAATTGATATCCTGTATAAAACTCTCCTCAAGGATTTGATCAAGAAGCTCATAGGCTTTCTCATAATCCTTGGCAATAAGCAGATTATGCAGTTTTTTCTCATTGTCCAGGAATTGAACCATGCTTTTGTTTTCACTGCTGAAAAAGGTACTTGATTCATCATAAAACATTAACGCTTCCGAAGCTTCACCCCAGAATAACTGATAGGATACAATCTGGGAAGCTTCATTATAAGCCTTTGGAAGGAGTTCAAAATCATTATGTATTCCGCTTGCACCTACCACAAGGTTGAGATTTAGGGTTTCCTTATACCAGTTAATGCATTCCGTTACACTGCTTTTCAAGAGTTTCCTGTTTTCTGTAGAACCGTCCGTATTTATAATACATACATATGTGCCTTCAAATGAACAGAGCATACCTGAAAATTTAGACAGCAGATTTTTAGAGAATACATCATTAAATACATACTGGAGAAGCTGATATGTATCTGCCCTTCCATGTAGCTTTACAACATTGTCAAGATTACAGTTGGATATATCGCTGTAAGATGCCAATAGTACAATATAGGGGGCTTCCTTTAAGGTAATGGATTCTGTTTTTGAGATAGTTTCTCTCAAAGTCTCAATATCCGTATTCCAACCCTTTATAAACCCCGCAACAAATTGATTTGACAATTCGGCCTGAGCCCTTTTCCATGAGTTTGCAAGAGTTCTGTTCTCGGCCAGCAGATTTTCAAGATAGTTTCCTATCTTATCGAAGTTAACTGAGTCATCCGATATGTTGTAATAGCTTCTGAAAAGCTTAATAATTCTGGATATGGGATTATAGTTTCTTACCGAATAGTAAAATGAGAGAGCAACTGCAATCAGTAAAACTACAACTGTCTGGACGGCAATAATAAGCTTTAGATAACTTATAGGCTTAAAGTAACTGTTTTTCAAGATTAGAACACAGTATTTGATATCGAAATACTGGGACTTTTTAAAGGAACCTATGTAGGTGTCCCGATCTATTTTTATTTCAGTAAGCTGGTTTTCAGCATGAAAATCATCATAGGAAATAGAATCAAGAGAAATTGAGTTGTCAATTCCTTTAAGTATCTGATTTTCAGAATTTATCCAGAACACCTGGCCGTTACTGAAGGAAGCAATATTTTCAGCAATTCTGTGCCAGGGTACAATTGTGAAAATTGTGGCCATTTTCGTCTTGTAATTATAGCTGTATATGTTCTGTATAAAGAAGAGAAGAGGCTCGTTACCGTTAATCATAATTTTGTACCCCTGGGCCTGGGGAATGTCCAGAAAGTTCAGAAAGTCATCCTTAGATACGTTAAAAAGCTCGGTATACATGTAATTTATTTCCGAGGCATATCTTTTTTCAGAATTTATAAAGCTGTCACTTTTATAAAGATATACTCCTATGTCGCTTGAGTAATCTATACTTTTTTTGCAATTAGCCAGTTCTTTTTTAAGCTCGTTAAGCTCCAGCAAATCATCCGGTGCAAAGCCGGCATTATTCATAAGAGACTGGATATTGACATTGCCCGATAATGTTTTGTTTATCCTCATTACGGTACTCACATAATGATCAAAGCTGTTTTGAAGCTGGGAAAGCATATAGGATTGGGAATTCAGGATTTCTTTCTGGATGATTCGTTCACAGCTAAAATACCCGATAATGGAAAACAGCAGGGTTATCACGCTAATGACCAGATAAGAAATGAGGTAAGAATAGAAGATCCTGTCTTTCTTTTGGGTATGTGAAAGAAGCTTCAAACTGACACCCCCTGCACTTTAGTAAATCATCCAGGATAGGCTTTTGTACAAAATATATAAATTCACTGGCATATTTTACGTCTATTGCACAATTATTATAAAGCAAAAATAATCTTCAAATCAACAAAAGACAATTTTTATGAATGCCCCTATAAAATTGCGAATTTAATATGTACGTTGTTGCTACTCCTTGTAAAGTTTTGCTCCTTTCAGCTCAAAAGTAAATAGAATATGCTTGCATCAGAGGATGCGCAAGTCAAATATCACGGATGGGAGTGCTGATATGAAGAAGGATACTTTTCGCATGCATTTATCCCGTTGTGCTGCTATTCTTGGAAAAGAACATTACGGCAAAAACCTGACCGTATGGCTTACCATGTTTTTTTCCATCATATCAATTCTTTTATCGCTGCCATATTCAAAATGGATTTCTGTCATAAACACTGATGCCCTTTATAAAAAGCTTAAACTTAAAGCCTCGGTCATAGAAACATTGGATACCAAATACAGCCTTTTCAATATTCTTACCTTTGTCAAGGATACTAAAGCCGGAAGCATAGGGCTTTACTCAATGCTATTGCTTTTTGTCATGATAGCCACTCTGTATTTTCTCTGTTTGTACATATTCCGGGTTTTTGTTAAAAAGAAAAACACAAACGGCAACCTTAACCTGTACCTTGTGGGTAAATCGGCTTCCTTCTTTGGCATGCTTCTTACCCTGGGATTATCAGGATACATATCTTTTTCAGCCTCAAAGCTGGGAGTAAAGTGCTTTGCCCTTTCCCCCATGGCCTATATCGTTGGTATCCTTTCCTTCATATCGTACGTGTTAATAAAAATTGTGGAAGTTGAAGAGAGGAAAAAATACAAGGAGCATGGTTTCTTCCAGGAATTCAAAAAGAACTGGGTTCTGTTCCTTATGCTCATTCCCACATTCATATATTTCATGATAAACGCTTATCTTCCCATGCTTGGAGTATACTTTGCATTTACATCCTTTAACTTCAGAGATGGATTGTGGGCAAGCCCATACATTGGATTTAAGAATTTTGAGCATTTGTTCAGAGCCGATCTTTACAGGCTCACTAAAAACACCATTCTGTACAATCTTGTGTTTATTCTGGTAGGAAATGTGGCACAAGTTGCTTTTGCAATATTTATTAGCCAACTGGTTTCAAGATGGTTCAAGAGGACTACCCAGACCCTTATATTCATGCCCTATTTCGTATCGTATGTTATTTTGAAAGTACTGGTTTACAATCTGTTTGAATATAAATCGGGCGTAATCAACACAATGCTTGTGGCATCGGGCTTAGAGCGCATCGACTTTTACAACACGCCTTATTACTGGCCATTTCTCATAACAATCTTTTATCTATGGAAAAACCTCGGTTACGGAATGGTTGTTTATCTGGCTGCAATTACAGGCATCAGCGACGAATACTTTGAGGCAGCAAAAATCGACGGAGCCAATATTTTTCAGCAAATAAGGTATATTACCCTGCCCCTTATAAAGCCTACCTTTATAATCCTGCTTCTTTATGCTTTGGGAAGCATCATGAAGGGACAATTTGAACTGTTCTATCAACTCATTGGAAATAACGGCGTTCTGTATAATGCCACCGACATATTTGATACCTACGTATACAGAATAACGACCACACAGCCTCTCAATATAGGCATAGGTACGGCTGCAGGCCTGTACCAGGCAGTATTCGGGTTTGTCCTGATTATGGTGACCAATGCAATTGTTAAAAAGAGCAACCCCAATTATGCATTATTCTAACAAAAAGGTGATGGGTTATGCTGCGAAGAGAGCCAGCTTCCACTCTTGTATTCAGATTAATAAGCGGATTTTTTGCGCTGACTGGCGCAATAGTTTGTGTGTTTCCCTTTATTGTCATAATATCCGGTTCATTTACCGATAACATGACCATTTTGCATAAAGGATACAGCATACTTCCAAGGGATTTTTCCCTTGAGGCCTATAAGACAATCTTCAAGGCGCCGCAGGATATTCTTCAGGCCTATCTTATGACTACTTATTATACGGTTGTCGGAACTGCCATCGGGCTTTTCACAACAACCCTCTGCGCCTACGTTATTTCAAGAAATGAATTTAAATACAGAAACAACGTATCATTCCTTATTTATTTCACAAGTATCTTCGGCGGCGGAATTATTCCGTGGTACCTTATGTATGCCAGTGTACTTAACCTTA
The DNA here is from genome assembly GCA_012719545.1 of Clostridiaceae bacterium. GTDB lineage: Bacteria > Bacillota > Clostridia > DSM-8532 > DSM-8532 > DTU059. Next base: position 5,032 of record JAAYAD010000004.1, read on the forward strand.
AGGGTTCCACCCTTGCCATATGGTTCCCGGCTTTGACAAGCCCCTTCCTGATTATTCTAATGAGAACCTTCATTAAAGATGCTGTGCCCGACGCAATTACCGAATCTGCAAAAATTGACGGCGCAGGTCATGTAACTATATTTTTCAAAATTGTTCTGCCGGTTCTGGGACCCGGCCTTGCCACGGTTGGGCTGTTTTTGGCTTTAGGCTACTGGAATGACTGGTACCGGTCTTCCATGTTCAGCACAAGCAGCAAAACCTGGGAGCTTCAATTCTATCTTTACAATCTTCTTAATGCTCAGACTGCCATAAAACAGATGGCTCAAAACTCCGGTTTGTCGCATATTACCGAGCTTCCGACAGAATCGGTCAAAATGGCCATGGCAGTAGTTGCAACAGGGCCGGTGCTTCTGTTCTATCCCTTTGTACAGAGATATTTTGTTTCAGGAATTACCATTGGTGCCGTAAAAGGTTGATATTGAAGCATTTAAACATGCTTTAATATAGTAAGTTAAAAGAGGAGGACAGTTATGAAATCAATCAGAAAAATTCTAAGTTTGTTGATTGCAATCTGTATGGTACTCTCTCTTGCAGCATGCGGCGGTAACAAGCCCACATCTCAGGGTAACGACACAACAACTCCCGGCACAAACGACACCACAACACCGGACAAGCCTGCAATAGATACCTCAAAAAGAGTTGATCTGGTCTTCTATGTAATGGGCGATCCTCCAAAGGATGAGCAGGCTGTTGAAGATGCTCTTAACAAAATTCTTCTGGAAAGAGTAAATGCCACTGTTGATTTCCAGTTCTCCACATGGACCGACTGGGCACAGAAATACAGCCTTGAGCTTACAGCAGGCACCGCCGACCTTATCTACGTTGCAAACTGGAACAACTATGGTACCTTTGCCAATTCCGGTGCCTTCCTGCCACTGGATGATCTGCTTCCCGTATATGCTCCCAAGCTTCTTGAAGTAGTTGACGAAGGCCTTTATAACCAGTGCCGTGTTAACGGCGTCCTTTATGCCGTACCTGCTACATGGCCTGAATATACCGTAAGTGGTGTTAAGTATCGCGAAGACCTAAGAGAGAAGTATAATCTTCCCGTACCAAATTCCATTGAGAATTTTGAGAAGTATCTTCTTGGAATCAAGGAACATGAGCCTAATCAGGGTCTGCTCACCGTTACCGCAGCAGAAAGCTCCGGACTTATTACTGCATTTGACGCATTTATGATAGTTAACTTTAAGTACCCCTGGGTAAACATCAACGGTCTTCCTTATGGTCTTGCTGCCAACTACGACACTCCCAGCGAGGTTTACGATTACTGGTATTCTGAGGATTTTATAGAAGACTGCAAACTTATGAAGAAATGGGCAGATCTTGGATTCTGGTCCAAGAGCGCTCTGTCCGATCCCAACAATGACACAGCCTTTATAAATGGTCTGTGTGTTGCTGAAATAGCAGGCCAGAATCCCAACAAGCATATTGCTGCAGTTAACGACTTTGAAAAGAACCATCCCGAATGGAAATCCGCTTACATAGCTTATGGTGAGACAAACGGCGTTATTTATCCCGCAGCCGCTACCCAGAATGCCACAGCCATCACCGCTCAGTGCAAGAATCCTGAAAGAGCTTTAATGGTTCTTGAGCTGCTTTTAGCTGACGAAGAAATCAACAGGCTTGTACAGTGCGGTATTGAAGGAGTACACTATGAAATCACTCCTGACGGATACTACAAGAATCTTTCTGAAGACTTTATGTATGAAAACTTGAATACATGGAACCTCAGAAACAACGACTTCAAACTTCCACAGCTCAGCGACGCTATTTTGAACGACATGTTCAAGCGCTACGAAGAGCTCGGAAACAAGACAAAGTGGCCTAATATCAATGTTTACGGCAACTTTACCGAAGACTACAGCGCATACGCTGTTGAAAGGGGCGCCGTATCCGATGTTATGAGACAATATCTTGCTCCCATCCAGGCAGGATTTGTTGATGATGTTGAAGCAGCTGTTGCCGACTTCCTTAGAAGAGCAGAAGACGCAGGCCTGAAAGCATGCCGTGATGGATTTATTGAACAGTACAAGGCTTACTGCGAGGAGTACGGATACAAATAATTAAGCGCTATTGAATCCTGTCACTGCTTGCTCTTATACCAACAAAAAGGGGCAGATCTTTCTGCCCCTTTTCTATTAATTATACGGTAAACATGTTTATCTATATTTTGTCAACCATTTATAAAAAAATTACACTCAAGCAATAATTTTTTTATGCTAAAATGACATACGTCCCCAGACAACATTCTATTTTATTGTTTATATTCACCAAGTTATCTGACCGCTCAGATTATCTTCTTGCCAGCTTTAAGACATCCATAATGAGGCTTATTACACCCACAAAAGAGCACTTCTGCACAATAAAAAGAGATGAAAGGGCTGTTGTGATGAAAGTCAGAAGAATATTTAAATCGCTTTCTCTCATAGGATTAACGGCACTAATTCTCATATCCTGCTCTCAATCGCCCTTTTCCTTTTTCCTGAATGCAAATCCCAGGAGCAGCACCGTTTCAGGAATGACTGTAAATTCAAGTGTCCTGAAGCTTCCTGCTACCAGTGAGCCAATCGAATTAACGGTTTTTGCAGGGATTGATTCAAACCTTGTGGGCATTATCAATGATTACAATGAAAATGCCTTTTTTAGGGAGCTTGAAAGAAGAACTGGCGTGCACCTTAAATTTATAATAACCGGAATAGAAAAAGAACAGGAAATTTACAACGAGATGGTGGCATCCGGAAATATGGCCGACATCATAACCCATGAAGGAAATTACTATCCTGACGGGTGGGATGCCGCTGTTGAAGACGGAATATATCTGGATTTGACGCCTTATCTTAATACATATCTAAAAGACTACAACAGAGTAAGAACAAGGGATCCCTTTGTTGAAAAAAGTACAAGAACCGCCAAAGGCAGGGTGGTAACCTGCAATGTAATATATACTGAGCCTCAGGGCCCCTGGATTGGGCTTATGGTAAGAAAGGACTGGCTGGATGAGCTGGGTCTTGATATTCCTGTAACCTTTGATGACTGGGAGAAAATGCTCACTCTTTTCAAGACAGAAAAAAATTGCTACGCACCTCTTTCATTGGGCCAGTATGGCTATATGAGCCTTTCCCATGCATTAAGCGCCGGTTTTGACGTACTTGAAACATTTATGCAGGTGGATGGCAAGGTCATTTACGGCCCCATCACTGAGAACTGGAAAGAGTATTTGACACTTTTAAATAAATGGTACAGAAAAGGACTTATAGATCCCAACTTTATGATTAACGGTGCATGGCAGGCCGACAAAACCATGATTATTAAAGGAGAGACCGGCGCATGGAATGCCATGTATACCATGATATCTGAATATGAGCGAAGCAATGATGAAATCATGGTCATACCTGTTCCTTCTCCAGTAAAAAAAGCAGGCGACAAGCTTCATATCAGAAGAGAGGACAGCATTGTGGGCAACGGAGTAGCAATATCAGCAAGGTGCAAATACCCCCAGGTGGCCATGCAGCTATTAAATTATCTTTACACTGATGAGGGGGCTCTCCTTGCCAACTATGGAATAGAGAACGACACTTTTGTTTATGGAGAAGACGGAAAACCAAGGGTAACGAAAAAAATCAGCCAGAATCCCGTTTACAGCATGCCTCAGGCACAGGCTCTGTACTTAATTCCGCCATCTAAGTTCGGAGGTCTCTATGACTGGACAAGAGAATTGTCAGCAGTGCCCGAAAAAGATATTAAGGCTCTTGAAATATGGGCAACGGCTGATGACGATTATATACTTCCCGATAAATTATGTTTTGAGGGTCAGGAGGCATGCGAGCGGGCAGCCATTGTATCGGCTGTAACAACTTACGTCAATGATTGTACTGTTAAATTCATAATAGGTGCACTGGATATAAACAATTACTGGGATGAATATGTAAACACCATTAAACGCATGGGCATCCAGCGTGCTATTGAAATTACACAGAAAGCTCTTGATAGATTTAATGGAGAATAAAGAAATATGGTTAACAAAAACACACCTGCAGTAACGCAAGTGTGTTTTTATAATATCTGACATAGAATTTATTTTGTCAGTAATTAATCTGGCAAATTAATACCCCTACTAATTGAGAAGCCCTGCAATTGCAGTTCCAATAAGGGTAGCATTCTCAGCCTTTACAAATTCGCAGTAAATACCCAATGTATCATTCAGGTATGTTCTTACATAGTAATCCAGCTTGGGCCTGAAGAGCTTTGATTTATAGAAGGTTGTTCCCTCTGCGGTTACACATACTGGCATCAACGGATTTTTGCCCTTTCCGGTTTTCAAAATAATGGAGGCAAGGTTTATAGCAACAAGTCTTGCGGCTCTTTCAAAAACTCCGTCTATAAGATAGTACAGTGTAAGCCTGTCCTTTTCGCTGTTGCTTCCGCCATGGTTCACGCAGCTTGAAAGAACATATTTGTCGGAATAAGGATAAGCGCAGAACTCGTCAATATCCTTTGAATTCAGTTTTTCAACCTTATTGAACCTTTCTTCAAAGTCCTTGGAGAACAATCCCTCTGAAATTGCTTTTCTGATAACCTCTGTTACAAGGCTGCCCTGATAAGCTCCTGAAATCATTTTTTCAAGAAGCTGTGTGCCCGGGTCAACGGTTTTGCTGTCAAGAATGTTGTCAATCTCGCCTCTGGGTGCCTTGGCATAACCGCCTGACTCAATATTTATAATGGTAGCGCCGGGCTTATCTTTAAGAGAAGCCGCCTTATGGATGTTGGCGTTTTCTTCTATATAGCATGTGTTGGTGCCTGTGCCTAAAATAAATCCTATGAAGCTTTCGAACTTCCTGTCAGGATAAGCGGCTTTTCCTCCTAAGAGAGTGGCAACGGTATCATTCAAAATAACAAACTTTTTATCGGCGTCTGCTCCTTTTGCTTTCAGGGCTTCAAGAAGCCTCTTTCCTATTTCCTCGCCCTTCATATCCCGAACTTTTACTTCCTTGTTAAAGCGAATGAGCTTTCCGTCCTTATTGGGAAGAATTTCTGTGGGGTATGAGAAGCAAAAGCCTATTCTGCTGCTTTTATTAATGACAGGCAGGAGATATTGGGCAATGGTGTCGAAAAATTCTTCTCTGGATATTTCGCCCTGGGTTCCAGGCATGGGATAAAGCTTGAAGTCCTCAATAACTGGTTTTTTATCATTGTCAAAGGTCACAACTGCAACCCTGAAATTGGTGCCGCCCGCATCCATTACTATAACAGGCTCGTTAACAGGAATTTCTCCTTCAGGGCTTAAATAGGTGCACAGCATTCCAAGGCTGCTGTCTTCTCCTTTAAGTCCTTGCTCCATTTCATTTATAAAGGTTTCGCAGCCTGCGCCGATATCAATATTTCCGGCATATATCCCGTATTTTTTAAGAAATTCATCTGTTCTTGATTTGATTTCGTTCATAATATAACTCCTTTAAAATATTTTCGGAAATATGCATATGTCATACCAGTGCCAGCTCAAATCTCAGTTGATACCTGTACGGTACACTAATTTCCCGAAACAGGTTATGAAATATTCAGAAATAGTATAACTCAAACCATACCTAAAAGGTAGAGGTAAATATCAATATGTAAATGCTAAATCCGGTCATTTGATTTGGATAAATTATAATATTATAATTTTTGTATATTCGGATGCTTTTTTCAGCAACCCCACCTTCAAAGCTAAAATTGGGCATTTGGCAGCCCGGTCAAGCCAACACCAACCATAAAAATTATTTTCAGCGGGGTATTTATGATAAGTATATCAGGCAATGCATTGAACGATTGGAACGATAACGGCATAGAGAATAACCAATACCCTCTGTTTATAATAAGCTCCGGGTATCAGAAGTTTGTAACCAAAAACTTAAAGATAAACAGGCCCGCCGGAAGAGTGGACTTTCAGCTTATTTACCTAATTAAAGGCAGGGGCTATTATAATTTTGGGGACGGACCCAAAGAAGTCGGCAAGGGAAATCTTATTGTTTATAAACCCGGCCAGCCCCAACTGTACGAATATTTTTTCAGGGATGAGACCGAGCTCTACTGGCTTCATTTTTCAGGGAACCAGGCCCATGAGTGGATAAAGCGGCTTAAATTCAACGCCAGATACGTATACCCCATAGGCATAAGGGGTGACTGCATCGACCTTTTTAAAAAGATTACCTACGAGATTCAAAATAAGAGAACCTATTTTGAGTATGTTTCCAGCGCATATCTTCAGGAGCTTTTTCTGATTTTTGCAAGAAGGCTTGAAAACCTTGAATCTGACGGCAGGAACTTAATGAGTGATGCAATGCGTGCCGTAATAATGTACATGTATGAAAACTACAATAAAAACATTACCGTAAGCACATTGGCCAGCCAATGCAATTTAAGCATGTTCCGATTCATTCACAAATTCAAGGAAGCAACGGGCATGACCCCTATAGAATACCTTACAAAGATACGGATTGACGAGGCAAGGTACCTTCTTTCCAACTCAAACCTCAACATATCAGAAATAGCATCCATTGTGGGCTATGACGACCCCCTGTATTTCAGCAGGGTTTTTAAGAAGGTAACAGGTGTTTCTCCTCGGTATTACAAGGTTTAGCTATGGGATACATAACGGACAGAATGCAGCAAACATCAAATTTTGCTCTATGGGTTGGTCGGTTACAATAGCCCTTTTCGACTATTAATCAGGAAATCCTTTTTAATACTTATCTAGCAAATCCAAATTAAACAGGGCTTTTTCATAGAGCTTTCTTCGCTCAATGAGAGGAGCATAGTCTATATATCCGTCCTTCAGAAATCTTTCCGTCATGGGGTAATCAGGTATACCTGCCCTTCCCCCCGGCTGGGTGCATTTTATGGACGCCACTGCACACGCAAATCTTGCCGTTTTTTCAGAATCCCAGCCTTTGAGAAGTCCAAAAATAAAGGCACCATGGAATACATCACCCGCTCCGCAGGTATCGACAACCTCAAGTTCAGTAAAAGCAGGCACTTTAAAGTATCTGTTCCCATCAAGAACAACGCAGCCCTTTTCCCCAAGGGTTATGACTACAAGATAAGGCCCTCTGGCCTGAAGCTTTTTTAAGTTTTTCTCAAAATCCTGAACATCTCCAAAGGCATCCCGGTAAAAGAATTCAGAGCCTATAAATACATCTATGTATTTCAGTTTTTCCGACGTTTCAGCATCATATCTGTCTGCGTCAATTACAACCTTCACCCCATTTTTCCTTGCCATTTTAGCCGCTTCTATGGTGACAGGATTGAGATAGGCAAGATGTAAAATTTTTGCCGATGCAATATAATCTTCGTCAAGGTCTTCAGTCGTCAGCGTCCGCTTTAAGCCATGCTTAATCATAAAGCTGCGGGCTTTTTTCTCCTTTTCATTAAGGACAAAACTTAGTGTTGTAGTTCCTTCCCTGTCTATTACCAGCCTTGTAGTATCCACCCCATGACGATTAAAATCCTTTATGCAAAATTCCCCGAATGGGTCATCACCCACAACGCCAATTATTCCTGTCTTTACTCCAAGCCTTCCTAAGGTTACTAAAGCTGTGGAAACCTTTCCGCCGCCCTGCCAGCTATAATCCAGAAGCCTTTCAAAACTGTTTGATTCAGGAATTTTATTGATACTGAGAAGACAGTCCATTATGGGATTGTCTATTCCTGCCACTTCCATAAAGCATCCTCCATTGCATTGTCTTAATTCCACATTGATTATACACCCGAAATCTCCAGTTCCTCCCGCTTTTCCTTTTGGTCTTGAATACGCTGTGTTTTCTCCTTAACAGCTGAAATTTTCCTGATAAACGGGAAAGAAAGCATCCCCCCGCGTAACCAAAGATACAGGATACTTCGGCAGGGTGCACTTCAGGGTATCCCCCCTGTTTTTTATCCGATTATTCTATGGCTGAAGAAATTTTCGAACTTGGGAAGATGATCCGTAACCTGTCTTCCTATTTTATCAATTTCCTTAAGCTCTTCTTTGCTGAGCCTCCAGCCTGCTCCGCCCAGATTTTCTCTTACCTGGGCAGCGTTTCTGGCTCCCACAATTGCAGATGTTATTCCGGGCATTGAAGTAACCCAATTTATGGCAACCTGTCCCTGGGTTTTGCCATGTCTTTGGGCATAGGGCTTTAATCCTTCCGCTACTTCAAGGCATTTTTCAAAACGTCCTTTGGCAAAAAGCGGGACATTCTTTCTTTCGTCGCCTTCCCGGAATTTCCAATCCTTTGTGAACTTGCCCGTAAGAATACCCTGGGCCAGAGGGCTATACGCCACTATGCCTATTTCATGTTCAAGGCAGAAGGGTACAATGTCTTCTTCAATAAACCTCCAAAGAAGGCTGTAGCATGGCTGAATTACTTCAAAGCGGCCTACATTCAGGGCTTCTTCCATTTGCTCTCTGCTGAAATTAGAAAGGCCTATTTCCCTGATCTTGCCCTGCTTTTTCAACTCCAGCATTGCCGACATTGTTTCTTCAATATCTACTTCATCGTTTGGATAGTGAATGAAATAAACATCTATGTAATCCGTCCCCATCCTTTTAAGGCTTCCTTCACAAGCTTTGAAAACATCTTTATAGCGCATGTTTGACTTCCAGACCTTGCTGGAAATTATGACTTTGTCACGGCGGCCTTTCAAAGCCTTTCCAACCACTTCTTCGGATCTTCCCCGACCGTAAACTTCCGCAGTATCAACAAAATTTATCCCGTTTTCTACAGCCTCTATTATGGCTTCAATAGACTCCTTATCATCGGCGCCTCCCCAGTAGTCGCCTCCCATAACCCAGCAGCCTATTGATATTTCGGATAGACTTATATCGCTTCTACCCATCCTTCTGTATTCCATTTAGACACCTCCAGGATAGTAAACTTTATAAAACATTTTATGTACCGTTTACACAAGATCCAGCCTTACTTCCGGCATATACCTGGCTGCCTCTTTGATTATGTCCACATAATTTCCGTGTATGGCCGCAACATGATGGATATAGGGACCGTATATAAATTTCTTCTCCCATTTTACCCAGTCGTCTGTTTCTATCCATACATAATTCCCGTTTGTAGCAGGACCGTCAATTCCTCTGGCAAGCCCCGCAAACAATGAATATTCTCCTTTAAGCCCGTCAAATCTGATAATTGTAATATCTCCGCCTTTAATTTCCCAGCGCCCCACGCAATCCACAATTTCAGGTTTTTTGCCTTCCTTTGCAAGGGATATAGGGAAGGGTCCGCAATGCCATAGAAGTTCACCATTGTCATTTTCGGGATGCCTTATTGTAAGATCTGCAAGAAAGTTAGGAGTTTTTCCTCTTGCAGCGGCAGTCAGCAGTACTGATGAAATTGCTCCATGAATATCGGTTTCGCAAGATACGGGGAACCATCTGTCGGTAACGTCTCCAAAAACGAAGCAAGGCCTTATTCCCAATATATTGTAGAAAGTCATCCAGCATTCGCTTGCCAGAGCGCTTAGCTCAAACTCGTCTGCCAGTTCCTTAAATGTAAGCTCCAGAGCGGCTATGGTATGTAGCTGTTCATCGCTGGTTTCGATACATCTTGTCTTGCTTTTTATGTCCTCTGCTAATATCTTTATTTCCTCCGCCTTTTTATCCTTAACGTGGTCATAGAACTTTTTGAACATTACAGTATTTATTGGTATTACCTCTATTCCAAATTTCTCAAGAAGTTCTCCCTCATTTACCATTGTGCTTAAAAATGGCTTGGGCCTTACGCTTATCTGACCAATCCTCATATTCTGAAAAGCCTTAACCACAGATGCGACACTTATAAAATCCTTAAAACCCTTTGTAAACGTCACATCAGTTACCTTACAGTTTTCTATGTATGTGAAGGGAACGCCATACCTTAAAAGAGCCTTGCTGCTTGCAAAAAGCCCGCACTGGGTATCTGTCTGCCTGATAGCAAAATCGGAAGGAGGAATTTCATCCCTTGGCCCCCAGAGAAGAACAGGCTTATTTACGGCCTTCGCAAGTTTTCCTACCACTTCCTCAGAACCGAAATTACAATGGGGAATGAAAATGGCATCTACATTTTTCTGCCTGAAATGCTCAACAACTCTTTTAACATCCCGTTGATCAACTAAAAAGCCGTCTTCGTTAAGCCAGTCAATATCGATTATTTTTACCGAATCGTCAATGAGTCCGTCTATTGCATTGCGCACAGCCATCTTATTTTTTACTGCAGGCTCCTTATCGAATATGCTCCTTCTTGTAGGCACAAATCCCAAGACTATTTGAAAGGCTCCATACATCTTGCTTCCCTTTCTTTCCTTAAAAATATTGCCCCAGCATGTTTAGTAAACTGTACGTAATTTTCTGTATTATCAAAAATATTCTAAAATTTTCTAAATGGTAAGTATATGTATTACATTGCTAAATACATGGACAAAATTGCTGTATTGTGATTAAGCATTTAATATGGTGGTAGAACAATTAAGGGCCTTATGTTTCTTTTTTTGTGAGAACCGTTTTACTATGAACCTGGTTTTCCTTTCAAATAAGGATTATGGAACATTTTTAACAAGAAATGAATGGCAATACCGGCTTTCAAATAGCTTGATAAGGGTATATCCCTGAAATAATTATAAAAACAAATAAATGGACGAAAGAGAGGTATTCCTTATGGCTCACCAGGGCAAAATCGTCAATGGCTTTCTTAAAGCCCAAGGTACAGATATTGTAAACGGAGCAGGAGAAAGAATTATTCTGAAAGGTTGGGGCCTTGGCAACTGGCTGTTATGCGAAGGATACATGTGGCTTTCTGACGGAAGCAGCCGGTTTGACCGTCCCAGACGCATTGAAGCCGTTATCAGGGAACTTACCGGAAGCGAATATTCAAAAAACTTCTGGGAGAAATTCCGCGACCGTTACATTACACGAGATGATGTCAGGTACATGGCACAATTGGGATATAACTCTGTGCGCCTTCCCATTAACTGGCGGATACTTATGGAGGATGAGCCGGGCATAATTTGGAAAGAGGACGGCTTTAAACTCATTGACCGTTTCCTTGACTGGTGTGAAGAAGAAGATTTGTATGTTTTCCTGGATCTTCACGGCGCACCCGGCGGACAGACAGGACATAATATTGATGATTCAATTGATGATATGCCAAGGCTCTTTATGGATCAGGACAGCTGGGACAAGGGCATAGCCCTGTGGGGAGAGCTTGCCCGCCGTTACAAGAATCGTGAAGTGGTGGGCGGATATGATATCTTAAATGAACCTTTGCGTCCCGGTCTTACCAATGAAAAGAACCTGGACTACCTTCTTCCCAGGTTAGCCAAATTCTATGATGAAGCCATTGCCGAAATCAGAAAATACGATACAAAGCACATGATAAGCCTTGAAGGTCATCACTGGGCAACTGATATATCTGTTTTCTACAAGGTATACGATGAAAATTCCTTAATCCATTTCCACCGTTATGCATGCCTTCCCGGCCTTGAATCCTTCAGGCCTTATCTTGAGATTTCAAAGAGACTTAATCTGCCTCTGTGGCTTGGCGAGACCGGTGAAAATATTGTGGAATGGTATGCAGCCATGTATCCTCTTTCCGTTTCTCTTGGCATAGGATACAATCTCTGGACATGGAAAAAGATGAACTGCACCAACTCCCCCCTCTCTGTCAAAAAGCCTGAGGGCTGGGAAAAGATTATAGCTTACACCAAAGGTGGTCCCCGTCCATCCTATGAAGAAGCACAGGCAATCTTTGACCAGTACCTTGAGAATATCAAATTTGAAAACTGCGTAAAGAATGAGGCAGTAAATATACATGTATTCAGGCATCCCGGATGCCGCGTTCGTGGTACGGACTTTGACCTTCTTCCCGGCAAGGGCATTACATACAGCGGCATAAGAAACGAAGGAAATATATATGGGTATCAGACAGAAACAGGTATGAAGATTGTTCCTGTTTCCGATACACCCATGGATAAGCGCTTCTTCTTTGATTGCGGCTGGGATCAGCTGACTCTTGAAATGGAAGCCGGAGAATTTGCAGTATATAGTTTTGAAAAAATAGAAGAAGGCTGCAGATTGAAGCTTGAGCTGTCTTTAAGCCAAAATGCCTCTCTTGCCATTTATCAGGACGATGCACTCTTAAGTGAAGTCAAGCCAAATGACAGTGCCCAAAAACAGGAGGTTATTGTAGACAGGCTTAATCCATCAAGTGCATCCAGATTTAAAGTACTTGTTAAAAACGGGGTAATAAGATTTGATGCTATATCCCTGCTTGCGGCTGAATGAACTTACTTACATTCAGTCGGATTTAAATTGCCTCCCCCCTCGACAAATAATATACCCGGTACTTTTCTACCGGGTATATTATTTTTGCACTTCTCATTTACGGAATTAGAGGCAGAAGGCTTGTTTATCAGAATGGAGGAGCACCATCGGATGAATTTAAGGCAAAGTATATATCATCAATATAATAGGTGCCTGAGTTCCATTCACCTATCCGGATTTCCTTAATTGCAGCCTTATTAATGCCCGAGACCGCACTCATGTTAATTGTGAACTTAGTCCATTGGTTATACACCGATTGGTTGGATGTCCAGGTACTCCAGACATTATTGCTGCTGTCAATTAAGGTTACTCTTACTGTGTTTGCACCCTGGGTATCCCTTACATAGAACACCAGATAATTTCTGCCGGTGGTATCAGCGGTGGAACCGCTTTGAGGAGTCACTCTTACACAGCGTGTGTTGGTGGAAGGATCACCTGATGATGTCACAGTAAGCTTTACGCTCTTTGAGCCGCCCTGATTTGCCGAGCTTGAATCCAGAGAAACATTGGCAAGGCTTCCTGCCGAAAAACCTGTTCCCGATTCAAAGTTATTGAACCAGATAGAGGAGCTTCCGCCTACCGGTGTTATGTAGAATACCTCCCATGCACCTGCCACAGTATCATTGGAGGCATATAAAACTCCATTATTATTAAGGTCAGCTTTTACAAATTTGCCGTTGGCAATCGACTTAAACGCATATTGATTATCTGTTATCTTATATGGAATAAATTTTTCCCAAGTACTTATAACAGAGCTTCTTGCAAGGAGCTGGTTGCTTTCATCAATAACCGCACATACATATTTGTTGTTTGCACCTGATCTGAATGAAATTGTTCCGTCACTGTTGTTTACTATGGTCAGACTCTCCCATGCGCCACCATAGGCATCCCTGTTTGCAATTAAAGGACTGTTGCCATAATTGTCGGCGCAGACAACCTTGTTATTGGCAACTGCGGTCAGATAATATTCTCCGTTGGGTATGGCTGCCTGAGGATAGCCTGTCTGTGTAAAGTAGGGCTTAATGGCGTTAATCAGGTTGTTGTTTGGAGTAGCGCTGCCTACATTTGACCATCTTGCCCTTATGGTGGCCTCGGAATCGGTGGCAACATTGGCCTTTGCCACGTTTTGATTGTAAAGTCCCCAGTTATTGTTGGTGCCTGTTACCTTGTAAGTCCATATGGTCCAGCTTAGGCCCGCATTGTTAAGTATCTCAAGCCCCTGCTTCCATGCGGAAGTATTGCTCATAAGGTTGAATTCTCCCATATAGCTTGGGACATTGTAATCCTGATTGAGTATAAGATTCACTTTATTTTGCAGGCTCTGTACCTGACGCCCCTGGGCGTTGTCATAGTCATCATAAAGATAGTTGTGATATTCATACATTACGTTTGTCCAGCCATAAACCGACGGATCAGGAAGATCCCACGGATCCCATGTGGCTTCCATTATAATAACGTGGTTCTGATCCACTGAACGTATTACATTGTAAGCGTTATTGTAGATCTCCCAAAGGAGGTTATGCAGGTATTCATCCGAATAGCTGGAATTGTAGCGGTATGTGCAGTAAGGTTCATTTAAAAGGTCATATCCTGCTACAACAGGATTGTCTTTATAGCGCTGGGCAATCCGGTACCAAATGTCGTAAAAGAGCTGCTGGTTATTCCATGCTTCACTGCCGAAGAAAAATTTTGATGCCCCTTCCTTGTTATCCCCGCCGTCAATTCCTGAATGGTCGCTTCCATTCTGGGAACCCGGAGCGCCATGCATATCCAGTATTACATAAATGCCTCTTTTTCCGGCTTCCTGTAAGAACCAGTCAATCCTGTCAAAAGCGTTTGGAAGGTAGTTTCCGTTAAAGTCCAAGAAATTCATATACCAGAAGGGAAGACGAATGCAGTTTATTCCCAGTGCAGCACAGTTGTCAAAATCCTGCTCGGTCCAGTAGTTGTCCTGATACACCTTAACCAGTTCTCTCATTTTGCTCTCGCCAAAACGGGCTGTCAGGGTTTTATAAATGTCCATCTCGCAGGTAACCGTATATTGGCCCTGGTGGCTTGATGTGGGTGTCATCCAGAATTCCTGAACCAGGTAGCCTCCTGCGTTTACGCCGCGAAGCTGAACAATTTCACCTGTGCCGTAATTTTTGCGAAGAACTTTTCCGTCTGCCTTAAGAAAGTCTGCTGATGTGATTGGAGCGGCAGCTTGGACCGGCATTGGCTGAGCTATGCTTGAAGCCAGCATTCCAACAATGCAAAGAAGCCTTACAACTCCGTCAACAATTCGTTTCAAAGCTGTCATATTTATCCCTCCCTTTCGTAAATGTAAAGGTTGTGTTCACCTTCATATATATTGGAAGATGCAGGATAAATCAACTGCTAAAATCATACTTTCCCTATTGCTAAAAAAAGTATAATTTTGAAACCCGGAGGAGAAAACCTATGAAAAAAGGAGCAATGCCTTAAAGACACTGCTCCTTTTTACTTTGTATGTTTTTCTATGCAACAGATTTATTATTTTTTAGCTTTTTCTTTTGCATATAATATTTTGCTTACCAGCCTGAGTTTCCGGGGCCCTTGTTGATGGTAAAGCTTCCGCTCTCCTTATTTAACCCGCCTTGCTGGGCGCCCGAAACGGTGACGTAATTGAATGTGGCTGAACCTGAAGCATTGCTTCTCACATTGATGCCATGGGTTCCCGCTCCAACGATGTTAATTCGTTCAAAGGTAAGTCCGCTTATATTATTTGGACCTTCTATGCAAATACCCTGGTATGTGCTGTCGTAAACATCGTTGTCGCTGAAGATAATGGTTGCATTAATATTCTTCTGAGCGGCATATACCCACAGGGCGCCTCTTGCATACTGCATATTCCACTCATATGAGCCGGTTCTCTCAAGAGTATTGTACCTTACTGTGGTTGTTCCGGAGAAGTCAACCGGGTCAAAGTTGGAGCTTACGTTGATGCCTGCGCCGAATGCAACGGAGTCACGGACAACATTGTATTCAATGGTGTTGTTTCTTCCGCCGTATACTGCAATACCATTTGCCAGCCAGGGTGACTGAACGGTATTGTAGCGCACAGTATTACCTTCGGAAGGATTGGAGCTTATCCAGGTTGCCGACCAAACTGCTATTGAATCGTCACCGGTATTTCTGAAGTGGCAGTTTTCAACCACTGAGTTTTTGGTTCCTCCGCAAAGGTTTACACCGTCTGCAAAGGTGTTTCTGAACCTGCAATTGCGTATCTGCAATCCATTGGTAGGTGCATTGACCCATACGCCGACCTTCAGGTGCTCTGCCCAGATATTCTCTATAACAGAGCCTGTTCCTGCATTTCCGTCAAAGGCTGTTTCAGGCGCGCTGTCAATTCGCTGGGTTGTATCGCCGTATATTGAGAAATCATAGAACTTGCAGTTATTTCCGTTTAATGAGAATGCGGCTCCTATGCCCTGCAGCGTGGAATACCACATACCGGCGCCTCTTATTGTTACGTTGTCTACATTTATATAACCGGGTGTATTAAGGTTGAATGTTCCCTGAGGTATCCATACAATCTTGCCCTGAGCCTTGGCTGCTGCAATACAGTTGATGAGGGCCTGCTTATCGTCAATTCCGTCATTGGGAACGGCACCATATGATGTGATAGAAAGGCTGTTGGCAGGTTGGGACAATGGTGCGGGCCTCTTTTCAAAATCCACAAGGTCAATGACATAATATGATGCCGTATCGCCGGAGTCTTTCTGAAGTTTCACTTTCGTTCCCGCAGGCAGGTTGCTGAATGTCACACGGGTTTCGTCAAAGAAACGGTGAGCATTGCCATCCGATGGGTTATTTGTCCACGGATACTCGCCATATACCCAGCTGTATTTTGATGTCAAAGGAATATCCATATGGTGTGAGCCGTTTACATACATGCTTATTGTGGCGTTAATTCCACCGCCTCCGGGAGCGTCAGGAATAACATAGCGTATAACCATTGAATCGGCCTGTTCTGTTAAAGTAAATTCCACATACTGGCCAACAGAATTAAGTCTTACGGCTTTTCTCTTTGAGGCTTCGGATGCAATTTCCCGGTAGGTTCTAGAAGGCCCCAAAATTTGACCATTGGTATTAGCTTCCTCAGCTTCATAAGTTTTAAAGGGCAGGGTGGCGCCTCTGCCTGAAGGTGTAGGAGTGGGTGTAGGGGTTGGAGTAGGTGTTGGCTGACCCGGCCTTTCAGGTACGCTTCCCACATACTCAAATGCCCACTGAGGACTTCCCCATCCTGGCTGCACATTGCTGTAGCACTGAGCATAGCCTTTAAGCCCTTCGATATTAACATACCATGAAGATTGGGGAACGCTTCTTATTACGTAATATCCTTGTTCAGAAGCAGGTTCTATCTTGAACTGAGCATTGGATGAGGTGTCGGTATAGCTTGTGGTCAGAGGACTGTCCTGAGAAGTTATGTTGGCAATTGTTATGTAGTTTCCTGTAGCCCTGTTCCAAAGAGCCTTATTTCCGCCCAGATCCACCAGTGCCCAGTGGGATGATGTGTCTGAAGCATTGGGTGTTCCGTACTTTACCTGACCGTTTGATTCATACAGGTACTGATTGCTCTGCCATTTGTTTCTTATACGATATAGTCCGTTGCTTAAACCAGATGCTGTTACAGTGAAGGTTTCTTCACGAGTGTTGTTGTTCTCGTTGGATTCGGCTATGTTGGAGGTATCGTCAATTATAGCCTTTACCGTATGAGTTCCGCTGGTGGCTGTCCAGGTGGCCTTTCCTTGAGGTCCCCAGTTGGCTGTAAGGACTACGGTACCGCCGGCAGGTATTGAAGAGTAATGCTGATCGTTCCAGCTTACCTGAACACCATCAACAAGGAAGTTAAGGCCATGCTTAACTCCGGAGGGAGTAGCAGCAGTACCCTGATTTTTAATGGTTGCACTGAAGGTTACCTCATTTCCTGCGACAGGATTTGCAGGTGTCCAGCTTATATCTGTTACAACCAAGTCCGGCTCCCCAGAAGATGTGACAGTTTCCAGATACCACTGAACCGTGCCCCAGCTGGGAGGTATCTCGCTGCACTGGGCATAGCCAGTCTGATCCTCCACATGGATATACCATGAGCTTTTCCATCTGTTTTGGAATACCTTGGTACCCGGTGTCTGTCCGTCGGATATTGTCCAGTGGGAGCTCCATGCTCCGTCACTTATGGAGCCGCATTTAACCGAATCAAGGAATCCGTTTGTAGTTTCAATGTTCACATAGTTGCCTGAAACCCTGTTGCGTATCCTTTTGTAGCCCTGGTAATCAACGATTTCCCAGTGTGACGACTGATTGCTTTCTGCAGGATTGCCATAAGCAACCTGACCGTTGGATTCATAAAGATACTGGTTTGTCCATGAGTTCTTGATTCTTACATACGTAGCAGCTGAAACAGGAAAGACTACAAATTGTGTAAGAATCAGGGCGAGTATTAACAGCATGGATAATACTCTGTGTTTCTTAATGGGTTTTTTGTTGACTATCATAGATTCCCTCCGCTTAATATTTTTAAAGCCGCAGCTTTAAATCCGTTATTAGTTAAGAGTTATAATTTCAAAAAACCTATTTAAGCTGAAACACGTTGCCGATATGAGTGAACGACTATTTTGAATTTATATATGAAGTTCAAAGTGTTTTCTCAACTGCAAACTTCAGGAGGAAAGAGAACGCAGAAACAGGAAGATATTTTAGCTTCCTATTTCTGCGTGAATGCTATTAATTTTCGGATAACAGATTATATAGAATCTGTGCTATCTGTGCCCTTGTTGTGGTGGCATCAGGCGAGAGCTTTCCTGCATTTCCGTTTATCTTGCCGGCTTTAATGAGGTAGTCCATTGCTTCTCTTGCGTAAGATGCAACCTGTGACGCATCTATAAAATCTGCAACAGATGCCGGACCATTGGCCTCGGGAAGCTCTCCCATAATCTTAAGAGCGTTGTAAAGAAGGGTGAACATTTCCTGTCTTGTAATCTTTGCGTTTGGTGAGAACATATTGTTTCCTGTGCCCTTGGAAATGCCAAGTTCTTTTGCTCTGGCAAGATAACCTGTGTAGTAGGTGTTGCCTGCATCTGCAAAATTATCGGCTCCGGGCGCGGAAGGTTCTATACCAAAGGCTTTGAAAAGCATTACTATAAACTGTGCCCTGGTAGTGTCTTCCAATGGGCTGAACTTGCCTTGTCCTGTACCGGCTGTGATATTTCTGGACGCAATGAATGTAACGGCCTTGTTAAACCAGTCGTTTTCCTTTACATCGCTAAAGGTCACCTTATTGTATCCCACAACAAACCTTGAGAAATGTTTGGTTACGGCAATGACGCTTCCGGAAGAGGTGCTGTACGCTCCTCTTACAACAGTTACCGTGCCATTGTCGTCTATATGGTATACAACTATGGCATTTACATCTTCACCTGGTTTGAGTGTATAGGGTATTACTATTCTTGCCTTTCCGCCGCCAAAGTCAGATATTGTGGTATTGCCTGCCTTGACAGTCAGGCTGTATACAGGCCTACCGCCTGCCAGAGCCTGAAGTTCCTGAGAAAGGGCTGATGAATCAACTTTTGTTATGCTTATTGTTATATTCTCTGTTCCTGCCTTATTGGCAATTGAGCTTATTGCTTCTGCGTCAAAGGCAATGGAGCCTATATCTGTTGAAACCACAAACTGAACATCAATGTTTGCAATATTCCTAAAGGAATTTACGGGAACCTCCAGCGCGATACTGTCAGCATTGGTGTCAAGCTCAACTCTAATTTCTATGGCCTGTGTCCCGTTATTATTGGCATTGTCGATAAGCCCATCCAAAACATCGGAATTAACCTTTGCCAGCGCCGAGTTGTTTTCAACAGTTGCATGGACTACCACCGAGGAAGAGTCGGAAGGTTGAGGATTAGGCACAGAACCTCCTCCGCTGCCGCCGGATGCGCCGGTTGTGGCGTTAGCTTTAAGTACACCGCTTCTGTTGCCGTAAATGTCAACTGCATAGATTTCAAATTCATATGCAGTATTTGAAGAAAGTCCCGTCGCAGCAAGTGTTGTAGTATTTTTTGAAACCTTTCTTACCTGTCCGTCCCAGATAACCACATATTCGTAAAGCTCAACATCGCTTACAGCATTGGGCCAGCTAAGGGTAACCGAACCTGAAGAGATTCCTGAAACCGTAAGGGTGCTGTCTTCCGGCCACTGGGGAACATATGAATCATAAGCCTTCCAATTGTTGGGATAACTAAAGACAATTTCATTTCCGGGCTTATACTCATTTTCTATTCCAGCGCGTCTTACAATGGTATTGGCAAATACAGCATTTCCTTTTGAACCGCTTACTCCATTTATGCCCCAGGTACCGGTACCGTCAATTACATTGTTTTCAAATACAAGCTTTGATACAGTTCCCGGGCCATGTATGGAGATACCCTGGTATGAGCTGTCGTATATGTTGTTGTTGCTGAATATTACGTCAGCGCCAATATCCTCTGTGGCATCAATTCTGATGGCTCCGTAATCCACATTGAAATTGTATTCATGGCCGCCGGCGCGGATAAGATTGTTTCTCTCAACAATTACACTGCCTGTAAAGGGCATTGGGTTAAAGTTGGAGCTTATGTTTATTCCGCCGCCAAAGGCAATGGTGTCTCTAATAATATTGTCCTGAATTCTGTTGTTTTCGCCGCCGTAGACTGAAATGTTGTTGGCAAGCCACGGAAGCTCTACTGTATTAAATCTGACGGTGTTGTTCACGTCTGCATATTCCTGGGACCATAATGCTATTCCATCGTCGCCTGAATAGCGGACATTGTTCTGCTCTATAACAGAATTTGTAGTTCCTTTGCTTAAGTGCAGGCCGTCGGCATAGGTATTGCGTACCCTGTTACCCACAATATGAGCGCTGTCCATGTTATGCAGCCACAAACCGGTCTTGGTATGGTTAAACCAGATATTCTGCACGGTAAGGTTCTTCATGCCCAATGTGTTGTAATCACTTTCAACTCCTGTTACGCCATGGGCATCCTCACGTGTTACCTCTTCAGCCTGGATAGTAAAGTCATAGAATTCCACGTTGCTTCCCTTGACCATGAATCCTGCAAAGGGTCCTTCAAGGATTGAATGCCAAACGCCGGCACCCTTTATGGTTACATTGCCCAGTATTACTATCCTTGTATCGTCTACGCCTTGAACGCCCCTTGAACCGTTAAGGAAGCTGAAGGTTCCGGCAGGAATCCACACGCCTTTGCCCTGGGCTCTTGCTGCCGCAATACAGTTGTTCATGGCTGCAGTATCGTCAAGGCCGTCATTTGGTACTGCTCCAAAATCGGTAATGGACAGGAAGCCTTGGGGCATTTCATATGGAGCCTCAACATATTCAGCGTCAATTAAGTCAATTACGCAGTATTCCGCTCCGTTATTCTTCTGAAGCCTAATCTTTGAGCCTGCATCAATTGTGTTGTCCAATAAAATTCTGACTTCTTCATAATAGCGATGGGGTTTTCCGTCGGCCGGATTGTTAGTCCAAGGATATGACCCATATACCCAGCTGTGTTTGGATGACAGTTCCACATCCTGAATCTTCTGTCCGTCTTTGTAAAGGCCAACAGTCTGCGTTGTTCCGCCGCCCTGGGGAGCATCGGGAATTACATAGCGTATAACAAATGCATTGGCATCTTCAGCCAGTTCAAATTCAATATAGTCGGTGGGATTTTGAAGTCTAACGGCTTTTCTTCCCGATGACTCGGAAGCAAAGGTATAGTACTCCCTGCTTGGCCCTAATACAGTTCCGTTTGTGTCGGCATCCTCAGCCTCATATGTAATGTATGGCAGGGTAGCTCCCTTGTAGTCAGTATTGATGCCGTTCTCAACCGTTATGGAATAAATCCTCAGGCCGCTTGCGCCGTTTCTCATGTACTGGTATGAAATTGTGTTTAATCCCTTATTTAAAGCAATGGTTGCTGTGCTTTGCGCAGGATCTCCTGAAGTTTCGGAAAGTGTCAGTTCTGTTGCTTTTACTCCATTTACAAACACTGAAATTTGAGTGTCGTTCTTGGCAGCATATGAGAGAGTTATGTTGTAATTGCCTGAATTTCTTGCATTGACGGTAAATACCACTCTGTCTCCGGGTTTATTAAAGCCTGTGACACTGTTGCCCGAAATAACTGCTCCACCACCTGTAAATGCCCTGGAAGCCTGGTAGACAATATCTTCTGCTATGGGCTCCAAGGACCAGAGAATGTCGCTGCCATTACCCGAAGCCTTGGCTTTTAGAGCGGAACCATCCGTATAAATGTATTTTCCATCAGAAGCACTCTTAATTTTCACATAACCAAGGAAATCATCAATACTCCATTGAGCGCTTAATGAAGTACCGTTGTTTGCTGATACTATGTTACTGCCGCTAATTATAAGGTAGTTTCCGGTCTGCCTGTTCTTAATCCTTCTATAGCCGTTGTAATCCTCAAGGAGCCATTGACAGGATAAATCGGAAGCTGAACCTGCAAAGCCTATGGTACCTTCATTGTCACTTACAAATTGACCTGTCGCCTTATTCTTAATTGCTATGTAGCCATTGCCTGAAATTACGGGAGTTGAGGTATTCAAATCATCTTCTGTGTAAACAGGAGCAGCATTTGATGTAGGTGTCTCAAAGCTCCATTGAGCTGTTATCTTTTCATTGGATGATACAGAGCACTGGGCAAATCCAAGTCCTGAATTTATATTCACAAACCTTTCGGGTTCAGATTTATTTGCCAGAATACTGAAATTGGATGCAGCCGCAGGGTCAATGAACCAATGAGCTGTATCAAGTGTTCCGTTTGTTGTGCAGTACAGGTATGGTTTGCTTAAGTCAAAGGACAGATAATGTCCTGTATATTTGTTGACTATTGTATAGCTGTCCCCATCCTGCTGAATTCTCCACTGATAAGAGGTATTCTGGTTGTCAAGGTTGCCGTAAAGAACGGCACCATTCTTGTTCTCATACAAATACAGATCTCCTGACCTGCTCTTTATAAGAACATAATCTGTGGGCAATTCCCTGTTTATTTCAACAGGAGCTACCTCAAATACCCACTGGGAGGTAAAAGAAAGCCTGCTCACTTTACTGCACTGGGCAAACTGCACTGTTATGGCGTTTGCGTTGTGAATGAACCATCCATCCTTATTCATGTTCTCCAGTGTAAAGTGACCGTCACCAGTAGGTTCAATTTTCCATACTGAATTAAGGTCATTGGCTGACTCAGTCAGAACCAACGGATCAACAAGGCTCTGTATTCCTTCTGCGCTGATATAGTGGCCAGTTGCCCTGTTTTTAATGCGGGTATATCTGATGGTTCTTTCAATTACCCAATGAGATGAGGCATCATCAATGGATATATCAGGTTCAAATGCAACTTTGCCGTCCTTTTCGTACAGGTAATTGCCTGTGGTCCTGTTTTTAATCCTTACAAAGCCCGTAGGTGAATCATCCGGTGAAACGCGGGTGATAATCCACTGTGGTGATCCCCAGGACGGTGGAATGGGACCATATTCGGCATAGCCCTTGTCGCCTTCTGTATGGAGGTAATAGCTGTCTTCTCCGCTTGCGGCATCATCGCTCCAGCCAGCACAGCGGATAGTCTTTAATCCTGAGAAGGTATTGGGTGCTGTGGTTATTTCCCATTGATTAAATAGTGTTGCGTCATTCAAGGCAAGGCATTCGGCATATCCAAGACCGTTTTCAACGGACATGTACATATCAGTTGCCCTGTTTTTAAGACGTACATTCTGTCCAATAACTTCTATTATCCACTGGGAGCGCATATCTGAAGCCGGAATATTGCCATATGCAACTTTACCGTCCTCAGCCTGATAGAGATACATTTCACGCCAGCTGTTCTTAAGGCGGATAATATCTCCGTCCTTTAAAGTGGCGGCAGGATCCTGATCCAGAGGTATTTCTTCCTTTACGCCACCCACAACGTCATCAGAAGCAGGTTCAAATACCCATTTGGCTGAGCCCCAGCTTGCCTGTGCCCAGTTGCTGCACTGAGCATAACCTGTCTGCTGTTCCACATGCAGTACAAGATTTGGGTTGGTGCTTGCCACAATGGTATTTACGGTAACACCGTTATAAAGGCTTTCTGTTATATTGAATTGTGCAAATTGGGCCTGGTTTAATTCCACACACTCAACAGGTTCGTTATAGTCGGTCTGGTTTTTATAGCTGAAATAATGGCCTGTTGCCACATTTCTAATAAGGTAGCTGCCATTGTCCTCAATTATGTCCCAGTGGGACAGAGGATTGTGGCTTGCCGGCTGGCCGTATTTTACCTTGCCGTTATCTTCATAAAGGTATTGACCTGACCAGTTGTTCTTTATTCTTGTATGTCCGTTGGGTGTTAATTGTTCTGTAGGAGCGGTGCTTACCGCGTCAATAAAGAGCCACTGTGCCGTACCAAAGAAATTTTGAGCCCAGTTGCTGCATACAGGGAATTCAAAGTTCTCGGTATGTATCCTGATTGCAGGATTGACGGCGCTTTCAATATTATGCTTTATAACCCCGCCGTCTTTAATATTGTTAATTTTAAAAGTATATTCTTCATTGTTTTCAGCATCTATTTCGCTGTAATCCTTACAGGCCATTTTTTGGTTATGGTCCAAAAGATTCCTGTATACTATGAAATGACCTGTTTTCCAGTTCCTTATGCTGTAATTTCCGTTATCGTCAATGGTAAAGAACCAGTAATAGCTTAAGTCGGATGAATCTTCAAGAGGTCCGTACAGTACTTCTCCATTGGATTCATATAAATAAATTGCCTCTCCTGATGTGGTGGTTGTGTATGAGTTCTGTATTTTGAAAGCCAATCCCTGGGGTGTTTTATCCAAGGCATCTTCAAATATCCATTTTGCGGTACCCCAGCTTGCCTGAGCCCAGTTGCTGCA
>JAAYAD010000044.1 GCA_012719545.1 Clostridiaceae bacterium
ATGCCCAAAACAACAAGGCAGTTTCAAAATATCTAGTTTTTCATGTGTATTTTCAGAAACTCGTATGGATTTTCTCTAAACTTGGACGTAAAAAAGGGAACTGTCCCAAAATTTTTACTTATTTTGAGACAGCCCCTTTTTCATTTATATCCTTTAAATAATTATTAAATTTTAATTTACTTATTGCAATCTATTGCAATCGCTTGTTTGTCATTATTAAATTTAAGCAATAAGTCTTTAAGTAAATCCCGAAAACTTCTTTAACAGAAGCATCTATTAAACTCATCATGTATCTTCCAATCAATACTTATAATTATATTTAAAACTTGGAAAATACCTTTACAAACTTTTCTATAGCCTCGTCCATGAGCTCACGGGTATGAGTAGCTGTATAGCTTGTTCGTATCATGCTCTGACCCTGTGGCACGGCAGGAGAGATTACAGGATTGACATAAACGCCTTCCTTTAACAGCTCCTTGCATATAACGAATGTTCTTGTGTCGTCATAGGTCATAATAGGAATAATGGGTGTCTGGGATTCCTTAAGAGGAATATTGTTCTTTCTTAAAAGGCCTCTCATATAATCTGCAATTTCGTTCAGCCTTTGAACCCTCTCAGGCTCCTTTTTAAGAATATTCAGTGCACAAAGAGCCGATGCTGCGTTTGCAGGGGGAATAGAAGCACTGAAAATAAATGGTCTTGAATTATGCTTAACATAGGATACAACCTCTTCACTTGCAGCCATGTACCCTCCAAGGCTTGCAAGGGATTTAGAGAAGGTACCCATTATGATATCAACCTCATCCTCAAGGCCAAAGTGCTCGGCAGTACCCCTTCCGTTTTTGCCCAGCACGCCCAGACCATGAGCATCATCTACCATTACACGGGCGCCGTATTTTTTGGCAAGTCTTACAATCTCGGGAAGATTACAGATCTCTCCGCCCATGCTGAATACGCCGTCAGTTACAATGAGCTTGCCCTTATTGTCGGGCACCTCGCTTAATACCCTTTCCAGGTCGTTCATGTCATTGTGCTTGAATCTGACCATTGTTGCATAGCTAAGCCTGCAGGCATCGTATATGCTGGCGTGATTTTCCTTGTCGCATATAATGTAATCATTTCGTCCGGCTATGGCAGAAATTATTCCCAGATTGCTCTGAAAACCTGTGCTGAAAGTAATGCACGCTTCTTTATGTACAAATTCCGCAAGCTGTTTTTCCAGCTCAAGGTGCAAATCAAGTGTTCCATTCAAAAATCTTGAACCGCTGCAGCCTGAACCATACTTTTTGGTAGCTTCTATGGCTGCTTCAATTACTCTTGGATCTGAAGTCAGGCCAAGATAGTTGTTTGAACCAATCATTATGGTTCTTCGCCCTTCCATTGTAACAACAGTGTCCTGTCCGCTCTCAAGGGCGTGAAAATACGGATAAATCCCAGCTTCCATGGCCTCCTTTGCTAAAGTATAGTCATAGCACTTTTGAAAAAGATCCATTGTAACATCTCCTTCTTCTCAAGGAAATTTGATTTATTATCTGGTATTAATACCAGAATATCAAATTTTGCTTAGTTTTTATTGTACCACATCTTTGCTAAATATCCAGCATATTTTGCCTTTTCCTGTCTGAACTTAGGCTTATGTGACACGATTCGGTTTTTATTCCCTTCACTGGCAAGTTGCAAAAAATCTTGCAGAAGCTTTGAGCAAATTGGTTTTCCCGGTCCTGTAGCAATTGTATCCTTATGTACTAGTTTTTAATTTTATATTACAATATTATAAATTAAGTACAATTGCAGGTGGGAAATATGGAAAAAAAGGTAGCCCTGGTTACTGGCGCATCATCAGGAATCGGCAAAGCAACAGCCGAATACCTGATGAAAAAAGGTTTCCATGTATATGGTACTTCCAGAAAAGCTGACAATACTCAAATCATTTCTGACCAGGAAAGCAAAGGTTTTATCACTATGATTCAGATGGATGTTACCAGTGATAAATCGGTAGCATCGGCTATCGGAGATGTTATGGCAAGGGAGGGCCGCATTGACGTTCTTGTCAGCAATGCGGGAACCGGCATTGCAGGCTCCATTGAGGATACATCTTTAGAGGATGCGAAGTATCAGTTTGAAACCAATTTTTTTGGCTCCCTCAGGGTCATAAGGGAAGTCCTCCCAATAATGAGGAAGCAAAAGGCTGGAAGGATTATTGCCATAAGCTCCGTCGCAGGCGTAATATCAATACCCTATCAGGCCCACTACAGTGCAAGCAAGTTTGCTCTTGAGGGCCTAATGGAGGCCTTAAGATATGAGGTGGCACCCTTCAATATAAAAGTAACCGTAGTTGAGCCGGGGGACACCAAAACCGGCTTTACATCAAACAGGTTAATTTCTGCCAATTCCAACGAAACGAGCCCTTACTATGAAAGATTCCAGCGTTCCATAAAGCGAATGGAGCATGACGAAATGAATGGAGCATCACCGGAATCGGTAGCCCAATTGATTTATAAAATAATAATAAAAAAGAATCCTCCCCTCCGTACAGCCGCAGGTTTCCAGTACAAAGCCATACTCTTTTTAAAGAAGCTTCTTCCCGCAAGAATTCTGGAATTTGCCGTAAATAAGCTATACAATTGATTGGAAAGCTCTTATACCCTTTTGGTATAAGAGCTTTCCTGTCCTTTATTCACAGAACAGTTTTGTCCACCTTTGTATAACCATACCGAAGGCAAGACCAAAGGTGCAGCGCTGAGAATCCTGAGATGCCACAACCGGTATTGAGGCAAGGCGCTTGCCGTCAAGGTCTATATTTAATACTCCTACGGCCTGGCCGGCTTTTACCGGTGCATTTATTATCTCAGGAATTTCAAGGGTTTCAGTTATCTTTTCCCTGCTTCCCTTCTTTACAACTACAACAGCATCCTCGGCGAAATTTACAGTAATTTCAGAGATTACTCCCTTTCTCACTTTCACTTTTCCAGCTTCAAGACCTTTTTTCTGTATTTTTGCGCTCTCCCAGTTGCTGAAAGCGTAATCAAGAAGCCTTGCCGATTCGGAGAATCTTTCATCATTGGTCTTTGCCCCTAATATTACCGAAATAAACTTGGTTCCATCCCTTTCGGCGGATGCTGAGAGACAGAATCCGGCAGCTCTTGTAAAGCCGGTCTTAAGTCCTGTTGTTCCCCTGTACCTTTTAATTAGCTTATTGGTATTATCAAGGTCAAACTTGCCATCCCTGAAAGTATCATGCCAGATTGTAGTATAGTGAATTATTCTTGGATGTTTTATAAGAAGCTCTCTGGACATAAGCGCAACGTCATATGCTGAGCTGTAATGCCCCTCATCAGTAAGTCCCGTACAATCCAGAAACTTTGTGTTCTTCATTCCCAATTCTGCGGCCTTGTTATTCATCATTGACACAAAAGCGTCTTCAGTACCTGCAATCATTTCTGCCAGAGCTACCGATGCGTCATTGGCCGAATGGACTGCTACGGCTTTAAGAAGTTCCTCTACAGTAAAGGTTTCTCCCTCTTTTAAATAAACCTGTGAGCCGCCCATTTGACTGGCGTGAGCCGATACGGTGGTAATGTCCGATGTTTTGATCTTCCCTGAGTCCAATGCCTCCATAACCAAAAGCATTGTCATGATTTTGGTTATGCTTGCAATGGGAAGGGATTCATGCTCATTAAAGGCATAAAGCACCGTACCGGTTTCGGCTTCAATTAAAATGGCGGACTTTGCTTCCACATGGAATTCGGGAGCTTCAGCTTTTGTATCAGTACTTTCGCCGCCTAATTCATCGGCTGAAATTGTTGTGATTGATACATCTGTCTCATCTATTGCGTTCACATCGGTTACGCAGCTTGAGACAGTGCCTGTCAGAATGGTGACAATTAAAAAGAAGATAAAAAAGAGCCTGCATTTCTGTTTCAAGGATATCACTTCCATAGACTTATCCAATAAAAACTATATGCAGGCTTATCTGTCTTATTCTGTTTTTAATCTTTTTTGTTTTATTCAATGATATCAAGTATGAGCGGCAAATCAGCTGGCTTTTGAGAGCTTATTCTAACAGCTTTGTCAATCTCTTTTACCGCCGCCTCAAAAAGCTCCGGATTATTGGCATGAAGAACCATCATTGCTTCACCTTTTTCTATCCTGTCCCCGGGCTTTTTAAGGAGAGTAATTCCTGCCGCAGGATCTATCTGGCTTTCCTTTGTTGCCCTTCCGGCTCCCAGGAGCATTGACGCAACTCCTAATCTGTCTGAAACCATGGATTCAATGTATCCGCCCTCGGGTGCAAGGTATTCTTTTACATAGCTTGCCTTTGGAAGAAGATTTGTATCATTTACAACATCCTCAAGCCCTTTCTGTCTTCTTATCATAAGCTTTAATTTTTCCAGTGCGCTTCTGTTTCTGATAGCTTCCTCGGCCTGAGCCTTGCATGACTTAAAGTCGCCTTTTCCTGCCAGGTCCAGCATTTTGCCTGCAAGGGTTGTGCAAATTTCCGTAATATCCTGAGGGCCTTTTCCTGAAAGCACCTCAATAGCCTCCTTAACTTCAAGGGCATTTCCTATTGCGTTGCCCAAGGGCTTATCCATATCTGTAACAACGGCAACGGTTCTTCTTCCCGCCCCGTTTCCTATCTTAACCATGGCACGTGCTAGGCTTTTTGCCTCTTCTACGGTCTTCATAAAGGCGCCGCTTCCTGTTTTTACGTCTAGCACAATGGCATCGGCACCGGCTGCTAATTTTTTACTCATGATACTTGCCGCAATCAAAGGAATGCTTCTGACTGTTCCTGTGACATCACGGAGGGCATATAGTTTCTTGTCTGCGGGAACAAGGTTTCCTGTCTGGCCCACAACTGCAATTCCATTTGCTTTTACGGCTTTAATAAATTCATCCCTTGTAAGCTCGGTATTAAAGCCCGGTATGGACTCAAGCTTATCTATGGTTCCTCCGGTATGTCCAAGTCCTCTTCCGCTCATTTTTGCCACAGGCACACCGCATGCGGCTACTATGGGGCCGAGAATCAAAGTGGTTTTATCACCTACTCCGCCAGTACTGTGCTTGTCAACCTTAATGCCCGGAATTTCTGACAAATCAATTTGATCACCTGAAGCAACCATTGCCATTGTAAGATTAAGGGTCTCCTCTTCATCCATGTCTTTAAGGCATATGGCCATAAGCAGTGCACTTGCCTGATAATCAGGGATGGAACCTTCAACTACCCCTTTAACAAAAAACTCAATTTCTTCCCTGGTAAGCTTGTAACCGTCGCGTTTTTTCTCAATAATATCAACCATTCTCATAATAAAGCACTTCCTTCACTTACCTTAATATCATACAACTTAAATAATTTATAAAATTGCCTGGAAGGGCAAGCCAAAGCTCAACTTATACCTCACTGGTTCCAATTAATCCATAATATCTTTAAGAAAGCTCTTTCCTTCAATATGTCCATCAATTCCAAGGTAATCCTTAATGGTTGCCGCGATATCCGAAAAGCTGCTCCGGGTGTGAATATTGGCTCCCTTCTTTACATTCTTGCCATACATAACCAAGGGAGTATATTCTCTTGAATGGTCAGTACTCTCTGTGGTTGGGTCGCAGCCATGGTCAGCCGTTATAAAGAGGATATCCCCATCCTTCATGGCATCCAGTATTTCAGGTATCCGCCTGTCAAACTCCACAAGGGCTTTGGCATAATCAACGGTATTGTTGCGGTGCCCGTACAGCATATCAAAGTCCACCAGGTTGGTGAAAAGTATGCCGGAGAAATCCTCCTTCATCCATTTGATGGTATTGTCCACCCCATCCATGTTTCCGTGGGTATGAACGGCATGGGTAATTCCTGAACCGGCAAAAATATCCTCAATCTTGCCTACGGCACGCACCTCATATCCCTGTTCCTTTGCGTAGTCCAAAACTGTCTTTTTAATGGGCTTTAAGGAAAAGTCGCGTCTTCTGTCGGTGCGTTTGAAATTGCCCGGGGTTCCGACAAAGGGACGGGCTATTACTCTTCCCACGGCATGCTCGCCTTGCAAAATCTCACGGGCCTTCATGCACATATCATACAATTCTTCAATGGGTATTACTTCTTCATGGGCAGCTATCTGGAATACGCTGTCGGCCGAAGTATACACAATGGGACAGCCCGTTTTCATGTGCTCTTCTCCGAGCTTTTGTATAATTTCGGTACCTGAAGCGGGATAGTTGCCTATGCTCTTTCTTCCCACTGCCCTTTCAAATTCCTCAATTACTTCTTTCGGGAAACCATTGGGATATGTGGGGAAAGGACGGTCCAGAATCAAACCTGCTATTTCCCAATGGCCTGTTGTGGTATCCTTGCCCTTGGAGCTTTCCGCCATTCTTCCAACTGCCCCTGAAACTTTTTCGGGCTTATTGAGATAATCTATTCCGTCTACATAGCCAAGCCCAAGCTGTTCGAGATTTTTAAGGCTGAACCAGGGCTCGTGTCCAACGGTTTTTACTATATTGCCAAGGGTATTGCTGCCCTCATCATTATACAAAGCTGCATCTGGCAGCTCCCCAATTCCTACGCTGTCCAGAACTATAATTATTGCTCTTTTCATTTTATCTGCCTCCTATAGCTTTTTTGCAAAAACTTAAAGCCTGTTTTTTTCTCGCTATAATCTAAGTTTTTATTTCCTGTCATTTTCTATATACCCTTTTATTCTTAATTCATTCATTGGGGCAAGGGAAATTATAACACAATAATATTCAATTTTCTCATATGTTGCTGTTTTTATTTCCCTCGTGACCTTAAGGCTTTCGTGGTAATGCCCAAAAGCTTGTCCTTAACTGGTTCTTATGATAATCTTTTATCGGGTGGTGAGACATCTGTGTATATTTTTATACTTGCCGTTTTAGTGCTTATGCTATATATGGTCCTTGAGGCGGGCCGTTTAAAAAGGGAATACATAAAATTTGATAATCGGGGGCTTAATTTACGCATCGCCTTGATTACAGACCTTCACATGGGTCTTTTATTGGTGGATGAAAAGGAGATTAAAAGGGCCCTGAAGGAAGAAAAGCCGGATATTATCATAATTGCCGGGGATGTAATAGACAAGGAAAAACATATCCTTGAATTTTCATCTTTAATAAGAAAGCTCTCCCCTGATTGCCCCATATTTATGACCCTTGGCAATCACGATCACCGCTTTTTGAGCAAAAATCCCCAGGCCAGAGATCTTTTCCTTTTTAACCTGAAAAGCCTTGGCATTGAGCTTCTTGTAAATGACTCCATCACCTTTCACAAAGGCGGAAAGGCAATTAATATAGTGGGAATTGATGATCATAAATGTGGAAATCCGGATCCTGATCTGGCTCTGTCAAAAAAGGCTGCAGATGCCGACTTTACTCTGGCAGTTGCCCATAATCCTGAAACTGCTTTACATATTTCCAAAGGTGACTTTGATCTTATGCTCAGCGGCCATTTCCACGGAGGACAGATCTGGATGCCTTTTGATATTGAATACAAGATATTCAGGAAAGAGGAGACCTCCCGGGCAGGTTATCGGAAGGGCCTTCACAAAATTAACGGAAATTATGTATATATAAGCCGCGGTATAGGAAATGTGCTTGTACCCTTCAGGCTTATGTCCCTGCCCGAAATTTCATTCATAGATATCTAAGCATTATCGGCTATCTCAATGATACTGTCGGCTGCATACTGAATTTCGTCGGGGGTATTGAAATATCCTATGCTTATGCGCACAAGACCGCTTTTTTCGGTCCTAAGTTCCCTGTGGGCAAGAGGTGCGCAATGGAACCCCGGACGCACAGCTATATGATATTTTGAATCAAGAATACCAGCTATTTCGGAGCTGTCCATGCCTTCAATTATAAATGCTATAATGCCGCTGTTTTTGTGATCTTCGCAAGTTGAATAAAGCCTTATTTTCTTATGGCCGGATAGCCGTTCATAAAGAAGCTTCGTTAGCTGCTCTTTTTTCTCCAGAATAGCCTTGGTCCCTGTTTTCAGGATAAAATCAACTGCCGCTCCAAGCCCTGCAATTCCAGGCGTATTTAACGTTCCGCTTTCCAGTATGTCGGGCATAAATGAAGGATGAATGGTTTCAAAGGATCGACTGCCTGTCCCTCCCTGAATGATGGACCTTAACGGTACACGTTCATCCACATAAAGTCCGCCCGTCCCCTGTGGCCCTAAAAGCCCTTTATGGCCAGGAAAGGCAAGCATGGTTATGTTCATTTTCTTAACGTCAATGGGAAGCACTCCCGCACCCTGGGATGCATCCAAAAGATAATAAACTCCGCGCTTTCTTGCAATTTCACCAACTTCGGCATAGGGCATAATGGTGCCTGTAACATTTGAGGAGGCTGTCAACACAATAAGGCGGGTATTTATTCCCACAGCCTTGGAAATGGCATAGGCGTCTATTTCTCCGAAACGGTTTTTTGGCTTTACAATGGTATAGCTTATTATGCCGTTCTTTTTAAGCTCATAAAGCGGCCTTAAAACCGAATTATGCTCCATGGCCGTGGTAACTACATGGTCACCTTTTCTTAATACGCCCTGAATGGCCATATTAAGGGCATAGGTAGCATTCGGAGTAAAGCCTATACGCATTGGATCGTCTATATTAAAAAGGGCTGCAAGGCCTTCCCTTGTATTGTTTACGCATTCAGCCGACTTCCTTGCCATTTCGTGTGATGAACGTCCAGGGTTGGCACAGGTCTCCTTCATAAAGGAATATACCCTGTCATACACCTCCTGTGGCTTTGGGTAGGAGGTTGCCGCATTATCCAAGTAAATCATCCAATTGCCTCACAAAGTAGACTCATACTTTATGATATGCACATGGACAATCTTAAGTGTTCTTGTGTACCTGACCGCTAATTGATTCCAGCTTTTCCTTCACGTTTTTCATATCCAGGTAAAAATCCTCACGCTTTCTTATATCCCTTAAAACAGCCGCCGGATGGTATGTAGGAAACATCAGGAATCCGCCTTTTTCAACCCATTGGCCGCGAATTTGGGTAATTTTTGCGTCCCTGTCAATGATGGCTTTTGCAGCAGTGGCTCCCAAACAGACTATTATGAACGGCTTTATGAATTTAACCTGGTACCGCAGCCATGGAAGGCACGCCTCCATCTCCTCCCATGTAGGTATACGGTTATCGGGTGGCCTGCACTTGACCACATTGGCTATATAATAATGTTCGGGATTGAAGTCAAGGGCGGTAAGGAGAATATCCAATAGTTTCCCCGCACGCCCAACAAACGCTTCACCCTGTATATCCTCCTGTTCTCCAGGTCCTTCTCCAACAAACAAAACAGGGCAGGGTTTTGGAACACCGCGCCCGATTACAACATTCTGTCGATTATTGCTAAGACCGCATCTGGTGCAGTTTTTACATTCTTTTACAAAGCCCTCCCAGTCCATGGGCACCTCCTGAAAAATATCGGGGTCTTTGAAATACATTATAATAAATTTATGCTCTTTTTCACAACCTGGCCGATTTAAGTGCCTTTATTACGCAGTAATTCGCATGTTTTTTACATGTTGTGTCCCGAGCTTCTTAACAGGCTATTAAAAATCTTTCTCATAGGTTTAATAAATATGTCGTTAAAATATTATGCCCGACTACAATGTCGGGCATAAAGCAAGGTTTTAGAGTACATTTACTTAAACTTTCACAAAGAGTATGCGGAATTTAACATTTATAGAAGATATGCTTTTTCGCTATTACGGTCATTTATTTGACAATATACATCTTATCGTAATACTCATCCAGCATCCTCTTCATGCCGAAAGGAACCTTGGTTGTATTAATGGAGGCAGCCATCATCTTTATCCATTTTTCACGGTTGTCATAGTATGTTGGGATGACTTCCTTTGCGAGAACCTCCTTAAGAGCTTTGAAATCATGGCTGTCGCTCTTTTCTTCATCCTCGGACTGGAATCCGTCGCCAAACTGCCATCCGTTGACTCCATGCTTACATGCTTCGGGCCACCAGCCGTCCAGTGTTGAAACATTCAATACACCGTTCATGGCAGCCTTCATTCCTGAGGTTCCGGATGCTTCCTTGGGGCGTCTCGGGTTGTTAAGCCAGATATCGGAGCCTTTTGTCAGCATGCTTCCAATTTCCATGTCATAGTCTTCAAGGAATACAACGCTTCCGGGATACAGCCTGGTCATATCGATAATGTCGGCGATTATATTCTTACCGTGGTCATCCAGAGGATGTGCTTTTCCGGCAAATACTATCTGAAGCTTGCCATTTTCAAGGAGGGGCTTTATAAAGCTCCTGTCAGTGAAAATAAGGTTTGACCTCTTATAGTCTGCGGCTCTTCTGGAAAAGCCAATCAGAAGGACATCGGGCTTTAACAGTACTCCCGTTCTCTCATAGACAAAATCTATGAGCTTTTTCTTGTTTTCCATATGTCTTTCCCAAAGGGCATCCCCTGATTCAATGCCTGCTTCATATTTTTCGGCAAGGGCAATCATCTTTTCATCTACCCAGGTGGGTATGTGAATTGCATTGGTAATGCCTATTATCTTGCTTCTGCCTCTTACATGGCGCCACATTTTATTGGCGGTATCACCGTGAAGCTGAGAAACGCCGTTGGATATTCTGGACAGTCTCAATGCTCCCACTGTCATATTGAAGGGACTTCCGCCAATGGCCTTAAGATGCATTTTTCTAAGGCCAAGGTTTGCGCCCATATACATAAGTCTCTCAATAGGATGGGATTCGTTGCCCTGGATAACGGGAGTATGGGTGGTAAATACAACTTCCTCACGAACAGCATTCCATGCTTTTTTGAAGGACATTCCCTTCTCCATCTTTTCTCTTATAAGCTCAAAGCCTGCAAAAAGAGCATGCCCTTCATTGAAATGATACACATCGGGCTTAATTCCCAACGCCCTTAATGCTCTTACGCCGCCGATACCAAGCACCATCTCCTGAGCAACGCGCTCTTCTCCAAACCAGCCGTAGAGTTGCCCTGTAATCCATCTGGCCTCTCCATCGTTGCCGTCAATGTCGGTATCAAGAAGATATAAATTATCAACGCCGTGGCAATTGTATTTCCATACTTTGATTTTTACATCTCTATTTCTTATCTTTACAGATACCTGTACACCCGTATCTTCCAGAAAATCATATTCCCTGTTTTTATAGGCGTCATAGGGTCTTCCGGTTTCTTTGTCAATTATCTGATCGCCATAACCCTGCTTCCACTTGATGCCAATGCCTACGATGGGGTAATTTTCATCCCGTGCCCCCTTCATATAATCGCCTGCAAGAATTCCCAAGCCGCCTGCATATAACTTTACATCGCTTTTAACTGCATATTCCATGCAAAAATAAGCAACTCTCGGCTTATTTAACATTGTCCCTTCTCCTTTCCACTCTTCCCTAATTTCATATTTTTGGCTTCAGCAAAGTCTTTACTTTCTATATTCAATGCCAGGCTTTAAGGTCACTGTGCTGTCAAACAATAAAATGTCTATTGGCTCTCCCTCTTCCAAAAGAAGTGTTGCACCATTGTCGTCCACAGATACTTTTATTAGTCTGTCCCGGAACATTATTCTGAATGAATATCCCTTCCAGGCAGAAGGCTTGAAGGGTTTAAGAGAAAGCTTTCTGTTTCTTATTCTCATGCCTCCGAAGCCATAGACTATACTCATCCAGGTTCCTGCCATGGATGTTATATGGAGCCCGTCGTCGGTATCCTTGTTGTAATTGTCAAGGTCAAGCCTTGCAGTTCTTAAATAGAGCTCATATGCCTTTTCAACCCGTCCTATCTCTGCTGCGATTATTGAATATACGCATGGAGAAAGGGAGGATTCGTGAACTGTTCTGGGCTCATAGAAGTCAAAGTTGCGGGTCTTCTCCTCCAGGGTAAACTGATCATTTAAGAACCATAACCCCTGCAGAACATCAGCCTGTTTTATAAAGCAGGATCTTAATATTCTGTCCCATGACCACTTCTTGTTAAGGGGAAGGTCTTCAGGATCAAGCTCCGATACCAGTTTCTGCTCCTTGTCAAGGTATCCATCCTGCTGCAGGAAAATTCCAAGCTCCTTATCCTCGGGAAGATACATTTTATCGCTTACATGCTGGAATTCTTTAATTTCTTCCTCTTTAATTCCCAGTCGTTCCACGCACGCCTCATAGTGGCCGGGATATTTATCCTTCATGTAATTTAAGGTATCCACCGTATATTTTAAGTTCCACTTAGCCATAAGGTTGGTATACCAGTTGTTGTTCACATTGTTTTCATACTCGTTGGGTCCCGTGACTCCCAAAATCATCATTACATCCTTTTGGGGATTATAGTTAACCCTTGAAACCCAGTACCGGGAAGTTTCAACCAAAACATCAATTCCCTTTTCGATAAGGTAGTTTTCATCACCGGTATAATCGGTATAATTCTTTATGGCATAGGATATGGCTGCGTTTCTGTGTATCTCTTCAAAGGTTATCTCCCACTCGTTATGGCATTCTTCACCGTTCATGGTTACCATGGGGTAAAGAGCTCCTCTAGTTCCGAGCTTTCTGGAGTTTTCCTTAGCTTTTTCCAAATGATTATGCCTGTATACAAGAAGGTTTCTTGCAATTTCGGGTTCCCTTGTTCCCAGATAGAAATACAGACAATAAGCTTCGGTATCCCAGTAGGT
Source organism: Clostridiaceae bacterium (assembly GCA_012719545.1). Classification (GTDB taxonomy): domain Bacteria; phylum Bacillota; class Clostridia; order DSM-8532; family DSM-8532; genus DTU059. The sequence continues at coordinate 12,673 of JAAYAD010000044.1, forward strand.
GCTTCCGCCGTATTTTTCACCGGTAAAGCCCTTGGGGCCAATATTGAGTCTTGGGTCATCTCCGGAGTAAGTACAGTTAAGCTGATATATATTAAAGCGGATACCCTGCTGTGCAGGTATGTCCCCGGAGATTGTTACATCCCCCATGTGCCAGATATTTTCCCATTTTGCCTTATGGGCATCAAAGAGGGATGAAAAGCCTGTGTCCTTTGCTGTCCGGGCTTTTCTTTGAGCAACCTCCTCAAGCTCCTTGGTATCATAATAGCGGTCGCTTACAACCGCCACATATTTTTCAAGTACGGCTGCTGTTCCTTTTTCCGCCTTTGTGCTTATTTTTACGCCCACATATTCCCCGTTTCTGTCAACAATAGGTTCAGAAGCTTCCGTAATACCTTCCAGCTTCCATGTGAAAGCTGCAGAAACGGTGAAATTGGTCTTTCTTGTCCTCATAGTGACATAAGAAATATTATTTTCTGCAGAGCTTTTTACATAATCCCAGAATTTTTCGTCGTAGTTGGCATCCTCATTTCTCACATCACCGTTGAGAAATGGGATAAAAACTATATTGGCGTCTTTAGAGAGGCTTTTTACAGAATATTTTATAACTGCAAGATCAGGGTCGGCATAACTTAAGAAACGTTCGCTTGAAATGCTGTATTCTGATCCGTCTTTTCCAATAAAGGTAAAGCTTCTTCTGACTATACTTTCCTTCATGTCAAGCTCTCTTCGGTAATCCTTGAAGCTGCATTTTCCCAGGTCCACCGTTTCACCGTCTATAATTACCCGTATGCCAATAAAATCAACGGCGTTTAATACCTTGGCAAAATACTCCGGATAACCGTTTTTCCACCAGCCTACCCGGGTCTTGTCAGGATAATAAACCCCTGCAATATAGGTCCCTTTTAATGTATCCCCCGAATAGTCCTCCTCATGGTTGCCCCTTGTCCCCATTCTACCGTTTCCTGTGGACATCAGGCTTTCATAGAACCGGTTTTCCTCTTTGGAAAAGCCTTCCTGAATAATTTTCCACTCGTTCTCAATCAACAGGCTCATTTTTACTCCTCCAGAAATATGTCTGATTTAAAGCATAGAGAAAGATTATATTTATGTTTCCGGAAACAGATTTTTAATATCAAAGCTTATTCTCCGCAAGGCTTGTAGGAACAATGTAATGTGTGGGTGTTCCTTCTTTTCCAAGGATATTGTCAATTAATACCTTCGCCGCATAATAGCCCAGTTTATATGCGTTTACATCCACTGAAGTAAATTTTGCTCCGCGGTTAATGCCAGGCAATAAATTATTGTTAAACCCTGTTACGGCTATATTGTCTATTCCTTTCTCGCTTAAGGCGTTCAATACTCCCAACGCCTGCATATCATCACAGGTTACAACCGCTGTTGGAAGTGATTGTGACTCATTTTCAAGAAGTTTCTTCATGCACTCATATCCGAACTCGCTTGAAAAATCTCCATCAAGGAATATAAATGATTCGTTAATATCCAGACCGTGAACATACATGGATCTTTTAAAGCCTTCAAATCTGTCCTTTGACACATTGAATCCTGCAGGGCCGCCAATAAATGCAATATTGGTATGGCCGTCCCTGATAAGATAGTCGGTAACCTGATATGTGGCCTGGAAGTTGTCATTGTCGACCCAAAGGACTCCATCTGTTTCATCGGGCCGTCCTATGACCGAGAAAGGAAAACCTTCCTTTTTAAGATAGCTTATGCACTTGTCATTTACACGGGAAGCAAAGAGAATAATGCCGTCAACGCTTTTGCTGGACACATATTTAATGGCAATGTTAAGGTCTTCCTCTTCATTCTTGTTGAAGGCATACATAACATTATACCCGTTCTCCTGGGCATAGGTACTGATGCCTGTCATCGCCTGAATAAAGAATGAGTTGTGGATCAAATAATGGGCCTCAGTGCAAAGAACCAGCCCTATTGTATTGGTGGAATTACTGGCAAGGCTCCTTGCAATGAAATTCGGATAATATTCCAGCTCCTCTATAACTTTTCTGACCTTCATCTTAGTTTTCTTGCTTATCCTCGGACTGTCCGAAAGCACTCTTGATACGGTGGATGCTGATACTCCTGCGGCTTTTGCTACATCATTTATTGTTACTCCCATTACTTTCTTGCTCCTTTCAACTCAAGCGCTTTGCTTTTAACGTATAATATTATTTAAATATTTAAGTAATATTTAAACATTTATTCGGAACTTATGCAATATTTGCATTACCGCAGTTTCAATTCCAAACCCATAATCCGGTATAATTGCAATATCATAGTTGTTCAAGCGATTGCACAAACTTATTATACTACATAATTTTTTGTTTGTGAAGAAATCAAAACATATATTAAAAGTTTAACGTTGCACCATTGACTTGATGCAATAGTAAAGCTATAATGTAAAAAATGTTCACATGTTGCTTATATATGTTCTCAAATTTAAGGAGGTACTTTAATGCGCATTCAAGCAGCACTTTTTGATCTTGACGGCGTTATAGTCGATACCGCCAAATATCATTATATGGCGTGGAAAAGACTTGCCAATGAACTTGGCTTTGATTTTACCGAGAAGGACAACGAAAGGCTTAAGGGTGTATCCCGCATGCGTTCTTTGGAAATCCTTCTTGAGGTAGGCGGCCTTTTAGGAAAATTCTCTGAAGAAGAAATGCAAGAGATGGCTGCAAGGAAAAATGAATGGTATGTTGAGCTCATATCCAAAATGGATGAAAGTGAGATTCTTGAGGGCACTGTTGAATGTCTTAAGGCATTCAGAGATTTAGGCGTAAAAATTGCTCTGGGTTCTGCCAGCAAAAATGCAATGCTTATATTAAACAATCTTAAGCTTACTCCTTACTTTGATGCAATTATTGACGGAACAAAGGTTTCTAAGGCAAAACCCGATCCTGAAGTTTTCCTTTTAGGCGCAAAGGAGCTTGGTGTGGATCCTTCCAACTGCGTTGTATTTGAGGATGCTCAGGCGGGAATTGAAGCTGCCAAGAATGCCGGTATGAAAGCAGTTGCCGTAGGAAGCCCTGAAAACTTAACCGGTTATGACAAGATAGTAAAAGGATTATTTGAGGTCAAGCCCGAAGAGATTGTGAACCTGTAATTATAAGCAATTTGACTTATTCATATTTATAGAATAAAAGGCTCTCTCAAAAATAATTGAGGGAGCCTTTAAAAATCTGATATCGTTTAATTCATTAGATTTATTTAATAACTTTATTGGTCAGATTCTGACTGATTAATTTACTTAGAACTCAATTTTATCTTGTATCAATTCCTGATTTAATAATTAAGTTCTAAGGACATTATGCTTTTACAGAGTAATAACCTGTTCTCTGGCAGGACCCACACCAATATATTTCATAGGTACTCCTACCAATTCCTCAATTCTTCTTACATAGCGCTTTGCAGCCAAAGGCAGGGAGTCAAAACGTCTGAATTTTGAAATATCGGTGTCCTTCCAGCCCTCAAACTCTTCGTATATGGGCTCACAGCGCTCAAGCTCCCTAAGGTTTGAAGGATAATAATCAATTACCTGACCGTCAAGCTTATATCCAACACAAAGTTTTATGGTATCAAGCTTGCCTATGGTATCAAGGTGATTCATGCAAAGCCCTGTCAGGCCGTTAATCCTTGCGGCGTATTTAAGCATAACCGCATCAAGCCATCCGCAGCGGCGGGGTCTTCCTGTGGTAGTGCCATATTCATGTCCAAGCTCTCGAATTTTATCCCCTACTTCATTTTTAAGCTCTGTAACAAAGGGGCCGGCACCAACACGGGACGTATAAGCCTTCATTACGCCAAGTACCTCGGTTATCATTCTGGGGCCAACTCCGGCACCTGTACAAACACCGCCGGATATGGGATTGGATGAAGTAACGTAAGGATATGTGCCAAAATCTATATCCAGGAAGGTTGCCTGAGCTCCTTCAAACAGCACTACCTTCCCGTCTTCAAGAGCCTTATGGATTATTGAGTTTACATCCCTTACATAGGGTCTTAATTTTTCAGCGCATGCAAGGTATTCCTCAATAATCTTCTCGGCATCAAGCCCCTGACCTCCATAGACCTTTTCTATCAGGGCGTTTTTTATCTCAATGTTGGTATAAACCTTCTCTTTGAAGACTTCGGGATCCATCAGGTCTCCCATCCTGATTCCGCACCTGTCAGCCTTGTCGGAATAAGCAGGACCGATTCCTCTTCTGGTTGTGCCAAGGATGAGTCCGGACTTCTGGCGCTTTTCCTCCTGCAATCCATCAAGGACAGTATGCCACGGCATGATAACATGGGCTCTGTCACTGACATAAAGGGTAGCCATTTCTACATCCTTTGCTTTGAGAGATTCAATCTCTTCAATGAGCACCCTTGGATCTATAACAACTCCGTTTGCAACAATACAGGTAACATTCTTTCTCAAAATGCCGGAAGGAATTATATGCAAGGCATATTTAACGCCTTCGTGAACTATTGTGTGGCCTGCATTGTTGCCTCCTGAGTAGCGCACCACATAATCTGTATCTTCCGATAAAATATCGATGTACTTTCCTTTTCCTTCGTCACCCCATTGGGTTCCTACTACTACTATTCCTGCCATATAACCATGCCTCCATTAATCAACGTCCTGTTTTGCACAACCACATTAACTTACTTAACATTAATGCCGTTGGTAAACTACCATATTGCAAACAGGCCAAAAAACAGACAATCATATTATATCGGGTATGGTTTATTTATGCAAATATTATCTCAGATACGCTTCGTCATTATACCCAAATGGCATTGTCTTATGCGCCTCTCATCGGCATTTTTCTTGGGTCGGACATTCATAATACTATGTGCCAAACTAGTGGTTTTGCCTTGAGTATGTATATTTATAAATCGTAGGCTGTACGCCCCTTCCGAAACGTGCAGTACGGAGGGTTATAAACAATAAAATATGTATAAATATACAAAAAAAATAAGCGTACCGGAATTCTGGTACGCTTCTATATGTCTTTAAGCTGAAATATAGGCATTTAATAAGTCTCAAACAAAATTATTCTTCATATCCGTCCGGATGCTTTTTGTGCCATTCCCAGGCTGAAGAAATAATTGTATGTAAATCATTATACTTAGGCTCCCATTTAAGTTCAGCCTTAATCTTTTCGGAAGATGCCACAAGGATTGCAGGGTCTCCGGCACGTCTTGGAGCAATGACCTCGGGAATTTTGTGCCCGGTAACCTGGCGTGCTGCCTCAATGACCTCTTTTACCGAAAAGCCCATGCCATTTCCAAGGTTATAGACCGTACTTTCCCCACCATTCCTTAAGCTGTCCAGGGCAAGAAGATGTGCAACGGCAAGGTCTGTAACGTGGATATAATCCCTTATGCATGTTCCATCAGGGGTATTGTAATCATCACCGAATATACGGATACATTCCTGCTTGCCAAGTGCTACCTTTAGTATAAGAGGAATAAGATGGGTTTCTGGCCTGTGGTCCTCGCCTATTGCTCCGTTTAAATGTGCTCCTGCCGCATTGAAGTAACGGAGGGCAACATACCTTATTCCATATGCTTTAGTACACCATGAAAGCATTTTTTCAATGGCAAGCTTGGTCTCGCCGTAAGGGTTCGTGGGAAGAGTCCTGTCAGTTTCAAGGATGGGGGTATTTTCAGGCTCTCCATAGGTTGCGGCAGTGGATGAAAAGACCAGCTTGTCAACTTTGTACTCCCTCATTTTTTCCACAAGGCAGAGAGTTCCGTAAACATTGTTGTTATAATATTTCAGGGGCTCTGTCACACTTTCACCCACCAGGGATGCGGCAGCGAAATGAATAACCGACTCTATGTCATTTTCTTTGAAAACCTTGTCCAGTATTTCACTGTCCCTTATATCACCCTGATAGAATTTACCCCCCAATACGGCCTGTTTATGTCCTTTTTCCAGATTATCCAGAATCACAACATCTTCATTTCTGTTAAGGAGTTCAGCTACCATATGGCTTCCTATGTAACCGGCTCCCCCTGTTACCAGAACACTCATTTCTTTTCCTCCTGTCCGATTATCTTAAATCACTGTTCGCCCTTTTCTGATTCTGCTATCATCTCATACCTATTTCAGAAGTAGAAAACTTAACAAGACTTAATCAGAGCGGGATTTCCCTTCCTCCGTCCCCTATCTGGGAAACGTAGAAGCTTGCATCGTAACCGATAATTTCTTTATAGGCTATGCCCACCTTTGAAATAAACTCTTCAATCTTATCGTCCCTTACAAGACTTACGGTACAGCCTCCAAATCCTGCTCCGGTCATGCGGGAACCTAATACGCCCTCAATTTTTCTGGCCTCGTTAACCAGGGTATCCAGCTCTTTTCCTGTCACTTCGTATAAGTCTCTCAATGAATCGTGGGATTGGTTCATTAATGTTCCGAACCTTGAAAGGTCTCCTTCCTTTAAGGCCTTTACTGAATCAAGAACTCTCTGGTTTTCGTACACAACGTGCTGAGCCCTTTTCTCAATGGTTTTATCTTCAATGAGACTCTTATATTTTTCAAAATTCTCACATGATACATCTCCCAGGCATGTTATGCCGGGCATTGCCTTTTTAAGTATTTCAAGAGCTTCTTCGCACTCTGCCCTGCGTTCATTGTATTTGCCTTCTCCAAGGCTCCTCTTTTTATTGGTATTTCCTATAATGAGTGAATATCCTGAAAGCTTTATTGGAACAAGTTCATAGCTTAAGTCCCTGCAGTTTAGGAATATTGCGTGATCCTTTTTGCCCATTGCAGATGCAAACTGATCCATTATTCCGCATTTAACACCAATAAAATTATGTTCGGCACGCTGGGTTATTTTTGCCATTTCGATTTTGTCTATGGCCAATCCCTTTCCGTATCTTTCATCGCCAAGGCTTACCAAAGCTATGGCAGTTGCAACTTCAATTGCAGCAGAGGATGAAAGACCGCTTCCCAAAGGAACCTTGTCGTCATACATAAGGTCACAGCCTATTACTCTGTATCCGGCCTTCATAAGTTCATCGGCAACACCAAGCTGGTAATTGCCCCATTTTAGATTCCTATAGGCGTCAAGATTGTCAAGGTCGGCCTCCACCATCTTTTCAAGGTCCGTTGCAATGAGCCTTATTTTTTTGTCACTTCTGGGACGGGCAACTACGGTTGTGGCAAGGGTCAATGCTGCCGGAAATACATAGCCGCCGTTATAGTCTGTATGCTCTCCTATAAGATTTACTCTTCCCGGGGAAGTAAAAATTCTGATGCCTTCTTTTGAGCCGCCAAAATAGCCTAAAAATTTGTTAATCAACATATCCATATATGAGGCCTCCTCTGTGTTAATATAGGCTTTATGCATCTTTTTCCATAAACTTTTTGTAGGCCAGTCTCAGTTCCTGGGCCTTTTCCTCGGGAGCGGTGGGATTACAGTGCGCCCAGGCTCCGGTTTCGCTGGAAGCGTTGAACTTCTGCTTTGTTTCCGATCGCATGGGTGGAAAGAATTCAATATGAAAATGGTATATGTCCGAAAAGTCTCCGCTGTTTACCGGATCCTGGTGCATGCACATCATATACGGGAAAGGCATGTCAAACAGTGAATCCAGCATTCCCACTGTCTGGCGTATGGTTATTGCAAGGTTATCCTTCTCCCTCTCAGTAAACTGTGACAAGTTCTGCTTATGATTCTTGCCAATGATATAAACCCCATAAGGATACTCTGTAAAAAAGGGCAGCACTACGGCAAAATCTTCATTTTCGAATATAATTCGTTCTTTATATGCCATTTCCTCTTTAAGCATCCTGCATATGAGGCACTCACCTGTCTTTTGGTGATGCTCGGCGCAGGATTTCAACTCAAGCTCAATCTTTTTGGGGATGAAGGAGTATCCGTATATCTGGCCATGGGGATGGGGCATGGTAACTCCTACAACCTCTCCACGGTTTTCGAAAATAAATACATATTTTATTTTTTCATCCTTGCGCATAAGCTCAAAGCGCTCTGTCCATAAGTCCACAAGCTTTCTTATATGCTCATTTGACAATTCAGGCAAAGTTGCCGTGTGGTTGGGCGAATAGAGGATTACCTCGCATTTTCCGTAAGCTGGCGCAACTTTAAAGAAATCGTTGGATACCGGATCGGGTTCTGGAGGATTTTGCATCAGGGCGGGAAAATCATTGTCATACTCAGCAACTTCATAATCCCCAATTCTTCCGCTTGATGGACAGAAAGGACACCAATCCTTGGGCATCTGAGGACGATTCTGCCTGTGGGATGCTATCATTACCCAATCCTGAATAAGGGGATGCCATCTTAATTCAGCCATATTTATCTTCCTCCGGATTTTATATAAGATATGCTTTAAGTCTTCTGTTGCCTTGGTATTAATCAGTCAATTCATTTGTTCCTTGTTTCAATAAAATTATACATTGGCAATATGTTCAAATAAATGCTACTATGTTAGTAGTTGATGTGTTTTTGTTAACTTGTTGGTGATGTGCCATGCTCGAAAAATATTATATATCTAAGAAAGAGAATACTGACCTTAATGTTTACAGATGTGGAATTGAAGAATGCGCCCCAGGCCATTCCTGGGGGCCGGGTGTTCGGGACCACTACATTATACATGTAGTTCTATCAGGCAAAGGAACATTTTACGAAGGAGAGCAATCCTATAAAATTGAAAAAGGACAGGGCTTTTTAATCTGTCCCGGAAGAATCGTCCACTATATTGCCGATTCACAAGACCCCTGGACCTATTCCTGGGTAGGCTTCCACGGTCTTAAAGCAGAAGCAATATTGAAAAAAGCGGGGCTTTCCGCTTCAAATAATGTATTTTCTTTTAATGAACAAGACGGATTAATCCAAAGCCTCAATGACTTGATTACTGCTGCAAGAAGCGAATCTGCTTCAGGCCTTATGCTTACAGGTTTCTTATATATTTTTCTTGCCAATCTTGTTCAAAGTCACAGAAGCCGTATTCCCGAAAGTGAAAGAATGGCTGCCTCGGATCAGTATGTGGCAAAGGCAGTTGAGTATATTGAAAAAAACTACGCAGGATTTATTTCCGTTGAAGATATAGCAAGAAGCTTAAAAATCAATAGAAGCTATTTGTCAACTTTATTTTCAAGATACTTGGGCATGTCTCCAAGGGAGTTTATAATAAGGTTTCGCATGGACAAGGCATGCGAGCTATTAAAAAACCATAATTTAAGTGTGGGCGATGTGGCAAGATCGGTAGGTTACGAGGATCCCTTCCAGTTCTCCAAAACCTTCCGTAAAACAATAGGGGTATCCCCTACCGATTATCGCAGGTAATACCCCATATTGGCTGTACAATTTAAAACTTTATGGAAAAACAATTATTACGAGCTGTAAAAGATAAAAGCAATTTATCATTAATATGCTTCTTTGGACTTTCCTTCACCTTTTACAAGTATCGGGGTGGTAGTATAGCCCACTCCAAGCCTTTCACAGCCCATTTCGATATATTTAAGGGCAGTTTCAACATCGCGAATGCCGCCGGATGCCTTAACCTTAATACGTCCTTCAGCAGCCTCAAGCATTGCCTTTACGGCTTCCGGTGTGGCTCCCTGGCTGTGGAATCCCGTAGAAGTCTTTACGAAATCCGCTCCTGCTTCAATGCATAACTGAGTGGTTTTCTTAATCTCTTCAATACTTAAGGTGCATGTTTCAAAAATTACCTTAAGGAGTACCCCTGCTCTTTTAGTAACCTCTGAAACCGCCATGATATCCTTTAATACCAGATCCCACTTTCCTGAGCGGATATAGCCGAAATTGGCCACCATGTCAATTTCCTTTACGCCCCTCTGGATGTAATCTGTAGCTTCAAAGGCCTTTACCTCGGAAGGCACACAGCCATGGGGAAAGGCAAGTACGCAGCTTACATCTGTCTGGCTTCCTTTGCAAAGTTCAACAGCCATTTCTATGTCGCATGGCCTTACGCAAACAGTACGCACCTTGTATAGAACGCCTTCGGAAATCGCTTTTGCACTTTCTTCCTGACTTAATTCAGGCTTAAGCACCGCATGGTCAATATAGCGTGATATATCTGTCATAAAAACACTTCCTTATAAAATAGTACCATGTCATTTGTCCCCTAACAGGCAATTAAATTATAGGCTTATGTTTTGTTTTGTGTCAATCGGACTTTGACAATCCGTATATTTAACAGTGCAAATATATTTTCCCCTTATTCATGCTGTCTAGTCAATTTACAACAACTGTATGCCTGATTTTTTCAATATCGGAAAGGTCATTTAAGCAAAGCTTGCGATATTCAGCCACATCCATTTAAATCAGCCAATCCATTTATATAAATAAAAAAGCGGCATTTCTGTTTTCCTGTGAAATCAGAAACACCGCCTGATTCTTTCTTTTACACCACTATTTCTCCTGTCTTCATACTCACATAGACCAGCCAGTAGCCTCCCATATCTCTGTTGGAGCTTTCCGGCAAGGGTACCCACCTGCATGCATTTTCAAAGGGTCGGTTATCATTTTCATTCTTTGCAGGTACGCCTATCACGTAATAATTGGAACCGTCATCTCCCCTGTAGATTCCTGCAAGTACATGCTTGAACTTGAAAAGGCCAACAAGTATTTTGGGATTGGCAAATATGGGCACATTGACTCCGGCCTGGTACATTATATTGCTGAGCATGGCAAGGTCGGACACCTTATACCATGTATATCCGCGGCTGGCACGCTTAAAGGGCATATACTTTTCAAAGTTATTGCGCATTAACCCCTCTAATCTGTCAATATCGCATTTAGAACTGGGATCCTTTTTCATGAGGTCCTTATAAAAATCATCCCGTGAACCGTATATGTCCTTGGATGCGGTTGTGTGTTCCTCCTGGTGCGAATTCAAAATATCCTGAGCCTTAAAAGGCTCCTGCACCTTGGGCTCATCAAATTTCTCACTGATTTTTTCAACGCTGTTATAATCCTGAAGTTTCGATTCTTCCTTGAATTCTTCCTTAATCTGAGGCTCTTCTTTAAAGATGGAGGCTGCTTTTGAATGAGCTTTAAGCTCCTCACTCTTCTTTTCTTCCTGGGGCATAAATGCCGCCGGTGAAATGAGCGGAGTTTCTTCTTTACTTGGAACATCATCCTTTAATACATCCAGGATATTTTCTGATTTGGCAATTGGCGATTTTGGCTCTTCCTTCAGAGGTTTCTGGGCAATAGTTTCTTTTACTGATTCTTTAATTGATTCTTTTACCGAATCCTCAGCCTTCACCTGTTCCTTATAGGGGGACAACAAAACCTGGCGTATGCTTTCATCCCATTTATAGCTTTTTTCAAAACTTGAGAAAAGGGGTATCCATTTTCTGTCACGGCTTTCGGCTGTAATGGCAGCAAATCTGACAGCCTCCGGCCTTACGCCATGTTTAGCCAGTATTTCGGCATCAATTTCAAGGCCGTTTTGCATCCCGTTATAGCTTACATTCAAAGGACCGGCCAAAATGGGTATGAGCTTATTGTTCTTTGCGAAAATAAGATAGAGCATATAGTTGAAAGGCCCCTGTTTAAGCCCCTTTACATGAACCGAAGCCTGTATTCTTCCTTCCCACGAATCCAGCCTTACAAAGGCTTCCGGGGTACTGCCCGAGCTGAACCCGCTGTCCAGCTCCTCCATTATGGCATATTTACGCGCAAAACCGGTTAACGTCTGCATAATACCACCCTACGCAACTTCTCAAAAAAGTATACGCTCATAATGCGCGCAATATGACCATAAACTGAAAAATATTGCTATGCTTCGGGATTGGATGTGTGAGCCAGCTCTTTTGTTAGCTTAATAAATTCTTCCAGACTCAGTTCCTCGGCTCTGACATTTTCTTTTATGCCAAGTTTGACAAGGACATTTTTAATCCCCTCTTTTCCGCCTTTAACCCATGGCTGAAGCCCCAAAGAGTTGAGCAAGGTCTTGCGTCTTTGGTTGAAAGAAGCTTTGACAACCTTAAAAAAGAATTCCTTATCAACGTCCTGAGTATATGGAAGGACTCGCTTTTTAAGCTTAATTACCGCAGAATCCACGTCAGGCTTTGGTATAAAGCAATTTCTTGATACGGTAAAAGCAAGCTTTGGTTCAGAATAGTACTTAACTGCAACAGATAAAGAACCATAATCCTTATTGCCGGGAGGCGCCGCCATTCTTTGAGCAACCTCCTTCTGGACCATAAAGACCAGGGTATCCCATTCAATTTCGCTTTCCAAAAGCATCATTATAATTGGGGTAGTGATGTAGTAGGGAAGATTTGAAATAACCTTCAAAGGCCCTGTCCAGTCCTTGACAAGGCTTTTAAGGTCAGCCTTCATAATATCGCAATTAACTACAGTAACATTGGAAAAACCGCCCAGGGTCTCTGACAGGGCAGGTATAAGATGCCTGTCAATTTCAACTGCGACTACCTTGCCTGCAGATTTGGCAAGCTCAACTGTCATTGCGCCAATCCCCGGGCCAATTTCCAAAACAAAATCAGAAGGAGAAACTTCCCCCGTATCAACAATTTTTCTGATTATGTTGATATCTGTGAGGAAGTTCTGCCCCAATGTTTTTGTTAGTTTTAAATCATATTTTTTGAGTATTTCGTTCGTGTTAATCATTAAGCCTAACCTATTGTCAATATTATTCGCAAGGGTTGTCGTTCTGTTTCCAGCGGGTGTCGTTTTGCTCTTTCAGAATATAAACTACAACATTCCTTCTTCCCCAGCTTCTTGCCTTTTCCTTTGAATCAAAGTACAAATCGATGAGATTTCCTTTGATTGCGCTTCCGATATCGGCAGCTATGGCAAAGCCGTAATCTGGTGCAGGACCGGGTACTTCAACATATACCTTTGTACCCAGCGGAATTACCTTGGGGTCAACGGCAATGACACCCTCTCTTACCCTTATACCCGTATAGGTAATTCCAAATGCAGGATGATCAGGATGCTTTCCCGTGTCCTCATAAGATGCGGTATAAGCAGTTGCTTTCATATTAAGCTTTTTAGTATATCGGACCACATCACCACGAGAGTTGCGGAAATTCAAGACAGTTCCAAATTCAACAACCTGACTTAAAGCCTGTTTAATGATTTTTTCGTTGAGAAATGTCTTGCTGATAGGAATTCCATCTTCATAGATGATTTTATAGTATTTTTCTTTGACGCCGTTTTGACCTGCTGTGACGACTTTTGTCTCTCCGCTGTTCATGGAGTTGTTTGGCCTTTCAACTACATCATAAGGAATGTATTCCTGCTCGGCCAATATTTCCTCTTTAACCCGTACCACATGGATTTCCATGCCTGCTTCTACCGGGTCGTCGGGGCTAACCCCTTCGTAGCGATCCAATTCCCCCAGGACAATGCCATTCTCTTCTACGACTTCTTTGACAGTGTCCTTATAGGACATTACCTGCCTGGTCTGACCGTCTATTCTGAGATTTACAGGTACCGCACGCTTAATTTCTATCACATTAAGCGAATCCGGATCCAGAATCGTATTAAGGGGCATACTGAGATAATCAGCATCACCCACCGATATATCCATCCGATCCAAAGCCTGCTTAACACTCATACCCATAGTCTTCGCAACTACGGGTTTGCCGTTATCAGAAACCTGGATGTCCTTACTGATTGATGAGTAAAATATAAAGCCTGCACTGATTGCGAATACTGACAAGGCAAACAGCAAAGCCAATTGCTTCAGGGGAAGGATCCGTTTGATGTAACTAACGTATGATCCGTTCATTCAAACTTCTTCTCCTCTTATTATTCAGTGGTTGGCATTACTTTCAAATAGTGCCTTTATCTTTTGTTAATGCTAAAAACAGTGTGGTATCAGTACTTACACGTATTTAAAGCAATCTGCAAAGCTTTTATATTGTATCATGTATATTAATTTTGTCAAGGTTACCCAGCTCTGAGGCCGGAAACAGACTTAATTACCCAGTTTCCGAGATCGGCATTGTACCTGAAAACAATTTCTAAAGTGTCATTTCCTGTGAGGATATCTCTGAAATTTCCTTTTACAGACGAAGTAACCTGTATTCGGGTAATAATTTCATAGGGGTCGCCCTGCTCCTTCAATATAATGAAGGGTTTGATATTGTCATTGTTTTTTCCTTCTCTTACAGCTATTGACTCTATATCTGAGATAAATTCTATGTACTGGTCTTTTCCAAATTGCTTATTCCAAAGTATAAAACCCTCGTCAAGATATACAAAGGAGTCTTCAAAGCGATTGGCGGAAATATCTGCAAACCATTGAGACACTACTCTTTTAAGCTCATCTTCCATCAGGGATTTGTAAAGGCTCAACGCTTCCTTTGCCTTGTTTGCTTCATTGGTGATGCTGCTCTCTTTTTCCGCGGCCAGACGAAGTTTGCTTTCAAGGTCAATGATATTGCTCTGCTGCAAATCACTCTTTGATTCCAGAACCTTTATTTTCTGCTCCAATTGATCAATGGTGGACTGGAGCGCAAGGTTCTGCCCCCTGAGCCAGTCCAGTTGAAGTTGGTCACTGTCCCTCTGCTCAAGCAAGTTTTCCTTGTCCCACAGAAGATAGTTCACCATGAGGAATATAAACAGGACTAAAAATGAAACAATAATGGTTACAAATTTCTTCATTTCCCGCCTCCGGTTCTGAGAGCCTAAATGATTTTACACCTTACACCCTGAATAAGCGTTTTGCGTTATTTGTCGTAGCCTCTTCAATTTCGGAATAATCTATTCCCTTAATTTCCGCCATTTTTTGCAGTATAAGCTTAATGTAACCTGACCAGTTTCTTCGTCCCCTGTAGGGCTCGGGTGTCATATATGGGCAGTCAGTCTCTACAAGAAGCATATCAAGGGGGGCAAATTGAACAACCTCTATGCTCTTTCGGGCATTTTTGAAGGTGACAGCACCCCCGATACCTATTTTAAAGCCCAGTTCAAAAGCCTCCCTTGCCATTTCCACTGAACCGGAAAAGCAATGAAGGACTCCGCCGGTTTCATATGCCCTCTCGCTCTTCAGAATGTCCAGTACATCCCTGTGGGATTCCCTGTCATGAACTATAATTGGCAGGTTAAGCTCTCTGGCAAGAGCGATTTGCTTTGCAAATACTTCCTTTTGTACATCTCTGGGTGAAAAATCATAATGATAATCAAGACCTATTTCGCCAATTGCCACTACTTTTTCTTTCCCTGCCAGAGCCTTTATTTCATCAAGGGTATTTTCACTGCATCCTGATGCTTCATGGGGGTGAACACCCACTGCGGCATACACAAAGGGATATTTTTCGGAAAGCTCAAGGGATTTTTTTGAGCTTTCCAAATCGCATCCGGCATTCACAATATGGGTTACCCCGCTGTTAACACATTCTAAAAGCACCTGATCACGGTCAGCATCAAATTTTTCGTCATCATAGTGGGCATGTGAGTCAAACAATGTATTGTCTCCTTTGCGTCTCTCTTTCGCCGTAATATTCCATTAGGAATAGTTCAGCTAAAAAGTTTCGTCATTTTAAGATTTTCTTTTTATATGGTTTTATCTTTACGGTAAAGTTTACTCTGCTATTATTGTAAACTATTCTACCCCATTAACACACCTTTGCTCCCGGGGCAATATCTCCGTCCACTGTTAACAGAGAAAGTTTTCCGGTTTCCTTGTCCTCGGCGGAAAGGAGCATACCCTGGCTTTCAATGCCGCGGATCTTGGCGGGCTTTAAGTTGGCAATAAGAATGAGAGTCTTGCCCACAAGCTCCTCTGGAGAGTAGTATTGGGCAATACCCGATACAACCTGTCTTTCTTCTTCGCCGCATTGCAGCCTGAACTTCAATAATTTATCGCTCTTTTCAACCTTTTCGCACGCCAGAACCTTAACAGCCCTTAAGTCCAGCTTAGCAAAATCCTTGATATCAATTAATGAAGGAGTACCTTCTTCCTCTTTTGCCTTATTTTTCGGAGCCTCTTCCTTTTTGGTTTCGGTAATGGCAGCCAGGCTTTCCAGCTCCTTTTTGATATCAATGCGCGGGAAGATTATTTCGCCGGGCTTAACAGGTTCAGAGGGTTTATATACTCCCCATGTTCCGGCACTTTCCCAACTGGTCTGACTCTCAGGTACAGAAAGCTGTGCCCAAATCTTAGCAGGTGTCTCGGGCATGAAGGGCTGAATGAGAATTGATATAATTCTGATGCTTTCTGCAAGGTTGTATAAAACCTGAGCAAGCCTTGGCTTATTTGCTTCATCCTTTGCAAGAGCCCAGGGCATGGTTTCATCAATGTATTTATTGGTACGGGAAACAGCCTTCCAGATTTCAGCAAGGGCAGAACTAAACTGGAGCTTGTCAAGAAGCTCTTCGGTTTTTGCCTTGGTCTGGCTTAAAAGATTCTTTAAATCCTCATCAAAATCGCCGGGCTGTCTCTCATTTGGTATAACCCCGTTAAAGTATTTCTGAATCATTGCGCCGGTACGGCTTACAAGATTGCCCAGATCATTTGCAAGGTCTGAATTTATGCGGTTAATTAGGGCTTCATTGGAAAATACGCCGTCGGCACCAAAGGGCACTTCTCTTAAAAGGAAATAGCGTATG
Organism: Clostridiaceae bacterium; assembly: GCA_012719545.1. Lineage (GTDB taxonomy): Bacteria > Bacillota > Clostridia > DSM-8532 > DSM-8532 > DTU059. The sequence continues at coordinate 29,271 of JAAYAD010000044.1, forward strand.
GCATCAACGCCGTACTTTTCAACCAGTACAACAGGATCCACCACATTACCTTTGGACTTGGACATTTTGCCGCCTTCCAGCACAAGCCAGCCATGGCCAAACACCTGCTTGGGCAATGGCAGATCCAGAGCCATAAGCATTGCGGGCCAGATGATGGTGTGGAATCTTACTATTTCCTTACCCACCAGATGTACATCCGCAGGCCAGAATTTCTTAAACTTGCTGTCATCTTCCGAAAGATATCCTAATGCTGTGATATAGTTTGAAAGGGCATCTATCCAGACATAGACCACATGCTTTTCGTCAAAGGTTACGGGAACACCCCAGTTGAAAGAGGTACGGGATACGCAGAGGTCTTCAAGCCCCGGTTTTAAGAAGTTATTGATCATTTCATTGCGCCTTGAAGTGGGCTGAATAAAGTCAGGATTCTCTTCCAGGTGCTTGATAAGCCTGTCCTGGTATTTGGAAAGTCTAAAGAAGTAGCTTTCTTCCCTTGTTTTTTCAACCGGTCTTCCGCAATCGGGACATTTTCCGTCCTGAAGCTGGGTTTCTGTCCAGAAAGACTCGCAGGGTGTGCAGTACCAGCCTTCATACTCGCTTTTATAGATATCTCCCTTATCGTAAAGAGCCTTAAATATCTTCTGAACAGCCTTTACATGCTCATCGTCGGTAGTGCGGATAAACTTGTCGTGGGTAATTTTCATAAGACTCCATAAGCTCTTAATACCATCAACTATCTTATCCACATACTCCTGGGGAGTCACCCCATTTTCTGCAGCTACTCTCTGTATTTTCTGGCCATGTTCGTCGGTACCTGTCAAAAACATGACATCATAGCCCTGAAGCCTTTTATACCTTGCCATGGCATCGGCAGCCACGGTTGTATAGGAATGGCCTATATGAAGCTTTCCGCTGGGATAATATATAGGGGTGGTAATGTAGTAGGTTTTCTTGCTCACAAAATGTCCCTCCAAACAACTGATATATCAGTTAAATTATTAACGCAAAAAGTCATTATAAAATGTCATTATATAGAATTATAACATGATTTTAAATTTATAGTCACTTTAAAGCCGCAGGCTTTAGATATTTCAGCAAAATTATTCATATAATTTTTTAAAAACTTATAAATATGCAATCTAACAGTTTTACGAAACCTATTTTTACTTTGGCTTAAATATCCTGAACCGTAAGGATTACTGTACAGAATATACCGTTGCCTTTGCCGAATTCTGTCAGGCCTTCACCGGTTGTTGCAGTTATTCCGACACTTTTTATGTCAATTCCCAATAGTCCTGCTATGCTTTCCCGCATTTTTTCAATATGGGGAGAGAGCTTTGGCCTTAAGGCTTCAATGGATATGGAAACATGTACTATTTTTTTGTCCTGTAAAGTATCAAGGGCTTTTTTTACATAAACCCGGCTGTCTGTAATACCCTGTTTTAAGCACAATTCATCGGCTATGCCGCCCAATATGTTTACACAGCTTATGCCCGAGATTGCATTGGTTATGGCATGAAGAACCACATCCGCATCGCTGTTGCCCATGAGAGCTGGACATCCATCGATTTCCACTCCCCCAAGCACTAGCTTTTTATTGCTTTGTCCCTCAATAAATCTGTGACTGTCCTGACCTATGGCTACCCTGTACAAAAAAACAGCTCCTTTCACGGCTGCAGAAGATTCAGTGCAATTCTTATGGTTGTAGTATAATAAATAATTTTAAAAAAAGGAAGGGTATAAAAAATCGCCCTCTTAATGAACTGACCCCAAAAGGTTAGACAAAAGGCGGATATCGTAATTAAGCAACTATTTGGGTCTGAACTCGGTATTGAACCGGGCTCAGACCTTTTAGCTTGCCCTTTATTCGACGATTATTGTAGTAGTCGATATATTTCA
>JAAYAD010000027.1 GCA_012719545.1 Clostridiaceae bacterium
ATCACAATCGGAATAAATGCACTATATCTTACAGAAGGACTGGAAAAAATAAATTCAGATAAAGTGAAAATATATCTGGAAAAACCAGATAGAGCAGTATACTTTCACGATCAAAAATACACTTATGTAGTAATGCCTGTTAGACTCAATTAATTCACACCAACCCCTCTGCTTTTATAGCAGAGGGGTTTTTTGTTGTTCAAATGATAATATTATTTAAAAAACATCTAAAACCAGGAGGGTTTTATGCTAAAATTAATCTCCTTCTTATTCACTCCTTTATTGTTTTTTGTATTCCTTGTCTCTCCTTTTTATGAAACGAAAGCCTTTGCGGATGCACTACCTCAAGCTACTGATTTAAGTCAACCTGATTTTATTGACGCATTTGGTTTCACGAGAAGATCAGGAAAAGAAGAAGCGGTTTATCTTCAATTAAAGGCTAAAGAAGTATCTACAATGATACCTCTTAGTGAAAATCCATCTCCAATGATACTTGCAAAATATGAAAGAGAGAAAGCAAAAGGAGCAATATATCTCATGCGCGTATGGAAGGCTGGTCCATGGATAAGAGCGGGTATTGAACAAATAACACCAAGAGACTTTAAGCACTTTCTTGGTCCATCACTTTATAATTTTGCATTTTTAAACTGGAATCCAAATAATGATGCAACCTGCAATGCACAGAAAGCAAGCAAATATCCACTTGGAACAATACAGTCTCCTGGTGTTAATGTATTAAACGAACTTGAAAGAAGATTCCTTGAGTATGATCTTAAAGTTAAAGAATTTCTTGATGCTGGATACAGTAAAAATACTGCACAAAATGGTGTTTTAAATCCTTTACCATCACTAAGACTTCTCGTTGGTAATCCTGCTGTATACAACAAAGCAGACTTATACTGGTTTCAAAGACTCAATGATGATCCATGCTGGGAGCGGGTTTCTGCAAGTGATTTTGACAATGGGAATGGATTATTTAACGATATAAGCGAACCTGCTTTTTATAATTTTGTAGCTTTAACAATGGAACTACATAAAGCGGGTGTAGGTGTAATAATGATTCCTAAAGTGCGTCAACAGGTAGAGACAAAAACAAGTAAATCTGCATTCAGAAAAAAGGTAACCACTACTGTTAAATACTTTGTTTACCCTGAATACACGTTAGTTTTCCCTCATAAAGTTAGTTCCTCTTATGGTGAATACAGTTTTAATCCCGGTAATTCAATCAGAAGCACTTCATACGATTTTATTAAAGTTCAGGGTAATCATAGTTTCCCTGTGGATGAGACACTGATTTACGAGTGGTCTCAAACTAAATCAGGGTGGACTGGATTTGCGGTGTTTCTGGGGAGTATAGCACTAGGTGCGTTAATGGGTGGAATAGCTGGATGGGCATTTAAAAGTTTAACGTCTGGAATGCTTGCTGGTGGTGCCGCTGGTGCAATCGGCGGGCTCATAGCAAGTGGATTTTCTCCTACAACTTCTACAACTGCACAGTTTACTCCGTTTATCTATTCAAAGTATCAACTTGACCCATCTCAAGCATGGAGTGGTGATGCTAAAAGAGTTGCTGATGAGACGTTTAACAAATGGCTTAATACTCCAGTTCAGTCAACTCCTGGCGGTGTGAGTGTGTTTGTATCAAGAATAGATATGAGGAAAGCAGTTCTATGCGGTGGAGCGTCAAACACTGCACAGTGTGATACATCTGTAAGCAGTTCAGTAGTTCAGGTTTATGCAGATGATCCGAGGTTCTGGAGTGTGTATAATGAAATGTTCAGACATGCAAGTCAGGATTTGATGAAGTATAAATATCCGTTTACAAACCAATAAAAACAA
>JAAYAD010000082.1 GCA_012719545.1 Clostridiaceae bacterium
AGGGCCAAGATGAACTCGCTTACGCTCGCCCTTGACATCCTCCAACAGAATGCATAAATGTTATAATTATACAAAAATAAAGAAAGGAGAACCTAACTTAGAAAAGCTAAAAAATTGTCTTGACAAGTGGGGGCATTATAATGAGTCATTCGACTCTGACATAAAGAAACTTATAGACAGGCACTATGGTCGTAATTTGCCGGAAGACTGGGTTCCTGATAGCGTTCTTTGGCTTTATGACAGTACTGCTGATAAAATACTCGGGGCTATAGTAATAAGGCACAAACTAAATGATTATCTTAAATTCAGAGGTGGACATGTAGCTTATTATGTCCGTCCTTCAGAACGTAACAAGGGTTATGCAACATTAATGCTGTCCTTGGGTCTTGATTTTTGCAGAAAAATAGGTCTAAAAAGCGTACTTCTCACATGTTCAAAAGATAATATTCATTCAGCAAAAACCATTTTAAACAATGGCGGTGTTCTTGACTCTGAAGATATAGACAACGGGCATATTTTTCAGAGGTATTGGATCCATCTTTGAACATTTCTATTGCTATATTAAATATTTATTTCATATTAATTTATATAATTTACAATTATTAATAACTTATATTAAAATAAAGCATGTCAAAAGCTGGCAAAGGATTATAAATCCCTGAGTTATATTTGGTTATCCTATAAAAGCTTTTTTGCCCTAAGGTGAGGTTATGGGTACGCTGGCACGCTTAATTAAACTTGAGTTCAAGCATTTGTTTTCGAGGAAGGAATTTTATTATACTTTTTCAATTATGATTATTTTATCCGCATCCGCTTTTCTAATATTTTGCGGTGAATTATATGGTCGTGACATAAGTGAACTTTATCCTGCAAATCAGATATGGATGAGTTTTTCACATTATACAAACATGATTTCAGGATTATTATATTTTTTTCTGTTGCCTATTGTGGCCTCAGTTCCCTTTTCTGATACTTTCTATTGTGACAAAAGCTGCGGAGTGTATAAGGTAATATTCACCCGATATGAAAGAAAGCTGTATGTTTTTGCCAAGGGCATAGTCGTTGTGATTTCGGCCTTCTTTATTATTTTTATTCCGCTACTGGCAAACCAACTCCTAAGTTTTTTAATTTCCCCTTTTAAGAGCCCTATTAATATTACAAATCTACCTTCTTACATACCAATTCGGACAAATGGAATGCTGTTCCCTGAGCTTTACAAGAGCAACCCTTATATCTACAACTTTGTATTTATGCTTATACCTTCAGGTGTAGGTAGCGTTTTGGCGCTTGTATCTTACGCTGTATCATTTTATGTAAAGAAAAGTAGGCTTCTCGTTGTTGCAATTCCAGCAGTTGTTTATATTTTATACAATTTTCTTAGCTCACTTCTATTAAGCCCAAAGTATGCACTTGCATATTATCTGCTACCTAAATCACACAGTAACTTGCTTGGGCTGGAGTACCCTGTCTTTATAATGTCAGGGATTACCATCCTTAGTGTATTAGCAATAATAATCAGAAATTTTGTAGTCAGGGATGAAATATGAAATTTATAATTATGTATATCCGCCATTTAATTTCTACAATGAGGTCATGGATTATTATACTGATTTGGATTCTCTATCCTTTAAATACATTGTTGGGGCCTGACACTTTAAGTAAAACATCGGCTCCTGCAAATGAAACCATTGTCTATTCGTTATACCATAATATATTTTCTTTTTATACCGTCACCTTTATAACCATACCTCTTTTTTTGCTATTGCTGGAGCATCACTCAAATTTCTTTGATGAGCCAAAAGTTTTAATTCGGCACCAGAGTTTTGCGCGTTGGTGGCTCAAAAGACTGGGATTTTTATGTATAGACTCTCTGCTTTATGCAGTTTTTACTAACATGCTGGTATTCTACGCTATTTTTATTAATTCTCGAATTGGTGCTATAACACTTAGCTTCATCGCCACCCTACTTAAAATATTAATTTTTCAATTAGTTGGATATATGGTCTTAGGAATAGTCTACACTATTGGTACATATATGACAGGTAAGAATTTCCTGGGATTTGTTTTCGCCTATGGTATTGTGATGGTGGACTTTGTTTTATTCCAGCTTCAAAGCTATATACAATTTCTTATACCGCAGATGTATTTCCTTCTTGTTCCTAACATTGAAACAGATATTGACAGGAGTTTTGCAATGATATTTGTTTACTTAACTTCATTATTGTGTTTAGTTGGTCTTGTAGGTTATTTGCTTTCCTCACGCATGGACGTCCTCGGGGGTGTCAATCATGCGTATGAATAGGTATTTGTTCAAAACACTTTCTTTGTCACTTGTTTTATCCACCGTATCTGGTTTATATGCATTAAACTTTTCACAGGTTGCAGGTTACCCCCATGTGGAGGGACTGTTTCTACTGGTGTTCGGGGGTATTTACCGGTCGGATAGTGTCAACCTCATCCAATTTTTAATTTTTTGCGTTCCCCAGTTTCTGTTTATTTTGATTTTAGCAGGATATATGTATGAAGACTTCAAAATAAGTGCAGTTTATGTATTCACACGAAATTACAGCCGCAGAAAGTGGTTTTTGGAAAAAAGCAAACATCTGTTTTTATATTCAATTACATATGTTTTAATGCAATTAGTGGTTATATATCTTTTTGGCAAATTTACAGTCCACCCCCTGAATCAGGACGCTTTTTTACTGATAGTTACTTGGCAATTTGCTGCTATGATTCTGCTAAATTTCTTTTTCATTATGTCAGCAAACCTGCTGGTGCTTAAACTTGGTTCAAGTATCGGTTTACTAAGTACATATGTATTTTGCATAGCACTATATACCTTAGTTTTAATTGATTCAAAAACATCAAGAGCCTTGTTTGCTAAGGTTAATCCAGTTTCAAATGCCATGCTGATTTGGCATGACCACTCCTTGATCATCCAGTTTTATGAAGACTTTATGCTTGGGTTCATTAAAGATTTCAGATTGTCATTCTCTTTGATATATCTGTTAGTTCTTAACCTTTTCCTTATATTAGGAGGAGCAGTCATTACAAACAATGCAGATATCATTAACTTTGAAAAGGAGGCATAAAAGTGAATGCAATAGAAATTACAGGGCTTTCTAAGTCCCTGAAGGGTCATGAGGTTTTGAAAAATATTAACTTATCTCTGGAGAAAGGAAAAATCCATGGTTTTTTTGGATGAAACGGCTCAGGAAAAACAATGCTGTTCAGAGCAATATGCGGATTAATAAAACCAACTTCTGGAACCATCTATGTTCTTGGAAAGAAGTTGGGAAAGGATATTTCTTTTCCTGAAAGCCTTGGTATAATAATTGAGTCTGTAGGCTTCTGGCCTCATTATACCGGCTTTCAGAACTTAAGATTTCTCGCCGCCATAAAAAATATTATTACAGATATAGAAATAAAAAGAGCTATTGAGCGGGTTGGACTGGATCCCAATGATAAAAGGCCTTACAGCAAGTATTCTCTTGGTATGAAACAACGGCTTGGAATTGCGCAGGCAATCATGGAAAAGCCTGACCTGATTATTCTTGATGAGCCTACTAATGCACTTGATGAAGATGGAATATCACTTATCCGAAACATTCTGATAGAAGAAAAGAAGCGTGGTGCCACCATCCTAATTGCCAGCCATAACAAAGATGATATTGAATTATTGTCTGATTGTAAATTCAAAATGGAGCAAGGTTGTGTCACTGTCTTTTCGAAAGAGAGTGATAACGTATGAAACGCAAGTTTCTTATTCTGTGGGCATCTATCCTTGGAATATGTATTTTGGCAGGCATATTCACAAGACTATCCTATACGAATATTACAGTAAGCAGGATTAATGAGGTAAATGAATTTACCTGCATAAATGCTTTTTTTAAAGCCGAAGATGTTGATTTCAACAGTGTGGAGAATCTGTTAGATATTTCTGACCTTGTCGCAAAAGTCATAAGAACCGGTGAGTCAAGGCATCAAGCAATGACCATTTTAAGTGATGTTAAAATCATGGATGTAATAAAGGGAGACGTACAGCTTCAAGGAAAAACTATCCATGTATATGAACCTTCATACTTTCTGTTTAAACCCTCTCTATACTATGTAACAATGGGATATAACCTTATGCAGGAAGGAGATGTATATATTTTATTTCTCCAGAAAAAAGAAGCTTCCAATCAATCAGGCATTGACGAGTTGGAGCAAAACAGCTACGTCATAACAACAAATAGTGCCCTGGGAAAATTCAAGGTTGATAACCACAACCAAAACACGATACTTGATGAAAACACAAGTTACACCTATGGCCAGGTGAGGCATCTTGAGGTTCTGGTTTCAAACAAAAAGGAACTGGAATTCTATCTCGATGTAAAGAATCAGGTATTCAACCGAATTAATCAATAATAGAAAATTATATGGTGTAATTTGCTAACTTCGAAGGAGTTGCCTTAAATAAGACATAGGAACTTTTTTCTCTAGTACTGCGCTTTTTTAAGGTATAACCTGAACGCCAAAATAATTAAAATCACATTGTACACTGCACCAATAATAAGGTATAGCGGATAGCTGAGGTTAGCAGCGTTTTCTGCCGGCAAAAGCTTTAGAATAAGTCCTCTTATGGGCCAAAAGTTAGGAAAAAGGCCAAGCACATATTGCATTTTCCCCTGAAAGGCTTCCAGAATCATTAAAGCAGGAACCATTGCCAGGATACCAGTGCCCTTTATATAAGCGAATCCCTCCACCTTATTTTTAGCAAAAGCTCCCTGCATAAGTCCAAGCGCCGGGTTAAAAAGGCCATTTACTATGGCAAAGGAAACAATATGGGAAACATCAATATTATTAAAAAGGGATACGCCCCCTACAATATATTTGTCTCCCGCAATAAGCTTTGTCCCAAGAAGTATAACTATAATACCCACAACGGACATTAAGTAGATATATGTCATCTTGAATTTCAGGTATCCGGAAGCGCCAACCGGAGTAACGGCAATAGTATTCAGTGTGTGCTCGTCCTTTTGCTCCAATAAAAGAAAAGTAGACATGGCAGCAAGGAAAAATGAGCCTAAGGAAAGTATTATAATCAGAAGCAAAAGCATTATTACCTTAAGCATTGCCACCTGCGCAGGTTCAATCGACTCAAAAATCATGGGAAACAAATATGATGTCAAAATCAGGACAACAAGTGGCAATAAGCACAAATAAAGGTTTATAGGGTCTCGAATAATACTTTTTGCTTCATATTTCAAAAGTGACAGATATTTTCTCATATCATTACCCCCTTGCCGCATTGTCTTTAAACCTGGGATGTACTTCAAACTTGAATAAAACTCCGGACAATACTGCCAGATACGCGCATGCTGCAATGGTCATAACCAGCTTGAATTCACCTGTTAACGCAGAAGTAATCAGATGACTTGCAGAATGTGAAGGAGAAAGCATAAGAAGCCATTCGTATTTTTCATCAATTACACCAATGCTGAATAATATTGATGGTATTGTAAAGATGAACATATATCCTACAAGTTTCCCCAGCATGGCGGTAAAATCCCTGCTCCTGAGTGAAAGGGCAAAACCTATTGCCGCATGAGCTGCTCCTGCTATGGCAACAAAAATCAAAAGCAAAATATAGTTAAAGGTAACCCCATGAATAAGATACAGGGCAACTGATGTAACAAGAACAGATTCAAGGGCAAGAATCATGGACGAAACGTTTTTTGCTGTGATTATCTGCCACAGGGATATCGGCATGACCATCATAGTCCTTATGGTGCCTTCCTGTTTTTCAAGATGGTGGGAAGCACCAAGCAGCAAAATTGACATGGCAGACACATCAACAAATATTAAGATGGGAGCTAATTCAAAAGCTTCTTCTTTAGAGAGGAACAAGAACAGCACAATCCATATAATTGCTGTAACCAGGCTGACAGGAAGTATGTTATATTTAATAAGCCGCTTAAGTTCACCGGCAATAAGCTTTGCTAGACTTTTCATTTAAGCTCAACTCCTGTCACTATAATAAAGATTTCTTCCAGAGATGTCTCACCACTGTGAATTGTCTCTACCTTGCCGGATTTTAAAAGCTTAAGAAACTCTTCATTATCCCCTATTCCATCCAGCGGGAAAGAAGCGCTGGAAATAGTTCCATTATCTCTGTATTCAACCTTCACTTCACGCTTGCCGTACTTTATTTTTAGATCCCTGGGAGTTGAAATTTCCATCAGCTTTCCATTTACACAAAATGCAACCCTGTCGCACAGCTGCTCAACATCATTCATCAAATGAGTTGTTAAGAAGACCGTGCCACCTTTTGCCCTGTATTCGGCTATCATATCTTTTATAATTCTTGCATTCTTAGGATCCAGGCCGTTTGTTACCTCGTCCAGAAATAGAACTCTGGGATTGTTGAGCATGGCTCGTACAAAGTTAAGGCGAACCTTCATTCCTTTAGAAAATTCAGCAACCTTGACATCCCGGTATTCCCAAAGGCCAACCCGCTCCATTAGTTCCTGAATATCTGCCGTCTTTTTGTAAAAGCCTGCAAAATATTTCATATTCTCCAGAGCAGTCAGCTTTGAAAAATGCACCGGCATTTCGAATCCTACACCAATCTCCTCATAAAATGAGTTGTTGATGGTTTTAAGGTCTTTCCCAAAATATTTGATGCTTCCGGTGTAATTCTCAAGAAGCTTAATAAGTATTTTCTGGGTTGTGGATTTTCCCGCTCCCGAAGGACCAAGAAGGCCAAATATCTCTCCCTCATGAACATCAAAGGTAATCCCCTTGATAACATTCTCTTTGGATGATGGATATTTGAAACACAGGTTTTCTACATTAAAGGCTGCTCCCATAGATATCTCCCCTTTGTTTTGCTAAAAAATAAGTTTACTTCATTTTGAACACATGAAACTATTGCTTGCTGGCAATCCCATACTGTAGTATGTCTACTACCATATTGATTGTTTTGATTATTTCATCCGGGTCTTTAGTTGAGACAAGTTTGTGAATATTGGAAAACAAAATTTCAAGTATGTTGGCAACCAGTTCAGGAGGATACCTGCTGTCTATTTGTCCTGTTTTCACTGCTTCTCTGATATAAGCAATAAAACTCTGGGTGTAAACAAATGGAAAATAATTGTACAGCCGGTTTCTAAATTCTTCGCTTTCCTCCAATACTCTGTTCATAAGATGATGCATTCGTTCTTCTGCCAACATAAAATCCGTCGTGTTCTTGATAATTTCCTTAAGGGAGCCGAAGAAATCCCTGCTGATGTCAATCTTTTGTCGCATAGCAGGATAAAAGAATGAAAGCTTCTTTTTTATGAGCATGTCCATGAGGGCTAAATAAAGCCCGAATTTATCGCCGAAGTTATGATACAGACTTCCCTTGCTCATTCCGGCATTTTTAAGTATGTCATTAAGCGATGCCTCATCAAACTTTTTCATGGAAAATTCGTCAATGGCCGCTTCCATAAGATTTGGATAACGCAACAGAGGATTGCCTTCACCCAGCAATGCAGAGTAATCAAACTTTCTACTCAAGTAACAACACCTTTCATTAATAGTATTTTAGAATTATACTAATCCTCGTCTTCAAACCTTCTTTTTGCCGCATTGTTCTTTCTCATCCTGTTGAAAAGTGCAAGCTTAACCGCTCCCAAAGCAATTACTCCAATTGCAAAAAGAACCCAGGACCACCATGCCATTTTGACTCTCCCCTTTTCATCGTACATAAGAGAACCCGCTTAAATAAGATTAGACCACACAGTCTAAACCATATGGTCTAATCTTATCATACATGATTGAAATTGTCAACGTGAACTAATTTGATTTGCCTTCTGGTTACAAGCCTGCATTATATAATCACCAATTGGCTCTCCGGCAAGACAGATTTATCAGCATGTTAAAGTTTCTCTATGGATATTTGGATTATTCTGATAAGGTAAAAAGATTCCAGACTAAAAGATATACAGAAAAACAGATTTAATAATTGCTATATCGCCATGAAAATTCGTTATTATTCGTGCCAAGTCTTACTTTATGGTCTTATTTCATCGGATATTCTGAATATCTATAAAAGTCTCATTTAAAGTCCTTCATAAGTCCCCAGTTCTCAAACCTGTTATACTCCGGGCTAGTTGAGTCAAAATATATCCATACAGGGGCGTTATCTAAATCAGGCCAGGCATCAAACAATCTTCCATCCCCATATCTTATGGCTTCCAGTGCCAATGGCAGCTCACGCCTGAGAATTGCATTACGCTGAGCAGCAGCTTCACGACCAAATTGGCCATCAACATAAACATATACATACAGGAATGGGAAACCATTGTTTGATCTCCATTCTGCAAGAACCTCATCCCTTAGGTCTCCTATCTTGTCATATGCAAACTGCAGGCCAATAGTAAGAAAAAGTTCTGCAGTTATATCGGAGTGGGTTAAAGTATACTTTCGCCCAAAAACAGGTTGAGTTGCAGTAATACCATATCTTAGTTCTACATTAAGCTTATCCGGATTCAACCTTTTCAAGATATTCACTTCCCAAATCAAATTGAATATTCCATCTGACAGAACTTATCATAATATTATATTGGTAATGCAACACTAAAGTTCTGATTTGTAGAAGTCAATACCAAAATGCATAAAAAGGGCCTTTTGAAAATGTCGTTTTTGGGTACTAATTTTGCGCCTGTTGTTTTGAAGGAGCTATCAACTTATCCTTGGTTCTATATGACTTTCCTGTAATATTTATGATTAT
>JAAYAD010000058.1 GCA_012719545.1 Clostridiaceae bacterium
GAAGATAGGCAATATCCCTGTCATACAGATGTCTGGGAGGACAAACAGAACCTATTTAACACTAAGAGGTATCCAACACGGAAGCTTACTATATCGATGAGGTACTTAATCTTTTTTCCTACAAAATGTTGACACTATCCTGCCAGCATTTATTCTTTACTTTTTGAGCAAACTTGTTTATGATGTGAGTTACGGGCGGTGAAAAAGGTGAACAAATTTGATCAATTTTTAAGGCACAGGCAGATACTTCTCATGCAATATAAAATGGGCGACCTGACAAAAAACGAGTTTATTCAGGAAAGCTATCACTATATGGAGAGTCTTGGAATAAAACCTTTTACCAGGGTAGACAACATTAAGAAAGCAGTTTACAATTACCATTATTTTAATGTAAACGCTAAATACTGGCAGAGAATGGCCAATGACCCCAGAAACTCTGAAAGAGAAAGAAGAGCTTATTCCAGCCAATCAATGGAATGTTACTATCAGAAGGATCTGGCAACCCTCTCCCTTCTGCGCCTGATAGACTTTAATTGTGATGCATACTATGTAAACGTAAAATCCCAGAAGCTTAAAAATAAGCTTATTGAGATAGTTATAAAGGATCCTGACATATTGATGGATATTGATTCTTTAAATTACATGGGCGATTTTGATGACAACCATTATCTAATCCTTCATACCAAAAGTCAAATAATTGCCAACGCTCTGCGTTCCAGAGGCATTTTGAAGGATGACAAGCAGCAATCCCTGACGGAGGATTATATAAATCAAAAATATTAGTAACAGAAACAGCTTATCCGCCATATATCATTTTGCTCTCACCGGCATAGTATGTACTATGATTCTAACAACAAAGAGCGGGATTACAGAACGAGCCTTCACAAATATTTTGATGTCTGCCCTGAGTGGGTAAGATTTTCAATTCCGGCGGAAAGAAATGACCCTACCGAATCCGGCAGCAATGAATGCTCTTGCCGCAACACTCAACGTCATGTTCATGAATTTTTAGGAAGCACAATGCTTGCAGAAAGTGGAGCCGAGAGGCATAATCATCGTTTTGCCGGTGTAACCAGCGAGGCAATCCCTACATCCTCAGGCAGCCACAGGCATAAAATAGTGGCCAGGACAGATTTTTATGACCATTACCATGAGATAAAAGAAATCCTGACAGGTCCGGCCATTAAAGTCAGTGACAACAAACACGTCCATTTTGTAAGCGGTGAGACAACGGAAAATGATGGGCATTTCCATGAATTCCAGTTTGCCACATTAATCGAAAGCCCACTGCTTCCAAAAAGTAAACGTTGAGTACAAAGTAAAAATCTATGTTAGGCCTGGAAATAAAGTTTTCAGGCTTTTTATTATTTTTCACATATCCTAATCCCAGAATACTAAAAGAAAATGAAAAGAGCCCGGATATAACTTTCCGGGCTCTGAATTGTTACGCCTTATTTAAATGATATAGAATTCATATAAGCATTTATTTCAGCAGCTTCATCCTCATTTGTATATGAGTTTATGAAAACAAGGGCATAGCCGTCAATTACTGTTGCATAGTATTTCTGCGTAAGTATTATCTCACCTGCGTCTAATGTAGCTTCAATAGTGTCAAAATCTTTACCGCCCAGTTTTACAGTAGTAACATCTGAAAAAGTATAAGGTACCCCGGTTTGCTCCAGACCAGTTTTGGTTATGTCGATATAATCTTTACCTGTTTTAACTGAAGCAGAGCCTAATAATCCAAGATTCTCAGCAATACATATAACATTGGGATTTGGTCCCTCATATGTCATTGGATATTTAGATGCCATTAAAAGATACAAGGTTCTTTGTGCAGCCAAATCAAGCTTCTCTGCCAATTCTTCATTATTTTCTGCTATTACGTCCTGGCCTGTCTGAAATACTGCTTCCTTTTCTTCGTCAGAAGCAATGGTCCAGCCTTCAGGTAACTTCAATTCAAGGCCAAAATACTCATTAGTATATTTTGTGCCTTCCTGAGTACCCAAAGTAATTGTTTTTTTGGTTTCGTTTTCCTTTGATGCATTTTGGTTTTTGTTGCAGCCTGTTGCAAAAACTAAAGATGCAGCAAGAAGCAACCCCAGAGTTGATTTCAATGCTTTCATTTTATTTCTCCTTCCTTAAATTGCACAGGTATCCGGTATTTATGCATAAGAAACATTGGAAACCATATGATTAAATTTATATAAAAAAATGGATACTTTTTAACTTTGCTTCTATGAGAGTCAATGCAACAAATCTTAATACAGTTTCCGGTTTTTGTCAATACGGGAAGAAAAATATTTAAAGAAAGTTGAACGTTTCTACAAAATCAAAGTCCCCGCTTTAACAAATTTACCAATTGTTGCAGCGGGGACAGAAAATTTAAAGAATTAATGATTTAAACTCACTATTAAGTTTTGAATTCTGGAGTATCAATCCGTATTAATCTTTATTATGCCGGAAAGGCGTATATCCCTGGATGAAGAGCCGACCAATATTTTATAGTCACCGCTTTCCACATGCCAGTCATTTACCGCTGTGCTGTAATATGCAAAGGCATCACGATTCAATTTAAAGGTTACTTCTTTCTTTTCCCCCGGCTTTAACTCAACCTTTGCAAAGCCTTTTAGCTCCTTATAGGGCCTTAGTACATGTGAACACATATCTCTGACATAGAGCTGGACTATTTCTTTTCCCTGCATCTTGCCGGTATTTTTGACAGAGAGGCTTACAGTAATTTCATCATTTTCATTCGCCGCTCCAGGTGTTATTTTTAAATCTGAATACTCGAATTGTGTGTAAGAAAGTCCATGACCAAATGGGAAAAGTACTGGTTTTTCAAAAGTATCATAATATCTGTAACCAACCATAATGCTCTCTTTATACCAGGATACAATGCCATCTCCAGGGTATGTTTCATAACTTGGGGTATCTTCTAGACAAATCGGGAAAGTTTCAGCGGTCTTACCGCAGGGATTATGTACTCCAAACAGTATTTCAGCTATGGCAGAACCACCTGCCTGTCCTAAGTACCATGCAAACAGGACACCTTTTACTTTGCCTATCCAGCATGACATGTCTATTGCAGAACCTGCCTGGACTACCACAACTGTATTGGGGTTTCTCCTTGCTACCTGCAGTATGGCATTTTCCACATCAGGAGCCAGCCTGATGCTTGTACGGTCATAACCTTCGCTTTCAATTGTATTGCGGTTTCCCACAAACATAATTACCTGATCTGCCTTTTCAGCAAGAGTCAAAGCACTGTTCTGATTGTACTGGCTGTGTGAAGGAATAGATATCGAAATTGCATAATCCACTTCTATGCCTTCTTTTTGTGCCAGTTCTTTTATTTTATCAAGGGGTGAATCAACCTTAGCAGGCTGAACATGAGCGCTTCCTCCGCCCTGAATTACAGGCATGGTCGCAAATTCTCCAATAATGGCCAGCTTCTTAACCTTAGATTTATTGACCGGGAGAATGTCATCATCATTTTTTAATAGAGTAATTGCTTCAAGAGCTGCCTTTTTTGCAACTTCATGATGTTTTTCCTTGTCATATTCTTTTACACGTTTGCATCTTGCGTTATAAGCGCGGAAAACTATTGTTAAATATCGTTCCAAAGCTGTATCTATTTCTTCATCAGTAATTTTGCCATCTTCGTATGCCTTTTTAAGTACCCTAAAGTGGTTCTCATTATAAGGCATTGCAAGCTCAAGGGAGGCTTTCAGGGATTTGGCTCTGTCCCAGACAGCTCCCCAGTCTGAAACAACAAAACCGTCAAAGCCCCATTCCTTTCTTAAAATATCATCAAGCAAGACCTTGTGTTCACTTCCATAAACACCATTTATACGATTATAGGAGCACATTACGGTCCATGGCTTAGCTTTTTTTACTGCTATCTCAAAAGGCTTGAGGTAAATTTCTCTTAGTGCCCTTATATCTACTTCACTGCTTATATGGTGACGGTCATACTCCTGATTGTTTGCTGCATAATGCTTTAATGACGTTCCAACTTCTTTGCTCTGCACGCCTTTTATGTAGGCGGCAGCCAATTCTCCCGCAAGATAAGGGTCCTCAGAAAAATATTCAAAATTTCTGCCGCAAAGAGGAGTTCTCTTAATATTGACTCCAGGTCCCAGCAGTATATCTACATTTTCAGCCTGACATTCTTCAGCTAAGCATTCGCCTGTTTCTTGCACTAATTCTGTATTCCATGTAGCCGCCATAGCTGAGGCAGTGGGAAAACAGGTTGATTTTAGCGTTACCTCTTTTCCATCAACAATAGCAGCCACTTTACGAAGACCATTTGGTCCGTCTGATACAAACAAGGAAGGAATGCCCAGACGCTCCACACTTACAGTTTCCCAATTGTTCTTGCCGGTCAATAGATGCAGTTTTTCGTCCAAAGTCATTTTTTCAATAAGACTCTTTACGTCCATAATGAAACCCCCGTACAAGATATCAATTTAAAGTATTTGGTACAGTTTCAATTATACATATATAAAAGTTATAGTCTGGACAAAAGAATCAACTACATGGACAAATTTTGCTTTTTGCATTAATATTCTAATTAAGGAAGGTAGATTTATTATGCAAGCTTTTCTGGAAACCAGAACATATGAAAATGACTTTCCATTATCATCATATATCTGTAAGGACAACAATTTTCTTGCCCACTGGCACATTGACGTAGAGATTGTATATGTCTGTGAAGGAAACATCATGATTTCTGTCAATGATGAATCAAGGGTTTTGAAAAAAGGGGATATGGCTGTAATAAACAGTACTGATATACATAGATATGACAGCACAAATATGCAGTCAGAAATAATTGTTATTATTTTTCATCCCGAATTAATTGGTCATCCGGCAGGCTGGCCAGAAGAACGCTTTTACAATCCTGTTTTCATTGAAAGCAGTAAAATTAACCGGCTGGACAAAAGTTCGCGGGATAATTTATTAAGACTAATTCATGAGATTGCCAAGGAATATAACGCGCAAAAACCTTTTTTCGAAAACTATCTCCAAGGTTTAATCATACAGCTTACTGCACTTTTGCAAAGACATTTTATGTCTCCCTTAAACTGCGCTGTTAAAAAAAGAATCCGCCTTCCCGACATTGGCAAGATAAAAAAAGCAATAGAATATATCAACCAGAACTATCGTGATGAAATAACACTGGACACTATCTCTGAAATAGTTGATTTAAGCCCTGCTTATTTTTCCAGACTCTTTGCGAAATACTCAGGAACCAATTTTAATTCATACCTAGGAAGAATTAGAGTCAACGCCGCCGAAAAGCTGATAAAAACAACTCAGGATTCAATTATTTCAATTGCATATGAATGCGGCTTTAATAGCATCCGAACATTCAACCGTACCTTTAAGTCACTAAAAGGATGTTCGCCAAGTCAACTAAAAAAGACAATTTCAACCGCTTCTTATTTAAATGGACTTAAAACTGAATAGGTTAATTTATAAACGAAATAGAAACAACAGAATTGTTGGTACTGTCTTGTAAAAAAGCCTTTATATTAGGATAGAGTATATGTAAATATATACTGTTTAGGATTGATATAATAAGGGTTAAAAACTGTTATCATTGGATTTGAGTATTATACATTCTTTTATTCTTGATGTCATAAGAACCAAAAACAAAGTAGCACTGGGAATTAAAGATAAATCCGATTCTATAAAACAGTATATAATGCTTCCAATAAACAAAATAGCACATATTGACAGCATTATTACATTAAATGAGCCAATTTTAAAATAAATTTTATAGCTCATTCTTTTTATATGTACATAATATTTAATAAATAAATAGAATAGATATACTACATTGCTGACTAATATGAAAAGACAAAAAATAATAAATGCATTACGCATATTTTCCTCCGTAATTTGCTGATTGGTTGACTTTTTGATCCCTTATACTCTATTCCCCACTTGCTAAGAACTGAACCGCACGATCATATTGCTCCTTATAATCCTTTTCACGGAGTTCTTTTTCTTTGTCCGGCTCGTTTAAACTTTTGTAGAACTCCTCAGGTACGGGGGTGCGGATATTTTTTTGGACTAAGCAACCACTCCTATATTTTTTCTGTATTCCATAGGGTTCAATGCACCAAGGGACATTTTAATCCGTTTGTTGCGATACCAGAGCATATATTCATCTATCTGATTGATGAATTCTTCAATTGTTACGTTTTGCCAAGAACGACAGTAAAACATTTCGTTCTTCATTCGCCCAAAGAAGC
>JAAYAD010000026.1 GCA_012719545.1 Clostridiaceae bacterium
AAAAAGCTAAATCCAGATATGAACCCTATTTTGCAATTTCTTATTGAATTTTTACCAGTATTTAGAGAAAAATCATTGATGTATTTAGAAAAAACGGTTATGGCCTAAAACCACAACCGTTTTTGTCTACAATCTGAAAGCTTGATATCAAGCTCTTTATTTCTGTTTAATTATGATTATGTGTTATGCTCTTCCCAAATATTCACCGGTTCTGGTATCGATTTGAATCTTGTCACCGATATTGATGAACAATGGAACCTTAACCTGAGCGCCGGTTTCTACTATTGCAGGCTTGGTAGCACCTGTTGCGGTATCGCCTTTAAATCCGGGCTCTGTTTCGGTAACTTCCAGCTCAACAAACATGGGTGGCTCAATACCAAATACATTGTCCTTGTAAGAGAGAACCTTGCACACTGTGTTCTCTTTTACAAATACCAGAGAATCTTTTACCTGGGACATGTTAAGGGGCAGCTGCTCATAGGTTTCGGTATCCATGAAGTAAGCCAAATCCCCGTCATTATAGAGATACTCCATGTCCCTTCTGCTGATTTGAGCCTTCTCAAACTTGTCAGTAGGGTTAAATGTACGTTCAATTATTGCACCTGTAATTACATTCTTAATCTTAGTTCTTACGAATGCAGCGCCTTTACCCGGTTTGACATGCTGGAACTCAATTACCTGATATACTTGTCCATCCATCTCAAAGGTTGCGCCATTTTTAAAATCGCCAGCAACTATCATAATATGAACCTCTCTCTCAATGTAAATCTTCTCAATTAATTCACCATTTAATATTAAAATAAAATCCGTTATCACGCAAGTGCAAGTTAGATTATAACCATATCCTTAGTACTTGTGGTGAAGTTTCTGAGCTTTCCGTCCACAAATACTACCATATCCTCAATTCTTACACCGCCAAGCCCTTCCACGTAAATACCGGGCTCAACGGTAAACACCATACCTTCGGTAAGAATATCGGTACTCTTCATGGACAATCTCGGATCTTCATGGATAAGAAGTCCTACACCATGCCCAAGTCCATGGCCGAAGTTTTTGCCATATCCTGCCTCGGTTATTATATCCCGGGCAGCTTTATCGGCATCAAAACCTGAGATTCCCGGAACCAACTTTTCAAGCGCCGCTTCCTGGGCCTTTCTGACTATTTCGTAGATTTTTTTGAGTTCCGGATCAGGTTCTCCTATAAATATTGTTCTCGTCATATCAGAGCAATAATTGCGGTAAATTACGCCAAAATCCAGAACCACTGCATCGCCTTTTTTTATGGTGTAATCGGAGGCTGTGCCGTGGCACAGGGCGGAACGGGGGCCTGCGGCAACTATAGTTTCAAAGGAAGGTCCCTTTGCTCCCAGTTTTTTCATTGTATATTCAATTTCGGCTGCAACCTCCGTTTCCTTCATTCCAGGCTTTATAAAATTGACGATATGGTCAAATACCTTGCAGCCTAAAGTAACCGCCTCCTGGAGCCTTTCTATCTCATCGGCATCCTTGATTATGCGGATCCTGTCAATTTTATTGCCAAGGCTCACAAGGGATTTTGCAAAGGTAAGCTTGTTTTTAAGCTCCTCGTACTGGGAAAAAGTAAGTGCATCTCCTTCAAAGCCTATATTGCAAATACCATGCTCTTTAATAATCTCATTAATGGTGGCGTGGAAGCTGTCCTCATATTCAATTGCCTCCACTTCTTTAACTGCCTGTTCCTTTGCCTGAATGGTATATCTAAAGTCTACTATTAGCCATGCCTTATCCATTCCAACCAAAAGATATGAGGTTGAACCTGTGAATCCTGAAAAATAAAGAGTATTGGCTCTGCCTGTAATAACAGCCGCATCCAGATTGTTTTCCTTTAAAAGTTCCCTGAGTTTATGAAGTCTTGTATTCATATTATCACCTTTATTTAATCTTTTTGAGCCATATATGGCTGTACCGGGGCTATTTATAAAAAATATTGGCTTTCAGGCATAACGTATTGCATCAGCCTTAATTTTCCTGTTAAGGGCAAATAACGCTGCCGAATAGGAATCCATTCCAAGGCCGTTTATCTGGCCGATGCATACAGGGGCAATAATCGAATGGTTTCTGAAATCTTCCCTGGCATTGGTATTTGAAATATGCACCTCTATGCATGGGATTTTAACTGCGCTTATTGCATCCCGTATAGCATAGCTGTAATGCGTAAAGGCTCCCGGATTGATGATCAACCCCTTATACCCTGATTTAAAGGCTTCATGTATGCTGTCTATAATTGCTCCCTCATGGTTGGACTGGAAAAAATCCAGTTCTATGCCATAGTTTGAAGCTTCATTTTTTAGCCTTTTTTCCAGTTCATCAAGGGTTTGGGTGCCATATATGCCTGGTTCCCTGACCCCGAGAAGATTCAGATTCGGACCATTAATTACCCTTATTTT
This sequence comes from Clostridiaceae bacterium, assembly GCA_012719545.1. Classification (GTDB taxonomy): domain Bacteria; phylum Bacillota; class Clostridia; order DSM-8532; family DSM-8532; genus DTU059. The sequence continues at coordinate 2,427 of JAAYAD010000026.1, forward strand.
TGTCATTTTTACAGCCCCTTTACTGGCATATTTAACTACATCATCAAACATTTTATCTAATTTCTTTACACACATCAAGGAAACCTATATAATAATTTTCGCAAAGCTTTGGCGGTTATGCCGGAAAGAATTGTTGAAAATCTAACAAAATATGCATATTATTTTGAGAGGAAGTGTTTCCGTGACTATAAAGGCTTTTTTAAAGCTGGTGGAAATACAGACAAAACTTGCAAGTGTAATACCATATATTTTCGGTGTAGTGTATACGCTCTACTATTTTGATACCTTAAAGCCTTTAAATATACTGTTCTTCTTCATTTCACTTTTTAGCTTCGACATGTTTACAACAGCTCTCAACAACTACAATGACTACAGGAAAGCCGTAAGAAAATATGGATACAATTACGAATATCACAATGCCATTGGTCAATTTAAGCTTAAGGAAAGCACCGTTCGGGCAACGGTTATTATTCTGTTAACTCTGGCTGTTGTTTTCGGAATACTTACCTTTTATCATTCCGATTATGTAGTCCTTATTCTTGGCGCCCTGTCATTTTCAATGGGCATAATCTACTCTGCAGGTCCCATACCCGTTTCAAGAACTCCTTTAGGTGAATTATTTTCAGGGTTCACCATGGGTTTTGTTATTCCATTTCTGGTTGTCTATTCGTCCATATTTGACCGGAACTACATCGTAATGACTTTAAGTGATGCAACCTTCACCCTTCAGTTAAACTTAAAGTTATTGCTTCCTATTTTCCTGATTTCTCTTCCCACAGTATTTTGCATAGCAAATATAATGCTTGCCAATAATATCTGCGATGTTGACGACGATTTTGAAAACCGCAGGTACACTCTTCCCATACATGTGGGAACAAAGAAAGCCTTAATTTTGTATGATGCACTGTATTTCCTCACATTCCTGGACATTGCAGTGTGCGTATTGCTGGGCTATCTTCCCTGGTTTTCAATATTGACTTTGGCAGCAGCCTTCAAGGTATATAAAAACATTAAGCTTTTCCATCAGGTTCAATCAAAAAAGGACACCTTCGCCCTTGCTGTATTAAACATGGTGATAATTATGGTGCCCTTAATACTGACTGTTTTATTAGGATATATAATTAATCTTTTATAAGCTTTGCCCTTTCCTCTTCATATATCTTTTTAAGGATGCGGGCATCTTCTGCCATGGTGTCCCTTGACTCGCAAATAATAACAGGCTCCAGACCAAGTTCTATTATGGCCTGCGCCAGAGGATTAAAGTCGGGTCCGTACTGGGTATCGGAATAGGACCAGTGCTTTTTCTCTCCGCCCTTGCCATATTCCACACGGCTGAAATGTATGTGAGCCTTTTTTATTCGTTCAGTTCCAAGGTGCTTTTCAATAAGCTTAAAGACCCCTTTAAAATCATCGGAAGTTACCATTCCTCCCTGGGTCAGGGCATGCATATGAGCAAAATCAATACATGGTATAAGCCTTTCATCAAGGCTGCACAAAACTATAACTTCCTCAAGTGTTCCAAGCTGATTGGTCTTTCCCAGTACCTCAGGGCATATTGTAACGCCCGACAAATCCTGTTCATCAGCCCTTTTGATTGTTTCCATCAGTGTATCCAGAGCAAGCTCAATGGCAACCTGTCTGGTTATCCCCGAAACATAGCCGGGATGAACCACTATGCGCTCTGCTCCCATGACTTTGCCTATTCTAAGAGTGTCAAGAATGTACTTAATGGACCTTTCACGTTTTTCAGCCTCGGTTGATGCGAGATTGATATAATAGGGCGCATGGATGCTGAGGCGAATATTGTGCTCCCTGCATTTTTCGCCTATCTCTCTTGCTGTCTCATCTTTCAGGTGAATTCCTTTATTGCATTGATATTCATATGCATTAAGCCCCATGCTGCTAAGCCATTGGGGCATCTGCCATGAATGCTTGTAGCCTTCTTCGTAAAAGCTGTCTGAATTTCCTGCCGGACCAAACCAAATCATATGCCGTTCCTCAAAAAACTTTATTCTTCTGTTTAAAATAAAAAATTTCTCTGATAAAATGCCGCGCTTAATTTTCCCCCAGAACCGCCAATTTAATATGGAATTTTTTAATAAGCAGCCATTTAAAGCAGAACATAGAAAGCATGGTAGGCGGCTTGAATACTGGATGTTTCACGGAGCACTAAATGGCAGCATACTACAACCGCTTAAATTGGACATATGAGCAAGATATAAATTAAGCTTAGTCTTTCCTGCCACAAGCCGCGGGGAAAAGAAAACCGCTTTTAAGCGCGGTCATCCTGTACCAAATATCTTATTTCTCTGCATAACAGAGAGAAAAGGAATGATGAGTAAAAATTATCAGGGCAAATTATTGCGGCAGATTTATCACTTTGTTATTTACCGATTCCTTGTAAAGTACAAACTTATTTCCCAAAACCGAAACAACCTCTGCGCCTATTGCCTCCGCAATCTCATCTGCCGCTTCCCTTGCGGTATACAGGGAGTTTTTAAGGACAGTTGCCTTAACCAGCTCCCTTGCTTCAAGAGCTTCCTCAAACTGTTTCAGCACATTTTCGTCAATGCCGTTTTTGCCAATCTGAAATATTGCCGGCATGGTATTTGCCAGGCTTTTTAAATAGCTTCTCTGTTTGCCTCTTAACATGCTATTGCACTCTCCTATGGAACATACTCAAATTCAATTTCGCCGATTCTTACCGTGTCGCCTTCATTAATTCCTTTTTTCTCAAGAGCCTCAATTACTCCTATGTTTTTCATGGATCTCTGGAAATAGCGCAGGGAATCTCTGTCGCTTAAGTTGACGGAGCCCATGATTCTGTCTACCCATGGCCCTTCCACAACGTATACATCGTTTTCCCTTCTCACAGTAAAAGGAGGTTCATTCTTTTCTGAATCCAGGTCGATAACACGTTCCGAAGGATCAAAGAGTACAATCTCCGGCAATTGCTTCAGGGTTTCATATGCATATCTCATAAGTTCATTTACGCCCTGGCCTGTTGCCGCTGAAATCTCAAATACCTTATAGCCCCTCTTTTCCATCTCGCTTTTGAATCTTACGAGCCTTTCAGGGTCATCAAGGACGTCAATCTTGTTTGCGGCAATTATCTGGGGACGTTTTGCAAGCTCAGGATTATAAAGCTCAAGCTCACGGTTTATTACCTCAAAATCCTGGAATGCATCCCTTCCGTCAATCTGGGCTATGTCTATGACATGTATAAGAAGACGGGTACGCTCAACATGGCGAAGGAAGGCAAACCCAAGGCCGGTTCCTTCGTGGGCGCCCTCTATCAGCCCCGGAATATCGGCAAGGACAAAGCTTTCGCCTTCGCCTAAGGAAACAACGCCCAGATTAGGGGTAATGGTAGTAAAATGGTAATTAGCAATCTTAGGCTTTGCAGAGGAAACCATGGACAAAAGCGTTGATTTGCCCACGTTGGGGTATCCCAAAAGGCCTACATCGGCAATAAGCTTAAGCTCAAGAATTACCGTTCTCTCCTGACCAGGAGTACCGCTTTTTGCAAAATTGGGTATCTGTCGGGTGGGTGTGGCAAAATGCTGGTTACCGGCACCGCCCTTGCCGCCCTTTGCTATGATTTCCTGCTGATTCTCCTTGGATAAATCGGCGATAATCTGACCGGTTTCCTTATCCCTTACAATGGTACCCTGGGGAACACGAACTATAAGGTCTTTTCCTCTTCTTCCGGTCATGTTCTTGCTTCCGCCCTTCTGGCCGTTCTCAGCTATATATTTTCTCTTGTATCTAAAATCCATCAAAGTCCTCAGGCCCGGGTCAACCTTAAAGATTACATTGCCGCCGTCTCCTCCGTCTCCGCCGTCAGGCCCGCCGTTGGGAACATATTTTTCGCGATGGAATGATACGGCGCCGTTGCCGCCGTCTCCAGCCTTTATATAGACCTCTGCGTAATCTATGAACATAATTGTTCCTCCAAAATCAAAAACCTGATATAACAACAGAAAAGGGACGATATTTCGTCCCCTAATTTAGTATATCCTGTGTTTAAACGGAATAAACGCTTACCTTCTTTCTGGTCTTGTCAAGCCTTTCGAACTTCACCCTGCCGTCTATAAGGGCAAACAGTGTATCGTCACTGCCTTTGCCAACGTTATTACCAGGATGAATCTTGGTGCCTCTCTGCCTTACCAGGATATTGCCTGCGAGAACAAACTGGCCATCGCCTTTCTTGACACCAAGCCTTTTAGACTCACTGTCGCGACCGTTCTTGGTGCTGCCCACTCCTTTTTTATGAGCAAATAATTGCAGATTAATCTTGATCATGGCTACACCTCCTCAAACCTTACTTGTATATGCCGCGGATACTGATTTTCAACCTGTCTGAGACCTATTTCCATTGTCTCCAATATAATTTGGGCCTTGGCTCTGTTTTCCGCTGCCATATCGTCCGGCAGCCTCATAGCCATATATCCGTCCGATTCATCCCAGGCTTCCACCCCGCACAGCTCATTAAGTCCTCCCAGAGCGGTATATGCGATGGCGGAAATGGCCGCACAGACTAAATCGAACTCGCCGTCGTTTTTGGCATTTGCATGGCCCTTAATTTTAAAACCGTTTATGGTGCCGTCTTTCAATTTATAAATTACAGCTCTTGTCATATCTATTACGCGTTGATTTTTTCTACCTGCACCTTTGTGTACGGTTGTCTGTGTCCCTGCTTTCTGCGATATCCTTTCTTAGGCTTGTACTTGAAGACTATGATCTTCTTTCCCTTGCCCTGTCCAAGAACCTTTGCAGAAACAGTAGCTCCTGGAACCGGATTTCCAGTTGTAAGAACACCATCCTTGGAAACAGCAAGCACCTTGTCAAAAACAAACTGTTCGCCTTCGTTAGCATTTAACTTTTCAACAAAGAGAACATCGCCTTCCTGAACCTTGTACTGCTTGCCGCCTGTTTCAATGATTGCGTACATTTGTAGTTGCACCTCCTCCAACCAATCTCGCCTAACAGGGACAGGAGAGCAAATTGCTTTCCTGATTTACAGCCCTTTCTCGTGCGGTTGCCGTTATATTGTAGCACAATGGTATATCCATGTCAAATTAAGTTTTTCCAAGGATAGTGTCAACATTTTGTAGGAAAAAAGATTAAGTACCTCATCGATATAGTAAGCTTCCGTGTTGGATACCTCTTAGTGTTAAATAGGTTCTGTTTGTCCTCCCAGACATCTGTATGACAGGGATATTGCCTATCTTC
>JAAYAD010000059.1 GCA_012719545.1 Clostridiaceae bacterium
CAACGATAATTTCCAGAGCCCCAGCCTTAAATATACCGGAAAAACAGGGGACGGATGGCTTCTTGAAGGGTATAACCAAAATCAGGGCGGATGGCTGCTTCTAAAAGGTGATATACTGGCATATTATGTTGACAAGCGTGCTACAGATGATTACACAGGTGCCGGAACACATTAATTGGAAGTGGACAAATTTTAATTTCTGAAAAAGCGGTTATGGGATAAGACATAACTGCTTTTTTATTCTATCTGGGCCAGCCTGACAGCATGTTTTGATATGGTAAGGCCAAAAAAACTTAGCAAACTAACTTTAAGGATATAAATCAGGATTTAAAAAGTGATGTTATAAAAATAAGAAACCATTTATAGATTTTTTCTACTTAAAAAAATCCGGGAAAATTATAGAATATTACAGGATTAAAGCTGGACTATGCAACTCTTATTATTTACTTTGTGCTCAACATGGTTTGCAACTTTCACATTACAATCTGCATCTTTAGCTGCTTGTTAAATTAGCTGACCAATAGCTTCATAAGACTTTAAATTACGGTGGTATTAATACCACTCTTATTTTGTTATACCCAAAATTCAATTGTTGCTTAAGTTTTCAAATTAATGGAAGTATTTGATAAATTTAAGCAATTTAAAATAAAGGAGGGGTTCTATGAGATTCACACAGAAACGATTCATTTCCATTCTTCTTGCTGTGGCAATGCTTGCGTTTATGATTACGCCTGTTAAGGCGCAGTCAGCCTCAGACATTACGGGGCACTGGGCGGAAGAGCAATTGGAAAGATGGATCGGAAACGGCATAATTGCAGGCTATGGGGACGGAACGGTAAGACCAAATAACAGCATCACGAGAGCAGAATTTGTATCCATCTTAGGCAGGGTATTTAAGTTTGCCGAAAGCTCAGAAAATCCTTTTCTTGATGTCAATGAAAATGCCTGGTATGCAAAGGATGTGTTGAGTGCGGCAGCTTCAGGAATTATTTCAGGGGATGGCAAAGGGTATTTTTCTCCTGATGAGCCAATAAGCCGCCAGCAGGCAGCGGTGGTGCTCGCAAAGGCTTTTTGTCTGAAAGCAAAAGATGAAAATTCGGTTGATAGCTTCAAAGACTCTCATAAAATTGCCAGCTGGAGCAAAAATGCGATAAGTGCGCTGGTTGAAAACGGATACATGGCAGGAAAAGCAGGAAAAATTATTGCACCGGAAGATAGACTAACCCGGGCTGAATTTATCGTTTTATTGGACAGGATTGCAGGAGAGCTTGTATATAATGAAGGCGAGTACAGCGGCACGATAAAAGGCAACCTTTCAGTAAACTGTGCCAACGTAACATTAAAAGACATGGTCATTAAAGGGGACCTCTTCCTTCTGGAGGGTATAGGAGAAGGAGAAATCACCCTTGATAATGTAACGGTTGAAGGAAGAACAGTTGTAAAAGGCGGCGGAGAGGAAAGCATAATAATCAATAATTCATCTTTAATAGGAACATTGCTTGTTGTAAAGCAGAACGGCAAAGTGAGGATTGTGGCAAAAGGCGATACTTTTATCCCTGAAAGCCAGCTTATGTCAGGTGCCGTTCTTGAAGAAGATAATGTTACCGGAAAAGGATTCCATAATATCGAGATACTTCAGGCAATTGAGCCAGGTTCCTCAATAATTCTGGACGGTGATTTTGAACAGGTAAGTATTGACGCACCTTTAGTGAATATAAGCATAATAAGTGGTACTGTGGGTGATTTAATAATTGAACAGAGCGCTAAGAATCCAAATATTGAAATAAAGGAAGGTGCAGCAGTACATACATTTACGGCTGATGCAGGCGCAACTGTTACAGGTAATGGCAATATTAAAACCGCCAGAATTAATGCCAATGGAGTAACTATCGGAAAAAGGCCCGGAAATATTGTTTTAGCAGACGGTGTTGAAGCAAATATAGAAGGTTCAGTTATTAAAGGCGGCACATCAGGAAGCTTAGGTAGCGGCAGTACCGGCGGAACAACTAAAATTCAGGCACCTTCCAATTTTAAAGTGAGCCTGTCTTCCTTTAATACGGCCCAATTATACTGGACGGCTGTAGAAAAAGCCGATGGCTATAATATTTACCGCTCAGAAAGTCAGGACGGCCAATACATTAAAATCAACTCTTCTCCTGTAAAATCAACTAAATATCAGGATACAGAGCTTGCGGCCGACAAAACTTATTACTATAAAATTACCGCGGTTGATTCCGGCAGGGAATCTGACAAAACACCTGCTAAATCAGTTAGGACACCTAAGGAAGTACAGGAAGGCCAGTGGAAACTTGTATGGAGCGATGAATTTGCAGGAATACCCGGAACGGGTGTTGATACCGATAAATGGGTATATGAAGTAGCAGGCCACGGCTTTGGTAATAACGAACTACAGTACACCACTGACAGAACTGAGAATGTATATATTATGGATGACCCCAATGATCCCGATAACGGTTTTCTTGTAATTCAGGCTCTGAAAGAGAAATACAACGGCAAGGATTACACCTCGGGCAGAATCAAAACCGAAGGCAAACTGGATTTTACATACGGGAAAGTAGAAATGAGAGCAAAGCTTCCTTTGGGTAAAGGAATAGGAAGTTCCTTCTGGATGCTTGGAAGCAACTATTCAGATGCCGGATGGCCTTCCTGCGGAGAGATAGATATCATGGAAAATGTAGGCCAGTATCCCGACAGAATTTTTGGCACCATACACGGACCAGGATACAGCGCAGGAGACAGTATAGGTGCATGGCATGAGTATTCGGAAGGCTTTACTGATGAATTCCATACTTATGCGGTAGAGTGGGAGCCGGGCATTATTCGGTGGTATTTTGATGATTTCATGTATTGCCAGAGAACTACCGAGGATTTGTTTGGCAAAGACTGGGTATTTGACCATGACTTTTTCATAATACTCGGACTGGGTGTGGGGGGCACATGGCCCGGAAATCCGGATGATACAACCATATTCCCTCAGAAGTACATAATAGACTATGTGCGTGTTTACCAGCGTGAAGCAAATATATATCCCGAATATGCCCGCAAGAACCTGGTGCAGATTAAGGCAGGCAACGGAAAGTATGTTTGCGCAGATGAGTATAATGATGACTACCTTTATGCAAACAGGGACAGTGCGGCATTTTGGGAGACCTTTGAATTGGTGGACCTTGGCAATAACAATGTGGCTTTGATTGGAATCAACAACTACAAATATATAAGCGTTGAACCTGAAACATTTAATCTTATAGCAGCCAAAGAAACCGTTACAATTACGGAAACCTTTGAGCTTATAAAAAATACCGATGATACTGTATCGCTGAAGTCAAAATCCAATGGCAAATTTGTAACCATAGGACAGTCCGACATTTTAAGAGCCTCTGCTGATAGTATAGGCAATAATGAAAAGTTCGTTTTCATTTCCCATTCGGCACCCGATGCGCCTGAAGGACTTAAAATTGAAACATTGACCAATAGTTCGGCAACATTGTCGTGGCAGGCAGTCAATAACGCATCGGGCTATAATCTGTATCGCTCTGAAGATGAAAAAGGCGTATACACAAAGGTTAATGCCAGCGTTATTACCGATACTTACTATACCGACACTGGGCTTGTGGCCGGTAAAACCTACTACTACAAAGTTACGGCTGTAAACAATGTGGGTGAGTCACCCAAGTCTTTAGTATTGCCTGCAGCCATACCCGTTGGCCCAACAGCACCGCCAGCACCTGCAAATCTCAGCATGGTTTCAAGTACGGAAACCTCGGTGCATATAAAATGGGATTCTGTTTCAGGTGCATCAGGATATAATGTCTACCGCTCTATAAGCAGCAGCGGAACTTATGAAAAGGTCAACACAGAACCCATTGAATCAACTTCTTTTGCAGATACAGGTCTTAGTCCAGCTTCGGCATACTATTACAAAATTACAGCAGTTAACGATATTGGTGAGTCTGAAAAGTCGTTAAGTATCTTTGCAACTACGACCGGTTTTGGAAAAGAAGGCTCAAAGCAATATTCTTATATAATAGCAGCATACAACTCAAAGATTATTGAAACTCACGAAACTGACAGGATGGTTCCTCTCAAGGCAGCCGCAAATGAAGTTTCAAGTGACAGGCAACTGTTTGAAATAATACATAAAGCCGACGGCAACGCAGGAATAGCTTCAAAGAAGCTAAATACCCTTGCATGTGCTGATTCATATTTTGTTTCCGATTATCAGCTGATTCCGCGTACCGATTACAATAATAACCCCGGAGGTTGGGAGCAGTTCACCATTATTCCGCAGGGAGACGGCACAGTTGCAATAAAAGCCAATAACGGCGGCAAGTATGTAAGAGTGGATCCTTCCACCGGAATATTGAAGGCAGATAAAAGCACCACTGTAGGAATTTATGAAAAGTTTATCATTGTTACTCCATATGCTCCTGAAAAGCCGTCAGGATTAAATGCAGCAGATATATTGGACACATCTGTTACATTAACCTGGCAGGCTCCAAAGAATTGCGTTCTGACAGGCTATAATATCTATCGTGCCGTTTCAGGCGGAAATTTTGAAAAGATAAATGACACCCCGGTTACTGAATTAAGTTATACCGATACCGGCCTTACAAGTAACACTCAATACATTTATAAAGTTGTTGCCGTTAATATCAGGGGTGAAAGTGAAGGTGCAGAAATTTCTGTTGCCACTTTATCAGGACCCATACCTGAAAAACCCGAAGGAATTGATTTGACTATCCATTCTGACGGTTCGGCAACACTTAGCTGGCAATTAGATGAGACTGCCAAAGGTTATTATATCTACCGCGCTTCAGGTAGGTTTGGAAATTACCAGAAGGTAAATTTAAGTCCCGTTGAAGGAACAAGTTTTACAGTTGACGATACAAATGCCTATAAGTTCTATTACAGAATAACGGCAGTTAATGAGAACGGGGAGTCAAAGCTCTCGGATCCTGTTTCCAGAGATATTAAGCTTTTTGGCCCCAATGTCTTCATATTTGACCCAAGTGATGCTGCAGCAGAAATACAGAATATTGCCGACAGTGTGTATGAGGAAATGCAATCTGCCGATACAGCCCAGTTTGCAAGCGGCAGGTATGCACTATTATTCAAACCCGGTACATACAGTACTGAAATTAAGGTAGGATATTACACTCATGTAGCGGGCCTGGGAAGAGTTCCTACTGAGACAACCATACGTTCACTTAGGTCAGAAGCGGCGCTGCCTGATAACAACTCTACCTGCAATTTCTGGCGTTCGGCAGAAAATCTTACTGTCAACAGCAATACCCAGTGGGCTGTAAGCCAGGCTGTCTCTTTAAGACGAGTAAAAATAAACGGCAATTTGACCCTGCATCAGGCAGGCGGATGGGCAAGCGGCGGATTCCTGGCAGATTCATATATTACGGGCACCACCGAATCGGGCTCACAGCAGCAGTGGTTCTCAAGAAACACATATTGGGACAGATGGAGCGGCGGAGTATGGAATATGGTCTTTGTAGGCATCGCAGATGGCAAGGCACCTTTAGGTACATGGCCAGATACCAAGTTTACAACTGTCGCCGAAACTCCGGTTATTAAGGAAAAACCCTTCCTGTATATCGATGAAAATGGTGAATACTTTGTATTCGTGCCGGATTTGAGGATTGATTCCAAGGGGCTTTCATGGACTGAAAGTTATATGGGGTCTGGAACTTCAATACCCATTGACCAGTTCTATATAGCTCATTACGATGTTGATACCGCCGATACAATCAATAATGCTCTTGAAAGCGGAAAGCACCTTATCCTGACCCCTGGCATTTACAACCTCGATAAGCCCATACAAGTTAATAACGAAAACACAGTGGTTTTAGGTCTTGGGCTTGCAACTCTGACAGCCGCAAACGGCAATGCCTGCATGAAGATAGCCGACGTGGGTGGAGCAATGATTGCAGGAGTACTCTTTGATGCCGGAGAAGAAAAATCCGAAGTATTGCTGGAAGTTGGACCTGAAGGCAGCAAAGCTGATCATTCAGATAATCCTGTTGTTCTAAGCGATCTTTACTTCAGGGTCGGCGGAAGAAATGAATACACAGGCAAGGCTGATGTATGCATAATTGTAAACAGCAACAATGTAATAGGCGACAATTTCTGGGTATGGCGCGCCGACCATGGCTACAACATTAAATGGGATACCAATGTCACTACCAATGGTATTATTGTAAACGGCGACAACGTCACAATGTACGCTTTAATGGTTGAGCACTTCCATGAGTATCAGACTTTATGGAACGGAAATGGTGGAAGAACCTATTTCTATCAGAGTGAAATACCTTATGATGTGCCAAATCAGGAAAGCTGGATGAGCCACAATGGCACCAAGAACGGCTATGCATCGTATAAAGTTGCCGATCATGTCACCTCCCACGAAGCATGGGGTCTCGGAATCTATTCATACCACAGGGATGCCACAGTGGATCTTCACAGCGCCGTAGAAGTACCCGATCATCCCAATGTAAAGATTCATAATGCCTGCACCGTTATGCTGGCGGGAAATCCCGGAATATCCCATGTTGTCAATAATGAGGGCGGTGCCGTGACAAAAGCCGGCGAAAGACAGGAAGTGATATACTACTGCAACAACGGAAGAAAGGTAGCTGAGCCTGTTCTTTCACCCAATCCCGGAACATATGCCATGCCTCAAACTGTAAGCATATTCTGTGAAACTACTGATGCAGTAATCAGGTATACTTTGGACGGTTCCGAACCCACGGAGGATTCGGAAGAATTCACTGCGCCAATAACTGTTGATACGAGAACCGTCATAAAGGTCAGGGCTTTTAAAAAAGGCCTGGAGCCATCCGATGTTGTAATCGCTGCCTATGATATAGACGGAACCGGTCCTGACAGAAGCCTGGTGGTAAACGGAACCTTTGAGACAGGTAATACTGATGTATGGCCTTTCATGGCTCTGGATGGGGCATATGGGGAATTCAGTATTGAAAACGGCATGGCAAAAATCAGCATGACCTATGATGGTCCCAACAACTGGAATATAATGCTTATGCAGGACGGTCTCAGACTTGAGGCAGGCAAAACCTATGTGCTCAATTTTGACATCAGTTCAACAAAAGCAAGAAGTGTGGATGTATGTGTTGAAAACTCCTCAAACAATACCATTAAATATCTTAAGACTACAACTGTTAATACAGGCCCTGGAGTTGTCACATACGCCTTTGAATTCGAGTCTGCCTCCGAACCTGTAACAGGAAAGCTTGTGTTCCTCCTTGGGGGAAGTCAGGCAGAAAGCCATGACATATTCATTGACAATGTGTATTTGTGGGAAAAGGATATGTCCTCCCCTGACCAGGTTAAAACTCCGGTTTTCAATATTCCATCCGGAACTTACTTTAACCCGCAGGAGATACAGATAAGCTGTTCAACCGTGGAAGCTGATATCTATTACACATTGGACGGCACAGAACCCTCACGTTACAATGGAATTCAGTATAAAGAACCTTTCGTTGTATATGAGGACACTGTTATTAAGGCTATGGCGGTAAAAGAAGGTATGGAAGATTCGCTTATATCAAGCATAACACTCAAATTTACCGATAATTTTGCGCTTAACAAACCTGCCAAAGCATCTTCAGGCAATGCGGCACTTGCCTTTGACGGAAATCCCAATTCTCGTTGGGAGTCTGAATTTTCAGATCCCCAATGGCTTATGGTTGACCTTGGAAGTACCGTGGATATTTCAGGCGTTAAAATTGTATGGGAAGGTGCCGCAGGAAAGGTATACGATATAAAGATTTCCGATGATGCTGTTGCCTGGAACGACACAGAGCACCCATCCTGGAATACTGCCCACAGTGTAACCAACGGAACGGGAGGCCATACTCTTGAAGTTTACTTCCCGCCAAAAGCAGGAAGATATGTGATGGTTTACGGTACAGAAAGGGCGACAACATATGGCTATTCCATATGGGAGTTTGAGATTTATGCCAATAAAGTAGCTGCTCCTGTAATTTATGTAGACCACTCAAATCCGACTGCAAAGACGGTTACTGCCATATGCGATACACAAGGAGCTGTAATTAGATACACTCTTGACGGCAGTGAGCCCACAAATGCATCTGATGAATATACAGAAGCTATCACCATAACCAATACCACTACCGTAAAATTCAGAGCCTTTAAAGACGGAATGAGCCCATCAAAAGTAGTAACCGAAACTGTGGTCATTAGGGTTGGCAACCCTGTAATATCTTATACACCCGCTGATTTAACGGCAGAAGAAAAAACAGTTACAATAGCAGTGCCATCATTAGATGACGCTGAAATATGGTATACAACTGATGGCACTGATCCTGTGCCGGGGCTATGCGAGTTGTATTTAGGACCTTTTGTGGTGACTGAAACAACCACAATCAAAGCCATTGCCTGTAAAACAGGAATGGATGACTCAGATATTGTGAGCATACTTGTTAAATTCAATGACAATATTGCTCTTGAAAAAACCGCAGAAGCATCCTCGGTAAATGGTGCAAATACAGCATCTTTAGCCGTTGATGGAAATCCGGGCACACGGTGGGAGTCAGTGCATAATGTGGATCCTCAATGGATTACTGTAGACCTGGGTGCCAATTACAGCATAAGAAAAATCAGAATTGTCTGGGAGCCTGCATGTGCTAAGAATTATACAATAGACATTTCTGAAGATAACGAAAACTGGACTACAATAATTACAAAGACAAATATGCAAAGCCCCCATACCATGGATGAGATATTAAAAGAGCCTGTAATTGCTAGGTATGTACGGATGCATGGCACTGAAAGAGCCATAGGCTGGGGTTATTCAATATTTGAATTTGAAATATACGGTACCCCAATAGAGCCTTGATGAATTTAGCTTCTTACAAATTATTAATTTTAAAATGACTTTTGCAGCTTGACTTCTTAAAGCCTGACATAAAGGCAACAAAATCAAATCCGGACAGATGGTCCCCAACTGTCCGGATTTGCGTTGTTTAGGAAGCTTTTTGTCAATGGTGTTGGGAATATAAAAGAATAAAGGAAAGTATTTACAATAATAAGAGCCTGTGCTATAATGTTATTACCCGATTTGCACAATAAATTTCTGCACATTTCATATGCGTACTTTTCATTGGCTTTGTTAATGCCATCCAGTTGTTCTATTTATGTAAACGACCAAAACAACATTACTTCAATGCCAAAGTCTAATCAGCAGCATGACAGCCTCATTGCTTACCATATTTTTCATTGTAATAGAATATTTGGATGAGGTGATGGTTATGTAAGATTTGGTCATCCGTTGCAATGTCCCTATAGATATAAAAATATTTGATTAATGTGCTAAAAAAGTGTGTAAAAGGAGTTGTTAAGAATGAAAAGGAGAATTTTAAGGAAGAGTCTTTCCTTAATTCTGACAGCCGTTATTTTGATGACGGTTCTTCTTCCTGTAAATGTCTTTGCCGCGCAAATCGGGCAATTCAATGTTAACTTTGAGCTTAACGGTTCCACTTTGAAAGTTACCCTGATACCAACTGTATCAAGCGCTGAGGCCTATAATATATGGTATACCAATATAGTAAACCCCACACAATTGAGTCAGGCCGTTGCAGGATACCCTACGGGTTCCAAAAACGCTCAGGGCAACTATGTAATTGAAATACCCAATGTTCAGTTGGGGCCAAACGGGCTTATAAACTTGTTCCTTTCAACCAATACCGGAGATACCGGATGGGTTGCCTTTAATGTTTACGGCGGAAATGACGGAGGCGGCTCCGGAGGAGACGGAGTGACCGGTGCAATCGGGCAGTTTAATGCCAACCTTCAGTTAAACGGCACCACGCTCAGAGTTACCCTTATGCCGACTGTACCAAGCGCAGAGGCTTATAACATATGGTATACAAATGTAGTAAATCCTACACAGCTGAGCCAGGCGGTTGCAGGATACCCTACAGGCTCCAAAAACGGTCAGGGTAACTATGTAATTGATATTCCGGATGTTCAGCTGGGACCAAATGGACTTATCAATCTGTTCCTGTCAACCAATACCGGAGACACAGGCTGGGTTGCATTTAATGTAAACGGCGGAAATAACGGAGGCGGAGACGACGGAGGCGGAAACGGTCCGGGAACACAGCCGGGGCCTGGAGAAGTAGTATATGTGGGAAGCGGCGGCTATACCCTTGTTCCGTACGGCACCCAGCAATATGGCGAAAGTGTCCATGAAAGAAGCTATGAGCTTCAGTGGCTGCCAGTTGGGGCCAACAGGCGCACTACCCCTAACTTTACAGGCTTTGTTCCCACAAATGACTGGGGAACCACATTGATTTGGGGAACCATGTGGGGAGGATACAACAATAAGTACTCCGAACCGCTATATGCCATACCCACAATATTCAAGGCCCATGAAGGCGGCGTAAAAATATGCTATCCGCCCAGAATGGTTATAAACAACGGCAACGAAATTTTGAAACATTATGAAGATCCGTACGCCGACCTAAGTGTTGGCGGTGTGGGCTTTAGTGCTGTTGACGCAAGAGCCGATAAGGTAACCGACTGGTCCTATGATTTTGTCCTCAGCAATGCAGCAAAAACACAAAGCATCAAAGCGACAATACTCCACGGAAATCCGTTCGGATACTTCTATTTCAATAATGTTACCCCATATATTTCACTGCCCAGAGGCCTTCCTGCCTGGATTATCGGGGATACAAACAGCAATGTGCTGATTGTAAAAGCAATGGATAATGCAGATAATGATTATAACTATTATGGAATATTTGCCCCTCAGGGAACCACATGGACAGTTAGTGGAAGCCAGGGAAGCATAACCGGCCTCAGAGCCAACATGCCGGCAGGAAGAAACTACATATCCATAGCTCCCCTGCCATATAATGTGCCTGTCGGACAGAGTGAGAATATGACCGTCCTTAACGGCATACTAAATACATTCAAAAAGTACGCATACAACTTTGTAACAAATACCAGCATTTCATACTCTTATAATCAGAATACAAGGACATTGACCACAAAATTCAATATTACCACCGACAATAAGCCTGAAAGTACTGCAAGTGGAACAATAATAGCACTTTTCCCGCATCAGTACAGGAATGAGAATATCCAGAACTCTTTGGGATACAGCTATCACAATACAATAAGAGGCGAATTAAAGCTCATTGCTGGCTCATCCTTTACAACCACCGAGAAGTTCTATGGTGTGCTTCCCATAATGCCTCACTGGAACTTTACCGATGCTGAAAAAGCGCAGATGAGGGCATACCTTGATGAACTGATTAACACCGATCCCCATATTAATCCATCCAACCCATCCAAAGGCTTCCCTATTGTAAAGGATACATATTGGACAGGAAAAGAGCTTAACAGGCTTGTAAACGCCCTTACCGTAGCAGAGAGGATTGGATATACCCAGGCTGCTGATATCCTTTACAATACAATAAAAGGAGAACTTGAAAACTGGTTTACACCAACCGACAGCAACGGCAATTTCAAAAATGATAAGTTCTTCTATTACAATGCCGAAATGGGTACTCTTATCGGCTATCCCTCAAGTTTTGGCTCGGATACACAGCTTAACGATCACCACTTCCACTATGGATATTTCATCAATGCCGCAGCCCAGATCGCCCTGAGGGATCCTTCATGGGCTCAGCAGTGGGGCGGTATGGTTGAGATGCTCATTAATGATATTGCCTGCAATAACAGGAATTCCACAATGTTCCCGTTCTTAAGGGCAATGGATCCCTATGAAGGCCATTCCTGGGCATCGGGACACGCCCAGTTTGGTGACGGAAACAACCAGGAATCCTCATCTGAAGCTATGCATGCCTGGGCAGGAATTATAATGTGGGGAGAAGCCACTGGCAACCAGAACATAAGGGATCTTGGAATTTACCTCTACACTACAGAAAAGAGCGCAATTCATGAATATTGGTATGATCAGTACGATGCAATATTTGACCCTGCATTCAACCATGAGGCTGTAGGTATGGTATGGGGCGGAAAATACAGCTTTGCCACATGGTGGTCGCCTAACCCCATAGAAGTCTATGGAATAAATGTACTGCCCCTTACAGGTGGTTCATTCTATCTGGCAGAGTTCAAAGATAAGATAACAGCAGTTTATAATGCCACTTATGCAGAGGGTGCAGCAACCAATTACGGAGGCACAGGCAATTCAACAATCTGGCAGGATATAATGGTCAAGTATCTGGCCCTTTCCAATCCTTCTCTTGCTCTTTCAAAATGGAGAACCGATCTGTCACCTGAAGCAGGAGAATCCAAAGCCTTCACCTATTATTGGCTTAACAGCCTTAACAAGAACGGAACGCTGGATACATCCACCTATGCCACAAACTCCTCATTAAGCGTAGTTCTTAACAAAGACGGAGTAAAAACCTATGTGGTATTTAACCCGTCAAGTACAACCAAAGAAATAGTATTTAGCAACGGTGTAAGAGTACAGGCCGCACCTCGCACTATAACAGTGGCAAGGTAATTAAAAGGACATTTAGCCCTTTTAAGCCTAATCAAATGGTTCAATAGACAGTTAATATCGGTTTGCATCAACAGTTTTAATTTCTGCCAGCAAATCTATATGATAGAGGTACACATAAGAGTGGCTGTCCGCTTAAACCGGCTTTTAGCCGGTAACGGACAGCCATTCTGTCATTAGTATTGTATTTCTGGTCTTATTTCTGAGTTTTATATCTGAGGCTTATATTCCTGCTTCACCCTATGGATAAAGCCTTAAGGATACATTAAACTTCAAATCAGTTTAAATCTTATATCTTACTTGATTCTTACTCCAAATATCTTTTTGGCATAGGAACCCACAACAGCTATATCGTTGAACACTGAAGGAGAGCTTTCAATATTGCCGCCAAGAGAGATTTTATCGTAATCCTCTCCGGTCATTGGGTCGAAAAGGTGCATAAAGCCGCCGTAATCGCAGAATATACCATAGGTCTTTCCGTCCTCACTTTTAATGTCAACGGGAGAACTCCAGCTGTAATGCTCCAGATCCCTTACCCAGATTTCTTCACCAGTCTTTTTGTCCAGAGCTACAAGCTTTCCGTCAAGCTGGCTTCCTGTAAAGCAGACAGGAACAATTATGCGGTCGGCTATATCGTCCTTGCCAATTAAAGGAGTGCCCATTACCCCGCCGTTTATATAGTAACGGTAATAGGCGGTGTAGTCCTTCTGCCAGATGAGCTCGCCTGTTAAGGCATTGAACTTTCTTATATTGGAATCAGCCTTGGCAGCTTTTCCGTTGGCACACCTTTTATCCACTTCATTTGCGGTATAGATGAAAACTCCGTCCTCGGTTTCTTCAACCACAATTGAGCTGTCGGTATCGTCTCCCACGTTGTATATCCAGACAGGTTCCATCTTGTGTATATCAAGGCACTGAAGGGTTCCGCCGTTGTCAACAAAGTACATTAAGTTCCTGTAAAAGGCGGGTGAATTTTCAATTCCCTGATCACCGCTGTAAGAGGACTTATAGCGGTACTTGGTAATCTTGGGAGAAAGGGATATGGTGCCCTGTGATTCATCAAACTTTGAATTCAGCTTGATTTTGTAGATAAGGCCATTTTCTCCCGCAAGGATAAGAGTATCAGCCTCGCGGCACAGTACAGCAGAAGAGTCCATAGCTCCCCAGGTTCTGAAGGCATTGCCGTCCCTTGTTAATACAGAGAAAATCTCGCTTTGGTCAAGGAGATTATAAATCCTGTACTTGAACTGGGTGGAGGTACCGGCGGTATCGTTGGTGTTAAGACCCATACCGGTATAGAACAGGGGGTAGCCTCTGGGGTCAACCATTCCTGTTCCCTTTATGGTAAAACCAAGCTTGATTTTTGGCCTGGTTGGCTTTCCTGTTTCAAGGTCAAGGAAGTATATATTGCCATCCAGTATGGGATAGATAACCTCGGTTAAATCCTTGTTTTTAAACTCATCAGAGATGTTCATTAGTTTTCTGATATTCTCCGGCCAATGAGCCAGGATGGGCTGACCTGTCCAGCCTGAGCCTGGCCAGTAGCTGTTTTGAGCGGCAATAGCTCCGGTTTCCTGCTCCCAGATTATTTCAAGCTTTCTTTCTTTGATGTTACGGGTACCAAAAGATGCAGAATTTCTATAGTTATTGCCTCTGAATGTGGTTACGCCCTCCAATTCCGTATAAGCCTTGTCAGAGGGGAAGGCAACAGGATAATCAGGAGTGTATTCAACAATCTTGTCGTTCTGGATAACCGACCAGGTAATGGAGCCTCCGTCCTTGAACTTTTTCTGATAAGTACCCTTTGAAACTGTGGTTTTGCTCACCAACGAAGGAGGATCTGCCACATTAATAACAAGCTTGGCAGGATCAGTCACTTCCGGAGTGGGAGTGGGTTCCGGAGTAGGTGTTGGTGTGGGATCATCTGTTGGCTTCGGGCTATTATCAGGATTATTTGTGCCGGTATTGGCAGGGGGATTTGACGCTAAACCGCCGTTACCTAAGGGCAATTTGCCCTGAGCTATGAGCAAAGCCGCCAATACTAACAGCAATGTTAAAAATAGTGCAGACAGAAGCTTAATTTGCTTTGTCCTGTTTTTTCTGTAAGCCATTTTCTATCCTCCAAATTCTTACGAATCCAATAAAGAATCCAGCCTTTGCTTGTTATAATCCATCCTTGTCTTATTCATTCTAGGCAAACCTTTATTTTATTCGTATTCCAAATATCTTCTTAGCATATGAGCCAACCACAATCATGTCGTCATAGACGGCGGGGGAGGACTCAATATTTCCTTCAAGGCTTATTGCATGCAGGTCGTTGCCAGTTTTTGGGTCAAACAGGTGCATATAGCCTGCATAATCGCAGAATATTCCGTAAGTCTTTCCGTCGCTGCTCTTAATGCCAACCGGAGAGCACCAGCTGTATGCGTTAAGCTTACGTTTCCATACTTCCTGGCCTGTTTTCTTGTCCAGAGCAACCAGTATTCCGTCGGTTGTTGAGCCTGTAAAGCATATGGGATAAATAATGATGTCGCTTATATCGTCCTTTCCCAGAAGAGGAGTTCCAAGGGCACCGCCGTTAATGTAGAAATTATACAGACAGTCATAGTCCCTCTGCCATATAAGTTCTCCGGTCAATGCATTGAACTTCCTTATATTGCATTTCTCAACACTTTTGCTTATCTGGCTTCTCTTGTCCACCTGGTTGGCAGTATAGAGGAATACTCCCTCAGGCGTCTCTTCAATGACCGTTGTGGAGTCGGTATCATCACCCACATTATAGGTCCATACAGGCTTCATGGTATTAATGTCAAGGCACTGGAAAATACCGCCGTTATCGCAGAAATACATATAGTTTTTATAAAATGCTGCGGAATTTTCTATGCCCAGCTCGTCATTGGTTGAATCCCTGTATCTGTAGCGTGTTATCTGGGGTGATAAGCTTATGGTCTTGTTTTCTTTGTCAAATCGGGTATTTAGCTTAACCCTGTAAACAAGGCCGTTTTCTGCCGCTTCAAAGAATGTGTCGGTCTTCTTGTCAATCATTGCGGATGAATCAAAGGCACCCCATCTTCTGAAAGCCACAGGGTCACGTCCGAAAATGCTGTACAGCGGGGTCTGGTCAATAAGATTAAACATCATGTATTTAAATTCCGTAAATTTACCGCTGTTCTCATTAAGGCCCATTCCGGCATAAAGGATGGGATATCCCCTTGGGTCAATCATTCCGGTGCCCTTAAAGGGAAATCCAACGGTGATTTTGTCCCTGGTTGCCTTGCCTGTTTCAAGGTCAAGGAAATATATATTGCCGTCGAGGGTGGGATAGATGACCTCAACCAGATCCTTTTCCTTAAACTCGGGCTTAATGTTCATCATATTGCGGACTTCTTCAGAC
Organism: Clostridiaceae bacterium; assembly: GCA_012719545.1. Lineage (GTDB taxonomy): Bacteria > Bacillota > Clostridia > DSM-8532 > DSM-8532 > DTU059. The sequence continues at coordinate 15,948 of JAAYAD010000059.1, forward strand.
CAGTTGACCAATAGGGGCTGCCCTGTCCAGCCGGTACCCGGCCAGTAGCTGTTTTCGGCACTGATAGCACCTGTATTGCTGGTCCATACAATTTCAAGTTTCTTCTCTGTAACGGTGCGGGTACCGTAAGCCGCTGAATCACGGTAGTTATTGCCCCTGAAGGCCACTACACCCTTAACGTCGGCATATTCCTCGGGACGGCCAAAAATGACCTCATCTTTTGGTTTGTAATCCACGGGCTTTCCGTTCTCAAACACCCAGTAGCTCAATGTTGAGCCGTCACCTTTATTAAAGATCTTCTTTAAATCATCATAAGCCATAGCTCCTGTAAAAACGGCCGGATCCTGCCACGAAACATCAAGTACCGCAGGGTCGGTGCTCTCCTCGGGCATGGGCTCCGGTGTGGGCCATGGAGTTGGTTCAGGGGTAGGGGTATTGGTTTCAGCTTGAGAAGGATCAGCACTTGCTGTGGGAGTGGGATCAGTTTTATCCCTCAGATTTTCAGGCATAAAGGGGAGCTTTCCGTTAATGGCAAGTACTATCACCAGTGTTGATAATGCCACGCATAATAAGAAGGTAAAAAACTTCCCTTTATTGAATCTCCGCCTTTTTCTTCTATAAGAAGATACATACATTAATTAGCACCTCTTTATCTTTTGGATTACTAAAGCCGAAGGGATGGAAACATTTACATGCTAATGTATGCTGAACTTTATTTTGCAGCGTAAGCTTCCACTTCGTCATAAATCATTTTAGACAATTCTGCAATTTTCTTGCACGCTGTTCCGAAATCCACGTTATCGGTCATAACAGCCAGAACATATGGATGGGACGCAAAGACTATACCCACATCATTGGCTGTTCTGGTTTGATTGCCTATTTTATGGGCAACCTTGACTTCCTTTGGAAGCAAGGCATCAATTCTGTCATTCCACATGGTATTTTCAAGGTTGTATATTAACTCGCCGTACAAATCAGGATTATTGAGGTAAAGCCTGTAAAGCTCCTGAGTTACAAGGCCCAGGTCATGGGGGGAGGTACGGTGACCCTTGTCGTAATAAATGTCACCGCCAAGATCCAAAATGTACTGGCATATATTTTCAATGCCCAGTATACGGATAATCATGTTGATAGCGCAGTTATCGCTGTAAACAATGGAAAGCCTTGAAGTCTCACGGACAGTATACTCGGTGCCATAGGGCTTATTCTGGATTATTCCCGTACCGGGCTCAAAATCTTCTTTAAGGTATTTTAAGGTGGAATCAAGATCCACTTCGCCGGACTCAACCTTGGTATAAAGCATGACGTTCATGGGAAGCTTTGATGTGGAAGCTGCAATGTAGCTGTCCCTGTCATTGACTCCAAAAGATTCGCCTGTGGCAAGATCTATAAAGTATACGCCATATTTGCCCGATTGCTTAGAGATAAACTCCTCTACCTTGGCTTTTATTTCATCCATTTTTCCGCTCTTTTCAACAGAGCCTATAAAGGGTAAAAATCCATGATCCTTTATTTCCACACCCTTGGGAGGCTCCGGAGTAGGAGTTGGTGTGGGAGTTGGAGTTGGAGTAGGACTGGGACTTTCAGGGGTATTGGAAGGATTAGATGAGGTTGGGGTGGGCGATGGAGCTTTACCCAAAATATTTTCTAAATCCCGCCCAAAAATAAAATAGGCTGCCACAAATAAAATGGTAACAAACAACAGTGCAATTATTGTGCGGCGCCTTCTGTACTTCCTTTCGTTTCTATATCTGTATCTTCTCATGGTTCATCTCCTATAAATTTTTTATGGAATATTGCCCTTTGAAGGTCTTTTACACCAGATTTATTATATTTAATAAGACGAGGGTTGTCCATAGAAGGTTCCGTTTCTTTCGGCTGTTTTCAGGCAATCCAAAGATTCAGCCAGTTTATAATTTTGTCTTTTTTATTATCCTTAAATACAATTCATAAAATTTTCGAAACACCTTGAGAAAAAATAATGAATGCCTTGGAAAACATAGTGTAAAGTTTTTGTAGGAATAAAAAAGCAAGTTACCTTCACAATGTGGTATAGTTTCAAGAGACCAATCAATCAACTATAAACCAAAAGGAAAGGTAACTTGCAAATATGATTGTACGCGAAATTTATGAAAAA
>JAAYAD010000028.1 GCA_012719545.1 Clostridiaceae bacterium
TTTTGCATGCATGAATTTGAAAAAGCTAGCGAAATGGAAAAAGCTAAATCCAGATATGAACCCTATTTTGCAATTTCTTATTGAATTTTTACCAGTATTTAGAGAAAAATCATTGATGTATTTAGAAAAAACGGTTATGGTCTAAAACCACAACCGTTTTTGTCTACAATCTGGGGTTCCCAGGAAGGGAACCTTTTTATTTGATATATGAACGTTGTTATTAAGACATTAAAAACGATAATTGTTTCTTCTCGTATACCCGGATCTGTAGCGCCTGCTTCTGTTGCGCCTGCGGCTTGCAATACGGAGAAAATAACTAAGGATAATTATTACCACAACCAAAACCGCAGCAGCCTTTACACCAAAGATAAAGCGCTCATTGCTTACTATTTCCTTATACTTGTCTCTGATGATTGCAAAGGTGGTCTTTTCAATTGCTTCCTTGGCCACAAGATCTACAGTGCCAATGGATTTGCCTTTGTAGAAGTATTCTATTTTTCCTACAACCTGTCCCTGCGCAATTGGAGCTGCAAAGGGTTCATCGAAAGTTTTTACTATCTCAAGGTCGTTTTTCAGCTCCTCATCACTTGCAGGCAAAATCCATTTCATTTCGCCGTCTGTTATAATTTCAACCTTTTTGCCGTCCACAGCATCGGCAACCTCATAACGGTCAACATATTCACCTTTTTTGGTAAGATCCCTCATTTTGAAGTTCTTAAAGCCGTATTCAAGAAGAGCCTGAGATTCCTTATAGAGGGTATCCTGCTTGTCCGCACCCAGAACTACGGCTATAAGCTCCAATCCCTCAGGGTTTATGGCAGAGGATACCAAGCAGTGTCCGGCCTTATTGGTGAACCCGGTCTTTATTCCTGTTACCTTGGAATAATAAGAGGACCTTGATTTAAGAAGCTGATTGGTAGCATAAAGATGACCGGTATTCCACTGGCTGGCTTTTCTTAAATTTGTATCGGGAAGCGAAAACTCTGATCTTCCTACAACTTCCCTGAATTTATCGTTCTGCATGGCTGCTCTTGCAAGGATAGCCAGATCCCGTGCTGTGGAATAATGGTCTTCGTTTTCAGTCCCGTTGGGGTTAACAAAATGGGTTCCTGTAAGGCCCAGTTCTGCGGCTTTTTCATTCATCAGCTTTGCAAAGCCATAAATTGTTCCATCTTCGGCTACATTTTCCGCTATGATATTACTTGCTTCATTGGCAGAGGTTATCATCATAAGATCAAGCAGATGCTTGAACTTAAGAGTTTCGCCAATTTTTATTCCGGCTGTAACATAGTCATACTCTACACTGTTTATTGCATTGTCCGATGCTGTCATATCATCTTCCAAATCTGCCTTTTCCAGGGCTATTAAAGCGGTCATAATTTTTGTGGTGCTTGCTGGGGAACGGCGCTCATCAGCGTTTTTTTCAGCAAGTACCTGCCCTGTTTCCATTTCAATAAGAATGAAGGAAGCGGCTGTAAGATCAGGCTGCTGTGCCGCAAAGACTTCATGTGGAATAGAAAATGCAGAAAAAAGAAATACAAACAAAAAAAGGACAATGAATTTTCTCTTCAACAATATCACTCCTGAGTCCATCATAGCTTGAAGATAAGCTTTCATACTCATTATAATTTACTCTTGCCGTTTACTCAAGTCATACGGAAAGAGTAAAAATATTACATTTCCATGACGATTTATGTCTGTAATTGTTGATTTTTTATAATAGTGTGAGATAATGGTAATATATAATTTCGGAGGTTTAAAATGGAAGTAAGGTTTAAGGGCAAAACTGTTAACATTGCCTTTAGCACTATTCTTGCATTTTTTATAATAGGGGCTATTATTGGCTTACTGCTGCTTTCAGGCTTAAATGGCGGATATGAGTGGATTGAATACCGTAATGAGTCAGCAACTGCTCAAACACAGGTCCAACATGGTGGGGAAGAAAGTAAAAATATTGCTGCAGAAAAACCGAAAGATAAGGTAGTAGAAGATTCCAAAAAAGGAAATGATATTCCTGCAACCCCTGAATCAGAAGAAGTTAAAGATACCGGGCAGAACAAAGAATCAGGTTCGGATACTGAAAATACCAAGATCAATATCAATAAGGCGGGAATGGATGAACTTGTAAGCCTTCCCTACATAGGAGAAGTCAAAGCAAAGGCTATAATAGAATACAGGAATTTATACGGCCCCTTCAAATCCATTGATGAGTTGAATAATATTAAAGGCATTGGCCCCAAAACCATTGAAAGACTCCGCCCATTAATAACCGTGGATTAAAATGTATGGACCATTTAAGTAAGTTCCAAAATGTTCTTGGGTAGCTCCGTTTAATCTTTTAAACGTGGACTATACTTTCTATCAACATAGTGTAAAGTTTTTGTAGGAATAAAAAAGCAAGTTACCTTCACAATGTGGTATAGTTTCAAGAGACCAATCAATCAACTATAAACCAAAAGGAAAGGTAACTTGCAAATATGATTGTACGCGAAATTTATGAAAAA